>CAZMCF010000014.1:0-67452 GCA_964564935.1 uncultured Anaerolinea sp. | reverse complement strand
GGGTGCCCCCCACTTTGTGGGGGCAGGGGCGCGAGGAGAAATCTTCACGCCGGCAGAAGGATTTCTCGCTTCGCTCGAAAGGACAGAGGAACGTCAGCGTTAGTTAAGTTGAGGATAGGGATGGCAAAACGGCCGCACGCTGCAGGTGTCCGGTCGGATCCCAACAGCTAATTGTCATTTCGACGAGCGCCACCCGCTGTGCGGGTGCCCCCCACTTTGTGGGGGCAGGGGCGCGAGGAGAAATCTTCACGCCGGTACAAAGATTTCTCGTTTCGCTCGAAAGGACAGAGGAGCACCGATTTCTCTCTTCGTTCGAAAGGACAGAGGAACTTCAGCGTTAGTTAAGTTGTGGATAGGGATGGCAAAACGGCCGCACGATCCAGGTGTCCAGTCGGATCCCAACTCCTAATTGTCATTTCGACGAGCGCCACCCGCTGTGCGGGTGCCCCCCACTTTGTGGGGGCAGGGGCGCGAGGAGAAATCTTCACGCCGGCACAAAGATTTCTCGCTTCGCTCGAAAGGACAAAGGAGCACCGATTTCTCGCTTCGCTTGAAGTGACAGTACAGCGCCAATATTCCCTCTTGACAAAACACGAAAATATGTTCTATAATAGTCGCAAGATAGAACATAATTTCTGTCATCAAAAGAAGGTGCACAATGATCGCCCTGCCGATTGTGGATACCAAGAAAACCGAATTTCGGGTCGCTGATGCCCCCACGGCGCGGTTGACTATGGCGGTCCGTCCCGATGAGCTGGCTGGAGCCGCCTTCAGCCTGCGCCAGATCCACGCGCGCATCAGCGACCTGCCTGCCGAGACCGCCGTGCTCGGCCTGGGCGAGGACGGCCTGCCGCTGCTCTTCGACCTGCGCGACCCGCGCCCCGGCCCAATTCTGGTTCTAGGCGATAAATTCAGCGGCAAGACCCGCCTGCTGCAGACCATCGTCCAGTCCCTGATCCTGCGCAACCGCGCCGCTCAGGTCCAGTTCGCCGTGCTGAGCGGCAAGCCGGAGCAGTGGCAGGCGCTGCAGCAGGCCCGCCGGGATTACTTCCGCTGCCTTTACAGCAATTACGAGCGCGCCGCCGCGGCAACCATCCTCGAGTTGTGCGATCTGGTCGAAGCCCGCCAGAACGGGGAGCCTATCGACCGCTCGATCCTCTTCCTACTGGATGGGATGGACACCGTCCCCTACATGGATTTCGGCATCCGCATGAACTTTGAATGGCTGCTCAAAGAAGGCCCGGCGGCGCGGGTCTGGCCGTTGGCGGCCCTCGACAGCGAATCGGCCATGCAGCAGTTGCATTGGGTCAACCGTTTCCGCACACGGCTGATCGGAGCCATCGCCAGGCCGGATTACGGGCGCGACCTGGTCCTTTCCAACGACATAAACCCCGCCGACCTGCTCCCGGGTTCTCAATTTGCCGTACGGCTCAACCGCAACTGGTTGGTCTTCAATCTTCCCGCATTAATTCCATAAGCCAGGAGGCTGTGATGAAAACAGGCATGCTGTGGTTCGATAACGATCCAAAGGTCGATTTACAGGCGAAGATCGCACGCGCTGCAGATTATTACCGCAAGAAATACGGCACCAAACCCGACCTGTGCTTTGTCCACCCGAGCATGGTCAGTGAAGGGCTGCCGGCGCGCAACGGCATCGAGGTGCGCACCACCCACCTGGTTCTGCCCAATCACCTCTGGATCGGTAAGCACGAAGCCGCCTCGCTGGTCTGACGTCCCTACGGCTACTCTTCGGGCTGGCTGTCTTCCGGCTTGCGCGAGCTCCGGTCGAGATCCTGAATCTCGTCGTCGATCAGCATGTCCTCGGGCATGATCCCCAGCTCGAGGTCGGAGGCATCCTCCAGGCCCGAAGCCATCACCTGACCAACCTTACGCAGCAGCTGCCATAATTTCCGCAGCGGTTTTTGCGAGAATTCTTCCTTGAAGTGCGAGGCGGCATCTTCCAGGCTGACCTCGGATTTGATTTCTTCCCGCAGGTACCAGAGATGCTCGATGATCCACAGGTACAGGTCGGAGGATGTCCGGCCGGGGAACTCCTTGAGAATGCCGGTTTCCCGGATGATCTTGACCAGAGGCAGGTAGACCTCGTCATACCAGCCGGCGACCGCCTCGGCGTAACTGACCTCGCGCTGCATGCGCTCGCCCAAAAACCAGCGGTGCACGCTAATGTGCTCGAGCAGCTTATCGTAAGCGCCCGGCAGGGATAGCTCGATCTCCGCATCGGGACGGACGTCTCTGATCCCGGTCACTTTATAAAAGTAGGCTTTTTCCTGGCGGCGGATCAATTCGTCGATGTTGGTGTCTGCATCGATTGGAACGTCGGTGACGATCTCGATTACATTGGCGTCGATGAACGCCTGCCCCTTTTCACGGGCAACCGATACGCGGTGGTTGCCGTCCTTGACGAAATAGACCTCGCCGACCTTATAGACTTCGATGGGCGGCAGGATGATGTCCTGCAGGTTGGCCATATCAATGTTGATCCACCGGCCGCGAGTGTGGCGCTGTTTGGGTAAAAAGGCTTTATCGAAGTCGTTGTAGCGTCCGACGCTGCCAATGATCTTATCCAGAGGGATCTGCTGAACGCCGACGTCATACTGCCCGTGGATGGGCAGCACTTTGCGGACCTCATCGAATGGGAGCAACTGGTTATTGGATTGGCGGAACCAGCCCATCACCGAGCGCCAGAAACCCTTGCGGAAAGCCTGTTCGAAGTCCTCTCCGGCGATGCGTCTGATTAAATGGGATCGGTTATCCAATTCGTTTGACATCGGACTCTTTTCCTACGAAGAAGCGCTGATAAGAATCAGGCGGGGATTCCAGTTCAAATTGATCCGTAAGGCTGAATTCCCGGTATCCGTAACAATTCATGACCAGTGTATCGCGAAATCGAGTAGTGGTGACCACATCCGGCCGGTAGACGTGGATGTGTCCGTGCAGGTGAAGGCGCGGCCTGAAAACTTGCAGCAGCCAGCGGAAGGCTTTAATCCCGCGGTGGGGCAGATCGTCCATGTCGTGAATCTTCCAAGGCGGAGCATGGGAGACAAAAATATCCAGGTACCGCCCGTAGCGGATGCGATTGACCATCAACCCTGGAACCATGGCGAGGATCATGCTCCACATTTCCGCCTGAGTGTACTGGCAGGGACCATCGTTATACCACAGGCTGCCCTGAATCCCGCCGATCAGCAAGCCTTGCGCCGTGCGCAGAACCTTGCGATGCAGGTCGATTGCTCCCCAGGGAGACCTCCTTTCGCCCGCGATAGTCCTCTCCACCTGGGCGACGTGATTACCGCGCACATAGTAGAGCGGCTTATCGATCATGCTGACCATGAATTCCAGATAGTAATACGGCAAATCACCGCAGCTAATCATTAAATCGATATTCTTAAACCGCTGCGCAAAATGGGCGTTGTAAATAAAGCCCAGCTCCACATCGCTGACCGCTAACATGTTCATGAGCGAAATCTCGCCAGAGCCCGCACGCCAAAATCTATAGTGATTCCAGATTGCTGCCGATGGCAACCGCCAGAGCAACCGCGTAAGTTTTCGAATGGCTGATGCTGATCGACCAGTGGACGAGCCCCTTCTTTCTGGCAATTTTATCAGCATTTCCATGCAGGTGGAGGACGGGCTCTCCTTCAGAGCCGGCGAGGATTTCGATTTCTTGCCAGGAAACTGGTCCGATGCCGGTACCCAACGCCTTGGCGACCGCTTCCTTGGCGGCAAAGAGGCCTGCCAGGGAGGGGTGGCTGTCTCCAGCCTCGGCCAGCTCAGCCGGGGTATAAACCCGGGCGAGAAATCGCCGCAAAATGGCCGGGTTAATGGCAGAGAAGCGGTTGATCTCGATCAGATCGACGCCGGTGGCAAGGATCATGGCTCTATTTTAATCTCAGGTCCGCAGGAAACGATCAGAAATCGTTCGGGGTCGAGATAGCGTCTGGCGGTTTCCAGCACCTGCTCGGCGGTGATCGCGCTGATCTTTCCCGGAAGCTGGCGGAAATAGTCCAGGCCAAGGTCGAAGCGCTCGATATTCAATAATCCGATGGCGACCCCCGAATTCGATTCGAGCGAGAGGGGGAGACGGCCGATGAAATTCATCTGGCTGTCGCGCAGTTCCTCCAGGCTGACCGGCTCGGTAATGAAACGCCTGACTTCCGCCAGGATGATCTCGATTGCTTTATCAATGTTGGCCGGATTGACCCCCGCGGCAATCTCCCAAGAGCCAGCGCTGATCCAGCCGTTCAGGCTGGTCGAGGCGTAGTATGCCAGACCAGCTTTCTCCCTGACTGCTCCGCCGATCCGCCCCATCATGCCGAACTGTCCGAGGATGCTATTTCCCAGCGACGCCGCCAGGTAATCCGGATCGTTTCGACGCGGGCCGTGAACGCCCATGAGCATATCCACCTGGGTCTTGCCAGGGAGCGTGATATGGAGGCGGTACCTTTCCAGCCTCGGTTGAACATCGGGCATCTCCGGCGTTGGCGGCTGCTCTGGGTTGCGCAAGGTTCCCAGAGAGCGCTGCAGCAGTTCATGCACGCGCCCGGGTTCGACCGCGCCGACCACGACGATGACCATCCCGTCAGGCCCATACTGGCGGCTGTGAAAGGCTAGAACATCCTCGCGGGTAATAGCGCTGATCGTTTCGGGGAAACCATCCTCGGGTCGGCCGTAGGGATGGCCGCTAAAGAGGATTTCATCGAACTTGAGGTTTGCCATCTCGGCTGTGTCCTGGGCGCGAATGGCCAGGCTGGTCAGCATTTGGGCTCGCAGCCTTTCAAACTGGTCTGTCGGGAAGATCGGAGTGCGCAGGCACTCCTGGAGCAGGTCAATCATCAAAGGTAAGTCCTCAGTCAGGCTGCGTCCGCTGAAGTTGACATTGTGGACGCTGGCGCCAAAACCCAGGCTGGCTCCAGCCGTTTCCAGATCATCGAATATCGCCTGGAAACTCCTTTTTTCGGTCCCGCGCATCAACATGGCCGCAGTCAAGTGAGCCAGGCCCAGCTTCTCCTGCGGATCGAACATGCTGCCGCCGGGCAGGTATCCCGAAAAAACCACCGAAGGGCTGCTCTCGTTTCGGCGCACGAGGAGCAGGATGCCGTTTTCCAGCCGGGCGCGGTAGATGTCATCGGCGCCGGGCAGTGAAAACAAATTGACCGAATCGAGCACAACCTTTCTCACGCTTGCCCCTCCTCGCCGCCTGGCAGATAGATGCCAACCACTCGCCGCGAGGGATCTAAATAATCACGGGCGATGCGCTGGATATCCTCTGGCGTCACATGCGAGAGGCTTTCTACATACCCGGTGAACCAATCATAGCGTGAGAACATCTCTGCATACCCCAGCCAGAAAGCCTGGTTGGTGATGTTCTCGCTCCCATAGGCGAACAACGCGCGAGCCTGCTTGACTGCCCGGGCTATTTCTTCTTCGCCTACCAGGCTGTCCTGCAGGCGGCTGATCTGTCCGTCAATGGCCGCAAGGACTTCATCGGGCGTGTGTTCCGGGCGGACGGTCAGGATGATTTCGAACAGGAACGGATCCACGGTGGCCTGCAGTCCGCCGCGCATGCTGACCGCCAGTTCCTTCTCGACCAGCGCGCGGTAGAGCCGGCTGGTTTTGTTGGATATGCCGCCGCCGCCGAACATATTCAGGCTTGTCGGCCCGCACAGCAGCGAATCCAGCACTGAAAAGGAGAAAAAGTCCGGATGCGAGGCGGCCGGGGCGCGGTAAGCAATTTGCATATAGGTCGCCTTGCCAGGACCCTCGACCGTCACCCGGCGTTCTTCGCTGAGCGGTTCTTCGGGCGAGGTAGCGACGGCGGGCGGCGGGTCACCCTGGATTTCTGAATACCACCTGGTCAACCGCTCGAGCATGTCTGCAGCGGAAAAGTCGCCGGCCAGGGTGACGATTGCGTTGGCGGGAGTGTAGTAGCGGCGGTAATGTTGGTAAAGGTCGTCCCGCTGAATTTGAGTCAAATCCTGAGCGGATCCGATGATCTCATTCCGGTAGGGGTGGCGGTCAAAGGCTGCCTTCTGGACTGCTTCGCCCAGACGATAGGTTGGCTCGTTCAGATTTCCCTCGAGCTCAGCAAGGATTACAGTGCGTTCCGATTCGACCTCAATGGGGTCGAACAGGCTGTTGCGCATGCGGTCGGATTCGATCTGGAAGGCTAGATCGATCTGTCCGGCGGGCAGCGTTTCGTAATATGTCGTCCAATCCAGGTAGGTGAACGCATTCCAGACGCCGCCGGTACGCGAGATGGCTTTATCCAGCGTGCCCGCCGGAAAGCGCGGGGTGCCTTTAAACTGCATATGCTCGACCCAATGCGAGATTCCGCTCTGACCTGCATTTTCGTAGCGTGAGCCAACGCGATACCAGATCCAGTGGCTGATGATTGGCGCTGTGTGGATTTCTTTTAAATTAACTCGAAGACCGTTGGGTAAATACTCCTGTAAAACGTCATCCGCCATGGTTCCGATCCTCAACCGCTTTTCGATAATACCTTATAAAAAACGTGCTGCTTTGTCCTTAAAAGATATGAAGAGCCTGCCAGGGATTGGTTTTTGCGCCTGGAAAATCGAAACTGACCTGCAAATCAATATAGCATAATCTGTTGAAAACCAATGACGAAATCATAGGTATAATTAACCGAGTAAATCTACAAACGTGCATAGGAAATGTCATGAATGCTCCCGACCCACACCTTGTAGCCGTCGTCGGTGCCGGACCCGCGGGATTGTTTGCCTCGCGAGAACTTGCCAGCCAAAACGTCCGGGTAATTCTGTTCAATCGAGATATCAAGCCAGGTGGATTAGCGGAGTATGGGATTTATCCGGATAAGCTGAAGATGAAAAATGGGCTGCGTTCCCAGTTCCGTCAAATCCTGGCGATGCCGAACATCGAATACTACGGCAATATCACCATAGGAGAGAAGGGAGATTTCACCCTGAATCGCCTGCTTCAGATGGGCTTTCAGGCGATCCTGGTCGCCAGTGGGGCGCAGGGCACCAAATGGCTCGGGCTGGAAGGCGAAGGCCTTACTGGCGTCTATCACGCAAAAGACCTGGTCTATCACTACAACAAGCTTCCTCCGTTCAGCAGCCGGCCATTTTTAATTGGGCGCAGGGTTGCCATCATCGGCGTCGGCAATGTGATGATGGACATTGCCCGCTATCTGATCTCCCTTAAAACCGTCGACGAGGTCATTGCGGTGGCGCGGCGCGGCCCGGCGGAGGTCAAATTCGATAAGAAAGAGCTGGAAACCGTGATCGCAAATCTGGACGTGCCCGCATTCGATTGCGAGGTGGACCGGGTGGCGCACATCATGCAGGAATTAGGCCAGGACCCTGACCAGGCCAAGGATTTCATTCATTCCGCAGTCCCTAAAGGCGTTCCCACCGGTTCGCCGACGGTCCTCAAGATGCATTTTCTTGCCTCTCCTACCCGCATCCTGGATGACGGCACGGGACGGGTAGGCGGTCTCGAAGTGGAAGAGAACACCCTGGTTCTCAAGAATGGAGAGGTGAAGGCCCGCGGACTTGGCACCCGTCACGTCCTGGACGTGGATACGGTGATTTTCGCCATCGGCGACCGGGTGGATGAAACCCTCGGGTTGCCGGTTCACTGGGATGCCTATGATAAGAATCCTTCGCCACGATTTCCTGTCGAGGGAGAATCATACGAAGCATACGACAGCGAGCGAAACCTACCAATCGAAGGCATCTTTGTCGCCGGCTGGTCGCGTAATGCCAGCAGCGGATTGGTCGGCGTTGCCCGCAAGGACGGAACCAACGGAGCCCGGGCAATTCTCCAATATTTGCGGGAGCTGCCGCCGGCTGATCTATCTATCTTGAATGAGATAAGAGCCGCCATCTACAGCCTTGATCACCCTGTGGTGGACGAGGAAGCACTGGCGGTGCTGGAAAAGATCGAACAGGAAAGGGCGCAATTTCTTGGCGTGGAGGAATTCAAATTTTCCTCCAACCGGGAGATGCTGGAGGCGATGGGTTTGCTGCCGGTAACGCCCTGATCGTCAGATTGAATTATTGGCGTCCAGATCTGCGCGGACTGTGCAGGACGCCTGAATTTACTGGTATCCAATCGAATGTTGTTAAGAAGGTGTCGGAGGAGGGTGTCGGAAATGGATTTGGCGAATGAAGTCCAGCAGGAAATGTACTGGATGATGCTGCTTGCGCGCCGCCTGGATGAACGCGCCTGGGTGCTGCACCGTCAAGGCAAGATCGCATTTCATATCTCGGGAATCGGTCAGGAAGCTGCCCAGGTTGGGGCTGCTTTCGCGTTGAGGCGGGGTTACGATTGGGTCACGCCTTACTACCGCGACCTGGCTTTGATGCTCAGCCTGGGCTATACCCCCCGGCAGTTCATGCTCAGCCTGATGGGCAAGCGCGAGGAGCCCAACTCCGGCGGGCGGCAGATGCCCGGCCATTGGAGCCTGCGCTCGGCGAATGTGGTCAGCCATTCAGCGCCGGTCGCCACCCAGAACCCGCATGCAGCAGGGATCGGTCTGGCAATCAAGCTGCGCAGGGAGGATAAAGTGGTGCTGACCACGGTCGGCGAGGGCTCTACTTCACAGGGAGAGTGGTATGAGGCGGTCAACTGGACCGCCATTCACCGGCTGCCGGTGATCTTTCTGGTGGAAAACAACCGTTATGCCATCTCAGTCCCCCAGGAGAAGCAAATGGCGGTACCGAGCGCAGCCGATAAGGCCTGCGGCCTTGGCCTGCGCGGGATTGCGGTCGATGGCACGGATGTATTCGCCGTCTACCAGGCGGTCAGCGAGGCGGTCGGACTGGCCCGCGCCGGGGAAGGCCCTTCGCTGATCGAAGCCCGCATGTACCGGATTACACCCCACTCCTCGGATGATGACGACCGTACTTACCGCACCCGCGAAGAGGTCGAGGAACACAAGAAAAATGATCCGCTTCTGATCGCCAGGAGGATATTGGAGGGTAGAAAGCTGCTCGATGACGACACCTCGAAGGACTTAGAGGAGCGGGCCAAACAGATCGTTGACGAGGCGGTTCAGTACGCCGAGCAGGCGCCCTATCCGTCAATCGAAGAAGGCGCGTATCCAGTTTACGCCGAGGAGGTGAAGCGTGGCTGAGATTACCCTTGTCGAAGCCATCCGTCAGGCGATGGATGAAGAACTGGCCCGCGACGACCAGGTGTTCATCGTCGGCGAGGATGTTGGCGTGCGCGGGGGGGTCTTCCGCGCGACAGTGGGTCTGTTTGACAAATACGGACCCGAGCGGGTGATCGATTCCCCCCTGGCGGAGCTCTCGATCGTCGGGGTAGGCATTGGCGCGGCGCTTTACGGAATGCGCCCGATCTGCGAAATTCAGTTCGCCGATTTCATTTACCCTGCTTTCAACCAGATTGTCTCCGAGGCAGCCAAGATGTGCTACCGCTCCAACGGCGAGTGGACGGTCCCCATGGTGATCCGCGCGCCGTACGGTGGTGGGATCGGAGGCGGCCTGTACCACTCGCAGAGCGTCGAGAGTTTCTTCGCCCACGTGCCCGGCTTGAAAGTGGTGATCCCTTCCAACCCTTATGACGCCAAGGGCTTGCTCAAGTCGGCAGTCCGCGACCCAAACCCAGTGATCTACCTGGAGCCGAAGAAAGGTTACCGCCTGATTCGCGGCGAGGTGCCGGAGGGCGAGTACACTGTGCCAATCGGTCCGGCGAGGATCAGCCGCGAGGGAAGAGAACTGAGCCTGTACGCTTACGGGATGATGCACCATTACGCCCTCCAGGCGGCGAATAAAGTCGCCGAGGAAGGGATTGAGGTTGAGGTGGTCGATCTGCGCACAATCTACCCGGTCGATAAGCAAACCATGCTCACATCGGTGCGGAAAACCGGTAAAGCCCTGATCGTCCACGAGGATAATCTGACCGGCGGCTACGGCGGGGAGATCGCCGCGATCATCGCCGAGGAAGCTTTCAGCGACCTGGACGCGCCGGTGCGCCGCCTGTGCGGCCCGGACGTGCCGGCTGTGCCCTTCAGCCACCCACTGCAGGATTGGTTCATGCCTGATCCGGAGAAGATCGCCGCTGCCATCCGCGATCTGGCGGCTTATTAGGTGAAGGAGGAAACGATGGCGACCAAAGTGATCATGCCGAAACTGGGCGAGTCGGTAGTGGAGGGGACGGTTACCCGCTGGCTGAAGCAGGAAGGCGAGCAGGTCGATGAATTCGAAGCGCTCCTAGAAATCAACACCGATAAAGTCGATTCAGAAATCCCCAGCCCGGCCAAAGGGACTTTATTGAAAATATTGGTTCCCGAAGGGGTGACCGTCCAGGCGGGCACGGTCATCGCCTGGATCGGCCAGCCTGGCGAGGCAGTCCCCGGGGGAGAAGCGCCTGCCCCGGCAGGCGCGGCTGCTGAACCGATTCTTGAGCCGGTCGAAGGGGCCGGTTCCAGGGACGCGCCCATACGGGATCGGGACCTGGGTTTCATCTCGCCAGTGGTGGCTAAACTGGCCAGGGAATACAACTTGGACCTATCTCAGGTGAGAGGCACCGGCGCAGGTGGAAGAATCACCAAAAAAGACGTCCTACAATCCATCGAGAAACGCGGGAAATCTGCACCGGTCCCTGAACATGCCGAAGGACTGGCTCCCTGGGAGACGCCCGGCGAAGGAGATCTCTTCCGGCCGACTGAGATGATCTTCGGCGCGCCGGCGCAGGCTGCGCCAAAACCCTCACCCAAACCGGGTGAAGCGCCGCTCAAGCCCGGGCTGCACCCCCTGAATACCATGCGCAAGGCCATCGCCGATCGAATGGTTGCCAGCATGCAAGCCGTCCCTCATGTGACCACCGTGATGGAGGCAGACCTGAAGCGGGTGGCCGCCCACCGGGAGCGGAACCAGGCCGAGTTCAATCGCCAGGGGGTGAAATTGACCTTTACCGCTTATTTCGCCGCGGCGGCGGTCAGCGCCCTGCGGGCGTTTCCCCTGGTCAATTCTTCCTGGAGCAATGAAGGCATCCTCGTCCACCCACAAATCAACCTGGGCATTGCCGTTTCACTCGGCGAGGATGGCCTGATCGTTCCAGTCATCCGCGACGCCGACAACCTCTCGCTGTTCGGCCTGGCGCGGGCAATCAGCGATCTGGCCGAGAGGGCAAGGGCGCGCAGGCTGGCGCCGGATGATGTCCGCAACGGCACGTTTACGATCACCAATCACGGCACGGGAGGCTCGCTCTTCGCCACCCCGATCATTAACCAGCCGCAGTGCGCCATCCTGGGCGTCGGAATCATCCATAAGCGCCCGGTGGTGGTCGAGGGCGACGCGATCGCCGTGCGTCCGATGGTCTATCTCTCTCTGACTTTCGACCACCGCATCCTCGACGGGGCCTCTGCGGATGGATTTCTCGCCAGGATCGTCTCGGCGCTTGAGAAATGGCCGGATTGAAACCGGCTGACGGGTAATCCCGTCAATCTTCGTCTGAGGTTCAGGGTACAATAAAGGGGCGCGGCTGCGCCCGCGTACACCGATTTGATTTTACATGGAGTAGATAGGATGAGCGACTACGATGTGGTTGTCATTGGCGCCGGTCCCGGCGGATACGTGGCGGCGATTCGCGCCTCCCAACTCGGGCTCAAGACAGCGGTCGTCGAGAAAGAGTACCTTGGCGGGGTTTGCTTGAATATCGGCTGCATCCCTTCCAAGGCGCTGCTCAAGAACGCCGAGTTGGCTCACACGCTGCGCGAGCGCAGTAAGGAGTTCGGCATCTCCTTCGAGAACCTGCAGCTGGATTATTCAGCCGCGGTCGAGCGCAGCCGCAAGGTCTCCAGGCGCCTGACCCAGGGGGTTGGCTTCCTGATGAAGAAGAACAACATCGATGTGATCATGGGCACGGCCAGGCTGACCGGCAAGGACACAGTCCAGGTGACCGACGCCCAGGGGGTGGTCAAGGAACTGCAGGCCAGGAACATCATCCTGGCAACCGGCTCCTACCCGGCCAACATCCCGGGCGTGGTCATCGACGGAGAAAAGGTGGTAACCTATAAAGAAGCCATTCTGCAGACCAAACGGCCTGAATCGGTGATCATCATCGGCGCGGGGGCGATCGGGGTAGAATTCGCCACGGTCTGGAATTCCTACGGCACGAAAGTGACCATAGTTGAGATGCTGCCGCGCATCCTTCCGCTGGAAGATGTGGAGGTCAGCGCTGAGCTGAGCAAGGCATTTAAGAAGCGAGAGATCGAGCTGTTGACCGGGCACAGGGTCAAAGCGGTCGAGGCGACCGGAAGCGGGGTGAAAGTGACCGTCGCCGACGAAAGCGGCGAGAGAGTTCTCGAAGCCGAGCAGGCGCTGATGGCGATCGGCTTCAAGCCCAACACGGCTGACCTGGGGCTGGAAACCGCCGGGGTAGAATTAACCGAGCGCGGTTTCGTCAAGATCGACGAGCGCATGGCAACCAGCGTGCCCGGAATCTGGGCGATTGGCGACGTCACCGGCCAGTTGCTGCTGGCTCACGTTGCTTCAGCGATGGGCATCATCTGCGCCGAGAACATCGCCGGCGTAGAGACGATCACGCTGGATTACCGGATGATGCCGCGCGCGACCTACTGCCAGCCGCAGGTGGCTTCGTTTGGCTACACCGAGGCTCAGGCCAAAGAGGCCGGATATGAGATCAAGGTCGGGCGCTTCCCCTTCCAGGCAAACGGCAAAGCGCTTGGCCTGGGCGATTACACCGGCTGGGTTAAAATCATCGCCGACGCCAAATATGGCGAAATCCTCGGCGCGCACATGATCGGCCCGGACGTATCCGAGCTGCTGCCCGAGCTGACCCTGGCCCAGATGATGGAGCTGACCAGCGCCGAGATCGCCCGCAACGTCCACGCTCACCCGACGCTGAGCGAGGTGCTGATGGAAGCCGCTCACGGGCTTGAGGGGCACCCGATCCAGATCTAGATCACTGATTATTTTAAGAAGGCCCAAGGATCATACAATCCTTGGGTCTTTTTATTTGAAAATCAGCATTAGCAGATCGGTAGATTCTTAGAGGCGCAGGGCTGCTGGCTATGGCCGGTCTCAATCTCTCCACTGCCCCTTGTATTATCGAATAGATGCAATCATCACGGCGATTGACGGGTGACCTCCCAGAGGAACAACGAGCCCTTACCGGTGTGGAATGACTGATTGATCAGCTTACCGTCGCAATCGACTGCCCAAACATAGAAGACGCGGTCATCGCCGGTCTTGAATATATTCATGTAGAGCGGCAGGTGAACGTCTCGCGATTGAGGCGAGGGGATAGGGTTGCGGATTCGGTTCGGTCCCCAGTTTTGCATTTCGGGCATGGTGGATACATGCACCTCGCAAATCGGCATCAGCGCATGGTTGACCACCACCACAGTCATTCCACCGAATTGAATAAGCAACCCCAGGACGATAAGTCCGATCAGCAACCACTTCCAGTAACGAGCGACAGTGCTTTTCACAAAGTATCCCTTCCCTTGGCGAATAATAAAACATCCGGGTAATCAACTGCCAGGTTGATTCTAATAGATATT
This sequence comes from uncultured Anaerolinea sp., assembly GCA_964564935.1. Classification (GTDB taxonomy): domain Bacteria; phylum Chloroflexota; class Anaerolineae; order Anaerolineales; family Anaerolineaceae; genus Bellilinea. The sequence goes on along the minus strand of CAZMCF010000014.1, from coordinate 53,894 downwards.
TTCAAACCCCATCCGGGGAATTAAGAAATTCTTTTTTTATTCAGATACCAGGTTCTTAAATTGGGTAAACATCTCCTCAACCGTCAGTGTGGATGGAGAAAAGCCCAGGTACGAGCAACGCTGCGCCAGTTGTGTAATTTGAGGCGGCTCGAGATATGTTTGCGCAAGCACATCGGACATTCGGAACACTTCTTTGGTATCTGCATCAGCCAGAATGCGACCATTCCCCATTACAACGACACGCCGGGTATACTTAGCCACGATTGGCATGTCATGAGTGATGATGATAATCGTATGGCCTAACTCTACATGGAGCCGCTTGAGAAAATCCATGATTTCCAGGGACTGGCGAGCATCTTGACCGGTGGTTGGCTCATCTACGATAATAACTTTTGGACGTAATGCCAGGATGGAAGCAATTGCAACCCGTTGGCGCAGCCCTTTAGATAAAAAGAAGGGGTGCTCCGTAAAATACATTTCATCTAATCCAACCACTTTTGCCGCTTCGATTACCCTCTCAGCGACTTGATCCTCAGGAAGCTCGATGTTGCGAGGCCCGTAAGCAATCTCATCCCAGCAGTTGCTGTTAAACAACTGGTGGTCCGGATTTTGGAAGACGTAACCAACGCGGCGTACCATTTGCACAATCGAGGTGCTTCGGGAGTTCAAATCATCGACGATGACATTGCCCTGAGTCGGTTTGAAAAGACCGTTGAGGCATTTTGATAATGTTGTCTTCCCAGAGCCGTTTTGGCCGATAAAGGCGATGAATTCGTTTTCATAAATGTTTAGGTTGATCTCTGACAATGCCAGAGTGCCGTCTGTGTAGCGATACCAGAGGTTGTCCACTGCGATGTAAGGTTTTTGGTCGCTCATGGCTGTTCTCCACTATGTTTCTTCGAATTCAATAATCCTTTGAGCTGGTTCTCAGCGTCATCAAGAGTGAGAGGTATCAGTTGGTCGTAATATCCAGCCTGTGTTAGTTGAAAAAAGAAATCCAAAACGCCTGGCAAATGCACACCTTTTTCCAGCAGGAGGGGAATCTTTTGGAAGAAACGAATTGTTTCATCTTCCAGGATTAATTCTCCATCAGACAGTAAAATCATCCGATCTGCGAGCGGAATGAGATTTTCCAGGCTGTGTTCAATCACAATGATCGTATTACGTTGTTCCTTTTTTAATTTTTCCAACACGTCAAAAACGCGCTTGCGGCTGACGGGATCAAGCATGGAAGTCGGTTCATCGAGGATCATGACTTTTGGCGTCATGGCCAGTACGGCTGCCAGGGCGACCCTCTGTTTTTGTCCCCCTGATATTTCATAAGGCGGCTTGGTCAATAATGGTTTGAGATCTACCAGGTCTGTCACCCATTCCAACCGTTCACGGATTTCCGGGATGCTCATACCCAGATTCTCCATCCCAAAAACCAATTCATCCTCTACGGTCATGGCAGTGAACTGCGCTTCCGGATCAGAAAATACTACAACAACCGCCCTTTGCAATTCTCCTCGCCCGTACTGCTCAACTTCCTTGCCAAACACGAGAACCTCGCCCTGTTTAATTCCATTATATTGGCTTGGGATCAGGCCATTTAATGAGTAAGCCAGGGTTGTCTTCCCGGAACCATTCGGACCAATAATACCGACAAAGGTCCCCTCGTCAATTTTCAAATGGATGTCTCGGAGCGCTGGTTCAGGAGTATTGAGATATTGCCAGGAATAATTCTTGATCTCGATGATTGGGTTTTCCATGTTAGTATTCCTTGATGAAATCGCGATTCTGGCTTCGAGCAATAAAAAAAATTCCGCTAAAACGAGAAATATCCAAAACCGTACCTGAGAATCAGGATCGCGACAAACAATGCGGCGATTATGATTGTCAGCACGATATCGTGTGTTTTGAATGAATAATGGGTAAGGATATAATCCGCCCGCTTTACTTTGCTTGCTTTACCCGTAAACGCGTAACCGCGAGCCACCAACGCATTGGTAAATTCTTCTGATCTGCGCAAAGAGAGGGCAAAGAGGGGGATCATATACATGACGTACTTACGGATTTTATAAGGAATTGGCTTTCCGGTGGTGTCAAACCCCCTGGCCTGCTCCGCCTGCCTGACGATCTGGAAATCTTCCAATACCATGCCCGCCGCGCGTAATGCCATTGCAAAAACATATGTAACTAAAAAGGGGATTTTGATACTGCGCATAGCGACAATAATATCGCGCTCACGGGAGGTCGTAAGGAAAAAAACCATTGTGGCGATCATTGGCAGGATGCGGAAATAAACGACGATCGCATCGCGGACACGTTCCAAATAGATTTTGATCCCAAAGAATTGCGCCAGGAGTCGGTACTCTGGATGTTGACCGCTGAAAAGCACATAGGAAATCAGGATAATGGACCCCATAGAAATAGCTACTGGCAAGTAGATGCGCAATATTTTGATGTCCACCTTACTCAGCCATATCAGAATAAGCACGATGACCATGATCAGCCCATTCCATATGGGCGACGCGATGAACATGGGAAATAGGCTGACAACCAGTAGAAAGAATAACTTTACAAATGGGTGGATAGCATAAATGGGAGATTCATTGGGGACATAACCCAGCATCGTTTTATTCAACGCGGAAGTCCTCCTTAAAAAAAGGATTGGGAGGAGGTATTGCGACCCCCTCCCTAAGATTGAATCTAAGGTCAAAGCGCCTGGCGGTTTACGCCCACCACCTCTTCACGAATGCCCGTGTGCGGATGACAACTGGAGAGAGGGCTTTCAGTAAAATGAAATTGAATACAATCCCGGCTAAGACGTTTCCAGCGAACCACCCCCAGATGAACAACGGCACCGACTCGGCAGTCAGTAAGCCGAAGCCCTTTAACACAACCAGCGGCGACCAAAGGGCGCCGAACGCGCTGGAGACGATCATGGACAGGAAGAGAATCAGGTAATCGCGGCCTTTCTTCAGACGGGGATCAGCTTTGAAGAATCGAAACGCCCAGGCAGGAAGCAGCCCCTGCACCAGGTTGGCAGGAATGTAGGCCAGGGAAACATAGAATGGGGTGCCAGCAATTCCGTTCGAGAAGAATGGGAAGATGAAACCGGCGATGACGCCCCAGAATCCGAACCAAATGGAGCCTACCTGCTGTACTGCGATGCCAGTCCAGAAAAAGTTAACTCCAAACCCCAGTGGGAAACTGATGCTGCCAAACGCTCCCACGACAAAGCCGATACCAATCAGCAATGCAAGTATTACGATATGAATAACCCCCACTGATCGCTTTTCCCCCGGTTGAACAGTCCATATTTGTTCCGCTGTCAATTCCGCAGGTTTAGTTGTAGCCATGGAATGTTCCTTTCTCTATTGTTTGGATTGCTTTCCATCGTCGAAACCAGTGGGTAGACGAATCGTTGTTCCTTCTTCCCTAGCAACCTCCTGCCTAATGACCAGTTTCCTGCTTGGCGCTCTGACCTCATCTAATGATAGTAATTTCTGGATAATTGTCAATCGAATCAATATTATTTTTGACAACCAACCACGACCGATGATGTTAGTGTTCATTGAGGACCATTTTCGATTCAAATCATCATTTTCTTATGGGTAAAAATCATATTTGTTTCGTTAGAGCTTATGCAAGGAAAATGACGGATCAAATACTGGCATGCGTCGTTATGCTATAATTCCTCCCCGGAAAGGGAACGAATATGCTGCAAAAATTTGTCCGCGTCCTGGGCGGCGATCCGAACAAGAAAGAAGTGATGCGCCTGGCTGAGCTGGCGCGAGAAATCGATCGGCTCGAGCCCGAGTTTGAGCAATTAAGCGACCAGCAGCTTCGTGCCAAAACAGACGAATTCCGCGGCCGTCTGGCAGACGGAGAAACCCTTGACGACATTCTCAACGAGGCATTTGCCGCGGTGCGCGAAGCCAGCAAACGCACGATCGGCCTGCGCCATTTCACTGTTCAACTGATTGGCGGAATGGTCCTCCATCAGGGTAAGATCGCCGAGATGCGCACCGGCGAGGGCAAAACCCTGGTCGCGACGCTGCCGCTCTACCTGAACGCGCTGTTGGGCAGGGGCGTTCATCTGGTGACAGTCAACGATTACCTGGCCCGCCGTGACGCCCGCTGGATGACGCCGATCTACAACCTGCTTGGGTTAAGCGTGGGGGTGCTGCAAATGGCCGCCCGCACGGAAAACGGCAAGAAAGCCTTCCTGGTTGACCTCGAAAAGACTTCACCTTTCGAGGATCAGGACAAGCTGCGTATGGTCGACCGGTTCGAGGCTTATCAGGCCGATATTACCTACGGGACCAACAGCGAGTTCGGCTTTGATTATCTGCGCGACAACCTGACCAACCGCCTGAGTGAGCGCGTCCAGCGCGGCCATTATTACGCCATTGTCGATGAGGTGGACAACATCCTCATCGATGAAGCCCGCACCCCGCTGATCATTTCGGGACCGGCGGCAGATGAAACCGAATGGTATCTGCGCATGGCTCAGGTGGTGCGAGCTTTAAAAGAGGAAGATTACGAGATCAATGAGCGCGACCGTCAGGTGACTCTGACCGAGGTCGGCGCGGCGCACGTCGAGGAATTGCTGGATATGACCCTGGGAGATCCAGAGCGCCCGGAAGACATCGCCCCCGAGCAGGCGCGGGTGCTGGGCTATTTGGAGCAGGCTCTGCGGGCGCAGTTCCTCTACCGGCGTAACAAGGATTACATTGTTCAGGGCGGCAAGGTAATCATTGTTGACGAGTTCACCGGACGGCTGATGCCCGGGCGGCGCTGGTCGGAAGGCCTGCACCAGGCAATCGAAGCCAAAGAAAACGTGCGCATCGAGCCGGAGAACATCACCTACGCGACCATCACCATCCAGAATTACTTCCGCATGTACGAAAAGCTGGCAGGCATGACCGGCACAGCGCTGACCGAGGCGGAGGAGTTTGCCAAGATCTACAAACTGGACGTCCTTCCCATCCCGACCAACCTGGAATACAACGTGATCAAGCCAGACCCTGAGCTGATCGAAGTCACTGCCAAGGATGAGGAAGGGTATAAGTACACCTATTACGCCCGCAAAGAAACCCCGTCTGCTCCGGTGTTTTGGAAACGTAAGGATTATCCCGACCGGATCTACCGCACCGAAGAGGCTAAAATCCGGGCGATTACCCAGGAGATCCTGCGCTATCATGTCCTCGGACGGCCTCAACTGGTCGGGACGACTTCCGTCGAGCATTCCGAGCGCCTCTCGCAGCGGCTGCAGCCGGAGCTGCTCCGCCGCCTGATGCAGACGATGCTCATCCGCCAGGCCTGGCTGGTGAAGAATAACCGCCTGGAGAGCGAGATAGCCATTCCTGAGCTGCAATTTCTCTACAAGCCGCTGCCAGAGCTGAACACCGGCGACCTGCGTCAGTTTTCGCGCACAATCGGGATGGCCTCGATCAATCCTGAAGATCCCGCCAACCTGGCTCAATTAAAAGTATTGCTTGATTTGCGCGAAGATGACCTGCCGCGGCTGGTCAAGGCGCTGCAGGGCGGGGTGCCGCACCAGGTATTGAACGCGCGCAAGCACGATGAGGAATCGCAGATCATCGCCCGGGCCGGCGCGTTCGGGGCGGTTACCATTGCAACCAATATGGCCGGGCGCGGCGTGGACATCAAACTCGGCGGCGAGCTGGATGAGGACATTCTCCGCGACGTGATCCGAGTCCTGCGCCGGGCTGGCTATGATCCGTATGAAATGAATAACCAGGCGCGGCGGGAAGCTTTGCTGAAAATATCCCCCGACCAGTACGGCATCTATGCGGAGGCTGTGCAGAAGTTCCTCCAGTATATGGAAAACATGGAGAAGGTTCGCGAGCTGGGCGGGCTGCACGTGATCGGATCGGAACGGCATGAAGCCCGCCGGATCGACAACCAGCTACGCGGGCGCGCCGCCCGTCAGGGCGATCCCGGCTCCTCGCGTTTTTATCTCTCGCTGGAAGATGAGTTGATGCGGATGTTTGGCGGCCAGCAGGTTGATGGGATGTTGGCGCGGCTGAATATCGATGAGAGCCTGCCAATCGAGAACAATCTGGTCGGGCGGCTGGTCGAAAACTCGCAGACTCGAGTGGAGGGGGCCAACTTTGACATCCGCAAGCACCTGCTCGAGTACGATGATGTGCTCAATATGCAGCGCAAACGGATTTACGAGCAGCGCGACCGGGTCTTCACCAAGGAAGACCTGAGCGAAGATGTGCTCGATATGCTCCACAGTGAGCTGCGCGAACGAATACCAAACGCATTTACCGATCCCGAGGGTTCGTGGAAGCTGCTGGCGTATCTGGACGAAATCCAACCGCCGGTCGATCATGAGGGGCTGGTCTATCCTTCATATTCGATCCGGATGTTATTTGAGGATCTCAAACGCGATTTAGGCTCGGATACGGTCAGCGTAGAGCAGCTGCGCGGCGGCCTGTTGAGGCTGGCCCGCAATGCGCTCAAGGCAGAACGCGAACATCTGCTCAAGTCGGCTGAGACGCTCTTTGAAAAAACCGAGGAGGCGTTAAACCAGCAGCGAGAAGAACGGCTGGAAGCGTTGGATAATTTCTTCCAGACGCTGCCCGATCGAATCGAAGAATCAGGTGGGCAGGTTCGTGCCCAGGAATTGCTCGATGAGCTCTCAGGTCTGGTGAGGGCTCCTCTGCGCCTGCCGCCCGAGCAGATGCGCAGCCTGGCAGCAGGCGATGACGGTGTCGCCGAGGTCCTGCGCGCCCAGGTGAGCAACCTGCTGCAGGAAGTCGCCCTTGCCCGACTGATCGGCGCCCTCCAGCGCCGAATCGAGGACCTGGATTTCCGACCGGGCCAATTCCAGAATGTGGAGTGGGATCGCGCAATCGACCAGTTGTATAGTGCGGTCGAAGAGCTCAGCCAGGCGCGAATCGAACGGCTGGCAGGCGAGGATGGACAGATCGCCGCCGATCTAAAGAATGCCCTGGAGAAAGCCGACGGCAACCTGATCAACCTCGATCAGAACCTGCGCGCGGTGATGGGTCTGCTCATGTTGATGATGCAGGGCACAAGATTGACCTTCGACCAAAAAACCCATAAACGCGGGCGCCAGCGGGTTATTCGATTGACCTACACTTTTTACGCCGCCAGGCTGCTCGACGGGCGCGAGCCGGCAGAGCTGACCGAAGAGATCATTGAGCACCTCGTTGGGGCGCAGAAGGCCCTCCAGGTCCTCTGGGGGCGCTATGAGTTTGGCCGGCTCCTGCAGGCGGAAGCCACGCTGGCTGCGCTGAGCGAGCGGGTCAGGGAAAAACTTTCCGAAACGCTAGGCGAGGAACATTTCCGGGAAATTGCCGGCTTACCGCTGCGTGAGCTGAGCGCCGAGGATGCCGGCAAGGTTATCAGTCTGCTGGGCGCGCGCCTGCAGAACGAAATCTACCGCGAGGTGTTGCTCGGGGTCATTTCGCAACTGTGGGTAGACTATCTGACTCGAGTGGACGCCCTGCGCGTCTCGATTGGGCTTGAGGCGTACGCGCAGCGCGACCCTCTGGTGCAATACAAGAGCCGCGCGTCCGAGATGTTCCAGGAGCTGCTTCATGATATCCGCTCCGGCGTGGTTGCGCGGATGTTCACCTACCAGCCGAGCCGCAGCGCAACGGTCAGCGCCGGTCAGGAGCGGGTGGAAGCCGAACCGGAAAGGGTCGGAGAGACAGCGGCGCGGGAATCCGGCGAATCGCGCACCAATCGCAAGAAGAAGCGCCGGCGGCATTAGTTGGACATGTCCGGCCAAAGGCGAGCAGCGCTTTGAAAAACGGCCGCGGCGCAATTCTGATGCAAGCCGAGCTCCCTCTGAGAAATCCACAAACTATGCAAGCTGGACGCCTGCTCAGTTTGATAAAGGGGCTGCGGATCTATTCCTTCGTGTGGATTTATTCTTATTGTAAGGCCTCCCTGATGTAAACAGGTGCACCATGGTCTATGGCGATTAAAGACACGATCCAGCCTAAGTTGAGTGATTGAAATCAGCGAGTATGGTGTATAATGATAAAGTTTGACGCCTTAGGGTTGTCAAGCGCATATCTCACCTTTATAATGGGTGGTAACCTTTTTCATTGGAGTGTTAGATCGTATGGACCAGAATGATGCCCAACTCGAGCAGGAGTCGACGCCCGAGGCCAATCAGGTTGAAAATAACAATATGGAGGCGCTGCTGGAACAGGAAGGCCTGGGAATTGATTTCCCTCGCCAGGGTGAAATTCGCAACGGCGTGATTGCAAGCATTACCCCGGGTCAGATCCTGGTCAGCGTGGGGACGAAATCGGAAGGCGTGATTAGCGGTAAAGAATTCGAATCGATCCCGGCCGACGAACTGCACGCGATGGAAGTCGGGCAGGAGATTCCTGTTTATGTCGTCAACCCTGAAGATTCGAGCGGCAACCTGGTTCTCTCCTACATTCGCGCCAAAGAAGAAATGAGCTGGAAGGTGGCGGATGAGCTGCTGGCATCCAAAGCTACCTGTCACAGTAAGATTGTGGGATACAACAAGGGCGGTTTGATTGTTCCAGTAGGCGGACTGCGCGGGTTCGTCCCTGCATCCCAGGTCAGCCTGAGCCGACGTTCCTCCGCCGCCGGTGATACCCCTGAACAACGCTGGGGAAAAATGATCGGCGAAGAAATCGATGTGTGCGTGATCGAAGTCGACCGCGAACGGCGCCGCCTGATCCTCTCCGAGCGGGCGGCGAGCAGCGAAACCCGCGAAACCATCAAAGAACGGGTCATCGAGGATTTGACCGAGGGAGAGGAACGCGTCGGGCGGGTAACCAGCCTGGCGGACTTCGGCGCCTTTGTCAACATCAGCGGGGCTGACGGTCTGGTGCACCTTTCTGAAATTTCCTGGGACCGCATTCAACATCCCAGCGAAGTGCTCAAAGTTGGCCAGGAAGTAAAAGTTAAAGTGATCTCGATCGACCGTGAAAAAAGACGCATAGGACTATCCATCCGCCAGCTTCAGGCCGATCCGTGGTTCAAGAAAGTTGAACATTATCAGGTCGGGCAGCTGGTCGAAGGTACGATCACCCGTTTGACCAAGTTCGGTGCCTTTGCTCGCATCGAGGAAGACATCGAGGGCCTGATCCACATTTCCGAGATCAGCGAAAAGCGAATCGAGCATCCCAAGGAAGTGCTGAAAGAGGGGGATACGGTTACCCTGCGGGTGATCAAGGTCGATCCGGAAAATCACCGCATCGGTTTGAGCCTGCGCCGGGTCGATTCAATGGCTTACGCCGATATGGACTGGATGGCCCTGGAAGAAGTCCTCGAGGAAGAGTCCGAAGATGAAGAAGAGGCTGCTCCTCCTGCTGAGGGCGAATAAAATATCCGTGAATGATGGACCGGGAAGCGCACCTCCGCGGTGCGCTTTCTTGACTGATATGGATCCCGATGCCTTTCCTGATTGACGCCCACGCAGATCTGGCTTACAGCATGCTGACCTTTGGGCGCGACTACCTCCACTCGGCTTACGAAATCCGCCTCAGCGAGGTCGGCACGCCTCACCCGCGGAATAACGGCGATGCTCTGCTTGGCTGGCCGGAATACCAGCGCGGGCAGGTGGGCCTGGTTGTTGCAAGCCTTTTCATCATGCCGGCGAAATATTCGGACGGCGGGTTTGAGACGCAGGTATACAGCTCGCCGGCAGAGGCTTACCGCCTGACCCTCATACAACGCGATCTGTATCAGAAAATATGCCAGGATCATCCGGACAAATTCCGGCTGATAGAGAACAGACAGGATCTGACGGCGGTCGTCCAGGCCTGGCGTTCTGCTCCGGCGGAGTTCCCCGAGCGCACTCATCCAATCGGGCTGGTCTTGATGATGGAGGGCGCGGAAGGCGTCTCCGGGCAGCGCGAATTGGAAGAGTGGCGGCGGTTTGGCGTGCGGATCATTGCCCCGGTTTGGGCCGGCACGCGTTACTGCGGCGGGACCAAGGTTCCTGGCAGGTTCACCAAAGAAGGCTTCCAGCTATTGGAAAGCATGGCAGAATTGGGATATACTTTGGATATCGCTCACATGAGCGAGGAATCGGTTTTCCAGGCGTTGGATGTCTATCCGGGCGTGATCATCGCCAGCCATGCGAATGCCCGGGCTCTTTTGAGAGAGGATCCAAACGGCCGCCACCTGACCGATCGAGCCCTGCGCAGGTTATTCGAACGGGATGGAGTGATCGGTGTGATGCCTTACAACCGCGCACTTCTCCCTGGCTGGAAGGATACCGATCCGCGCGAATCAGTCACCCTGTCCATGTTGATTGATCATATCGACCATATTTGCCAGATTGCTGGCGATGCAAGCCATGTTGGCATCGGCAGCGATTTCGACGGCGGCTTTGGCTGGCCGGCGGCGCCGCTCGAGGTTGACACGATCGCCGATTTGCAGAAGATCGGACCGTTACTGGCTGAACGCGGTTATCGTGAGGAAGATATCGCCGCGATTTTCCACGGAAATTGGCTGCGCAAACTGGAGCAGGGGCTTCCGGAATGAACAAAACGGGTGCTCAACCTGTGAATGTCAATAGTAAAACGGTGCCAAACCCGGGAACTCTCAGCTACTCGATCCGGCGAATCCGCTCAGGCCTGACTTTAACCTTGATTGGTCTGGTCGTTTTCTTAATAGGAGCGCGGCCCAGCATGTTTGGTCTGGATCGCAGCCCGGTGATCGGTTTCGTTCAAATCGCAGTCTTTTTAGTTGGCCTGGCGTTTATCTGTATAGGCGGCTACATCAGCCTGATGGCGCTATGGAAGAACCGCCAGCCGAGCATTGCCGCGGATATCGGCCAGCGGCTGGTTGCCACCGGCTACGTCATTGCTGTTTTTACCGGCATGGCGGACGTCTTTGGGGTCGGGAGTCACCCGTTGCCGGGAATCCCGTATTTTGGTCCCTGGCAGGCGCGCGGCGTTGAGATTGGCCAGGCGGTGATCGCCATCGGCTTTTTGTTGTTGATACCCTACGGACGCATTCGCAACGGGAAACCGCCCGAGAATCCTCGCAATGTTCCGGCATCTGGCGAAGAGCAGCGGTTGAGCGCAGGTTAATCGTCGCTTGACCCTTAATTTCGATTGTGTTATATTGACCTCAGCGCAATGATGACATCAAAGGATTCATCGACAGTGGACAATCAGGTTCCTGCCGATCAAGAAAATTTGAGTAATCCTCCAACTGCCACGGACGGTGAAAACCGCAGGGGTCTGGTTGAGTTTTGGGAAAATATGGTTCGCATCGGCCTTGGCGAACCAGCGTTAAAGGTTGGATATGCCCTGGCCTCGGTCATTTTGATCTTGATGGTCGTGTGGGTCATGGGTAATTTTTACTTGAAGGGGAACGTCAGCAATCCGCAAAGCGCGGCGATCGCGGCTGATTTGCCCACCCCAACCCCGACCGTTGCGCCGCCGCAATTCAAGCTGATAGAACCTGCTGCGCTAGTGACCGGCATCACCCGAAGAGCATTGCTGCACACTCAGTTGCCCTCGCGTCCGCGGTTCGAGATTATCCAATATACCGTCGTCAAGGGGGATACTCTGTTCAGTATTGCCGAACAATTTGGACTGGATCCAAAGACTCTGCTATGGGGCAACCAGCAGACCCTGCCTGAGCCGCACTGGTTGACCCCTGGACAGGTGTTGAACATTCTGCCGCAGGACGGCGCGCTCTACGAGTGGCATCAGGGGGACGGGTTGAACGGCGTGGCGAAATTCTACCAGGTTGACCCGGATGTGATCGTCGAATGGCCTGGCAACAATTTAAGCAAGGAAACCGTTGGCGATTATTCCAATCCAAACATCGAGCCGGGCACGATGCTTTTCATCCCGGGCGGGATCGGCACATTCAATACCTGGAGTTTGCCAACGGTCACCCGGGCAAACCCGGCGGCCGCCAAGACGGTTGGTGCGGGAGCTTGCGGCCTGGTCTACGACGGCGTGGTTGGACAGGGGATCTTCCTCTGGCCCGCTGCGACTCACTACATTTCGGGATACACCTTTGATCCCGGGATCAATCATTTCGGTATTGACATTGGCGGATCGGTTGGGGTGGCGATCTACGCTTCGGATGACGGCGTTGTGGTCTACTCGGGCTGGAATGATTACGGCTACGGCAACCTGATCATCATCGACCACGGCAACGGCTGGCAGACCTATTACGCCCATCTGAGCACGATCTACGCCAGCTGCGGTCAGAGCGTCTACCGCGGCGACACCATCGGACTGATGGGCTCGACCGGGCGCTCGACCGGCCCGCATCTGCATTTCGAGATGCGCCACGAATCGTTCGGCCGGGTGAATCCGCTGAATTTCCTCCAATAATGCTATTACTCCAAGCCCCTCTCCCGTGTTGGGAGAGAGGTTTTTCACTTGATAGACATCTCCGCGGAACATGGCGGGTACACCCGTCCTCATCCCTTGCTGTTTGTTCATGATTGGGTTCGGGGATGTTATTCGCTTGATTTCCGTGTCCAGGTGATACGTGGGCGGCGCAGATAGAGCGGCCTTCACCTCTGGCTGTTCTTCCGTGCATGACGAGCGGTGGTAATGCTTTACCTGCCTGTTAAATGAAATGTTTTTATATTAACCTCTCAATCTCGGCCTTAGCCTGCTCGATAAATGCTTCCAACGCTAATGGCCCGGGATTCTCACCATTGCGCAGGCGCAGGGCGACCTGCCCGGCTTCTGCCTCGCGGTCGCCGATCACCAGCATGTAGGGGATTTTCATGTTTTGCGCGTCGCGGATCTTGGCGTTCATCCGCTCATTGCGTTGGTCCACCTCAACACGCAATCCCTCGTCGCGCAGGCGCTCTGCCACCTGAAAGGCGTAGTTGAGGTGCCGGTCGGCGATCGGAATGATCACCGCCTGAGTCGGTGCCAGCCAGACCGGGAAGGCTCCGCCGTAATGCTCAATCAGCACGCCCATGAAACGCTCCATCGAACCGAGCAGGGCGCGGTGAACCATGTAGGGGCGGTGCGGCAGTCCGTCATCGCCGATGTATTCCAACTCGAACCGCTCCGAGAGATTGAAATCGAACTGGATCGTGCTGAGCTGCCATTCGCGTCCAAGCGCGTCGATCATCTTCAGGTCGATCTTCGGCCCATAGAAAGCCGCCCCACCCTCATCGATGTCATAATCAATCCCGGCGCGCTCCAGAGCGGCACGGAGGGCTTCTGTTGGCTTTTCCCAATCTGCGGCGTCGCCGGCGAACTTCTCTGGATTGCGTGTGGAGAGGTAGGCGTGGAAATGGTCCAGGCCGAAATGGCGGAGGATGTGCAAGCAAAAATTCAAGGTGCGGTCGATTTCCTCGGGCATCTGGTCCGGCCGGCAAAAGATGTGGGCGTCATCCTGGGTGAATCCACGAACGCGAAGCAGCCCGTGGAGAACGCCCGAGCGCTCGTAGCGATAGACGGTGCCCCATTCTGCCATCCGGATGGGCAATTCGCGATAGGAGCGGGTTTTGCTCTTGTAGATCATGATATGGAACGGGCAGTTCATCGGCTTGACGTAGTATTCATCCTCGTCGATCTGCATGGGCGAATACATGCCGTCGCGATACCAGTTCAAATGCCCGCTGGTCTGCCAGAGATTAGCCCTGCCGATGTGCGGGGAGCAAACCAGCGAGTAACCATTCTTGATGTGCTCGTTGATGCAATACTCCTCCGCCAGGTGGCGCACCATGGCCCCATTGGGATGCCAGAGGATCAACCCTGCGCCAACGTCGGCGTTGACGCTGAATAGATCCAGTTCCCGGCCGAGCCTGCGATGGTCGCGTTTTTTAGCCTCCTCGAGCTTCCAGAGGTAATCGTCCAACTCTTCGGGGGTCAGCCAGGCGGTGCCGTAGATGCGCTGGAGCATAGGGCGTTTTTCATCGCCGCGCCAGTAAGCTCCGGCTATGGAAATTAATCTGACCGCATCCGGGTTGATCTGCCCGGTGTGCTCCAGATGCGGTCCGCGGCATAGATCGACGAACTGGTGGTGCTTATAGATCGATAGCTCCGGCTTTTCAGCGAGCGGATTGCCATGCTCATCCAGCCCGCCCTGTTCCAGCCCATCGATCAGTTCCAGTTTGAAGGGCTGGTCTTTGAAGATCTCGCGCGCTTCGGCGGGGGAGATGACCTCTTTCACAAAGGGGTAGTTGCCGCGGATGATCTCGCGCATGCGTTTTTCAATTTCGGTAAGGTCTTCGGGGGTCAGCGGGCGAGGGAGGTCAAAATCGTAGTAAAAACCGTCCTCGATGGCCGGTCCGATGGCGATCCTGGCGGTAGGGAATTTTTCCAGCACCGCCTCGGCCATTACATGGGCGGCAGAGTGACGGATGCGGTAGAGCAGGGATTCCTCGTATTTTTCTTTTTTATTCCTTGTAGACATAGTTACCTCCAGATAAAAAAAATACGCCTGCCCGTTCTGGGGCAAGCGTCAGGCTCGCGGTTCCACCCAGCTTCGCCAGGCTGGCTGGCGATCTCGTGGCGACCGGTAACGGGGTCAACCGTTCACCATACTTGGAGCCTGGAGCTCCGTTCCGGATTCCGCTCGCAGGGGGTTTTGGCTGAGCTTTGACTGGCAGGGATTCGCACCCGGTGATCCCCGTTCTCTGGCAGCGCCGCTGCAGCTACTCGTCCTGGTCAATGCGTTTGATGTGATTATTATAGTACAGGCGAGGGGAATTTTCAAATATTTGCATGTAAGGGATTGAAAGTACAGGGCTCTAGCCGGAGCTGCTCTCAGCGGGATCAATGATCTGGGGAAAAATCGGCTGAAGCCTTGGCTGAACCTTTAGATGCTGGATAAGAAGAGAACGCCGTTTGCCTGACACAGGATTTCTACAGCCTGGTCGGGAATCAACTCAATCTGATTGACCGGCAGCGGGAAACCATTCTCGTCGCACACTGTTGACCATTCGGAATATTCATATCTCTGAAATGCCAATTTCTGATCGACGGGCAGGGATAATTCAATCACTGCCGGCGCATCCTCGCGGTTGACAATGCACAGGCTCCAGCCGCCATGAGGTGTGCGAGCTGCCAGCATCCGGACGTTTTTCTCTATCTTTGGCACACGGAGAAAAGTACTGTCCGGCGGGAACAGGCGGCATAACAATGACCAGGTGTAAAACCAGGGACGCAGCTGCATGTTCTCGTTGCGATTCTTCCACATACCGGAATAGAATCCCTCATGCGAGTTATCGTCAAGCATCCAGGCGCAGATCGAAGAAGTGCCGGCACTGACCGCCTGTAAAGCATAATCCGCCATTACCACCCCGTAAATATAATGGTTGACAAGCTGGTTACCGTATGGAGGTTCGGAGCCGTTCCACAGACCGGCTTCGGTAATCAGGCAGGGCTTTTGGGCAGCCCGGGGATCGTGCGCTGAGACGTAATCCCAATACGGCTTCAGGATTTCCTCAAGCATGCCCCGGCGCATTTTTGCTCCATCGGCATAATGATGGATGTCGTAACCGGAGAAGACGTCCTTTAAGCCATCTACGCTCTTTGTGAACCATGCTTCGTCGCCGCCAATATCGGGACCGATGAACTCGATTTGTTTATCCATGCCGAGCTCTGCGAATTTATCATGCACATTTTCGACGCCTTGCTTCCAGCGCTCCCAGTCTTTGACTTCATAATCGGGTTCATTGCCAAAAACAAAATACTTGATGCAGGTGTATGTTTTCTTGTTAAGGAGGTGATCCAGGCAGCGACCAATCGCCTCAGCATAGTTTGGATCGGCGACGTTCTCGATGCCATCCACACGCAGCCAATCGAGCTCACAGCCCCAATCGGTCAAGAGGACCGAAATCCCCTGCTGCTGACAGAAATCCAGGTGTTTGTAAACCACCTTCATGTCTGGACTGTTGAATCGGTATGCGCCTGGACCGCCGCAATACCATTTGAGCAGGATCATCATGCGCACGATTGGCAGGCGCATCCATTTAATCCGTTTGAAAATGACCTGATAATCTTCTTCAGTAACCCCGAGAGTCAGGTAGCTGCGGGAATCCCATTCGGCGCCAAAACCCAGGAATTGATGGAGCGGGAGAGGATCGCTCGCAGCCTGCAACTGGATCTGGAATGGCTCAAGGGTTGGATAGGGCGTAAATGTTGGCGTGGGTTCGTGCGACGGAGTGGATGATAACGCCCGTGGAGGCTGGCCTGGCGTCAATGGCCGGCAGGCTTTTAAAACCAATCCGGCCACTCCCAGGCTGATGATTCTCAGAAAGTCGCGCCTGGACCAAGGAGGGGAGGAATGTGCTGGCATGGATCGCCTCTTTCTGAAATGTAAAAAGGAGTGGAATAAAACTGCCAAATCGTTCGAGAATGAACCCGCGAAAACAGGCTAACAGGAAAATATCAGAATATTGTCCGAAATGATTATAGCGCGTTGGATTAGATCCACATATAAAAAATAAAAAGCCACCTCGAAGGTGGCTGTGGGCGGTATAGGACTCGAACCTACGACCTCTGCGATGTCAACGCAACGCTCTAACCAACTGAGCTAACCGCCCAATGTGACCGTTATTATAATCGATCGATTTCGGATTGGCAAGATGTCCGGGTTTGCCTCGGCCTGATTTTCAGGCATCGAAATCATGGTATAATCGCATGCGCTCCGGGCAAAGAACGGCCCCCGGAGCGCCCTCGGAGAGGTAGCGTAGTCTGGCCTAACGCGCGCGCCTGGAGAGCGCGTGTACCGCAAGGTACCGCGGGTTCGAATCCCGCCCTCTCCGCCAGAAAAATTATCCAAAACCGCAATTACGCGAATAATCCTGATGAAGCACGGCTGGTATCGGGTACTTTACTGTATCGTGAGCATAAATTCACCTAGAAGTATACGCACATCGTTACTAACAATCTCTTGAATATTTATAAAAATCATTGCCTGTTCTCGTGGTATAGTATAAACAAAGTTAAGAGGGGGATGAATACAAGCTAATGCAATTCCCAGGAACGATTCCAAGGAGGTGGGGTGTATGGAATAATGACAGAATCTGATTTTTTCGCTAGACGTCGTTTTTCCCGAGGAATCCCTCTCTAACCAGAAGGGTGGGGGAACATCGCATATTGATTTTCGAATTGAATACAAGGAGCATAAGAGATGAAAAAGAAAATCCTAGTTGTCATTCTCGTGCTGGCTGCTTCGCTGCTCATCACGTCCACTGCGCTGGCGGATAAACCCGTTCAGGTTGACTCTAACGGCGTTGAGATCGCCTGGCATGCTTCAGGCTGCACAACCATCCAAAGCGGAGAGCTTCTAACCTCCGACGGAAAAGTGATTACAACCGGTTTCGACGTGTGGGGATACAACTATCAGGCGCACATGTTCAACGGCGGATACTGCGATGCCTACCATAACGCCTCCTGGTGCCAGCCTTACAAGGATGTCAGTCTACTTATGAAATGGAATGACGCCTGGCTGGCCAATACCGATTGTGATGGTGACGGATTACTCGACCGGCATTACGGATTTCCAAGTTACGTGGGGTCGGGCGCATGGGAGACCAATCACCAATCTGGCGAATACGAACTTAACGGCAAGATATGCAAATGGGATTACTTCGTTAAGATTATTGCTGCTCCTGCGGATGCAACCTTAGTTGGTGGAATCTGGTATGCGGCAGATGGGACGGAAATTGGGCCCGTCATCTGGAATGAATTTGCCACCATCCAGAGCGTATACAACGATCCCTGCGGCGGCTTCACAGGTATCGAATACCTCAGCCCCGATCACGCCGGCTTTGGCGGCTGGTAAGATCCTCCTTCGGGTTATCCGAGCAAAAAGAGAAAGACAGGGCTGACCAGCCCTGTCTTTTATCGGATTTAACGAGGTCTCTACTCCGCCGCTTTCTGCAGCGACCTGACGTAATTGACCACATCCCAGCGCATCTCGGCGGTTGGCAGGTTTTCCAACAGGGACGGCATCCGTCCTTCGATGCCCTTGGTGATGGTCAGGAAGATCGCTCCGTCGCTGATCTGGCGGGCGCTCGAGTCCGGCTTGACCAGATTTGCCGGCGGGTAACGCACCAGAAAGCCGGAGAACGGTCCGTTGCCCTGGCCTTCCGGTCCGTGGCAGAGCGCGCAGGCGGTGTCGTAAGATTGCTTCCCCCGGGCCAGCGATTCCTCATCCGCGGATACAGGATTGACCGGCGCGCCCAGCTCCGGGATGTATGAAGCGCCCTGCACCGGCACCGAACGCGGCGGCAGCGGCAGAGGATCCTCCATCGGGCGGAAGGAGGGCTGGATTTCCATGAAGCTGATCCAGTCGATCTTGATCACGTCGTAAGTGAACAGCAGCCCGCCGGCGAGCGGCACTGCCAGCACGACAAGCACGATGACCAGGCGTTTGATCACAGCCATAGTTTTTCCTCCTCGACGTCGTGGACCATTTCGGCGCCCAGCTCGCCGAGCGCGCTGTGCATCCCTTCATCCAGCTCGGATGGACCGGAGAACAGGATGCCGATGTGGCCGTCGCTGATTTTGGGATGGTAGCCTTTCGGTCCAAAACTTGGGGAGATGGCTTCGACGAAGACCCCGATGAAGGTGCTGATCAACAGCCCGAGCATCGTCAACTCAAAGATGACAACAATCGAGGTTGGGATCGGAAAGATGACCGGCATGGCTGCCACGCGAATCGGATACAGCGCAGGGGTGCCAAAGCTGAGCGCGATCCCGACCAGGAAGCCGACAATGGCTCCGCCCAGGCCGATTCGTCCGATGGTGGTCCAGCTGAGCGGGCGCCCGAGGATCTTCTCCGAGTATGGAATCCCCGAAATAACGGTGATATCCCTGTCATGAATCCCCAGGCTGCGCAGCCGGCTGATTGCCTCGGCGGCGTGGTCGATTTGATCTTCCTTGAACAGGGCAAGGTGGACAACAGATGCGGGCATGAGATTTCTCCTTTCTCCTTACTCCAGCTCAGTGACCGAGGGAATTTCAGCCTTGCCAACCTTGCGCAGGGTATGGGACATCTGCCCTTCCTGCACTTCCCAGACCGGCACGAGGGGGATGAGGCGGGAGGCCAGCATGTACAAAAAGATGAATAGGCACAGGGTACCAATGGCGATGGATATTTCTGTGATGGTGGGGTTATAGACGCCCCAATCGAATGGGTTGCGCTGGTGGCCGAGGGTCAGCGGGATGATTGTGTAACGCTCGGCGTACATGCCCACGTTGATGAACAACGAAATGATGAACATCGCCAGGGGATGGCGGCGGATTTTCTTGTTCCACAGGGTCAGCCAGGGGATGACGATGTTACAGATCAGCATCAGATACCAGACCCAGGCCGATGGTCCGCTGGCGTGAAGGGTCAGAATTCTGCGGATGGCCTCATTGCCGCCATACCAGCTGACCAGATATTCGTTGAAGAAGAAATAGGCCCAGGCCATCGAGAAGACCAGCACCAGTTTGCCCAATGCGTCAAAGTGCTCCCCACGGATGAAATACGGCATGTGCTTGAGCGTGCTGCGCAGGACGTAGAGAATGGTGATCACCGCCGAAACGCCCGAAAGGATCGCGCCGATGATGAAATACGGTCCAAAAATCGTTGAGTGCCAGCCTTCGACCATCGATACGGCGAAGTCCCAGGAGACGATGGTGTGAACCGAGAACATGACCGGGATGATCGCGAAGGCGAAGATGGTGATTGCTTTACGAAGGCGGAACCACTCGCTTTCGGTACCGCGCCAGCCGAGCGCCAGCACCTTGTAGATCGCATGCCGCCAGCCAGACGTGCGGTCGCGGGCCATTGCCAGATCGGGGACGAGGGGAAGATACAGGTAAATGGTGCTGCTGAGGAGGTAGGTGGTGATGGCGAGAAAGTCCCAGACGATCGGCGAGCGGAAGTTTGGCCAAAGCCAGCGGGCGTTGGGGTAGGGGATCATCCAGTAGAAGACCCAGACGCGGCCCATGTGGATCAGCGGGTAGAGCGCGCCGGCTGCCAGGCCGAAGGTGGTCATCAGCTCGGCCGCGCGGGTGAACGGGCGGCGGAATTCGGCCTTGAACACCCGTAAAATCGCTGATACGAAGGTCCCGGCGTGGCTGATGCCGATCCAGAACACAAATGTGACAATGAACACGCCCCAGTAGATCGGTCTGTGGATGCCTGCCAGCCCGATGCCCCTGGCGATCATATTGCCCCAGGCGCCAAGGAAGAGCACCGCCACGCCCAATCCCAGGGCGATAAGCCAGATCCAGAAACGGCGGGTGGTGGTGGTCATGGTTTCCATGACCATCCGGTTCATTTCCTCGCGAGGGATCGGGTCGAGCATCAGATGCTCTTTAGGATCTTCCTCGACCTGCTCGCTGGATTTTAATTTGCCTAGAGCTTCAGTTTCAGCCGCCATAACTTCCACCTCCCTTGAGATAGGTGACCTTGGGCAGCGTGCCAAGTTCTTCCAGCAGCTGGTAGCGCCGTTCGCTGCGGGCCATCTGGCTGACCTTGCTGTCTTCCCTGCTTAAGTCGCCGAAGACCAGCGCCGCCGCGGGGCAGGCCTGGACGCAGGCCGGCTGGATCTCGCCGTCTTCCAGCTCGCGGCCCTCGGCGGCGGCTTTCTGCCGCCCGCGGACGATCCGCTGGACGCAAAAGGTGCATTTTTCCATCACGCCGCGCCGGCGGACGGTCACGTCCGGGTTGAGGTAGGAGTTCATCGGCTCGGGGATTTCGTGATCAAACCAGTTGAACTGGCGGGCGTGGTAGGGGCAGTTGTTGGCGCAGTAGCGGGTGCCCACGCAGCGGTTATACACCTGCAGGTTGATCTGTTCTTCCTGGCTGTGGACCGAAGCGAAGACCGGGCAGACCGGCTCGCAAGGGGCGTTGCCGCACTGCTGGCACATCACCGGCTCGCGGCTGGGGGCGATCTCGGGATATTCGCCCTGCCACATTCGTTTATTGTAGATCCAGTACATCCCGCGCCCGTAAGCGACGTCATCTTCGCCGACGGAAGGAATGTTGTTCTCCATGGAACAGGCTGCGATGCAGGCATTGCAGCCCGTACAGCGGTCAAGGTCAACGACCAGGCCCCATTTTATGTTTGTTTGTTCTTCTGCCATGGTTTGATCTCCTTGTGACACAAATACCATTAATGTCCGCCGTAAACGCCGGCGATGCTCTCCACGCGGGCCAGCGGGCGGCGCTTGCCGGTGGGGGTGATGCTGGCAGTGACTGTTCCAAAAACGAGATCGCCAGCCTCGTTCACTTCCGCCGGCAGCAGCCTGGCCGGGTTAACGCCGCGGTTTTCGGCCCAGCGGCCGAGCGCGGTATGCCCCTGACCGAAGGGAATGGCGATCGTATCTGGCCGAATCGCCGGGTAGCGGTAGACAACCGCCTCAACCGAACCGTAGGGGGTGGTGATCCGGACAACATCGTCATCATGAACGCCAAGGCGGTCGGCAGTCTCGGGGTTGATTTCCACCCAGGAGTTCCAGGTGACGGTCGTCATCGCGTCAGGAATTTCCTGCAGCCAGGGTCGGTTGGCGCCTGCGCCGTCGCCGAGGTGGTTGGGGTAAGCCAGCAGGTGAAACTGCTGCCCCTCCTGGAAAGATTCCGGCTGGCTGAGTTCCAGCTGGTCAGGGAGCGGGTTGGCAGGTCCTGGCGCCTGCAGGCCGGCGTTTTCGGGCCACCAGCCGCCGTATTGCAGCCACTGGGACCAGAAGGTCTGGATTTCGGCGGCGGTGTAGAAGCCGCCTGCGGCAATCAGCGGGACGATTTTCTGCTGGATGAAGTCCACCTCGTCGGTGTAATTCAGTCTGCCGCCGGAAGCAGCGATAAACACGTCCGCGGAAGCGCGGGTGTCATAGAGCGGAACGACCGCCGGCTGAGCCGCCGACCAGGCCGGACGGTCGCTGCCGGGCAGGCTGCGTTTGTAGCCGAATGATTCGAGCGGGCTGTGGTCTGGCAGGATGTAATCGCTCATCAGGGCGGTTTCATCCGGGAAGGAAGCAAAAGAGACGACCAGAGGGACATTGGCCAGCGCCGCAGTGAAGCCAAGCACCTCAGGCAGTTCGAACGCCGGGTTGACGCCGTGGATGAACAGGGCGCGGACCTCCCCGGCATTCATCCGCCTGATAAGATCCTTAACTGCCTCCAGACTGGCGGGGATTTCCTCGCCGGGGGCGAGATACATTCCGCCAGGTTTACCCAGATTACCGGTGATTGCGTTCAACTGGAGGATCGCTCTGGCTGCGTCCAATCCGCCTTTCTGGGCAAGGGCGCTTCCTCCGGGGATGGCCAGCGGGCTTGCCGCGCGGGCGAACAGGGCCGCCAATTCGCGCAGTTTCTTCTCGCTGACCCCGCTCGCTTCAACAACAGCCTGGATGGAAAGCGTACCAGCGGTTGTGGGAACCTCGGCGCCGCGCGCCTCGGCTACCAGCCGGTTGAGAGCCAGAGCCAGGAGTCCCTCGCTGCCTGGCTTGATCGGGATCCACTGGTCAGCGTTGCCGGCGGTCATGGACATGCGCGGCTCGAATACCACCAAATACCCGCGCCGGATCGGATCGCCGCGGCGGAATTGACCGTAAGCGTGCGAATAAGTAACCGGCGAGATCCAGTTTTCGAGAAAATTGGCCCCAAATGAGAATGCAACGTCGGAATTGGCAAGGTCAAAGTAAGGCAGGCTGGCGCCGCCAAAGGTAAGCGCCATGGCCTGCAGCAGGGTATTGCGCGCCTCGAAGGAGGTCAGCGCGTTATAACGCAATGGAGCAGGCGAGCCCAGAGCGCGGGTCAGTTCATTGAGCAGGTCGTAGAGATGGTCGTGGGCTGCGCCGAGCAGGAAGGCGATGCCCTCCGGCGGGCCGTTGAGCGCGTCGCCGACCAGGTTGATGGCTTCCTCCCAGGTGATTGGCGAAGCTGAAAGCGAGACCTTTCGGCCCTGGTTGACCGGACCTTTGATCCGGTCCGGGTTGTACAATCCTTGCTGGGCGGTCAGACCCCGGGCGCAAAGCCGCCCGCGGTTGACCGGATGGTTCGGGTTGCCTTCGATGGTAATTGCCCGACCCTCTTTGGTCCGAACCAGGATACCGCAGCCGGCCGGGCATTCGCGGCAGGTCGAGGCGTAATAGGTGCTATTCCCGGTCTGGTTGTACTCGGGCATTTGGGTGTACGGCCGGCGGACGATGTACCGCGACATCGGTCCGCAGCCGGTCAACACCGCTGAGACGGCTGCTCCGACGCCGCCAATTTTAAGAAAATCCCGGCGAGTGAGTTTTTCGCTCATACCGCTTCCTTTCTGGGCATCAATAATGGCAGGTGGCGCAGTCTGAGAGCCTGGTCCATTTCTCAGGCGCCATGCGCTGGTGGCAGGAAAGGCACCAGCCCATATTCATCCCCGGCTGGGGCTCGGCGACGGTCATCTGGGGAATATCGCCGTGGCAGTCGGTGCAGGCCACGCCGGCCTGGATGTGCGGCTGGTGGTTGAATTTGACGAACTCCGGCATGATCGCGACTGGCACCCAGGGGATGGGTTCGTTACGCTCGACATAGCCGGCTAACTTATCCAATTCAGGGGACTTCTTCTGAACCTGTTGATGGCAGCCCCAACACTTGGAGATGGTCGGCAGACCGGCGTTCGGTCCCCACTGCACGCCGGCGTGGCAGAAGGTGCACTGCGCGCCGATGCCCACGTGAGTCTTGTGCGGGAATTGGATGGGCTGGTCGGGTGGAGTTTGGGTCAGATACACTCCGCCAACCGCAGCCCCAAGAAAGATCATTAAAACCAGGCCGATGGTGATGCGATAACCAGTCTGCTGCCACCAGGGTTTCTTTGCTTTCATGGGCGACTCCTTTCTTTGCAGTTTTCGGTGTTATTTGCTGCGTCCACGAAGCAGCCATACGACCAGGAAAATGACGGCGATCAGAACAACGCCAAGGGCAATGGCAAAACCAAGACTGGTCGCCATCGCGCCAAGGCCGGTCAGGATCCCGCTGAAGATGTTGCGGGCTGGTCCGCCGGGTTGCTCTGCAGGACCGGGGGTCAATTCGGACATGGAAGGCTCACTGGTTGGGGCCAGACCGGTCGGGAAGGATTGCGCGTAAAGGAGCAGGTCGCGCCCGTCCTGGGGCGTCCATCCCAGGTCGTAGCCGATGGTCATCTCAGGAGCGCGGGCGGTGCCAAAGCGGGTCCGGTGGAGGAATCGCCAGGGATCCTGGTTGGCGAGCGTGCCTAGGACGATGTCCTGACCTTCGTAACGGAATTCGATTAGCTGCCCGTTGGGACCGTGGCAGCTGGCGCAGCCCTGGTCGTACAATTCCTTGCCGTGGGCGGCATCCCCGCCGATAATTTTCAGGCTGACCGGATCGATGAATTCGTTATCGTCAATCAATCCCTCCTGGATGAATGTGACCAGAGCCGTGATATCCGCCGGGACGAGGAAGCCCGAAAAGTTGTGATCGGGATCGACCTCTCCGCTGATCGCCGCGCTTAATTCCGCCAGGGATTGTGCCCGGGCTTCATATACTCCTGGGAAACCGGTGTAATTGGCTCCGGAACGGTAAGCGCCGTCTTTACCCTGGTAATCCCAGCCGTGACAGGAGACGCAACGCCAGGTATCCGGCCCACGGCGGGTATTGGAGCTCTGCCTTGACCAGATAGGCTGGTCGCCGCTGGGCGGGCTGGCCAGGTCGATGACTTTGGTCCAGTCATCGTATAGCCTGGCGCCGCGAACCAGATCCTGGATCTGTTGAGG
Organism: uncultured Anaerolinea sp.; assembly: GCA_964564935.1. Lineage (GTDB taxonomy): Bacteria > Chloroflexota > Anaerolineae > Anaerolineales > Anaerolineaceae > Bellilinea. Next base: position 29,193 of record CAZMCF010000014.1, on the reverse strand, counting down.
CAGGGGAGCTGCGGCGAGCGCCGTTTGCGTTTGATGAATGATTGCGTAACCGAGGAGTGTGAGTAGGATCAGGATGAAGATACCTGGCACGAGCGGGAATCGTTTCATAGCGAGTCTCCTGAACCAAAGGCGCTGAATTTCTAATGTTAACCAAACCGCCCTACAATAATAGCGAAATTATACTAGAAACAGATTGATTAAATCGAAATTAAAAGGGGTGATTTTAAAATAACCCGATGAAATTGATCTTCTAACTTGACAAAGTGGGTCTTTCAATGATAATGAAAGATAGGGATCGACCAATCCAGCGCTGAATGGATCGGCGGGAGGGCGAGATCGGATTTGGATACAGGAACCTTCCAGGAAACCGCAAACCATTCGGATTTCGTCAGAATTCAGGGATATTAGAAAGGACAATCTGCGATGGCCACTGTGAGTAATCTGCTGAAGGCGAAGGGGAAGGATGTTTGGACCGTGCAGAGCGGGACAAGCGTCAAAAACACGCTCAAGCTAATGGCCGAGAAGAATATCGGCGCGGTGCTTGTGCTTGACGGCGGAAAAATCGTCGGCATATTTTCGGAACGGGATTATGCCCGCCACGCAGCCCGGCGTGAGTCGCTGCTGCTCAACGACCCTGTAGATGACTTTATGACCCGAGCGGTGTATTATGTAGGCCCGGTTCAGACCGTCGAGGAAGTCATGGCCTTGATGACTTCCAAGCACATCCGCCACCTGCCCGTTCTTGAGAACGATCAACTTGTCGGGCTGATCAGCATCGGCGATGTAGTCAAGAAGCTCATGGAGGAAAAGGAAACCACCATCCAGGGGCTGGAAAACTATATTCTCGGGCGGGATTTCAGTCATTAGTCTGCTTGATTTTTGAAAGGGTCCATACGATGGCAACGGTCAAGGATCTTCTCGAAGGGAAATTCACCCAGGTCTGGTATGTAACACCGACCTCTACGGTCTCTGATGCGCTTAAATTGATGGCCGAACAGCAGATCGGCGCGGTTCTGGTCGTGGAGGCAGGCAAGATCGTTGGAGTATTTTCCGAACGGGATTTCGCCCGCAAGGCTGTCCAGGCGGATATTGGATTGAATACCCCGGTCGGCGAGCTGATGGCCCATCCGGTCTATTACGTCACGCCCGAGCAATCGGTCGAATCCTGCATGGCGCTGATGACTCAAAAACGCTTCCGCCACCTGCCGGTCATCGACCAGGGTAAACTGGTCGGGGTCATCTCGATCGGCGACGTAGTTAAGCAGGTCATCCTGGAGAAGGATCAGACCATTCAGAGTCTGGAAGATTACATCTGGGTGCACATGATATAATTCGCTGCGCGCCGCCGGCTGTGGACCTCGATCAAGCAGGTGTCCGGCGGGCGTAGAGAGATCGATGATCCAAGTCCAACTGTTGAACCTGGTATACGGCGGGGAGTGTCTCGGCCGCCTGGCAGATGGCCGGGCGGTTTTCGTTCCATACGGCCTGCCGGGCGAGCTGGTCGCCATCGATCTTGTCGAGGATAAAAAGCGCTTTGCCCGCGGGCGGATCGTCGAAATCCTTCGTCCCTCGCCCGAGCGCATCCAGCCGCGCTGCGCTCATTTCGGCGAATGCGGCGGCTGCCACTATCAGCACCTGACTTACGAACGCCAGCTTGCGGCCAAGCAAGCGATCCTGATTGACCAGCTCAGGCGGATCGCCGGGGTGACCGTCCCACCGGTCGAGGATATTGTCCCTTCACCTTCGCCCTGGAATTACCGTAACACCGTCCAGTTCCACCTGAACGAAGAAGGCAGGCTGGGTTACCAGAGCTGGGGCGGAAGTCGGGTGGTGGCAATCCGCGAATGCCACCTGCCCGAACAGACACTCAATGAACTGTGGCCGCTGTTGGATTTCGAGCCCCTGCCCGGCCTGGAGCGGATCGAGCTTCGCCTGGGGGCGGATGGGGAAGCGCTGCTGGCTCTCGAAACCAACGAGCTCGAACTGCCCGAATTCGAGGTTGACATCCCTCTCTCGGCAGTGCTGCGCAGCCCGGCCGGGCAGATCGTGCTGGTCGGAGACGACCACCTGGTGATGGAAGTGCTTGGTAAGCCGTTCAAAGTCTCTGCCGGGTCGTTCTTTCAGGTGAACACACCTATGGCCGGGGCAATGGTGGAAACCCTGCTCGATTGGCTGCCGGTGAACCGCCGGACCACCCTGCTGGATGTCTATTGCGGGGTGGGGCTGTTCTCGGCTTTCTTCGCGCCGCGGGTTGGACGCTGCATCGGGATCGAATCTTCAGAAAGCGCCTGCGCTGACTACGCCGTGAACCTGGATGCATGCGAGAACGTCGAACTGTACGTTGGGCTGGCTGAAGAAGTTTTGCCGGCGTTGAACCGGCGCGGGGAGGTGATCATCGTAGACCCGCCTCGGGCCGGGCTGGAAATCGCTGCGTTGGACGCCCTGACCGCCATGCAGCCGGAAGCGATCGCCTACGTTTCCTGCGATCCGGCCACCCTGGCACGGGACGCCGCCCGGCTGCTGAGGGGCGGCTACCGGCTGGAGCGGGTCAGGCCGTTCGATTTATTTCCGCAGACATATCATATCGAAAGCATTAGTTTGTTTAAAAGGGGGTAGGCGTTTGACATGCTGGGGATCGGAAAGACCTGAGCGGTAGTCTCTTCGGGTTACATCTGCGGCTCAACGATATTGGCATTCGGGTATCGTCGGGTTAAGAGTGAGGGTAATGACGATATCTTCGAACCAATTAAGGGATCCGATTTAGCCGCCAATAAACCTTGCTTGTAAACCGTGGATAAAAAGTGCTAAAATATGACAATATTTATCAAGTTATTTCGCCGTTGTATTCTCGAGCGCGAACCCCTGGAAAGGCGAGGTGAACCATGCCAAGATTTTACGTAGAGGTCCCTCACGGGGCTTCCAAAGAAGAATGCGATAAGGCCATCCAGATGTTCCTGAGCACCGGCTCTCACTTTATAACCAACGCGGACTGGGGCTGCAAGGACGGCGAACACAAGGCCTGGTTCATCTGTGAAATCGAAGATAAAGAATCCGTATTACGCATCCTGCCGCCTTTATTCCGTCCGGTTGCTAAAATCGTTGAGGTACAGAAGTTTTCGGTAAAAGACATTCCTGAGATCATGGATAGCCACGAGAAATAGGGCTCGGTATTCCAGGGTTTCTTTGCCTCTGTATCAACCGTTTACTTTTGGCGGGTATTTCATACCGGCGGGGGCGTTGACTGCAGGGGAAGGGTGGTAACGGGACAGACCGACAACCTGACATGAGTTCGGGAGTAATGAGGAACGAACAATCCCTGCTGGTCGTCTTTATATAGGGATCCCACGTCTTTCCCTGCGGAGAATCATCCTGTCAGGGATTCTCCTCCTGAAGCTGCGGGTGTTCCCGGCTTAATCCGGATTCATTTCTTGCCGATTCTGACGTAAAATAGGATTGGATTAATTGACTGTTCGCTTAGTTGTTTTCCGGCCTGTTCCGCCGGAAGACTTTGAGGAGGAGAACCATGAATAAGCGATTTCAAATCATCCTGGCTGTTCTCGTTTTAGGGATGGGCGTGCTGGCCTGCAACCTGCCCGGTCAGACGCCGACCCAGCTGCCTGAAGAACCGACCCCGAACCAGACGATGACCGCGCTTTTCTCTATCATCACCCAGCAGCTGCCGACGCTCGCCCCGCCTGTGCCGACTGCAACCTCAGAGCCGCACGCCGTCGTCTCGCCGACCAGCATGCCGCCGACCGAAGCAGTAACCCTGCCGCCAACCCATACGACCGCCCCGCTGGTAACGAACACGCCTAAACCGACCGAAGAGCTGCGCCCTGCCGGAAAGGCGAACGCGGAGTTTCTTAGCACTGCTCCAAAGCTCGACGGTGTCTGGGATGAATGGAAAACCACGGCCTATCCGGCCAGGTTCGTCGTCTACGGCTCGGACAAGCACGACGGGAAGGAAGATTTGGAGGGCTCTTACCGCATCGGCTGGGATAACGCCTATCTGTATCTGGCGGTCAAGGTCATCGATGATAAATACGTGCAGAACGCTACCGGGGCAGATATTTTCAAGGGCGATTCAATCGAGCTGCTCTTGGATACAGACCTGACGGGTGATTTGAACGATGCCTCGCTGAGCAGCGACGATTATCAATTAGTCATCTCGCCGGGCAGGCCCGACCCCGACGATCCAAAGGAAGCCTACCTGTACTACCCGAGCAACATCGCCGGCGGGCGTCCTCAGGTTCAGATTGCCGCAATCGGTGGAGACGGACTGTACCGGGTTGAGGCTGCCATTCCCTGGAGCCTGTTCGGCATCACCCCGGCAGCCGGGCAGCGCTACGGCTTTGCCGTTTCGATATCGGATAACGATAACGACTCAGCCAACGAGCAGCAGAGCATGGTCTCGAACGTGCGCAACCGCGCGCTGACCAATCCGACCACCTGGGCGCTGCTGACCCTGACGAAATAACCCCGATTCTGCAATTACCATCTCGAAAAGGGCAGTCTGCTGGCAGGCCTGCCCTTTTTTCATGCCTTTCACCTAGAACAGGATCGAGGTCATTTCCTTGCGGTATTCGCGGCTGAGCGGGTTATCCACGCCGAGCATCTCCAGCAGGCTGAGGATCATCTTGCGGGTGCGCTGGTCGGATTTATCCTGGCGGAGCAGGTCGAGCAGTCCATCCAGCGCGGGAAGGATTTTGCCCCTCCCCGCCAGGCGGACCGCGTTCCAATAAGCGGCTTCCCGGATATCGTCTTCCTCACCCGGGGGGTGATCCGCCAGGTGGACCAATTCTCCGGCAAAGTGAACCAGCGTCTCAGCCTGGGAATACTGCCGGCTGGCCGGGAAAGAAGTCAAGATCGAATAAGCCTCGTGACCCTTTCCCTGGGCGAGGAGGGCTTTGCTCAACCCGAGCAGCCCTTCGGGGTGATCGGGAGCAAGTTCAAGGGCTTCGCGGAAGAGAAGCTCAGCCTCACGCCAATTTTGCTCGTCTAAGAGCGCGTTGCCCTGCTCGATGGTCAGCTCTGCCGGGCTGGGCGGTTGGAGGCGGCGGAAGAATTCGCGCAGGCGCTGTTCGGGTTGTAATCCGACGAACTCAGCCACAACCTCGCCCGAGCTGAACACCTTGACCGTCGGGAGACTGCGCACCCCAAAGCGCAGCGCCAGGTTAGGATTGATATCTACATTCACCCGCGCCAGGCGGAACGCGCCGCCGGCTTCTCTTGCAATTTTTTCCAATAAGGGACTCAGGTCCTTGCACGGACGGCACCACTCAGCCCAGAAATCCACCGCTACCGGCAGGTTCTGAGAATAAGCAAGAACCTCGTATTCGAAATCGGCTTCGCTTACGTCAACAATAAAATCCGATGTCATCATAGTAATCTCCGTTAAACTCCATTTTACTCACGACATATAAGATTTTCATCGGATTTCGAAATGCTTCTCTACTCGCCGCCTTCGTCATCAGCAACGACCCCAGGCTGCTCCATGCGAATGACATCGCCGTGAAAATTGATCACCACTTTAAATCCCATCATGCCCATGTACGCCCGCCCTGCTTCCGGAATGCCGGTTTGGAAGAGCTGCTCTAACTGGTTATCGATGTTCTTTAACTGGTGTTCGATGATCGCTTTCGAAAACAAATCTTCCTGACCCAGCATGCGGGCGGTTTGCTCGCTGAGTATGTCTTCATGCCCGGTGATTTGCTCCTTCATCAGGTCGAGCACCTGGCGGTCGACGTATTCCGAAGGGATATGCCGGCGAAAGCCTGCGTCAACGACAACGTAGAAAGATTCATCGCCGACCACGGCGGTTTCCACCGGATTGTCGTATTCATCGATTACCAGACCAGCGAAGAGGGGTTGTCTCATGTTGTTCCTGTATTATTCAGACTGGCGGCCTTCGATGGCGGCTAAGAGTATTCCCGCGGCGATGCCGAGGCGGCGGTCGAAGCGACGCTGGGTATCCTCGCTGAAATCCATCAGCAGCTCGTAGCGGAAGGGATTGAATTTCTGACGCAGGTCGGCCACGCGTTGACTGCCGAAGAGCACGTCGTAATTTTGCGGCAGCAGGCTGCCGAGCAGCATCCGGCGCAGCAACGCCCGTCCCTTGCTGTCCTCCTGGAGAATTCCAAGCGGCTGGTCGTAGGCGTCCAGAACGTCCCAGGTGTCGCGCAGCATCGAGCGCCAGCCGCGCCGGCGGAGCGCGCCGACCTTGTTCTGGCTGGAACTATCGATGACGTCATAGGCGGCGGAAAAATCAATGATATTGTGCGCCTGGATGAAGAGCAGTTCCTGGCTCATATCTTCATCGCTGTAGACGCGGATGTCTTCCCGCAGACGGAACATCTTTTGCCGGCTGTAGAGAACCATCTGGCCGTTTTCACCGTAAATTCGAAATATGCCGGTGAGGGCGATGGCCTGTTTCTTTAAGAAATAATGGTTGGATTGAAAGGCGGAATGCACGTTAATCTCCAAACGGTCGATCGATCACCTCTACCATTGTACCGGTTTTTTCGATCAGAGTCACGGTTTGCAGCGTCGGGCTCGGATGGGTCCAGCGGTAGACCCAGCGGGCGTCTTGAATGCTCAGGTTGACGCAGCCGTGGCTGCGCGGGCGGCCAAAATTATTGTGCCAGAAAGTGCCATGAAAAGAAATGCCATTTTCCATCAGGTAGCATACCCAGGGGACGCCGGGCAGGTCGTAGCTGTTGGCATCTGCCCGGTCTCCGGCGGCCATGTGGCGGGAAGGGCGCTTGCGGTTAGTCATGTACACCCCGCTTGGGGTGGAGAAATCCCCCTCGCGGAATCGCGCGCCGGTAGCGGTGCGGGCCATAAAGACCGGTTCGTCGTTCTCATAGGCGATCACGACCTGTTCTGGCAGGTGGATCTCCATCCGCTTGGCTTCCGGAGGCAGGTGCGGCGAGATTGGGGCAACGTCTTCCACGGCGATGATGCGCAGGTGCTCGGCGTGAACATAATACTTGATCTTCCACTTGTCATCTTCTATGCGATACCACACTGCGTCGTTATCGTCCTGAACTACTGCTGCTATCCAGTGAGTCGTGCCGTAATACAGGCGGTAAGCCAGGCGTTCGGGGCGCAGGTATTCCCAGGGCGCGTCGGTGAATGGTACACTGACCTCAGCCAGCAGCCCGCCTGCGGGGATGTCCATGCGCGGCTCATTCAGGCGGATTTCCACCGGTTGAACATCGCCGGAGTGCACGTAGCATTCATCGTTGATCAGATACCAGACCCGGTTGTGCCCCGAATCCGCACCTCCCAGCGCTATCCCGGTGATGGTCAGTACCAGGTCCTGCCAGAAGGATTTCTTGAGCTCAGCCGAAAAAGAAGGTTGGGCATATCCGTCGGTTTTGCTAGCCGTAACCCGGCCCAGATGCAAGACGCTGCCCTGCGGTTCGAGCAGCTTTCCCGCGCGCAGACCTTTAGCAGTCAGCGGAAGAGTCAGCAGGCCGATCAACCCAGCTCCGGTGTGTTTCATGAATTCGCGCCGGGAGAACTGCTGGAGGAACGGTCTGAGCACTGAATCCATGTGGTTAATCGTGCACGTTGACCACAGTCCCCACGGAGGCCCAGTCGAACAGCCAGTGGGCGTCTTCGGTGCGCAGGTTGATGCAGCCGTGGCTCATTGGGGTGCCGAAGTTGTTGTGCCAGTAGGTGCCGTGTAAACCGTAACCTTTGTAGAAATACATCGTGTACGGCACATCCGGCAGGTAGTAGCCCGGGCCGGCCATGTCAGTGTAGCGGTATTTGACGTAGATGCGGAAGGTGCCGGTCACCGTCGGGTGCAGCCACGTTCCGGTCGAAACCAGGAAACTGTTGGCGAGTTCCTCCCCCTCGTAGGCGTAAACCATCTGGTCGCTGAGATCCACATCGATCCAGCGCTCGCCTGGACCGACTTCTTCAGGGACCGTGACACCGGAGTACACCACCGGCTGAGGAGTGTTGGTTGGCGTTTCAGTCGGGGTGGGGGTTTCGGTGGGGGTGAAGGTCGCTGTGGGCGTGGGAGTCGAGGTTGGTGTGGCTGTGGGAGTGGGCGTGAATGTGGCGGTTGAAGTGGGAGTGACGGAGGGTTTTGGCAGAACGCCCTGCGGTCGCGGGGCAGATGGGTTGTTTGCCAATGCGGTGCGAAGATCGGGATAGAAAAGCCAACCGAGTAAACCGATGCAGCCGATCAGAAGCACAATCAGGGTCGTCACCAGCCAGCGATGGCTGGTTGGGGGCGTCTTTTCCAGACGGGCGGGCGGCGGTTCACTTCTGGCGCTCAGCTCGCGCAGTTGTAGGATGGCGGCCTGGCTGCCAGGTTCGGCAATTTTGACCGGCACCGGTCGAGTGTCCTCCAGTGAGACCGGCGGCGGAGGCGATGCGGGGGGAGGAGCGGACGATGCTTCACTGGCGCGCAGGCGCTGCACCGCCCAGTGCATGGCTTTGCGCGCGTGCAGGCTGTCCGGATTAATTGCCAGAGCCTTGTTAATGTACTCCACGCTGGCGCGCGGATCAGCCACAGCCGCCAGAATCAGCCAGGCTTCTTCCAGCTCGGGCTCGAGGAGGGTGGCGCGCAAGGCCTGGCTGCGGGCTTCTTTGCGTTTGTTCTCGCGCAGAGCCTGCCGGGCGAGCCGGAGCGCCTCCTGAGCCTCAGATAGCGATGAGAAAGTCATGGCGTTGTCCCGGTCTGGACGATCGGTTCATTCCGGATATAGCAGAGGATGCCCCTGGTCACGCCTTCGGCGATTAACTCGGGCTGCTCGGTCAGGATGCGCCGATCGAGGTTGAGAAAGCCGGTTTCGATGATTGCAGCGGTTGTGTCGCTATTGATCTCCCGGAAAGTGTGGTATTGAGTCATATCGCCGGTGATGGTATTGGCGTGGAAGCGCAAACCCGTCGTCTGAGCGTAGCGCTCGATCAGGCAGGCGCTCAGTCTCTCGGCTTTTTCAGGATATGCGCTTGAGGCGGCAGCCGCCACCTTAAAACCGGTGGCTTCGTCATTGATGTAATCGCAGGAATCGTTATGGATCGAGACCAGGGCAAGGGCCTGGTATTCATTCAATTTTTCGTCGAATTCCTGGAGCAGATCGACCTCGTATCCCTCAGCGCGCAGATTTTGCTGCACGAGGGTGGCGATGACTAGGTTGACATCCATCTCGGTGAGACCATCAGGACAGACAGCGCCAGGATCGTTGCCCCAGTGACCGGCGACAATGCCGACCCGAGGGCGAGGAGCGGCGGTGGGGGTGGGAAAGGTCGCGGTTGGGTTCGCCTGCCAGGCCTGGAACATGTTATCGAGCAGTTCATTGGAAAAAAGGTTGGCAGGCGTCCAGAGGGTGAAAAGGGTCGCCATGACCAGCGCGACGGTGACGATCGACCAGATAGTGCTGAATACTCCCGGATTTTTGCGCGCTTCGGATTGAGTAGATTCTGATTGCAACTCGTCGTCCATATTGTGATGATAGTACCTTAAACTACCCGCATTAAGCAAGAGCTCTATTTAGTTCGTGTAGCCGGTTTGTGGACCGCCTGATTTGATTTTACCCCGAACGGCTGAAATCGTCTGCGCCAGATACAAGGGCATCTCGCATCACAGGGTTGGAGGGTAAAAATTACTTGACGCATTTGGGCAGGCTTAGTATAACGAAATTGGCTGGATAACTGGATGCAAGTCTGTTGCCATGCTTGCATGGATTGTCCATACCAGCCGGGGAGGTGTCGATTGAGCCAGGTGCCAGCCGAGTCTTTGCGCCAGGCCATGCGCCAATGGACGACCGGCGTCACCGTGGTTACCAGCCGTTTCGGCGGCCTGCGCCACGGGATGACGGTCAATTCCTTTACCTCGTTATCGCTCGATCCGCCGCTGGTCAGCGTAACTCTGGCGCTCGAAACACGCACTCAGCGCCTGGTTGAACAATCCGGCATTTTTGGAGTTACAATACTCAAAGAAGACCAGGCCGAAATCTCCGATCGATTCGCCGGGCGCATCCCGGAAGGAAACGACCGATTTGCCGGTTTCGAAGTCTTCGAATTAGTCAGCGGTGTGCCGTTCATCCAGGGCGGGCTGGCTTTCCTGGACTGCAAGGTAATCCACGCTTATGCCATGCGTTCCTCGAAGCAATACATTGGCGAGGTTGTTGCAGTCCAAATTGCCAGAGACGGGCATCCGCTGGTCTATCACAAACGGGTGTATCACAGGTTAGAGAGATGAATGAGGGCGGGTTAACCCAGGAAGAAAAACAGATATTATTAAAACTGGCGCGCGAGGCAATCGAAGATGCGGTTTGCCGGCGATACATGCCGCCGCTGGATCTGAGCGGTCTTCCCCCGCGCCTGCGCGAGAAGGGCGCCGCTTTTGTCACCCTGACCGAGCGCGGCGAGCTGCGCGGCTGCATCGGCGCGCTGGAAGCAAACCAACCGCTGGCTGAGGACGTCCGCGAGCACGCTGCAGCCGCGGCGGTCGAGGATTTCCGCTTTCCTCCCGTCCGCCCGGAAGAGCTCGACCGTCTGGAAATTGAAATCTCGTGCCTGACCAGTCCGCAGCCGTTGGAGTACGATGGGCCGTTAGATCTGGTGAATAAGCTGCGCCCGGGGATCGACGGTGTGGTGCTGAAGGATGGAATCCGCCGGGCGACGTTTCTTCCCCAGGTCTGGGAGAAGCTGCCCAACCCGGTCGAATTCCTCGATCAGCTTTGCCTGAAGATGGGCGTTCCCCGCAGCACCTGGCGGACCCGCAAGCTGGAGGTGCTGACCTACCAGGTGGAGCAGTTCCAGGAGGAGCCGCGAAGTAAGTAGGTATTCAGGGTTGATCCTGAGGGAAGAGCCACGCCCCGAGCCGAGTCCCGGGACTGTCGAAGGATCGGCTTGGTTTCCATATGGTTGAATACAGGTTTACTCCCAAAAACCAGCAGCATTCCCGCCAAAGAAAAAACAAAACAGGGTCAAGTTTTGTCTCCTTGACCCTGTTGTTCAATTAAGCAATTCTTTACGCCGCCTCGCCGAGGGCTTTGTCCCTGGTCGCCTGAACATAAGCCTGCCCGTACAGGTGGCCCATGATAGCCAGAGAATACACATAGGTCAGCAGCACGCCGATGCCGCAGGCGATGGCGCCTACCGGGGCAATGATCCCCGCGACAATTGTGCCGAGTACGACAATCAGGTAGGCGCCGAGATTGGCGCGAACCAGGCTAAAGACCTCTTTCAGGTTAAAACCAGCCGCGAGGGAATCTTTCGCAAGATAATTGCCATAAGCGGCAGGCAGGACGAATGCGCAGGCCAGCCCATAAACAAATGCGAAAAGACCCAGGCACACCGAGAATAGGCCAATCATGGTATACGCGGCATCACTGCCAGATGAGCTGGTAATGGCTGCGTCCATTACGCCAAATATTCCACTCAGAATTGAGATGGGGAGGGTGTAGACAAAACCGATCACGAAGGCGTAAAAACCCCGGCCTAAATCGGCGCCAAAATCCACATCCGGCAGTGGGTTTTCATCGTGATTCATCACCCGTTTAGCGATGTTCAGCGACCAGCCGAGAACCACCATCTGGCCGATGATCGGAATCAATCCGATCAACGCGGCGATGGCGACCTTCTTGAACCAATCCCGGTCTTTGAAGACGAATGAAAAAGCAAGTCCAAAATCCATCTTATCTCTCCTTTAGAAAAGATTCCGTGTCAAATATGTATAAACTATATCCTTAATTTTCTGCGCACACAAGCGGAGTTGCAGAGAAAAAGCCCTGGAGAGGAGTTCAGGCGGGCGCGGCAGGATTCAGCGCGGCGAAATAATCCTTGACGGACGGTTCATTGTAGAAGACCAGCGCCAGGATGCCGACCACCAGCGAAAGGCCGTTTCCGTAGAGAATGCAGCAGATTTCCAGAATCGCGATCGTTTGCGAAAATTTGACCGGCTGGGGAGGGTCGGCGATGATTTTCACGGCGTACAGGATTTCGAACACACCCAGCACGGTGGGAAGCAGGGTGATTGGGGCGCATAATACGCCCAACCCAATGGTGCTGATGACCACGCCAAAAGTCAATCCAAGTCCAGCGAGGATGTTGAGAACTCCGCTGACCAGCGTCAGGATCCCTAGCGCGGTCACCAGGCCCGGCCGGACGACCCGCGGAGTAAGTTGTTGTCGAGATTGCATCTGCTCCATGAGAGAACACTCCTGATCATTATCATTTTTACGCCAGGCGACAGTTAACCTGACTGCTCGAACCATATACGCAGGGCTGCCAGCAAAGTTGCAGGCGCAACCCTGCGGAGAAAAAGAATTTCCCTGCACCCACTTCCGGTGGGCTTGCCAACCCTCGCGCGATGAGACCACCGGCGGAGATGGCCGAGTTCCCGCTCATCGACGACCGAACTGGTTATAAGGCGAGAGAGTTGAGCAGCGTTGGAAAGTCAAGCGTGGGCGGATTAGAAGTGGTCGAAGTGATCCACCGGGAGCACGAAAATGACCGCCCGGCTTTCGGATGTTTCGGTCGCGGGGGAGAGAGCCGCGCGGATCACCTGCAAGGCTTGCTCAACCTGATGATCTTCCACGCCAATTAACAGGGTCGTCCTTCCGCGGCGTAAAAACCCGCCTGTAGAAGCTACTCCAGTTACGCGAAAATTCTGAGAAGTCAACGCGTGAGAAACCTGGTCGTTGTCAGTATCACGGACAATCGCAATGATGAGTTTCATGGCTATAACTCCTCGTAATGCTCGATAGGAAGGGTAAAGATCGTGGCCCCGCCGATGGTGATCGGCGTCGGCGTCGGAAGGGGAAGGGGAGTGCTTTCCAATGGAACGGCGATGTACTCGATCCTCTGCCGGCAGGTTTCCTTGAGCATATCGAGCGCCTGCTGACGCTGAGATTCAGCGAGGGCGACCATCAGCGTGGCGTTACGTCTCCCGAGGAATCCGCCAAAGCTTGGCAGCCGGGTGACGGTCAATCCAAGGTTTTCCAATCCGATCTGGGCATTTTCTGCATCCTGTGATTGGATCACCACAATCATGCACATATCTGGTTTCACTTTTTGAGTTGACCCGCTCATGATTGCTGCTCCTTCGGAGACATTGGGGATATGTTCAGGGAAGTGTGATGATATGCCGCCATGGATCGTCAATGGTCAGAATACACCCGTCGGCCAGCTCGATGGACGTCCTGGCGGACTCGAAATTCAGCTTCATTCCACGATATTGTACATTAACTGGCCATGGATAGGGATTGAAACCTTCGACGATCATCTTTTTTGGGGTCAGCAGTTTCAATCCTAGCGTCTGTAGAAACAGGCCAACCGGAGCCATCCCGCTCAACGCGCCGCGATCCCCGCTGCCTTTCCCGCTTTCGGAATGATAAAAGGCCGAAAACTGATGGGAGGTTTTTAGATTCAGGATGACCGACTGCATCAGCCGTTCAACCAGTGCGACAGCCTCCTGGCGGTAGCCGTAAGCTAAAAGACCTTCGGCCACCAACTGATTCCACGGCAGGCTGACCAGGCGGGTTGATTCATCGAACTCGCAGCCCGGTTGAGGCGGGCAGACCGGCAGTCCAAACGGCCGAAGAAACCTGGAAAGGATTGTCGCTTCTATCATCTGTCTGGCTCGCTCAGCGTCGGGAATCCCTGCCCAAAGGGGCAGAAGAAGGCTGATATCATGAAGAGAGTAGTCGACGGATTCAATTCGGCAGATGTCCGAGGGTTGGGCATGGAGCACGACGACCTCGTCCACCCGGCTGAAGGGATTGCGGGTGGAATATCTGCCCTCTCCGTAAAGCCAGCGAATCTGCCGCGGAGATACTTCCTCGGCTTGCTCGCCCTGAGCGGTCTGCCCCTGGATCAGGATGTGAGTCTGGCGGGTTTTCTCATCGCTCCGTATGATCCGCACCAGCAAGCGTTGGGCAGGCGCAATCGCGCGACCGACCGCCTTCCTGCCCGATCCCTCGATGGTAACCCATTCCATTCCAGGGGGATTCTGGTGGGTTTCGGCATCGCGGTACGGATAAATCCGCGCAGCCGGGCTCCACTGACTGTCCAGCAATGTTTTAAGGCTGCCAGAAACCGCATCCAGCCAGAGCCGATCTTCCTCTTTCCCCAGAAGGGCAGCCATTTGGGCAAGCGACTGGCATTCGCGGTAGAGAAAGGCTGCCAGGGCGGGGCTCTCGACCATGCGGGGATCGACCCCCTGCGAGCCAGGCTGCCACGGATGATAAAGCGGGAGCGCGTCCAGGCCGATCTGGTAGGGGTGATCCCACTCCGGGTACCCGTCCTGATCGCCATCGTGCTGCGGGCCGAACCAGACATGGATGAAATTCATCAGGCCTGGATAAATCTTTCTCAGCCAGTCCACATCCTCGAGCAGCTCATAAATGCGCCAGGCGAGCGTGGCCAGGATGGGCTGGGCAAGCCGCTTGCTGCGCTGGCCGGCGATGCCCGGCTTCCAGTCGATGAATCCGTCTGTCTGCTGGACGGCGAGGAAATTTTCGATCCATCCGGCAGCGTACTGTTCCATGCCGGGCAGAAGGATGCTGGCGAGATACCAGGCATCCAGGACGGACTGCCCGTTCCAGAGGTGAGTGTAGTCGCTGCCGTCGCCGCGCAGGGAGTAGCCTTGTTCGGGCGTTCGCGCCAGGACGAAAGAAGGATTGGGGAGGTCGCCGCCGGGGGCGAAGACCAGGCCGGCGGCAGCTCTCTGCGAGGCTGCCAGAGCGGCATCCCAATCGGGGTCGCCTGTATGGATCTCGACCTGCCGGCTGACCTGGTGAAGTTCGATGCGGGCCTTCTCGGCTTCCCATTCGCGAGCGGTGGTAAGGCGGGCCAGGTCGTAAGAAGCCTGGGCTTCTTCTAACGCGGCTAAAGCCCAGGTGATCTGGCGAACGGCGGAGGGCTGGAGTTCAATTCTCAACACCAGTCCCGCCTGGGGACCGCTGCCGGGCGCCGGTCCACCGGTCATGAAACAGACTGGCTCAAGGTCTTCGCTTGCGCCACTCAATACGTTGTTGACGCCAATCTGGGTCACAGCCAGGCCGCGCCCCTCTCGGCCGAGGGGATTCAACTCGCCTGTCCATTCGAAGCCAAAATCGACCGGTTCATCGTTCAAATTGTGAAAGGTGAACCTGCCAGCCAGGGTCTGAGACGCGGCTGCCCAAATCTCATAGCATATCTCGACTCCGGCGATCGGGAAAAAGCGGACTACGATGAAGTTGGGATACAAGCGGGTTACCTGCGGGGGTTGAAAAAAGGTCAGCGGGTCGCTAAAGGTATAGTCCCCGCTCTGGAACCGCGGGAACAGGCGCATCGACCGGGCGCGCAGACCGAAAGTCGTCTCCAGAGCCAGAGCAGGCGGATCGCCCCCGCCCAATTTCAATTCCCAGATTTGATCGTCGGCGTAGTCGAGGCTGGTAAGCTGCCCGTCCGCGGCGATGACCAGATGGTATGGGTGTTGATCGGTAAGGTTCCATTCTCGCATAAGCTCATTGTAAATAAAGACGCCGGGCGGGTCAAATTCTATTTTGAAAATCTATACGTTTACACGCTATCGAGGATCGCCAGGATTGCGGTTGGCTTTTGTGCTACAATCTGGGCTGAGGCCGGTGGGACGGAACATCCCGGCCTGGAATGCGTCTTAGCCTCGATGGAGCATTTAGATTCCGTCGTTTTTAACCGAGTTGCTGGTATGGTATATCCATTCCAGCATGAATTCTGCAACCCTTTCAACATCTGCAACAACATAGTTTATAGGAAAAATCATGAATCTGATGGATGAGCAACCCTCAGAAAACCCTGAAGCAGACTCTACCGAGCAGACCCAACCCATGGATCGGCTGCGGAGGATCCTCTCCTCGGGTGAAACTGAGCCGGACCTGGGCGAATTATCTGAGCTGACGAAAGCTCAAGCCAACGCGGAGAATTCTCCGACGGATGAGGAGCACCCGGCCGGCGAACAAAAACCTCTGGCCGAGAGCCAGTCTTCAGCCATCTCGGAACCCGAAGCATCCGGAGACGATCTGAGCGCCGACTTTGAGGCAGGCGAGCAGACTGTCCCGTCCTCTGCGCCGCTGGAAAACACAGAAAAACCGCAACCTGAGCAGTTCGAGATCGATTCTACAGAAAATACAGGAGAGGACCAGACCATGCCGTCCCTGGCGGATCAAGAGCCTTCCGCCAGTCCGGACAGCGGAGCGCCGGCAGGCGAATCGCCTGGTGCGGCCGAATCCAGGACAGTGGAAAGACCCGAGCAAAACGTCGAAGCTCCCGGCGGCGAGATCGAACAAACGATCCCGGCTGAAAGGGCGCTGGATATAGAGACAACTGTTGCCTCTTCTGTTGGCGCTGAAGGAGAGTCTTTGGAGGAATTGGAAAAAACGCCGCCCTCCGGTATATCCAGCCGGGCGACGATGGCATCGGGCGGCAAGCATGTCCAACCGCCGCCACCGCCGCCATTCAGCCGCAGCCCAGCCGACCTGCCCAAACGGGTGGTGGAATCCGATGTCGAAGCGACTCGGGTGACCCCGGCGGCGCTGACCCCTCCAGGCGGCCGCCGGCCAGCCCAACCCCAACCCCCACCCTCAGCCTCCCAGCCGCAGCGGATCCCAATCCGCTCACAGGCGGGGCGCGTTGAGCCCGGCGGCGTCCCTCCCCGAAATGCAGCGCCTGGGCGAAATCTCTCGCCGCATACTCAGCCGGCGCGCAACGGCAGCGCCTGGCGCAAGCCATTGGGCTGCCTGCTGCGCCTCTTCATTGTCTTCCTGTTTATAGTCGTTCTGATCTTACTGGGTGTGGGGTCTTTCCTGGTCTATAAGTACTACACGATCGCTGCTTCCCTGCCGAGCGTGGATGATCTGCGCGCACGCGCCTCGCAGTTCGAGACTACCCGCATCCTCGACCGGACCGGCAGCGTGATCTACGAGATCATCGACCCGAACGCAGGCAGGCGTACCTTTGTTCCGCTCGAAAAGATGTCGCCTTACATTATCGCCACCACGATAGCGACCGAGGATAAGGATTTCTTCACCCATCCCGGCTTTGATCCGATCGCCATCGCCCGCTCGCTGTGGTGGAACTACACCAGCGGGAAGGTGGTTTCCGGCGCTTCGACCATTACCCAGCAGCTTGCCCGCACCTTACTGCTCTCGCCAGAGGATCGCTACACCCAGACGGTCGAGCGTAAGGCGCGCGAGATCGTCCTCGCGGCGGAGATCACCCGAAAATACAGCAAAGAAGAAATCCTCGAGCTGTATCTGAACGAAAACAACTACGGCAAGCTCTCCTATGGGATTGAAGCCGCGGCGGAAACCTATTTCAACACCACAGTCGACAGGCTTACCCTGGGGCAGGCAGCTTTCCTGGCCGGGATCCCCCAATCGCCGGCGATCTATGACATCGAGACCAACCGGGAAAAGACCCTGGAGCGCTTTCGCACGGTTATTGTGCTGACCTATCAGCTCAGTCAGGAGCGAAACTGCATCTACGTGAGCACCACCCTTCGCGAAGTTTGCGTTTCTCAGCAGGACGCAATGGATGCCGTGCGCGAGATCGAGGGCTACACTTTCCAGCCGCCGCGCGACACAATCCGCTTCCCGCACTGGGTGGATTATATCCGCATGCAGTTGGAGGCCCGCTACGATCCGAGCACGATCTACCGCTCAGGTTTCACCGTCTATACCACCCTTGACCCAGCCCTGCAGGAACAGGCCGAGCGCCTGCTGCGCGACCGGATCGCCCAGATGGCAGATAACAACGCCAAAAACGGCGCGCTCATCGCCATCAAGCCGGACACTGGCGAAATCCTGGCCATGGTTGGATCGCCCGATTTCTATAACGATTCGATCTCCGGGCAGGTCAATATGGCGATCAACCCGCGCCAGCCTGGCTCGGCGATCAAGCCTTTGACCTACGCGGCAGCTTTCGAGAAGGGCTGGACGCCCTCGACCTTAATTTGGGATGTGCCCAGCGAGTTTCCGCCGTCGGGCGATCCAAACGACACGCGCGAGCCGTACCGACCGGTCAACTATGACGAGCGTTTTCACGGCCCGGTGACCGTCCGCACGGCGCTGGCCAATTCGTACAATATCCCTGCGGTCAAGGCGCTCCAGTTCGTCGGCATCTACGATGATCCCTACACGCCGACTGCTGACGGGTTGATCAACTTTGCCCGGCGGCTGGGCATTACCACCCTGACTCGCAGCGATTACGGCTTATCGCTGACCCTCGGCGGTGGGGATATATCTCTTATGGAATTGACCAGCGCCTATTCGGTTTTCGCCAACAACGGCAGGCGCATCCCGCCCATAGCCATCACCAAGATCATCGATTTCCAGGGTAAAGTCGTCTATGAATACCAGCTTCCGCCAGGGGATCAGGTGATGCGGCCGGAGCACGCCTATCTGATCAATTCGATCCTATCGGATAACCAGGCGAGAGCGCCGATGTTTGGCGCCGATTCGGTCCTGAACCTCGGTTTCCCGGCTGCGGCCAAGACCGGCACCACCAACGACTTCCGCGACAACTGGACGGTCGGCTACACTCCCGATATCGCGGTTGGTGTGTGGGTCGGCAACGCGGATTATACGCCGATGGTCAATACCACCGGTTTGAGCGGGGCGGCGCCGGTCTGGTCTGAATTTATGAAGTTCGCGATCCAATCGCTGACAGGCGGTAATCCGAGCGCGTTCGTCCGCCCGGCGGGAGTGGTCGATCGAGTCATTTGCGCATTCTCCGGCACCGAGCCCTCGGAATGGTGCCCGCAGCAGCGCAGTGAAATCTTCGCGTACGACCAGCCGCCGCTCAGCAAGGAAAATGACCTGTGGACCAAGGCGCGCATCGACACCTGGACCGGGCTGCGGGCTTCCTCTGCCTGCGCCGATTTCGTTGAGGAGAAGTTCTCGCTCAACGTCCAGGATCCAAGCGCGGTCAAGTGGATCCTCGAAACTGCTGAGGGCAATGCCTGGGCTGAACAGATGGGCTTCCAGCAGCCGATTTACTTTACTCCGCAGCGCGAATGCACCGCGAACGATCCCCGTCCATTAATCCTGTTTGCCGGGCTGAGTGAAAACCAGACCATTACCACAAACCCGCTGCCAATCTATGCGCTGATCAAAGTGCCCGAACCCTTCCGGGAATACCGTTTGGAGTATGGCCTTGGCGATGACCCGGCTGATTGGGAGGAGATTTATCACGGCAACCAGCAGTCAGACCAGCCGCAGTTCCTCACCGATTGGGATCTCAGTCAGATCCCCGCCGGGCGGGTGACCCTGCGAATCTATCTGACCAGCGAGCGGGATACCTACGCGGAACGGCGCATCCATCTCAACCTGCA
This sequence comes from uncultured Anaerolinea sp., assembly GCA_964564935.1. GTDB lineage: Bacteria > Chloroflexota > Anaerolineae > Anaerolineales > Anaerolineaceae > Bellilinea. Next base: position 9,872 of record CAZMCF010000014.1, on the reverse strand, counting down.
GGTTCCCACGCCAACCGTGACGCCAACGCCAACGCCGACAATCACGCCCACGCCAACCCGCACGCCGACGGCGACGCTCACCCCGACGCCGAGCAGCACGCCGACTATCACCCCCAGCCCGACGGAGACCTTAACTCCCAGCGAGATCCCGACGATGTAACCGTATCCGACGGTGCGAATTTATTTGACAGGCGGCAAGTCCAATTTTTGGGTTGCTGGTTTTAAGGGTTTTTCTGCCCAAAGATGGACATCTGGGTGGCTTCTTCCCAGCGCGGCGGGTCGCCGTCGAGTAAATCCTCCCACAGGCTGAGGGTCAGGTTAGGTCGCCTGGCAATATCGCGCAGCAGACGGAACTTCATGATCCGCCATCCGGCTGCGACGGCGCTATTCAGGCGCGGATCACGCTCCAGCTTGAGGCTGAGCAGGAGCGCGCGCCCGCCAGGCAGGACCAGCACGCAGCGGTTGAGAGGGAGCGGTTGAGGCTGGAAGACAAAGCGGCTGATCATGCTTGAAGCCAGCAGGTAGAAGAGATAAACCGGCTTGTTGTTCTCGTCCAACCATACCAGCGGCTCTTCGCCCTTGGCAGTGTAATTCAACGAGCTTGCGACCCTGCTGAGCAGTTTCGCTACTCCGTCAAGCTCTTTGCACCGCGCGGAGGGCAGTTCCTGAGGGCGGATTTTCCATGCGCCCCCCTCGCCGGGGAGCGGATCGGCGTACGATTGCAGGCAGGTCTGGATCAGCGTGCTCGGCGGGGTGATCAGGCCGGGAAAGAGCTGATTGAGCTGCCTTTCGAGCTCGGTCGCGCGGACTTCTGCCTGGGTGAGTAGCTGGTTGACCACCTCGCGCTCGACCCGGTCAGCCAGAGGCAGTTCTGTCACGGGGCTGCCCGTAAGCCACCACATGCCGCCCTCTTCGGATTGAGATTTACCCGGGTAGCGCAGGGTAAAGCTGCGGTTGGCCAGTACTTCCGAGAGGGTCGCCTGGGTACGGGCGAGGTAATCGGGCGGCAACTCGTTGATCTGGGTTGGCAGCAACCCGGCTTCGGCCAGACCGAGCAGTGAGGCAGCATAGAGGGAAAGATAGCTGGCCGGCTCTCCGCGCCGGCTGAGGTGATTGCGAACCGCATCCTGGCAGATCGTCTTAGGGCTCTGGCGGGAGGGAGCAACCACCGGCTTGCGCGAGATCCACCAGAATTGGGCGATGTCCTCTTCGGGGTTCAGAGCCACGCCGTCCAGGCCAAAACCGGCCATGTTCGGCGCGCAGAAAAGCGCCAGGAGGAAGCTGGGGGTCATCTCATTGGCGACGGCGAAGAAAGGAGTGCCCGCCTGGAGCTGTTTGTTTGGACCGGATAACGCTGAATGGAGGGCGTGAGCCATCCAATTCCAGTCGTACCGGCGGCGTTCAAGCGCACCCCGCAGAGGGGCAACTGCCTCGCGGCCCCAGAGCCAGCCTGACCAAAGAGCGCAAAGGGTCCAGAAGGCCTGGTTAGAACGAGGCACGGCGGTCAGGATGGCTGCCGGGCGGAATGCATCGGCCAGCGGAAGGAGCGATTTGATCCGTCCCTGATAAAGGCTGATTCCACCCGTCTCCGGCGGCGGGTCGGGCCATTGAACGAGGTTAATGGGCGGAAATTCAGTTGTCCATACTTCAACGGCCTGTTCGAGAGCAAGCCAGAGGTTCTTCTCGCGAAACTGAGTGGGCACGGTGAGCTGGCGCGGTCGAGGACGGGCGGAAGGCCAGGGCCATAGCGTGTTGGCCTCGTCGCAAAGCGAGATCAGCAGCGCCTCAAGGTATTTTCTTCGCGGGGCAGGAAGGTCCAATCCCTCGGCCTTATTCAGCAGGGTCATCAACACATATAAAGGACGCGGCAGATATGTTTTTAAAGCTTCCTGGACTGACTCGCGCTGCTCTGTCTGCCCATCCTGGACTACCCGGGCAAGTGCGCGGGCGCGGTGCATTGCATCGGTGCGGATCAGCTCCAAACGGTCAAGATCGTAATGGGTCAGCGGGCGCTCGCCATCGTCGCCGCATGCCGGACAGTGGTATATCTTTGCGGAGGGGCGGGGCTGATCGCGCTGCCAGAGGTAAGCCTGGGCTGGAATCTCGGCACCGCATGCGGCGCATTGAGTTTTATACAGGTTTTGGATGTGCAGTTCAAGCCGCTCTTCACCGCGGCGGGTTGCGGCCAGGGCGGATATGGCGGCGGCGAACTCGCCTTCCGGCGGAGCCTCGGCCAGGACTTCGAGCATCAGGCTGAGAATCGGGTTGTTGCAGGTGACCAGCACACGATATCCCGCCTGGGCTGCCTCGAGGGCGACCAGCGGGGTGGCACCAAATGGATCGAGCACCAGACTGCCCGGAGGCAGATTTTCTTTCAGCCAGCTGGTCACCATGCCGGGCGCCAGTTGCGGAAGGTAGCGGCCGAGCGGTAACATAGGCGCCGGCGCAAGTGGAGGAATGAACGGCTTTTCGAGCGTTTCCATATTGTCTTGTCTAGAGTATAGTGATCTGCTGACTAAAAATCCAGTGGCTCCTATCTATTTACACGATAAAGGTTTATCGGGTAGGATAAATGGTATGATGGGCACGGCATCTCGCTATCCTGTACGCCGCCAGTAAAACAATCATCGGAAAGGAAACTGAATTGGCCATGCAAAACCGCTTCCTTGCCCAGGCTGAACTTGGACGCAATCAGTTCTGGCGGTACGTTTTGACTCTCCTTTCCATCATTTTTCTATCGATTGGGGCGCAACTGTTTGCGGCGGTTGCCGCTTTCCTGATTGAAGGGACTTTAAACCTGGCCAAGCTTTCACCGCTGGCCTTATTCCTGGTCACGATGGCGCCCTTTCCCTTTGCCCTGTTGGCGCTGGCTGGCGGGATGATCCTTTTGCACAAACGTCCGCTCATCACCCTTCTGAACCCTTCGCGAAAAATTGCCTGGAAAACGATTGGACTTTCGGGTCTGATCTGGTTCACCCTGTCGGCGGCAAGCGACCTGGTCCTGGCGCTGATTGACCCCGGCAATTACTCCTGGACCTTTGACCTTGTCAAATTCCTGCCCTATTTCATCCTTGCGGTCATATTGATCCCCATTCAGACCTCAACCGAGGAGTTCATTTTCCGCGGCTACCTGACCCAGTGGGCGGGAAGGTACAGTAAACGGCTCTGGTTCCCGCTTCTGGCGCCTTCACTTGTATTCATGCTCCTGCACGGCTTCAACCCTGAAGTTGGCGCGTATGGGCTGCTACTCACCATGCCGGTGTACCTGGGAATGGGTCTCCTGCTCGGCTGGCTGACCCTTCGCAGCCAGAGCCTGGAACTGGCGCTCGGCCTGCACGCCGCCAATAATCTTTACGCTGCTATCGTAGTCACCTTTCCCAATTCATCGCTGCCATCCCCCGCATTGTTTTCGATGCGTTTATACAAACCAGAGACTGGTTTGATCGTTTTTATCCTTGTTTCGGTGTTTTATCTTGGTATGATCTATTTAACGAAAAGGCATTGGCTGTCCCTGGAAAGCGCAGAGGCGAATGGAGCGGATTCGCTGCTTTCGCGCGGCTCGAACCTGGAAGGGTGAGAAAGAGCAGGATCGCGGGATGAATACCGCTTTACGTTGGGTGCTTTCGGCAAGCTGCGGTTGCGCCGATGGAGTTGCGGTTACCGCTGCGATCAGCGCGGGGTGAGTTGAGAAACGCAAAAAATGTAAAGTAGCTGAAAACTGGCGATAGTGCCTGGCGGGGATCAAAGCAGGTATAATTTTCCATAAGCCGGATCATGCGTTATGCCACTTCACTGGTATGCCATTAACAGTCACCCTCACAAAGAGGAGGTTCTCTGGCGGCATTTACAAAGCCAGGGGATCGAGGTTTTTTATCCCCGACTGAGGGTGACCCCGGTCAATCCGCGCTCTCGAAAATTCCGCCCCTATTTTCCCGGATACTTATTTGTCCACGTCGATCTGGATGAATCCGGGCAATCTACTTTTCAATGGTTGCCGCATGCCAGAGGAATCGTTTCGGTCGGCGGAGAAGCGGCGATTGTGCCGGATGGTTTGATCGGCGCGCTGCGCGCCCGCCTGGCTCAGCTGGAGGCCGACCGACCGGCGCAGGCCATGGAGTTAAAGCCGGGCGACCTGGTGGTGATCGACAGCGGCCCGTTCGAGGGCTACGAAGCGATCTTCGATGTGCGCATTTCCGGCAGCGAAAGAGTCAGAGTCCTGCTTAAGATGCTCAACAAGAACCAGGTGCCATTGGAATTAAAGGCAGGCAACATCCGAAGGAAATTAAAACCCGGGTGTTAATCTTACATCCGGCGTTCGCCATATCCAGGATGGAAGGATGCACTATCCAGACTCACCCGAAAACCAGCCTATAAGGAGAAGAACGGTTCGAGCGCTTCAGCCGGCTTTGAAACGATTATGGAATGACGCTTTGGGAAAATGGCTGCCTCTGGCAGGGGTGAGCATATTGGTGGTGGCCAGCGCAACATTTCTCACCGGCGGGTTGTCGGTTCTTGCGGGCAATCCGGTGGATTTCTCCAGGCCTTTATACACCACCATTATCATCCTTCTGGCGCTGATCGGGCTATTTCCGTTTGGCCGGAGCCTCCTGCTCAAGGGCGAAGCGAAAAATCCGGAGGAAAAGCAACCTGTCCTGGATATCGCAACCGCGCACAGCGCCGCGGCGATCGCCGCCTGGCTGCGTGCCGGGATTTGCGCTCTACTACCGGCGGTCAGACTGCATATTTTCATCTATGACCCGGAAAATGGCTGTTATAAAGCCTCTCCGGGCGATGACGGAAAGCCGAGCAGCGACTTGCGTTTCCCGGAGAACAGCCGGTTTACAGCCGCACTGACAGATGGTCCAGATCTCGTGGTTATGGATCAGGATTCGATCGCCTTCCTTCCCGAGGCGGAACAGGCGCGCCTTGAGCTGCTTTCCGCGAAGGCTATGATCCCACTCAAAAGCAGAGAGCGGCTGCTGGGATGGATTGCTCTATGCCAGGCTGACGGGCAGGGCGGAGAATCCATGAAGAATTTACCCCGGCTGGAGAAGCTTTCTCGACAGGCTGCCACAGCGCTGGAGCGAATTCAGATTGAGGAAGCCATGCAGCGCCGTCTGCGCGAGATGGACGTGCTGATCCGCGTGGCTCAGGGGGTCAATGTCACTCTGGCGCTCGATGATATCTTCGAACTGATCTTTGCCCAGACTGCCCATATCATCTCTTTTAACCGCTTCCGAATCATCCTTTTCGGGCAGCCGGCTAACCAGGCGGTGGTTGTTTTTTCCGTGCGGGGGAACGAGCGCCTGTCAGAAGAAGAAAAAACGATCCTGGAAGCTCACATGCTTCCGGAGTACGATGCTGTGCACGCCGGGCAGGCTTATATCAGTGAAGATTATGTCAGCGAGCTGCGCCTGCGAGGGATCGTTGTCGCTCAGTCGGAGCCGCACGCCTGGATGGCGGTTCCCCTTCGCGCCGGCGCCGAGACAATTGGGGCGGTCAGCATCGGGCGGGATGAGCCCGCCGCGGGTTATACGCCGGCTCAGGGGCAAACCCTGCAGGCAATCGCCGACCTGGCTGCTGGAGCGATCATCAAAGCCCGCTTGCTGGCGGAATCGGATAGGCGCACTCACCAGCTGCGGACTCTGTATGAGATGACCCGCCAGCTGTCCTCGACCCTCGATCAGGAGTTGCTGCTTAAAACTGTCCTGCGAAATGCCATTGATATCCTGGATTGCGAAGCCGGCTGCCTGTTGATTGCGGACAGGCATTCCAGGGAGTTGGTCTTCCGGGTTGTGCTGGGTTCGGGGTTGGATAAGCTGGTAAATCAACGTATCCCGGAGGATTCAGGCATTGCGGGGAGGGCATTCAAGAGACGCGAAACCATCATGGTTAATGATGTCCGCCCCGCTGAAATCTGGCCGGGATGTAACGACAAGGCAGCTCGTTTTTCGGCGCGTTCGCTGCTGGCTGCACCGATGCAGGTCAAAAGCCGGGTGATCGGCGTCATCGTCATGATCAACCATAAAGATGGAACTGAATTTTCAGCAGAGGATCAGGAAATGCTGACCGCCTTCGCTTCCCAGGCGGCGGTGGCGGTGGAAAATTCCACCCTTTATACGATGACCGATCAGGCGCTTGCCGCTCGGGTGGAAGAGTTGTCGATCATGCAGCGCATCGACCGCGAATTGAATACCAGCCTGGATATTAACCAGGCAATGAAGATCACCCTGGAGTGGGCCATGCGTCAGTCCGGCGCGGCAGCCGGATTGATCGGCATGATCGAGTCTACCGGCATCCGCCTGATGGCTTCCGAGGGCTACAACGGCGAGATGGGCATCTATCAGGATCAGCTCCTTCCGGCCGCTAAAGTTCATCTTGGCCGGCTGCTTGTACAAAAGAAACCGATCCAGATCCTGCGGGTTGCATCCGGAGAAGCCCTGCTGGAAGGCGCACAAAGCCAGATTGTCGTACCGATCCAGCGCGAAGAAGAGATCATCGGGGTCATTTTGGTGGAGAGCAGACAGCCTGAAGGATGCCCGCAGGATGTGGTCGAATTCCTTGCCAGGCTTGGCGACCATGCCTCGATTGCGATCGCGAATGCGCAGCTTTACAACGCCGTCCAGGCCGCCAACGTTGCCAAGAGCGAATTCGTCTCGTTTGTTGCCCATGAACTGAAAAACCCGATGACGTCCATCAAGGGGTATACCGAGCTGCTGGCAGCCCGGGCGGTCGGACCGGTGAACGAAAATCAGGCAAATTTCCTTCAGGTGATTCGAGCCAACATCGACCGGATGAACACGCTCATCTCGGATTTGAACGACCTGTCCAAGATCGAGGCTGGAAGACTGCGCCTGGAATTCTCTTCGATTGTTCTAAAAGACGTTGTCATCGAGGTGGAACGCTCGACCCGCCGCCAGATCGAAGATAAGGGGCAGCGATTCATCATCCAGATCCCTGAGGATTTACCCAGGGTTTGGGCAGACCGCGACCGGTTGATGCAAATCCTGGTCAATCTGGTCAGCAACGCGCATAAATACTCCGATCAGGGCGGTGTTATCACTCTTGGTGCGCAGGAATGGCTCGAAGAAAAAGAAGGGGGAGAACACAGGCGGATCGTTCACGTCTGGGTTCAAGATAATGGGATTGGCATTTCAGCCGAGGATCAGGCGCGGATATTCCAGAAGTTTTTCCGTTCCGAGGATCCCAAGACGCGCGAAGCGCCTGGCGCGGGGCTGGGATTGAATATCACCCGCAGCCTGGTCGAGATGCAGGGCGGTAAAATCTGGTTCGAGAGCGAGTTTCGCAAAGGCACCACATTCAATTTCACCGTCCCTGTAGCCGAATGAACAGATTTTCTGCGGTATACTAAAGGGCAGGGGCACCATTTTTTCAGGATATAGTTTGTTCCTAAGTACATCCGAGGGAGCTATGAGGATGGCTGGTTTTCGTCGATGCGCCGTTTGGTGTTTGATTCTTATCATGGGGGTCGCCGCCTGCAATTCCCAGGAGTCCATGCCGTCGGGAACCGGCATTCCGGCAACAGCTGATGCGCCGCAGATCACTGCAACCTTCACAGTCCAACCGACCAGGCCAACCATCCCTACCGTTACTCCAATGCCTGGCGGGATTGAGCTGAACAGGCCTTTCCCGACTGCAACATCCGGCGGCAAGGCGCCCCCTTCTATGCTCCAGGTTCAGGTTACGCCGGCTGCGGCGGGTCAACGGCCGGCCAAAGACGCCCCCTGTTATCAGGCAACTTTCCTGAAGAATGTGACAGTCGCCGATGGGGCGGGCTATCAACCAGGCGTGCCGATCCTGAAGGTCTGGGAGGTGCAAAACACCGGCTCGTGTGACTGGTCAGAGAAGACCGTGCTGGCCTTCGCCCACGGGATCGACTTTGGCGCGCCGCCCACGATCCCGCTCGGCATCAGCGTTCCCCCTGGAGCGGTGATCGATATTGCCTTGAATGTCCGCTCGCCGATGCGCTCGGGAACGTTTCAGGGATTCTGGAGATTGCAAAACGAGATGGGCGTGCCGATCGAGATCCTCAATTTGGCCGACTCTGAGCTGGCGCTCAAGATCGTTGTCTTTATCCCTGATAAGCCTGAACCCGGCCTGACCTTCGACTTCACTGCGAATTTCTGCCTGGCTGAATGGAGAAATCCCGACGGCCCGCTGACCTGCCCGGCAGAGGAGCTTAAGGGAGAGAAAGGCGCGGTGATGCGTTCATTCGCGCCCTGGCTGGAAAATTCCACGCAGGATAACGAACCTGCGCTGATGTTGCTGCCCTCCGATGGCGCCGGGGGCTACATTTCCGCCACATTCCCGAAATATACTGTTCAAGAGGGGGATCGTTTCAAAGGGGTGGTCGGCTGCCTGCAGAAAGTACCCAAGTGCAAAGTCGTTTTCGAGTTGAATTACACCGAAGACGGACGGACAATCGAAAAGATCGGATCATGGGAAGAGACCTTCGACGGCCGCTTCAAATCGATCGATCTCAGCCTCGATGAGCTCAAAGGCAAGACTGTCCAGTTCATCCTGAGGGTCAACAATGCCGGCGACGCACTGGATGACCAGGTTTTCTGGCTCTGGCCGCGGATCACCAATCCAACCGCGATCGAATAATCCTGATTTACGTGTTTGATTTTTGTGAATTCCTCGTTATACTATATTCACCTGCGCTTCTTTTTGTTGACAGGAGGATAAACCATGGGAAAAGCGATTAGGTCTAAAGCGGTCAAAACGGCGCTCAGTCTGGCTGTTATTTTATTACTGGTAATGACTTTGACTACTTACTTTCCCGCAACCCTGGCGCGGGCCTATTCGGGGTATCCGACCTTCAGCATCCTCAGCGTGGTAAAGGATGTATCGGTGACGATCCAGACCAACAACCTGCCGCCAAACCAGACCTTCACGGTGCGGATGGGTCCGATAGGCACAAAAGCTATTGGCGGAACGGTGGTTGGCACAACCGATTCAGGCGCCGGGGGGACGCTGAAGCTGACCTATAACATCCCCGCCTCGCTCAAGGGCAGCGCCCAAATCGCAATTCGCATGGACAGCCCAGCCGGTTACTTTGCCTACAACTGGTTCGACAATGTGACTTTTGGCGCTACGACCGGCACAGTCAGCCCAACCAAGACCCCGGGAACAGCCACGCCGACCAAGACGCCGGCTGCTGGCACCCCGACCAAAACCCCAGTTGGCACGACTTACTCGGGGATCCCGACCTTCAGCATCGTTTCGGTGGTCACCGATACCAGCGTGACGATCAAGACGAATAACTTCCCGGCCAATAAGACCTTCGTGGTACGGATGGGCGCCTTCGGTACCAGGGCGATTGGCGGAATTGAAGTGGGTACGACTGAATCGGGCAGCGGAGGCGCCTTTGAGAAAACCTACAACATCCCCGCCTCGCTTAAGGGCTCGGCGAAAATCGCGATCCGGATGGATTCAACCACCGGCGGTTACTTTGCTTACAACTGGTTCTACAACAGCAGCACTGCGGTCACAACCGGCACACCGGGACCGACCAAGATCCCGGGATACAGCGGATATCCAACCTTCAGCATCAGCGCAGTGGTCAAGGACACCTCGGTGACCATCAAAGCAAAAAATGTCCCGCCTAACCAGACTTTCACCGTCCGGATGGGAGCTTACGGGACGCGCGCGGTCGGCGGGACCGTGGTTGGGACCAAAGAATCCGGCGCAGGCGGTGAGTTCGAGGCGACTTATACCATTCCTGCTGGACTGAAAGGCGCGGAGAAGATCGCCATCCGCATGGACAGCCCGGCCGGTTACTTCGCCTTCAACTGGTTCTGGAATGACACCTATCCGTAAAACCGGATTGAATCAATAAAAATAGAGGA
>CAZMCF010000013.1:0-76251 GCA_964564935.1 uncultured Anaerolinea sp. | reverse complement strand
TCAACGTAGGTGACGATGTATTGCGCGAAGTACAGCACCCGATCGAGGTTGCGGCGTGAAATGTCGAGCAGCAGCCCGAGGTAGGAAGGCACCCGGCGGGTATACCAGATGTGCGCTACTGGCGTCGCCAGCTCGATGTGACCCATCCGCTCGCGGCGCACAGATGAGCGAGTTACCTCGACACCGCATTTGTCGCAAACGATCCCCTTATAACGGGGATTCTTATACTTTCCGCAATAACACTGATAATCTCGTGTCGGCCCGAAAATCGCTTCACAGAACAGGCCGTCTTTCTCGGGGCGCAGTCTCCGGTAGTTGATCGTTTCCGGTTTGAGGACCTCGCCGTATGACCAGCTGCGAATGGTATCCGGGGATGCCAGGCTGATCCGCAGTGCGACCAAGCTTTTTGTTTCCACTAACCGCCTCCTCAGACAGAAAACCTGGATTTAAACAGTTGTAAACGCATGAGACCGATCTCAGGCGTTTTTCTTATCCTCTTCTGATGTCAAAACAATGCATACATGCAAAAGTTGATTATACCATAAATATCAATATTTCAATCTGATTCGCGAAGTTCTAATGCAATTTTTAAGATTCGTTCAATCCCCACATTGTGTCGCTACCTTTCGACCTCATGCAGCCTTTATTATACATGATTCCTCTTGATCCTTCCAGTCATTTGTATTGGCTGTGACTCGATATACGCCCAATTAATGAACACCAACCCCCTCTTCGAATCGAACAGGAATTTCCAGGTAAAAGGTACTCCCCTTGCCTAACTGGCTTTTTGCCCAGACCCGCCCTCGATGCCGCTCGGTGATAGACCTGACGATTGCCAGCCCCAGGCCGGTCCCTCTCTGCTCCTGCCCATCTCGCCGCCCACTTCGGTAGAATTTCTCGAAAACTCTGGGCAAATCTAAGGGGGCAATGCCAATTCCTGTATCGTGCACTTCGAATACCACACGATCGCCGTTTTGAACAATCCTGATGAGCACCTGTCCGTTGACCTTGGTGAATTTGATCGCGTTATCGACGATGTTCACCAGCGCCTGCTGAAGCAGGGCTGCGTCTGCCATGATGTTCGTCCGCTGTCCTTCGGGGCGCGGCTCGAAAGTCATTTGAATGCTGCGCTGGTTAGCGTTCGCCTGGAGCTGATGCATGACATTGCTGACAATCACTTCAGGCTGGGTTTCTTCCAGACGCAGTCCAATCCCTGCCTCAATCCGCCCCAGGTCGAGCAGGTTATTAATCAACCGGCGCATGCTTTCCAGTCCGGCAATGATCTTGTTGACGTAATTCTTCTGCTGCTCGTTAAGCTGCCCGACCATATTCAGCATGCTGGTGTAGCCGCTGATCAAAGTAATTGGCGAGCGCAAATCGTGGCTGACCGTGGCAACGAAATCGGATTTAATCGTATCCAATTCTTTGTAATGGGTGATATCGCGTAAGATGCATACCTTGCCGACCTGGCGGTCTTCGCCAAGAACCGGCGCGACCAGAGCATGATAGACCCGTCCGTTGCTCATGCTGATCTCGCGGGTAGTGATTCGCTCCTCCAGCGGTCCGCTGAGCAGATTGACCAGGTCAGCATTACTGAGGATATCCTGGATCCGCGAGCCCGGTAAGGCCGAGTTGACCAGTCCCTGCACCTGTAGTGCGGCTGGATTAAGCAGAAGCAGCCGGTCGTTGTCGTCGAACACCAGAACCGGTTCTGGCGTAGAGGAAAGCACAGCCTCCATCCGCCGCCGTCCGATTTCCGCCGAGGCATACAGACGCGAGTTGGCCGCTGACATCGCTGTCTCACTGGCAATCGTGCTGAGGAAGCGAACCTCATCTGCAGCGAAGTTTTTCGGCCGTTCATAACCAACCCAGAGCGTGCCGTAATAGGTGTTTTCGTGATACAGGGCCAGGGCAATCAGCGCAGATGGGCGAGGCTGGTTGGGCGCAGTAACGATCCTGCGCACCCGGTAGGTATTCGAGATGGCGATGACCGGCTGTGTGCGCATCAGCTCAAAGATTTGCGCATCGAGGTGCGAGAACTGATCGGCGGCTGGTCCGGCTCCAAATGCGATGTAACCGTCGCCCTGTACATCGCCTCGCACAGCCTGGATCAACACCGCCCGGGCAGAGACCGCATCCTCTCCGAGCGCCGCTTCGAGGATCGGCAGGATAGCCGCCCCGACGTCCAGGTTTGCAGCCACTCCCTGGCTGATTTTGAGCAGCTTGTCAAGCTCTTCCAGGCGCGCGCGGAGGCTTTCACGCATGTGATCGAAGGATTCTCCCAGGCGGCCGATCTCATCCACCCCTCTGACTGCAATTGGGGTGCTTAAATGCCCGCTGGAAATCAGGCTTGCCGATGTCTCCAACCGGTGCAAATTGCGGGTGAGTGAGTTCATCCCGAATTGAATCAGGGCGTATGCCAATCCGGCAAAAACGAGCAAAATGATGAGAAGGGGAATGGCAATGTTCAATGCCATCTCCTGGGCAACGCGCGCAGGCATTGAAACGACAACTGACCAGCGCCTCCCCACCACTGGCTGGTAAAAAATGAACTGACGCGTTCCGGTAGGCGAGATATCTTCGAAAAATTCAGCCTCTTCCGGGATACGGCTGACGTATTTTTCCGCCTGTATCAGAGCAGATGACTCCTGGGTTCGGTAAAGAATATTCTGGTTTTCATCCAGAATATAGCCCTCCCCGCCGTCGCGCGAGATCACCTCGAGCGCTTCCAGGGCGGGCTGGGTGAATGGATTGGAATTCAAATCGGTGCGTCCAAGAATCGCCCCATTGACGCCGCCCGCATCGTCCACCAACGCGGCGATAAAAGAAACCTGCGCCGATTCCGAGGCGGTGCTTGGCAACACCGTGTAGGTCTGAATTAATACTCCCTTGAGGGCAAAATCCAGCGCCATCCGCTCCTCGTTCTCCATCGGCTGAGTCAGGCTGAAATCCGGCATGGGATAACCTGCCAGAAGCTGCTTATCTCTGCCAAGCAGGAATAGCTGCTTGAAATACGGCACTGCGTGGACGCTCGATTCCAAACGGCTCATCATCTCCGTATAGGACAGGCTGGCCAGCTCAGGGCGGGCTAAATCCAGGATGAGGCTTTGTCCGGTTTCGAGAAAATAGGGCAAACTTTCCCCGGCAATCCGGGCTGAGCTGGTCAGACGGTCTTCCAGCATCTTGCGCGCTGCCTGCCCTGCCACCACCCAGTCGCCGATGGTCAAAACCAGGACCAGGCTGAGGATCATGGGCAGGGTGATACTCAGGAAGCGGGTCTTCAGGCTGGCTTCTGCAGGCGAGGGAACCAGCTCTAGCGGCTTCTTCCAGAGCGGGTTAGAAATGAGGTAGAACGCTTCGGTCAGCCCGCCGGCGATGACCAGTTCGATCGCCCGGGTGAGGATTTTCATCCAGTTCTGGGTCAAGGTGAAATCCAGTCGCTCCGCCAGACTGCCCGGGATCATGAAAAAGGCGCTGAACAGATAGATCGGCACCGTCGCCAGGGCGAGGAAAATTGCTGCGCCGATTGGATGGCGGAGTAACTTATAAAAGAGCGTGCGGTAATTTTGGCGTACCGCCGCGGAAAAAAGCAAAGCCAGCCCGCCGATCTCGACCAGGGTAAACAGGTTGTGGGTGCCAAAAAAAGCCAACAGGAACCCGCTGGCCAGGCCTACCAGAACTGCCGGCCACGGACCGAGAATCCCTCCAGCGATCACCCATGGTAGGGCAAATAAAATCAGCACCTCCGGCTGAGTCGCTTCAACCGGCAGGTTTGGCAACGGCAATACCCCGCCGGTTGGCATGGGCAGGGAGAGGAATAAGGTCGTCAGCGGTGTGATGGCCAGCAGGATGATAAAGGTCCATAGCCAGCGTCCCCGCAGCGGAACGGAGCTCTGTTTTGACTTCCAGGTTCCCCAGCCAAGCAATCCAGCCATAATTAACCAGCCCAACCATCCGGGGAGCTGGTAAGGCAGATCAACAAACGGGGAATCCTGTAAACCGGTTAATAGATTGAATTGCATGAGGTTATTTCGGCAAAACCTATAGAGATTATAGCATTGCCCGTAAAAATGATTTGTCTGAATAGTCGACGGTTCCTTGTCCTCTCCTACACCGTTGCTGAATAGATTGGATCTGCGCGGAAACCGGCGGGCGATTAAGTGTTAAGGGTCGATCAACCCTAAAACTTTATCCACAACCTCGTCGATACTGAGCTGGTCGGTGTCGATCACCACTGCGTCACTGGCTGGTTTCAACGGCGCCACCTCGCGGGAGGAGTCGATTTGGTCCCTTCGCCGCAAACCCGCCAGAATCTCGGCATAATCCGCCTGCCCCCCGCGATTGAGAATCTCGAGATACCTGCGCCTGGCCCGAACCTCAGCTGACGCGTCCAGGTAGAGCTTCAATTCCGCTTCCGGCAGCACTACCGTGCCGATATCCCTGCCAACCATGACCACCTTGCCGCGCAGGCCGATCCGACGCTGTTGCGCGGACATCGCCTGGCGGACGCCGCGATAGGCCGAGACCGGCGATACATTGGCGTCCACTTCCGGGCTGCGAATCTCCCAGGTGATGTCCTTCCCATCGAGCAGCACATCTGCCTGGCGCCCGTCATTGACCGAGGGCGGCTGTAAATCGATCACGACTCGGTTAGCCAATTCGGTGACCTTCTGTTCGTCAGCGACATTCCCGAAATCCTGCAGCGCCGCCCAGGTCACCGCCCGGTACATCACCCCGGTGTCGAACAGCAGATACCCAAAAATCCTCGCCAGGCGCTCCCCCACGGTGGTTTTTCCAGAAGCGGCCGGTCCATCGATTGCGATCATTTCCGGTAATGGCATAAACCTCTCCCTGCCTGATGACTATTCCTGCTCCGCTGAAGCACCCGGGAAGCGGTCTGTGCGCACCCACAAGATCAGCTTCTCAGAATTCATTGGCGCTGTCTTAAACACCGCCCATTTGAACCAATCCAACGGAAGCAGGGAATCCCAGTCTGGCGCGCTCATCCATTGGAAATCCTGCCCGCGATAGGTGGCGGCCAGCCCGGGAGAGGGTTGATCCTGGGTCAGCGCCAGCGAGGGCGAGGCTCCGAGTGGGGTGACATCGAAATACTCGACGGCGGCGAAATCCCGTAAAGCCCACTTCATCGCCGGTGACGGGACTTGCACGACCGCCAGGTCGATTGTGTTGCGAAAACCGGTGTTCCACTCAGAAAAGTCGCCGATCGATCCCAGCAGCAGATCCCCATCTAGCGGAACCGGTCCACTCCGCCACAATTGCGCTTCAGGGTTGCGCCCCAAACCCGAGGCGTTGAACAGAGCCGAGATATTCCACAATGCCAGCAGCGCCACCGCGGCCCACAATCCCCCGGAGGCTGCTGCTGATTTCGACCAGCCCCAGGAGACCAGCAGCACGCTCGCCCCGGCTAAAAGGACTGCGCCGAGCGCGGCTATCCAGCGCATGCGGATCTCATCCGGGGATTTGGCGGAATCGAGCAATCCGATCAGATTGAGCCAGACGAAGACCGCCAGGGCAAACAAGACAACCGCCTGTGCAGCGGCTAAAAGACGCGGCTGCAGCGCTTTGGCAGGGATCACATCTGCCAGCCAGCGCGCTGCCAGTCCCCACATCGGGATCAGCACCCACCCCAGATGGACCTCGCCGCTGGATGGATTCAATAACCCGGTCAGCAGCGCCGCCAACCACCAGGCGACCAAAACCAGGTCGGTAACTTTCTTCTCGCGGTCGAAGATTACCCGGATGACCTGAATGAAAGCAAAGATCATACCGAAGGTTTCATAGACCGCCAGAGCCAGGAGAAGCAGAGGCAGAGAACGGCCCTCGGCGCCGCCTAACCAGCCGTTGAAGAATTCAACGAATCCGCTGCCTGCCGCGCTGATCCCGCGCGGGATCAAGAGGAACAAAGTACCGCCAAGAACCAGACTGGCCAGAGTGGCCGGCGCAGCTTTCTTCCAAAACCCGGCGGAAAATTGCGGTAGTCCTTCTTCATCCCCGGGCGGGCGGGCAGCGCGGCTGAGGAACAGCCTGAAAGTGCCATAACCCAATCCGGCGCCAAGCAGTCCCTGCCAGAAGTGGCCGCCCGCCAGAACTGCCAGACCAAGGGATATCCCGGTCAGCAGCCCTTTTCGATACCTTAATCCGGCAAAACTCAGCAGCGCAAAGAAAACCGCCCAGGTAAAACTGGAAGCCTGGCGTGAAAGCGCGTTCAACCCGGGGTCAAGAGCGATTCCGAATGCGGCGATCAGCGCCGCCGCCCGGCCCAGTTCCCTGCGGAACAGGACCGGGATCAATGCCAGTCCTGCTCCTGCCAGCGCAGGGATCAACCGGGCGGCAGCATTGCCAGCCCCGAAGATGGTGAACAAAGCCGTGGTAGGCAGCAAATAACCAGGCTGGCCGGCGAGCGTTCCTTCCAGGGTACCCCTGGCCACCCCCAGCGCCTGCAGGGCCAGCCCGGCTTCGGAATCGGTCAGAGGGGCATGGGACAACTGCAGCAGCCGCAGCAAAAGCGCCAATACGAAAGCCGTACTATACAATAACTGGTCGAGGGTAATTTTGGACGATTTCTGCATGTTTTTCCCTTCGCCATCCGCATCAATCCAAGGTCAAACGCTCGGGTAGAGGCGCTTCGTAGATCACCACGGTCGGATTCGAATAGATACGCACCAGATTGGCGCGGAATTTGTCTTCTTCAACCCGGTACGTCCTCACTTCACTGGATCCGATATAGATATAGCGAATCTGATATTTTTCAATGATGGCTTCGGCTTCTTCCCAGTCAGAGGTCGTATACAGACGGATGATATCGCTCTCGCGTGAGCCCATTTCTCTGGCCCCTCCCCGCCATTGGGCTTCATGCCCGCCCCAGCCCTGCACGGTCGGCAGTCCGGTGTGGGTCGCCACGCGGGCAAAATCCGGATTATAGCTGCCGCCGATCGCTTCAGCCACCACGCCGTAAGGCGCCCGGCTGAGAAATTCATAGGCAGCCAGCTCATCCGGGTTGTATTTGTTGAGATAAGCCGTGCCGTCCAGTGTCAGCTCGCTCAATGGCTTGCCCGGTATGCCCATCTTATAGGGCAGCATAATCGCCGGGTAGCATAGCGCCATCACCAGCAACACTGACCAGCCCAATCGAAAGAGGGCGCCGGCCGTTCCCCGCAGGCGGCGCCATAACTCTATGGATGCATACGCTGCCGCCAGACCCCAGAGGATCCATACCTGGAAATAAAACTTAAAGATCGTATTCATTCGCGTGCCAAACTGGTCGCGCAGATAGAAAAATTCCGGGAACAATGCCAGGCCGGTGCCCAGCAGAACCAGCAGGAGGACGAAATCGTCCCCGCGGAATGCGCCGTTATCCTCGATCAACCCCTTGGGTTCTTCCACGCCTGAATCCGTGGACTTCTGTTTTCCTGAGTACAAAATCAACGCCCAGGTCAGCCCGAGCTATACCAGCAAGGTCAGCCAGGTGCCTGGCCGGCTCAGTCTGGCGGACATCAAACCGGCGAACAGCTCCGTTCCAGATCCACCCATCCTTGCGAAGAACAATTGCGCCGCGGAGGCAAGCTCGCCTGCGCCGCTGCTGGCGACGACCTGGATCAACGCGCCGAAGAGCAGCATCAACAGCCACAGGGCGGCAACAAGCGCCGTCGAGCCAAGCAGCCCCAGGCGAAGGTCTTTTCGCAGGCGGTTCCTGACAACCAGCGTCATCAGCCAGGTCATAATTGGAACCAGGAATGGGGCGAACATCACCCAGAAATTAGCTCCGGGAGTGAAATAAATCAGGGAGGGGAGGAGGCCGCCCGCCTGCGAGGCAAATCCAACATAGAACGGAAGATAGAGCAGGATTCCGCTGATACCAAGCAGAAACCCCAGCCACAGAAAATCCCACACCCGCTGGGTCTGCCAGCCCTCCAGACGGTATCTGACCAGAACATAGGTTGCGCAGAAAAGAGCGACATAGAAGGGAAAATCCCAGGTATTGAGGAAAGCCAGCCCTCCGAGGATCAGGGCGGCGCTCCAGAATTCGAGACTTTTCAAAAACGCAGGCAATTCCAGCCTGGAAAAACCCGTCTGGCTTGCTTTGAGATAGAAATTCATCGCCAACCCGATGGCGAGCAGCACAAAGGGCATGGCAAGCACGTGCGGATGCAGATCTGCCAGGAGGTAAGAAAAGAATGGGAACTCGTCGATGACCTCTTCGCTCCCGCCGAGCAGGTTGTAATCCTGGAGGACACGCGAACCGCGCCACCAGATCCATCCGCCGCGGGCCGGCATCCAGCCGAAGGGCTGCGGCGGCGGGACGTCGAATTCCTTGATCCCCAGCCAGGTCCAGAATCCCGAGGTCAGACTTCCATCCGGCTGCCGGGACCAGAAGATTCCCCTGGCGTGGAGGACGTCGAGAAAACCGGACAGGTTGCTGACGATCAGGATGAAGAGCGGAGCCAGCAGCGCCCAACTCGCCGCGGAGGATGCCGCCTTTTCGCGATCCGCATCGCCAGGCCGGCGCGCCATAAGCAGGTTGAAGAGAACGCCGTATGCTCCCAGGGCGGTCAGCGCGAACCAGGCAGTAACCGCCAGGTTAAAGCCGACCGAAGCGCTCACCCCGGTCAGTCGGATTAACGTGCTGACGATGATATAGCCGAAATAGTAATACGAGATGGCGTAGCCCGATAGCCAGGGATCATTGGGCGGGAGGCCTGGCGAGCGCAGGATTGAATTGATAAAGGCCAGCTCCATCGGCTTCTCGGTGTAAGTGATCTCCGGGTTAGCCGCGCGGACGAATGCCCAGGCAGCAAATGCCAGCCCGAAGAGGATTTCGGCGGTGACCACCATCCGCTGCTGCTGCCTGAAGAAAGCCTTGAACTCCTCGCCTCTGCCGTGCAGCAACGCAAGATTGACGCCCGCCAGGATCAGGAATGCGGTCACCACTCCGCCTGCGTCGTTCTGTAGCACGTCAAACGAACCGAGCAGCCAGAACAGGTAACCGCCGATCAGCAAACCAAGCGGGCGGGCAAGGCTGTAGCCGCGGTCCGCCAGAAAAGGAAACAGACGGAACGTCAGCGGCAGACTAATGAAACCGATGAGCGTAATAAGCAGGTACCAGGTTAATACGGCCAGCATGATCAGATTATCTCTCAAGCGTCCTGCGCGGGAAAGTGAAAATCACCCTCCGCGTCCGGTTGGAAGCGGCTCACATCGACGACGGCATCCAGATTAAGCGGACCGTACAGGTGTGGGAAGACTTCGCCTTCAGCCGCCTCGAAGCGGATTTCGGCCGCCGCCAGGTCTGGGTCGATTTCCAGCAGCACCAGCCCGCTTTGACCCTGAAAGTAGCGGTTGGCGGTGCTGATGACCTGGCTGCGGGTCGAGCAGTGGATGAAACCCTCGCTGCCAAGTGAGGGGTGAAAATATTCGCCGAATTCGAGCGCGTCCAGCCAGGTGTTTTCGCTGGCGATGTGGTAGATAGGCTCAGTCACAGTCACACTCCTCGATCACCTCATAGATGGCCGTCTCGCCTTCGCGGAAAACTTCCTTCCAGAGGACCCCATCCAATTCGCTGAATTTTGCCATTCCTTCGGCGGAGTAATAGGCTTTTTCCATTTGCCCGGCAATGATGTAGCGGACATCATACCGCGCGAGGAATTTCCTGGCCGCTTCCTGATCGAGGGTGTTGTAGAAGTTCTCGATCTCAGCCAGCCGCTCCCAGACGCTTGTATCCGGCACGACTGCCCGCTGCTGGCGCTGGTGCCAGTTCCAGCCGAGAACGGCCGGCAGCCCGGTATTGATCGAGAAGCGCGCGCCCCAGCGGTACTCCGGCGCGACGCCCTCGACGATCACTGGCGAGCCCTGCACGTTTTCCTGCATCCAGCGGATGGCAGCATAATCCTGGCTCAGCTGGAATTCCTTTCCCTGGTCGTAATAGACTGAGGTCAGCATATAACTCATCCCATCCAGCGTGTGCGGGGCATCCGGGCTCATCCGGTCTTTGACCTTGGCAGGTGCCGCGGTGAGCGGGTAGAGCAGCGCCGCGGCGACAAGGACAGTCAGCGTTGTCAGCCATGCCCTTCGCCAGCCAGTCTTCCAGGCGCTCATTACCTGCGGCAGGAGCAGAATCAGGCAGACACCCGCGCTGAGCGCGAAGAGCGTCCAGGCCTGCAGGTAGAACTTGAAAACAGTATTCATCCTGCCGACATCGCCGCGCAGGGTTACCAGCTCGACCGCCAGGGTGAGGAAGGCTGCCGAGCCGATCATGAATTCCAGCGCGCGCTTGCCGTCTGGCTGGCGGGTACGCAGCAGGAGTACCGCTGCCCAGACAGCGACGGTTAAAGCCAGCCAGCCGGCCGGAACCTCGCGAATGCTCAGCGCGATCAAGGCAAGCGCATACAGCCCGGCGCCGGCATAGATCAGCGGCTGATATCGGCGTAGCTTATTCAGCGATGAGAGCGGGGTCGTCGCCATCCAGTCGCGGGTTTCCCAGAACAGCCAGGTAATCACCACAACTAGGAACAAACCCCAGTGAGTCATGTACGACCAGAACGGCGAGCGAGGCCCATCCCAGAGGATGAATTCGTTGTAGCCGGAAGCGTACCAGTGCGAATAAGGCAGATAGAGTACGAAGGAAAGGATCGTCAATCCGACTGCCGCCGCGCCAGCAACCAAAGCCTTCCGCGCCCAGCCCTGCAGCCATGGCAGGAACGTCTCTGGCAGAGCGGCGTAGCGGCCTGCGCTGTAGATCACCGCGACGACAGCCAGGCCCAGATAGGTCGGCATGTCCCAGGTATTGGCCGGGCGCAGCGAACCGATCGCCAGCGCGCCGAAGAAGAAGGTCAGCGCAAAGGGCAGCCATCGGCCTCCGCGCCCCTCAAACCGCCACTGCCAGCGGTTGAAGAGAATGGAGAGCGCCCAGCCCAGCGCCAGAAGAGTCAGCGGCAGGGCGAACAAATGGGCGTGAGGGTCTGCATATAAAAAGGTGAAGAAGGGGAACTCGGTGATCACCCCGTCCGGGATGGCCCGGCTGGGGATCCAGTACCAGTCCCCGGTGCTGTATGGAAGGTGCGCGCCGCCAAGCAGCTGTCCCAGCCCCCCGAAGGTCCAGGAAAGACGCAGGAACAGGTTGGCGCCCTCGATGTTCCCGCCCGGGGCGACCAGGCGCATGAGCCCATGCCAGATCATCCGCAGCGTGCCCAGGTTGCCCAGCACGAGCGCACCGACAGCTGCTGTCAGCCCTGCGTACAGCGGCGCCCCGCCGAGTCTTTCCGTCTTGCCGTCTTCAACTCGATCTCCACGGTTCTCAAGCGCCTTGTGGATGTTCCATCCGGCGCTGAAAGCGCCCAGCGCGAACATCGAGAAGAAGGAGGGCAGGAACAGGTTGTAAGCGATCGAAGGCACGATCCCCAGCCATTTGACCGGCGTCGCGGCCAACACAAAACCGTAATAATAGTAATTGATATACGCGCCAGAAAACCACAGATTGTAAGGCGGGAAGGTGGTACTCTTCAGGATGGCATTGAAGTAGGCAAAGTCCATTGGCTTTTCGCCGCCGAAGTTCGGGTGCCACAGGTCGGGATTGCCGAGACGGATCGCAAGGAAGACCAGAAAGAAAGCCAGTCCGATCCCCTCGACGAGCAGGAAATAGCGCCAGCGCGTACGCAATTCCTGGCGTAATTCACGCCTTTGCCAGTATGCCAGGGCAAGGTTGCCCGCCAGGAGCAGCGCGGCGATCCAGGTGATGTTCAACCGCGAGAACGGGATA
Organism: uncultured Anaerolinea sp.; assembly: GCA_964564935.1. Classification (GTDB taxonomy): domain Bacteria; phylum Chloroflexota; class Anaerolineae; order Anaerolineales; family Anaerolineaceae; genus Bellilinea. The sequence goes on along the minus strand of CAZMCF010000013.1, from coordinate 64,478 downwards.
CCTGCCGAGCCGGCCATCCACGCCAGCCATGAGAGCAGCAGCAGAGCCGCGATCTTCGCCAGCGGATAGCCCCTATCCGCCAATCCCCTCATGACTATGCGCAGCAATGGGTACACTGCCCATCCCAAGAGCAGGATAACCGCGTACCACAAGATCAATCCAAGCCCCGGGTAGCGATTTTGCACCGCCTGGGTGTTAAACAGTTCAGCCCAGGTACCGCCCGCCTGCTGGAGTTTGCGAACATCTTCTGGCAGCATCAGATCAGCCGGGTAGCTTGGCGCTTTACCCGGGATGACGTGCATGACCATGGAAAGATCGACCGCCTCGAGCAGCCTGTGCACCGCTGCCGGATCATAATCATCGCTCTTCTTGAAAATAAATGCCTTGGGATGGTCGTAGACCGTGAAGGCTTCCTCTGCGAACTGATCGTTGATCTCCAGCCCGCCCAGGTTGGGATAAGAATGGAACACTTTGACCAGTTCGAAGCCTAATTTTCCGTTGAACATGCCCGGTTCAGCAACCCGGTAACACCACAGGATATCCTTGTCCGCCGGACAGCCAAGCAGGTTGCGGTAATAGGCTGTCGTCAGCGGGTAGCGTTCAGGCACGCGGGTAGTGGTGCCCCACTGACGGTTGGACGTAATGAATATAAAATCAGCCCGATCAAGGGTCTCTTCGAAACGCTGGAGCTTGTCCGGATTGTCGTCCCAGTACATTTCGAAATTCAATTCGGTTTCGTAGATGCCCCCGAATGGGTCATAGCCGTCCATGCGCAGCGGCAGGCCGTCGTCCCAGCTGCTTTCATTGGCCGGAGCGCTGCTGTAGATAGCCAGCGGACCTTCCCCATCGATCAGCACCAGGCGCAGGGTGTAGCGCTCCCCTTCGATCAGGTCAACAGGCGGTGCGAGCTCGACCGTAAACCGCTCACCGCGCCGGTCCTTTTCGCCGGGCTGGAAATCATCGCGGATTTCAGCGACAGCGATCGGCGGACCGCTGACCGGACTGGAATAAAGGTAGACGCCCAGGGTTTTCTCGCCCGGGTCGGCCAGTTGATCGACGACCCGGTACAGATCAACCAGTTCCAGCCGCCCGGATTTGTGCGCCTCGAAGGATATGTCCTGATACCGCCGGTCGCTGATCCCTTCGCGGAAGGCGGGTAAAACCTCGCGCACCAGGCCGTCGGCTGTCTGGATGCCGGCTGCGCTGACCCCAGCCAGCCCGAGACTGATCCCTGGTTCGGAAACCGCCAGTTCAACCTGGTAGGTTTCTCCCGCCTCGACGGCCAGGATTGCCTGAAGGGGCACTTCCCTGCGGATGCCCTCGCCGTAATCGGGCATGAAAGGATCAAGGAGCACCCCATAACCCATCGGCCCGTCCGGCTGATCCGGGTCGCGAACGATCACCGAAAGCGTCTTGGGATTCTCATTGCCGGTCAGGTCGCGGATGGTCGAAAAGTAAAACCGGTTCAACATTCCGTCGTGTTCCGCGCGGAAGCTGAAGCGGAAGGTTTCTCCGCTTGTCAGGGTTTGTAATGGGTCGTAAGCGAGGAGTTGCTGGTATTCCCCATCCGCAGAGGCAATCTTCAGGTTCACCGCTGCCGGCATATTCTGAAATAGCCAACGGGTGGCTTCTACCCGGGTGACCGGACGGGTGTAAATACGGGTGAAGGCATAGGCCCAGGCGCCTGTTCCAGCCAGGGCAATCAAAGCCGCCGAGATCGAGAGAGCTCGTAATCCGCGAGACCATTTCGCTCGCCCTGCATCCCGCTCATATTTGGCTCTCTCCCACAGAGCGTAAATCACCCAGCCCGCCATGAGCGCCAGGGTTGGGTAGACCGGCAACTGGTAGCGCATGGTCGGGTTGCCCTGCAGCGACTGCCAGATGAAATACACGCCGGTCCAGGCCCACATCAAAACCGGCCTGTGCCATTCACCTTTCAAAATCTTCCAGCCCAGCCAGATAAATCCAATCCAAGAAAGCAGCCCAAGAGGCAGCCCCATCCCCCAGATGACCATGTTTTGCAGCGCGAATGTAACCGGGCGGCGAGCCCACTGCAACGCCGGCGGAAAATCAACATCGCCGCTGGTCTGGGCAGCCAGGTCCTTCAGGTTCTGGATCCACCTTTCGTTCGGAACGAGGCCGAAAAAGCCGGGGCCGCTAAAGGCGTATGGCTGTAATATTCGGAATGTTAAGAATGCTACGAAACCGCCGACGATCAGGTCTCTCAAGATCAGCGTAAGTAATTGAGCCTGTTGTTCCCTTCTAAATTTAACCCAACGCACCATCCAGGCCGCCGGGAGGAGGATCGCCACCGGGGCGGTGTTGACCTTGGAAGCCATTGCCAGCCCGACTGCGAACCCAAACCAGGCGCTGGCTGTCAGCGTCTCCGATCTCAACCAGTGAAATCCCGGCTCCTCAGCGCCGGGCGCTCCGTTGGCGCTGACCGGCAGGGTTGCCAGGATTACGGCAAAATAGAGCGCCAGGGTGCTGAAGGATGCCGCGAAGGAGTCGACCGTGTAGAAATGCGCCTGCTGGATCTGCATCACCGCCAGCGCCGAGAACGCCGCTCCGAGAACGCCGACCTTCCGATTGAAGATACGCCTGCCAATCAGATACACCAGCATAACCGTGAGAAGGTCAACCAGAGTGGATAATCCCCGCCCAACCTGCAGGCTTTCCTGCCATCCTGATTGAGCGAAGATCAACTGGGCCAGATAACGGGTGGCAATGACCGGAAAGGTGCCGTAAACGTAAAAACCATGCCAAACGTTATGCGGATTTAAACCAGATTGGGCAGTATTGAAGTACTGCCCGATACTCTCGACCGGCCTGAGCGCGGTGGTGACCATCACCAGGAAACGCTCATCAGGATGAAGGTACTGATAATCGCCCCAAAACAGGCCGGTCACCCGGAAGTACACCGCCGCCGCCAGAGCGAGGATGAGGAATACCGTCCACAGCCAGCTCGTCTGGCGCATTTTTAGCTTCGATGGCTCGGTGCCAGGATCAGTATGGGTCATGGTCGCCAGTTCACTCAGGTTTAGCCTCGATCAGGGTTGGGCTGGGGGAACAAAGTACATCATGAAATCCTTGCCCGCAAGGTTTGCTTGATAACGATAGAGCACGCCGGATGGATAGACCATTTCCAGTTTATTGGCAGTCTCACCATCAGCGGGATGGAAGATGAACAGTTTCGCCCGGCTCTCAGCCAGGGTGGTTTCGAGCTGGTCGGCCCACAGGGCATAGTCCTTGCCCGGGTAGCCGGCGTTGATACCCACCAGGCGCGTGTCAACCCAATGGGGGTAAGGGATCACGTAAGCCGTATCCAGGCTGCCCTGTGCGCCGGCAAAGTCTCGGATGACTTCTCCAATTTCGGAGGTGTTCCAGGCGCCCAGGTCATATTGCTGGCTGTACTTGACAAAAACCAGTTGATAATTGCTCGCCATGCTGATCAACAAGAGCGCAGCGGCCAGCACGACAATGCTGGTTTTTGCTCCACGGGTTGCCGCTCTGCTGAGGAAGGTGCGTATGATCGCATCCAGACCAAACGCCGTGATGACGAATACTGGAATGATTGCTGCGCCGCTGCGATTCAATGACGGATTTTCATCCGGAAATGCCAGCGAAAGGATCGAGGTCATCATCAACAGCGGCACCAGTAGCAGCATGATCAGGTCCAGCCAGTGACGCCTGCGGATGTAGCGCAGGAAGATCAATGCGCAGCCGGTGAAGAACAGGACAGCAGTGATCGTATCCAGCGCCGGTCTGCCCGGGATCGAATTGACCCATACGTTTCCATTGTCGTAGAAGAACATCACCAGTGATTTCCACAGGTTGTTCAGGAAGATCAATCCAACCGGGCCGGGATACGGACGTTCGATCGTTCCCATCCGGGTCAGCATGCGGAAGCCAAACATATCCGGGTTTTCAATGGCATAGCGCAGCAGCGGGATAAAAAGCGCCAAAGCGACGGCTGCCAGTGCAATGAGCGCCCATACTGTCTGGATCCGGTTGCCCCGGGAATGGCGGTGCAGCAGATATACGCCAACCACGGCCACAATCGCTACCGGCAGGAAGCGGATCGGGCTGTAGCCGTGCAGGCCGATTCCTAAAGCGATGCCCGACCAGATGAAATCGTTGCGCCTGCGGAAGCGTAGACCGCGGATCAGGTAGAAGAGCGTCGGCGCGGCAAATAACGGATAGAACGGAAAGCGCAGTCCAACCCGCGAGATCACATTCGGCCAATAGGCAATCCCCGCCAGGACGAAAGCCAGCAGGCCGACCGTTTGCCCGCCTACCTGCTTGCCGAGCAGGTAAATGTATGGGAGAGTCAGCAGCCCGGCCAGCGCCGTACCGATTTTCAGGCTGATGAATGAGATCTTCGTATTGAATATGATCGCGATCAGCGCAGTCAGGTAAAACTGCAACGCCTCTCGTCCGGTGTTGCGTTCAAAGTACACCGGAGTCTTTCCCAGGAGCACATCCATCACGTCGTAGAGCTTCTCGGCCTGGTCGCTGAACATTTCCTTCGGCACCTGCTCGAGACGGTAGAAGCGGAAGAAGACCACCAGGGTCACTGCCGCGATCAAAACCAACGAGGAACGGGTGATCCGCAGCCGCCATTCCGGTTTGCGGAAGAAATCCATTACCCGGCTGAAGGCTTCCGCGCGTGAGCGGGCAGGAAGGTAGATAGATGCCGCCAGCGCCGCGGTCCCGGCCAGCCACAAGATCAGGTTCAATTCGTTGAAATGATTGGCGTGCGTCGCTGCGTCGCCAAAGGCAAGAAACGCCGCCAGAAGCAGCGGCATCGAGGCAAACATCAGATTTCGGCGGACGGTCAGCGGAAACGGATCAGCAGTCCCTTCATCATCCATTTCGGCCAGCGCCCACTCACGCTCCAGGGCTGCCAGGACAAACAGTATCAGCGCGATCAGGTAGAGGGTAATCGCAAATTTCGCGTTTGCTTTGGATGCCGTGAGGAAGATCTGGGCGATAAATGCGGCCAGCAAACCGGCCGTTGCACGCCAGGGCAGAGCGACTTTACCCCGCGCGGCAGCAGCGGGTATCTGAACGGCAGTCTCACCCGCGGCCGCCGGTTCAATTCCAGACGGGCGTACAGCCTCGCCGACCGCGGGTTGCTCGGAAGGCGGGATTGCCGGAGGTTTTCCCTTCCACGGCGTGAGCAGGGCTTTCATGTAATCGAGGACGGTTGGCTCGTTCATATGTCCAGCGGGTACAGGCAAAATGGGCGAGAAGACCTCTTTAGCGAATTGAACAAGCAAATTACAATGTTACTTCAAGCTGAAGGGACTGGCAAGCCGCAGCTCTGGTCTGCAGGCATGCACTTGAGTCGATCATCCCGCCTTCCGGCGGGTGATGTAGAAAGAATAGACTCCTTCCGGTTGCGCGGCGGGTTCGCGGTAATGCCGCTCGACGACCGCCCGGGTCAGCGCCAGATTCCAGTTCTGGGAGGCGAGGATCCAACGCCCGAAGATTTTGCGGCTGATCAAAGAAGGCAGACCGAAATAATGGCCCCATTCCAGGGCTGCCAGGGCTCTGGGCGAGAAATAATGCCACCAGCGGACGACTTCAAAACCGGCCTGGTCCATCCGTTTCTGCCAGGTCTGCGGGTCGTCGCAGTGATAATGGCGCGAAATCCGGTTGAAGAATCTCCGGTAAGCCGTTGCAAGTCCGTTAAGCCCGATCCGATCGAAAAAACGGGCAATGGATAGCTGGGGCAGGAAATTATGATTGGGCACGCAAAAAACGAACGGCGCGCCGGGCCGCAGCACCCGGGCCAATTCAATCAGAACCCCATCGATCGCGGGGATATGTTCCAGCACGGAGTTGCTGACCGCGCTGGAAAAATACCCGTCGGGAAAAGGCAGGTGGATGCCTTCACCCTGAACCACCAGCTGGTAGCAACCTCGCCGGGCAGCTTCGCGCACCGGACCGGTCCAGGGATCCACCCCGACTTCCAGCCGCCGGTCGAAGGCCACGCTGGCAAAATGCCCGTCGCCGCAGCCCAGATCTAATGTCGGCGCCGGTAACTCGATATTATCATACACGCGCGCCTCAACCGCCCGTAACAGCCCGCGGAAGTATGGCAGTTCGCGTAATTGCATTCCCAGGTAGTCTTTGGAGGCGGGTGAATCGGTCTGCAATCGTCACTCCACAGTCGAGGGATTACCGCCGCAGCTCGCGCTGCAATTCTTCAAACAGATTTTCGTATTCGCGGGCGATGCTTTCCGGCAGGTAGCGCCGGCGGATCGGCTCTGGATCGCGTAAATAAGCCTGCTTGTTTGTGAGAACCTCGAGTAATGCCTCAGCCAGCCCGGCCGAATCGCCGATCGGCACAACTTTGCCCATCTCATGCATTTTGACCGGCTGGCGCACTCCAGGTAGGTTGGACGCAATCGAAGGCGTCCCATTGATCATGGCCTCGATCTGGACCAGCCCAAACGCTTCGGTCGAATTCAGCGAGGGCAGCACCAGCACATCGAGGTTAGGGTAGAAGCGGGCCATATCGTCTGGAGCGAGGTTGCCGAGGAAGACCCAATTTCCGTTCTGCTGATATTTCTCAATGCGTGGATAAAGACGGGCAAAGTATTCCTGCTCGCCAATGATGTTTTGGTAAGCGCCCGCAAACTGCACCTGCGCCTGCGGGTATTTTTCCAGCAAGCGCGATAGCGCATCGAGCAGCACTTCCACGCCCTTCTCAGTGGCGAACCGGGCTGCCATGCCGATCACTGGCGAGTAGCCGCGTGGATTCGTGCGCTGCTTGAATTCAGCCACGGACTCAGCGCTGACCGGCGGCAGCTCCACTGGCGGCGGGATGACCCTTAATTTATGCATATAGCGGCGCAAATAGGGCGAATTTTCGGCATAATCCTGTGTGTAGGTCACAATCCGGTGGGTGAACCAGGCTGCCAGGTTGTTCATCAAGAGCACGCCCTGGTTCGCCGCCCAGCTCAGCGCCCCGGGGGGCATGAGCAGATCGCAGTGATAGGTGATGACCGTTGGTTTGCGCAGCAGGCGTCCGCGCAGCGCTACTCCGGCAGCGTCGAATTGCGGAAGGTGCAGTTGAACCGCATCATGTTCCCGCACCAGGCGGTTGGCGATAAACCCGAAGCGCGGCATGACCACCCCTTTACTGATCCGGAACAGCACCGGTACGCGAACGATCCGCATCCCGTCAGCGACTTCATCAAGCGGAAGGGAGCGGTCGTACTGAGAGGTCATCACTGTTACCGCATGGCCGCGTCTGACAAGCGCCCTGGCCAGCCGCTCAGCGTATATCGTCAGGCCGGATGTGTGCGGGCGGTAGTAAGTCAAAACGATCAGGATGCGCATCAGTCCGCCGTAAACAACTCGGGATGAGCCTGAACCCACTCAAACAACCTGCGCACGCCTTCTTCCACGCCAACCTTCGGCGTCCAGCCCAATGCGCGCATGGCTTTGCGAATATCCGAGATATAGACGCGCTGGTCGCCCGGCCGCCAGTCTCCCTGTAATGTGGGAATTGGTCTCCCAAGCAGGTTTTCGAGCATCGGCCCGAATTCCCGCCAGATGGAGATGGTCTTTTCAGTCCCGCCGCCTATGTTGTACACCTCGCCAGAGATCTTGTCGATGTTGGCGAGGGCAAGATCGTAGACATTGAGTAAGTCATCGATGAATAGGACATCCCGTACTTGCTTACCGTCGCCGTAAATTGTGATCGGCAGCCCCTTAACTGCGGCGATCACGAACCAGGCTACCCAGCCCTGATCCTCAATGCCAAACTGGCGCAGACCGTAGATGCAGCTCTGGCGAAACACGACCGTGCGCAAGCCATAGATTCGTGAATAATCGCGTACATACTGGTCGCCGCAGCCTTTCGAGCAGCCGTAAGGGGAATGAAAATCCAGCGGCCGGGTTTCCGGCACGCCGTAGGGGTAATCTTCGTACACATAGCGCCCGTCAATTTCGGCTATGCGCACATCCTCCATCCTGCCGTAGACCTTGTTGGTCGAGGCGTACAACACCGCCGGCTTGCGCCGGGAAAGCCGGGCTGCCTCGAGCACGTTGAATGTCCCCATCGCATTGATCTCAAAATCGGTTCGCGGGTCGGTCACCGAGGTCGTGACTGCCACCTGCGCTGCCAGATGAACAATGACATCCGCCTCCTGGGCAGTGGTCTGGATCGCCTGCTGGTTGCGGACGTCGCCGATGACCAGCCGGAAGGAATCTTTTCCATGATTCTTTTCCAGCCATTCCAGGTTGCGCGTTGCTCCGGCCCTGGAAAGATTATCGAAAATTGTTACCTGTTCACCGCGCTTCAGAAGGCGGTCGACATAATTCGAGCCGATGAACCCCGCTCCCCCGGTGACCAGTATCTTGCCTGCCATGAACTGCCTCCTGACAATAGATGGATCTTCTACTCTTCCGCCCGTAGCCGCATATCCGCGAGCACAGCGCCAAGGTGCTGCCCCTGGCGCAGTAGCCCAATCAACCCAAGAACACCGGTGATCGTAAATTGGACGAAATGCAATGTGATCGCGTAAGCCAACCCGAGAGTCTCATCAACGCCGAGAATTTTCAACGCCCCGACGATCGCCGCCTCGAACGTCCCCAACGCCGCCGGCGCCGAAGGGATGGCGATTCCAAGCGCCAGGACTGCGTCAGTGAAAATGCCCCACCAGTAAACAGCGTCAGGTTCGATTGCGAGCAGCACCACGTAGTATTCGGTCACCGCCACCAACCAGGAGAGAATGATCAGCCCAACCCCGAGCAGGAACTGGCGGGGGTTGGACATGATCGAGAGCCCCTGGATCAGATTGAGAACCTGAGGCACCACTGTCTGCCTGGCGAATTTCCAGCGCGAGCCAATCTGTTCGACCTTGATTCGCACCCACTCGGTATTTCGCGAGATCAAAAACAACATCAACAAACCGGTCAAAACCACCACGAGGGTGATCAGCGCCACCGGGCGGGCCCATTCCATGGCCAGCGCCAGCGGCAGGGTTGCCAGGAGCAGTCCTGCCGCCATGGCCATGTCGAAGGCTCGCTCGATCACAATACTGGAAATAACCTGCATCGTGCCCATGCCTGTCAACTGACCGAGCAGCACCCCCCGGCCGATTTCCCCGGCGCGAAAGGGGAGGATATTGTTCAGCAGATAGCCCTGGTTATAGACCCAGAAGGTCTGAGCTAGCGTCGGCTTACCGCCAAGGATTACCCGCCAGGCGAGGGCGCGCACCAGAAGGAACAAAAGGGTTAATCCAGCGGCTGCCAGGATGTAGATCGGCCGGATGCTGGCAAGCGCAGGACCGAGGTCTTCCCACCTGGCCAACCGGAAGACCACGTACAGGGCAATCAGGCTGATCAGCGCGCCGGGCAGCCAGCGCCGCAGAGATTTCCAGGTGAAAAATCCGCCCGTTCTCAATCTTCCTCCAGGCGAAGGATGGCCATGAATGCTTCCTGCGGAATTTCCACGCTGCCGACCATCTTCATCCGTTTCTTGCCGCGCTTTTGCCTCTCGAGCAGCTTTTTCTTGCGGGTTATGTCGCCGCCGTAACATTTGGCCAGCACGTCCTTGCGCAGCGCCTTGACATTCGCCCGAGAGATGATCCGCCCGCCAGCCGAAGCCTGGATAGCAACGTCAAAAAGCTGGCGGGGAATCAATTCTTTCAGCTTGCTGACTAACGCCTGACCCTTGTGATACGCATCTTCACGATGCACAATAGATGCCAGCGCATCGACAGGCTCGCCGCCGACCAGCACTTCCAGCCTGGTCAGGTCGCCGGCGCGGTAATCCGCAAAGTGATAATCCATCGAGGCATAGCCGCGCGTCCGTGACTTTAAATCATCGAAGAAATCGACAATGATTTCCGAGAGTGGAATTTCAAAATTCAACTGCACCCGGTTGGGAGCCGGATATTCCTGACCCTTGAACACCCCTCGCCGCTTGCGCACCAGCTCCATAATCGTGCCGTAATATTCCGTTGGGCTGATGATCTGCAGGACCATCCAGGGCTCGCGGATTTCTGCGATCAGCCCCTCTTCTGGCAGCAGCGCGGGGGAGTCGATGGTGATTACCTCGCCGGTATGCAGGACAACCTCGTATTCTACCGACGGCGCGGTTACCACGATATCGAGGTCGTATTCACGCTCCAGCCGTTCCTGAATGATTTCCATGTGAAATAAACCAAGAAAACCGCAGCGGAATCCGAAATTCAACGCCTGCGATTTTTCCGGCTGGTAGATCAAAGAAGCGTCATTGAGTTGCAGCTTCTCCAACGCCTCTTTGAGGTTTTGGTAATCCTCGCCCTCCACCGGATAAATTCCGGCGAAGACCATCGGTTTGGGGTGGCGGAATCCGGGCAGCGGCTGACTGGCCGGCCTGGCCGCGCTGGTGACTGTATCCCCCACCCGGCACTCCGAAACGGTCTTCAGACCGGTCGCGATGTAGCCGACATCGCCTGCATACAGCTCCTTCACCGGACGCATGTCCGGTGCGAAGATACCAATCTCTACCGGGCGAATGTCCGCGCCAGTTGACATCAGATGAAGCGGTTCGCCAGAAAGAATTTTCCCTGCCGCGATCCTAACGTAAGCGACTACCCCCTTGTATGAATCATAATGAGAGTCAAAGATCAAGGCTTGCAGCGGATCATCCGGATTGCCCTTCGGCGGCGGCACCTTTGAGACAATCGCCTCCAGTACCTGGTCGACGTTGCGGCCTTCCTTAGCCGAGATCATCAGGATCGAGGCGGGGTCAACGCCCAGCAGGGCGTGGAGATCGCGCGCAACTTCTTCAGTCCGGGCCGAGGGAAGATCGATCTTATTAATCACCGGAATGATGACCAGATCAGCCTCGAGCGCCAGGTATAGATTGGCCAGCGTCTGAGCTTCGATCCCCTGGGTCGCATCGACGACCAGCACCGCCCCCTCGCAGGCCAGTAACGCCCGGCTGACCTCGTAGCCAAAATCGACGTGCCCGGGGGTGTCGATCAGGTTGAGCTCATACTCCTCGCCATCTCTGCCCGTGTAGCTCATCCGTACCGCCGATGCTTTGATGGTCACCCCTTTTTCACGCTCCAGATCCATCGTGTCCAATACCTGATCCATCATCTCCCGATCGGAGATGGTTCCAGTAAGCTGGAGCATACGATCGGCTAAAGTCGATTTCCCATGATCAATATGGGCGATAATGCAAAAATTGCGGATGCGCTCTGTTCCCATGGCCGCCGTTAGTATACCCCAAATTGGCCTTCATGGGACAAAGGCGGTTCTAGCCGGGGAGTGTAGTTTTATTTGGACCGCCGGAGTGGTGTTTACGCCACTGAATACAGGCGCATGCGCGGGATTTCTTCTTCTTCCAGCTCAACGATCTTCTTGCGAATCAGGTCGCTCAACTGGGTCAGCGCCCTGGCCAGCTCCGAATCTCGGCCGGATTGGAGCACCGGCTTGCCAAGCGCATCCGCGCGCTGGGCAGCGCCCGGATCATCGGGCAGGATCAAAGCGACCGGATGACGCAGGCGATCTTTGATCCGGTCCGCTGTAATCGGATTGTCCGGATCAAACCGGTTGACCGTCAGAATCAGGCGGCCCTTATCCATCCCCAGCCCTTCCCAAAGATCAAGGAACAAACGCGTGTTGCGGATTGGATTGATCTGCTGGGTGGTGACCAGGACAATCACCTCGGAGGCGTCTAGCGCTGCCAGGACTGGATCGGAAATGTACGAGCTGGTGTTGACCACGACATAGTCGTAATGGCGCCGCAGAAATTCCAGGATGCGGGCAATATTCTCGCCGTTGATTTTTTCCGCAAACTCCGGGCGCGGCGGGGCAGACAAAATATATAGTCCGGTTGGTTTGTTAAATAACATCACGCTTTCGACCAATTGGGTATCCAGGTCGAATACGCGGGGGACGAGGTCCATCAGCGACGTCTGTCCAAGCTCATTGAACATCAATTGGACATCGCCAAACTGAACGCTGCCGTCCACGAGAACCACGCGGGATTCATTTTTCTCCCCCATCAGCGCCAGGGACAGATTCGCGGCGATGGTTGTCGTGCCCATACCTCCCTTTGCACCATAGACCGAGATGATTTTGCCAATTCCCTTGCCGGATTCGGTTGGAGAGGGGACAGTAACGGGAGGAGTGGGAAAAAAGAGCCTTTGGCGATCCTGAGCAGATAAAGCCGCGGCGCGCTTGACCACATCGGTTAATTCCTTGACCGACACGTCATGAGTAATGAAATCGCATGCTCCCGACCGTACAGCCTGAAGAACCAGGTCGGTGTAATTATCTTGCGAGATCAGAACCACCTGGGTGCCAGGATATTCACGGCGGAGAATTTCGGTCAGCTCGATCCCATTCATATCCGGGAGGTTGTATTCAACCAGCGCAACTTCCGGTTTCAAGACTCTAATTGATTCAATGGCTTCCTGAGCAGTCATGGAAGTGCTGATCAGCTCGACGTCCTCGATCAATCCAAGCGTTTTTTGGAGGTGTTTATACAGATGTGGGGAATTTTCGACCAGCAGTACGGATATTAATTTTCGATCGCCAAACATGAATGCCTCCCCGGACCATGGCGTAAGTTGGATGGGATAAATTGGGCTTGATCACCCAAAACTCTCAATATTATACAATAACCGTCACGCGTTTCAATTACGAGGTTCATATGAATTTATTAGATTATTAATTATTGTGATGGTTATAATAAGAAACGTTATGATTGAACGCCAATATCGGCATGGCATTGTCAGATGTGAATGGTTAAAACCTGGCACTATCCTTGCAAGGATTTGTTATACTAGACAATAATCCAAATTCGTCTAGGCTGGGGGTTTTGGCAAAACCTCCCTCAGATTATCGTTACACCGGTTGAAAATCACGTTGGTAGTATGGGAGCGTCAAGTGTCTGATCAATATCCAGAGCCTTCAGAAACCACCGACAGCAGTGTTGAAGAGCCTGAAGACGAGCTGAACCTAGAGGAGGCTGGCCAATCGAATCTGCCATTCGAAGGCGAGCAAGACACTCAGCCATTCAAACAACCGATTGTGAGCGATAATCAGCCAGAAAGGCGTCAAAACTGGCTCCAGCGAACGGTTGCGCCGGTCATCCAATCGGTAAACGATTGGTCTGCCATGCAGCAGGCCATCCGCGATTATCCGGCAAAAATCCGCAGCCGGATGGGCGATGTCGAGAAATTGTTTTCTATCTACCGTCTGACCCTCGTGAACCTCTCCTACAAAGCCCCGCAAATCGAGGAAGAAATCTGGGAGGTTTATAACCAGATTATCAAGCAGCTGCCCATTCTTGAAGAACAAAGCCGGAAACGCCCGCACTTCACGTACACCAATCAAGGCTTGAGAGAGTTGCTCGACGCCTGGGATGCCCTCTCCGCCGAACAGGACCGTATGAGCAGCCTGCTGGCGAAAGCGCCGCGCGGACTCGAATTCTACAACCGCATGCAGATCGTCCGCGAACAGAAATATCAGGAAGAACTGCGCCGGCAGGAAAACGAAGCTCGAATCGAATCGGCCTACGAATCGCTAAAAAAGGCGCTGTCCTACGTTGAAAGTCAATGCAAGAACGACGAACCGATCTTTTACGGAAACGAAGTGTTAAGCCTGCAGGACGCGCAAAGCCTGTGGAACGAACAAATCACTGAAATCCTGACCATGCGCACGGGCGACAATATACCGACCGAAACGATCATCGCCAGGATGCGCCAACTGGAAGAAGTTGTCCGCGAGTACCCGACTATTTCGAAACAAATTGCAAGGGTCAGTGAGCGCTTCTCCCGGGTGATCGCCTACCACGACCTGTTGAACTCCTATGGAAAACGGATCATCCCCCAGGCAGAAATCGCCCGCGCCACGGCAATTATGTACGAACAAATCCCGGCTATGTGGTCAAACGGAAAATACGCCGACCTTAAAATACTGATCGAGCGCGTGGAGAATTTCCTAAACTTTTACGAAAACACCGTCGAGCTGGAGGTGGCCGTCGGCGAGCGCAAGCGAACCAGCATGGGATCCGGCAGTTTAGGCGCCATGGCCGCCGTCAGCGGGATTTCCGCCATGGTCGAGATTGCCCGGGTAATGGCAGCAGCCGTCGACCAGCGCGACCGTTTTATGGTTGGTCACTCAGAAGAAGTAGCCCGCCTGTCGGTGATGATCGGGCGTAAGTTAAACTGGTCCTCAACCGATCTGGAGTACCTTGAGCTTGCGGCCCAGCTCCACGATATTGGGAAAATCTCGATCCCTGAAGTGATTCTGACCAAGGTCAAGCCGCTGACCAACCAGGAATGGAAGACGATCCAGATGCATCCCTACTATGGTGCACAGATCGTTAAGCAAATTAGCAACCTGAATCGGATTGTCCCCTGGGTGTATCATCATCAGGAGCATTGGGATGGCACCGGCTACCCCGACCAGCTCAGCAAGAAAGACATTCCTCCTGCCGCATCGATCATCTCCCTGGCCGAGGCGTATGCTGTGATGACTACCGACCTTCCCTACCGGCAGTCTCTCACTAATAAAGAAGCCATTACGGATATCAAAGAATCGAGCGAGAAACAATTCGACCCTGCCGTGGTCGAAGCCTTCCTCGATGCCATTGAGGAAGATCAAAACGTCCCTGGTCAATCCTAAAATATTGGGATGATCAAGCCAGATGCTGCCTTCCGCAGTAGCGGGAAGGAAACCATTTGTCGGACTGCGAGGCGGATTTCATCATCCCGCTCCCCTCGGTTATTCCGCTTAAGCGGGAGAAATTACCGAATCAATCAGCGCCTGCCAGTTGGCTGGCTGGTCGCCTGCAGGGATCTCAAGATGCGCCAGGAATTCAACATTGCCTTTTGGTCCCAGTAGAGGTGAGCGGATCAATCCCCTGACTGTGAAATTCTGACCCACTAAGAATTGAAAAAGATCAAGCAGCACCTGGCGGTGAACCGCCGGATCGCGGACAACCCCACCCCCACGGGCAACGATCTCCCGTCCGGCTTCGAATTGCGGCTTGATCAGTGCTATGATCGTGCCTTGCCCGCCGCCAAACCAGGTGCGCACTACCGGCAGCAGCGCCCGCAGGGAAATAAAGGACGCGTCGATTGTTACAAGTTGGATTGGCCGGTCAAAGCCCGTGATGAAGCGCGCGTTCCTCCGCTCCATGGAAATTACCCGCGGGTCATTGCGCAGCTTCCAGTGCAGCTCGCCGTAGCCGACATCGACCGCATAGACCTGCCCGGCGCCGTGCTGAAGCAGGCAGTCGGTAAATCCCCCGGTTGAAGCGCCGACATCCACGCAGGTGGCGCCGTGCAGGTCGGTCAATCCAAACGCAGCCAACGCCGCCTCCAGTTTCTCTCCGCCGCGAGAAATGTAGCGAGGACCGCTCTCAACGATTAATTGAGCCCGCTCATCGACCTGATCGGCGGGCTTGAGCATCATCTGCCCGTTAACCCGCACCTGCCCGGCCATGATCAGCCGCTGCGCCTGCGAGCGGCTCTCCGCAAGTCCTTTTTCAGCGAGCAGAACGTCCAGCCGCTTTTTCGCCATAGCCTTATTGTACTAACAGATGCGCAACTTATGATATGATATTGGCATGCTGCGCGCCCTGCTGAAGACAATGCGCCTCAGGCAGTGGACGAAAAATGTATTCGTCCTTGCTGCGGTAGTTTTTGACCGCCAATTACTCAATCCTCAGGCCATCCTTCGCTCGCTGGCGGGTTTCGTACTCTTCTGCCTGCTATCCAGCAGCGTTTATATTATTAATGATATCTTCGACGCCGAAGCCGATCGCAAACACCCGCAAAAACGCAACCGGCCGATCGCCTCGGGAGCGCTTCCCATACCGATCGCCGCCGGAGCAGCCGCTGCGATCGCGCTCTTGACCCTCGCTGCCGCGTTTATCCTTTCGCCAGGATTTGGCTGGGTTTCCCTGGCCTATTTTCTGGTCAACCTGGCCTATTCCAATTGGCTCAAACATATCCCTCTGCTCGATGTGCTGATCGTCGCGACCGGCTTCGTCCTGCGCGTTGCCGCCGGGGTCACATTGATTACCGTCGAACGGTTTTCGCCCTGGCTGTACGTCGTGACCACTCTGTTCGCCCTCTATATCGGCTTCGGGAAACGCCGCGCCGAGCTGACCCTGCTTGCGGATGGCGCCAACAACCACCGCCGGGTGCTGGACGGTTACTCCATCCCCTTCCTCGATCAGTTGATTACAATCGTCTCAGGAACGACGATCGTCGCCTACAGCCTTTATACCTTTTCAGCGCCAAACCTGCCAAGCAACCATTCGATGATGCTGACCATACCGTTCGTCTTGTACGGCATCTTTCGCTATCTCTATTTGATCCAAATCGAGGAATCGGGCGGCGCGCCGGAAGATATCCTCCTCTCTGACCGCCCGCTGCAGGCGACCATTATCCTCTGGGCGCTCACCATCCTGATCATTTTTTACATCTTCTGATTCCCTATGCCAGCGATCGCCGCCTCTGCCCCCGGAAAAATCATTCTCTTTGGCGAACACGCGGTTGTCTACAACCGCCCGGCAATCGCTGTTCCGTTGACAGGGGTGAGAGCCAAAGTGACTGCCCTGGCGGATCCACTCGGGCCTTCCGGGCGGGTGAAGATCGATGCGCCCGACATCCAGCTCCAGACCACGCTTGACCAGCTTCCCGCTGACGATCCATTCGCGCTGGTCATTCACGGCGTCTGGGAGGCGTTGGGGATCCAATCGATGCCCGCGGTTACCCTGCGAATCACTTCGACCATTCCCCCTGCTGCCGGGCTGGGATCGAGCGCCGCAGTCGCGGCGGCTCTGGCGCGCGCCGCTGCTTCCTTCCTTGGCCACCCGCTCTCGGATGAGCAGGTTTCGCAGATCGCATACCGCGCTGAACAGCGTCTGCATGGCAACCCCTCGGGGATCGACAATACGGTTGTAGTTTACGCCCGACCGGTATATTTCATCCGCGCAAAGCCGATCGAATTTCTCAACCTGGCAGAACCGCTTCATCTGGTCATCGCTGACACGGGCGTGGACTCGTCCACCTCCCTCATGGTTAGTTCCCTGCGCGAGCGCCGGCAGGCTGATCCCGAGCGCCATGAAGACTGGTTCGATCAGATCGCCAAGATCGTCATCCGCGCGCGCAGCATCCTCGAAACCGGTGAGAGCGCCAGGCTGGGACCGCTGATGAGTGCAAACCACGCTTTACTCCAATCGCTTGGGGTTTCCTGCCCCGAGCTGGACCGCCTGGTCAGCGCAGCCATGGAAGCTGGCGCTCTGGGCGCCAAGTTGTCCGGCGCAGGCGGAGGCGGGAACATGATTGCCCTGGTCCAGGCAGGGGATGAGGAACGGATCGCGGCAGCTCTGCAGAACGCCGGCGCGGTTTGGACAAGATCGACCACCGTGTCGCCTCGGGGAGAGAATTGACCGTGCTGGTGTTCCTCAAACTCGGCGGCTCATTGATTACCGATAAAAATCAGCCGCGCTCGGCCAAACCCGACGTGATCGCCCGACTGATGCATGAAATCAGCCGGGCTCGGATAGAACAGCCGGATTTACGCCTGGTCCTTGGGCACGGATCGGGCTCCTTCGGGCACGTCGCCGCGAATAAGTACGGTACCCGCAATGGTGTGCGCGCGACGTCAGAATGGCAGGGGTTTGTCGAAGTCTGGCGGGAAGCTCGCGACCTGAACAACATCATCCTGGAGGCTATGCGCGCTGCCGGGCTGCCTGGAATCGCCTTCCCTCCCTCGGCAATCCTTCACGCTAATGGAGGCAGGTTGGACAGCCGGTTTGTAGATCCGCTCAAAGCGGCGCTTGCAGCAGGGCTGATCCCTTTGGTCAACGGTGACGTCGTCTTCGATCGCAGTTTAGGCGGGACGATCTTCTCCACTGAGGAAGTATTCCGGGCGCTGTCCGAGGTGCTTGTCCCAGACCGCATCCTGTTATGCGGACTGGAGCAGGGCGTTTTCCTGGATTATCCTGAATGTCATCAATTCCTTGCAAGGATCGATCTTCCCCGCTCAGAAGAGATTCTCGGATCGATCCGCGGATCGGCCGGCGTAGATGTCACCGGCGGCATGATCGAAAAAGTGCGCCTGATGCTCGCCCTGATCCATGAGCACCCCAAATTGCAGGCCCTCATCTTTTCCGGCGTCCAGGCGGATCACCTGTACAAGGCTTTATGCGGAGAAAACCCGGGCACGCTGATATGCTCAAACGCCAATATAGAATAAGGTAGTGTCTCTATGATTTACACACGCCGCCAGTTAGAAGATCTCGAGGACCAGCTTTTAGCTCCTTACGGTCACCACAGTAAATATTCGCGCGGCAGAACCCACCCCGAAGACGAACCGGAGTACCGCACCGTCTTCCAGCGCGACCGCGATCGCATCCTGCACACGACCGCCTTTCGCCGCCTGGAATACAAAACCCAGGTCTTCATTACCTACGAAGGCGATTATTACCGGACCCGCCTGACTCATACCCTCGAAGTCGCCCAGATCGCGCGGACGATTGCCCGCGCCCTCGGAGCGAACGAGGATTTGACCGAATCGATTTGCCTGGCTCACGACCTTGGACACGCTCCCTTTGGCCATTCCGGCGAGGTTGCCCTGGGGCGGCTGATGAGAGACCACGGCGGATTTGATCATAACAAACAATCCCTGCGGATCGTTACCGCGCTGGAACAGCGTTATCCCGATTTTCCGGGGTTGAACCTGACCTGGGAAGTGCTCGAAGGCATCGTCAAGCATGAAACCGAGTATGACCAGGCTGATGCCCGCGATTTCAATCCGGAACTGCGCGGTCATATCGAGGCTCAAATTGCCAATGTCGCCGATGAGCTGGCATATACAGCCCATGACCTGGATGACGGCCTGCGCTCGGGCATTATCACCGTGGCAATGCTGGAAGAAATCGAGCTCTGGCAGGTTATGCGCGAAAGCATCGGCTGGCGCAGCGGCGAGCTGGACGACCTCACCCGCCACCGGATCATCCGCCGGTTAATCGGCACCGAGGTGACCGATATCCTCAGGGCCAGCGAACAGCGTCTGCGCGAAAACAGAGTCAGCTCGGTGGAAGATGTCCAGAGACTGCCGTTCAATGTGATCACCTTCAGCGAAGACATGGCTACCCGCAACAGGCAGCTAAAAGATTTTCTCTACCAGAATATGTATCGGAGCTACCGTGTAGTGCGGATGGCAGTCAAGGCTGAGCGGTTGATCAACGAACTATTCAAATCCTACTGCAAAGAACCCACGATCCTCCCTGGACACGTCTATAAGAATATGGATAAATTCGGGCTTGAGCGGACAGTTTGCGATTATATCGCCGGCATGACCGACCGTTACGCCATCGAGGAATATCAAAAATTATTCGATCCGACCGCGCTCCCTTGACAGCCTCGGGATCCATATTTTTGTGTTATCATTGACGCCGGTATTATCCTCAACGGAGTGAATATGTCGGAAGCGTCTTACCTGACCCTGGAAGGTCTCAAACGCCTTCAGGCTGAATTGGAATATCTGAAAGGGCCAACTCGCGAAGAACTGGCGAAGCGTCTGCGGGCGGCAATCGACCAGGGTGACCTGAGTGAAAATGCGGATTTCAATGCCGCCAAAGAGGAGCAAAGCTTCCTCGAGGGGCGCATTCAGGAATTAGAGCGGCTGCTCTCGAATGTCATTATCATCGACCATTTCGAGAAAAACCTGGAAGTAATCAACATTGGCGATTACGTAACGATCCAGGAAGGATCCCATCCGCCGGAGAAATTCCACCTGGTAGGTTCTAAAGAGGCTGACCCGGGCAACGGCAAGATTTCCCACGAATCACCGATCGGTAAAGCCCTGCTGGGTCACCGGGTTGGAGACGAGGTCATCGCCGACACCCCTGGCGGTTCGATCCGCCTGAAAATCATCAAAATCGAATAATCCTGACAGAAAATAACCGGCAGCCGAACATACGGCTGCCGGTTTGCATTGCCAATCCATCGAAATCAGACCATCGGTTTTGGCCAGACCGCCAGCTCGAGGGTCAGACGCTCGAGAAAGCTGTTTTCTGGCAGCGCCCCGCCGCCGAGGCTGATATCGACCACCCGCGCCTCGAGTTGTAGGGTGGCAGTTTCGAGCAAAATCCGCTTTTCGGGGGCAATTTCGATCGGCTCGCCTTTGGATTCCAGCCGCTGTCGGATGGAGGGGTCATTGAACGCGTGCGGCGTCATCAATACCTTGGTCACGGTCTGGATGTCGTTCTTATCAAAAAGCCAGACCTCGACAGCGGTAACTTTCTTGGGATCGCCAACCCCGATCGTCTCGGATATTCCCACTCCACACTCACCCAGGAACTCGCCGCTCGGAGAATCGATACTGAAGGAATCGTCATAAAGATCGTCGCCAAGCATGTAGGTGGTCATAAACTGAGCGATAGGCGGCTCTTGCCCCTCGGGAGCAAATTCGGTCCGTTCTGCCGGGCGTATGTGTTCTTCTGCCGCGCCAGCAGGCGCTGCAATTCGAATCCCGCGTCTGCGGATGACCAGCAGGTACACCGCGGCTGCCCCGACCAGGAGCGTCACAACGCACAACCCAATCACGAGTCCCAGCCGAGATGGCGGCGCAGTGGAAGTTTCTTTACCCGGCGTCGCTTCGGTGACGGGTTTTGGCACCACCGGACCCAGCACTGCAGCCCGGAAAGTATTGATGTCGTTTTCATTCAAATTGCAGGTGCCCGGTCGGATTTGATCCAGGATGGCTGCGGCATCCTCGCCAAGCAGCTCGAAGCGCGCCGCCGCTTCAGCCACGTCACCACGGCGCGCATATGAATCGATCACCATACAGAGGTAATCCTGCTTCAAATCTTCCCGGAGGAACCTGGGCTCAGCGTCTTTCCATTGAACAGGCCATAACCCCCAGCCGAGGACTGGCAGACCAATGATCAAACCGACCACCAATCCAACGATTGCCGTCACCAGGGGATTGCGGATTTGCTCACGGATTTTGTCCATCTTTTGCTCCTACTCTTTGAATTCGAGCCTGCCAGACACGTGATTCCTTTAACAAAATCATTGTAGAACAGATTTTTGAAAAAGGCAACAACGAATTGGCGTATAGTCGTATTTCGCAGGGTGCAAGGTTTATGCCGCCTCAGGAGCGCTTTCCAACACTTGCTCGAGGATGAACGTCTCTTCGCATTTGGTGCATTGCGCTTCGCGCTTGTTGGCGATCACCAGCAGTCCACCGCAGGACGGGCAGGGCTTGCTGATTGGTTTTTTCCACGAGGTGAACTGGCAATTCGGGTAATTCGCGCAGCCGTAGAAGATGCGGTTCTTGCGGGTTTTTCGTTCGACAATCTCGCCCCCGTCCTCAGGGCAAGTCACCCCAATTTTTTGCAGAAAGGCTTCCGTATGGCGGCAGGAAGGAAAGTTGCTGCAGCTGATGAATTTGCCGTAGCGCCCCCAGCGGATGACCAGATCCCCGCCGCACTCCGGGCAGGGGCGGCCGACCTTCTCCAGTTCCGCTTTGGTAACCGGGATCGCCTCCTGGGCGTGCTTCAATTGCGGCTCGAAGGTATCGTAAAATTCACGCACCACCTCAGTCCACTCGCGCTCGCCGGAAGCGACGTTGTCCAGCTTTTCTTCCATTCTTGCGGTGAAACTCAAATCGACGATATCGCTGAAATGTTCGACGATCAGGTCGTTGACCAGCATGCCGGTCTCCGTTGGGATAAGACGCTTGTTTTCGCGAGTCACGTAGCCGCGCTCGACAATGGTCGAAAGGATCGGGGCGTAGGTTGACGGGCGGCCGATCCCATATTCCTCCAGCGCCTGAACCAGTGAGGCTTCGCTGTACCGCGGAGGCGGCTGGGTGAAATGCTGCTCGGGAATCAGGCGGATCAATTCCTGCTGCTGGCCCTCTTCCAATCCAGGCGGGATACGCACGTTTTCCTCTTCCTCGCCCTTCTGGTCTTCATCTTTGGCTTCCTCATAGACAATCAGATAGCCCGGGAACCTCAATGTCGAGCCGGAAGCGCGGAAGAGATAGCGATGGCTTCCTCCGGCCTCAACGTCGACCGAAACGGTGTCGAAAACCGCCGCTTCCATTTGCGAGGCGACAAAACGCTGCCAGATCAATTGATAGAGTTTGAATTGCTCAGGACTGAGGTATCCCTTGATCTTTTCCGGCGTGCGCAGTACGGAGGTTGGGCGGATGGCCTCATGGGCTTCCTGCGCGCCGACTGCGCGCGTCTTGTATTGCGGCTGGGCAGCCGGAAGAAAATCAGCCCCGTAAGTATTCTGAATGAAACCGCGCACTTCCTGGACTGCAACCTCGGCAATCTGAATTGAATCGGTGCGCATGTAGGTGATTAACCCGGCTGCGCCTCCTTCGCCGACGTCCAGGCCTTCATAGAGCTGTTGGGCAATCGACATGGTCCGTCGGGCGGTGTACCCCAACCGGCGGGAGGCTTCCTGTTGGAGGGTTGAGGTGATGAATGGGGCAGAAGGCTTGCGACGCCTCTCGCCGCGCTTGATTTTGCTGATCCGGTATTCGGCTTTATCCAACTCGTCCAGGTAGCCATCAACCGTGGCTTTATCTTTTAAATCTGGATCTTTCTCATCGATCTTTGCCAGACGGGCAATATAGGTTTGCCTGACCGACTCTGGGCGAAGCTCAGCCTGAATGCTCCAGTACTCCTCAGGGACGAACGCCTCAATCTCCCTTTCTCGCTCGACGATTAACCGCAATGCGACCGATTGCACCCGTCCGGCCGACAGGCGGCTGCGCACCTTCTCCCAGAGAAGCGGGCTTAAGCTATAGCCCACCAGTCGGTCGAGCACCCGCCGCCCCTGCTGGGCGTTCACCAGGTCCATATTAATCGACCGTGGATGAGCGAATGCTTCCTCAATCGCCGATTGGGTGATTTCGTGAAAAACCACCCGTCTGGATAGTTTGGGATCGATCTGGGCCGCTTCGAGCAGGTGCCAGGCGATGGCTTCGCCTTCACGGTCGGGGTCGGTCGCCAGGTAGACCTGCTCAGCCTTTTTGACTAATTCCTTCAACTCCTTGACCACCGGGCGCTTCTCATTCGGCACCCGGTACTTTGGCTCGAAATTATTCTGTAAATCAACCGAAAGCTCCGAGCGGAGCAAGTCGCGGACGTGTCCGACAGAAGCTTTGACCGTATAGCCCTTGCCAAGAAATCGCCCAACGGTGCGGGCTTTGGCCGGCGACTCGACGATCACCAGCTTGCCGCTTCTCTGCGCCCTGCGTCCGCCGTTCTCTGGCCGGGGCAGGTGCTCGTGCGCTGCAGATTTTCCGGTGCGCACCATTTTCGTCCCGCACACCGGGCATTTTCCATAGGTCACCGGAGCACCGGCGGCGTTATATGCCGGGGCAGGTTCCAGCATTACTCTTTTCGTTTTGCACTTAAAACAATAAGCTTCCATCTCAACCTCGCTCATAGATAACGGTTTTGACCGGTTTTTTTCAATTGGTTGACAGCGTCGCGGACCTTCTGCGCGTCGGCCCGGTTGCAAACCAGGAGGACGTCGCCCGTATCGATGATGATCAGGTCGCGCACGCCGATGGTCGTGATCAGGCGATCTTTGTTCTCAGATAAGATCAACGATTGACTTGCATCCAGTTGGAGGGTCTCAGAATGAAGGATGATATTCCCATTTTCATCTGCTTGCAAGACTGAAAACAGCGCATCCCAGCTGCCGATGTCGCTCCAGCCCAAATCCGCAGCCGGCAGGACTGCCACCCGCTCGGCGTGTTCCATGATCCCGTAGTCAATCGTCTCCGGTTGGATTGCCGGCCAGAGGGCTTGGATAACCTGGCTTCGCTGCGGGGTGGTCCAGCTCTCAGCGATCTGCTCAAGAATCTCCGCCAGCGCCGGCATCCAGCGGTGGAACTCAGCCCAGATGCGGTTAACCCGCCAGATGAACATTCCCGAATTCCAAACATGGTTTCGTTGGGCCAGCATAGCTTGAGCGGTTTCCAGGTCTGGTTTCTCTTTAAACCGCTCGACCCGATAGACAGGCTGGTTCTCGACGTCATCCAGCCGCTCGCCCTGTTGAATGTAACCGTAGCCAGTGGCAGGGTGGGTTGGTTGAATTCCGAGGGTGACCAGATAATCCTGCTGGGCAACTGCATAGGCCGAGCGGAGCAGCTGCTGGAAGGCATCCACGTTGCGAATGACGTGGTCGGCGGTCAAGACGGCCATGACTGCTCCAGGGTCGCGGGCGGTTAAGGCTGCCGCAGCCAGTCCCACCACAGAGGCCGTGCCGCGCGGAAGCGGTTCGAGCAGGTAATTTTCCTGCGGAATTTCTGGCGCCTGGCGCTGCAATTCGACGGCCTGTTCAGCCACCGTGACCACCAGGATGCGTTCGGGCGGGAACAGCCCGTCCAGCCGGTCGATTGCGATTTGAAACAGCGTCCGCTCGCTGCCCAGGCGCAGCATCTGTTTGGGGCGGTCGGTGCGGGAGAGCGGCCAAAGGCGCGTCCCGCCGCCGCCCGCCATGATTACGGCATAGTAATTCTGCATGGATCTACACCCGGTATTCCGAATTTTCCTCTCTCACAGAGATGTAGTTCATCCCGCCGGCGTTGCGGATCAGCCCCTTTAACTCCATCATCGCCAGTGTAGCCGAAACTTTCTCGATCGGCAAGCCTGATAAGAAGGACAACTCATCAGCGGCCATGCTGCTTTCGCCCATCAGCTCGAGCAGGCGGGCCTCAATTTCGTCAGCCGGGAGCAGGCGGCGGGCCATTCGCTGGGTGTTGACCGCGCGGATATTGATTGCCTCGAGTACATCCTCGGGCGAGAGCATCGGCCGCGCGCCGTTGCTGATCAGCCGGTTAGTGCCCTTGCTGCTCGGCGCTGTGATCAACCCGGGCACGGCCAGCACCTCACGGCCCTGCTCAAGGGCAAAGGTCGCCGTGATCAGCGCCCCGCTGGTTTCACCGGCTTCGACCACAACCGTCGCCAGTGAAAGCCCCGAGATGATCCGGTTGCGCGGCGGGAAATTTGCACTTTCCGGCGGCGTCCCGGGCGGGTAGTCGCTGATCACTGCGCCGGATTCGATGATTTCCTCAGCCAACCGGCGGTGCTCGGGCGGGTATATCCGGTCGACGCCGCTGCCCAATACGGCGATCGTCCGCCCGCCTGCGCGCAGCGCAGCCTGATGTGCGATCGCATCCGTCCCACGGGCCAGCCCGCTGACCACCGTGACCTGGTGCCGGGCCAATGCGCCGGCAAGGTCTTCGGTAACCTGCCGCCCGTAGGCGGTAATCCGCCGGGTGCCGACCACCGCGACGGCGGTCTCATCCTCTGGCAGGATTTCCCCGCGCAGGTAGAGTACTGGCGGCGGCTGGTAAATTTCACGCAGCAGGCGCGGATAATTTTCATCCTCCCAGGTCATCACGCTGATCCCCGCCGCAGCCATCCGCTCCCAAATTCGTTCCAGGTCGATTTCAGCCCGGACTTTGAGGATGCCCTCGACCAACCTGGAGCTCAACCCGGTCTGGCGGAGTTGCTCGTAAGGGGCTTTCCAGGCAGCCTGCAGGTCGCCGTTGAACGCATCCAGCAGGGTCTGCAGACGGACAGCCCCGATGCCCTTAACATAATTGAACCCGACCCAATAGATTTTCGGATCCATTTTGTTGCCGCCCCCTTACAGCCATTCCGGCGGCTTAACCTGGATTTGGCCTGCTTCTAAATCGATCGAACAGATCACTTCGGCCGTGGCAGGGAGCAGCAGTTCCGAGCCGTCCGCTTTTTCCACCACGTAAACGTCGTTCGCTCCGGTCTCTATTATTTCGACCAGCCTGCCGATGACGCTTCCACCCTGTTCGACGACCGTCAACCCAAGAAGCTGATGATGGTAATATTCCCCTTCCGGCAGCGCTGGCAGCTCATCCGAGCGGACATAGACAAACTGGTTGCTGTATTCGCGCGCCATCTCCACCGTATCGACCGCTTCGAAGGCGATCAATACTCCGCGGTTGAGCGAGCGCACACTGCGAATGACCTGTAAAACGTGATCTTCGCCAAGATAAACCCTTCTTCCCGGGGTGAGCCGTTCAGGAAAGCCGGTCAACACTTCCATAACCAGCTCTCCACGCAGTCCATGCGCCCGCTGGAGCTTGCCGATCGTCAAGAAGGCAGGCTCGCCCGGATGAGGCGAGCCTGCTGGAATATCATTCCTTACCCGGGGGTTCTTCCTGCTCAATTTCACCGTGGTTCCATTACATCCAGGGTGGCCTGTTTTCCTTCTCGGGCGGCTGCGACTCGCAGAAGGATGCGCATCGCATTCGCAACCCGTCCGCTCTTCCCGATCACCCGGCCCATATCCTCTTTAGCGACCCAGAGTTCGAACCTCACCTTGGCTCCCGCCCGCTCCTGGCGAACCCGAACCTGAGTCGGATCTTCTACCAGGGAACAGGCGATATATTCGATCAGCTCTTTCACGTGAACTCCTTTCACGTCCGCCGGTCAATAATCCAGCGGTTGACTGCCGGAAGTCAGCGGGATTAAACCGGGTTTGTCTTCGGGTTGACCTTGCGATTGGCGTAATACTCTTCGGCCTCTTTGAGCACCGCCTCCAGCGATTCGCCTGCTTTAACTCGCTCGAACCGTTGAGTCAAGCCAACGCTGTTGAAGAGTTTTTGCACTGATTCGCTTGGCTGTGCGCCGTTTTTCAACCAGTGATAGATGCGCTCCTCATTCACCTGGAATGTGAAGGGCTCGGTGCGCGGGTTATAGGAACCCAGAATTTCGAGGAAGCGGCCGTCCCGCGGAGCTTCTTTATCCGCAGCGATGATGCGGTAGCTTGGCTGTCCGCGCAAACCAACTCGACGCAATCGAATTCTTACCATGTTTGAACCTATCTCCTAATACGTATCTGATTTGATTTTGCATGCATGCGGCTTTTCTGTCAAGTCACGAAAAGTCGAGGGACGCTGAAGGATGGCGTTTGAACTTTCGTTCCTTTCCGGTCAGCCGAACAGGCGCGGCATTCCGCGCCCGCCTGTTTTTTGCAGGGTTTTAAACAGCCGCTGGGCGTCGCGAAACTGCTTGAGGACGCGGTTGACATCCTGGACATCGGTGCCAGAGCCGGCGGCGATGCGTCTGCGCCGGCTGGCGTTGAGAATATCCGGGTGGCGGCGCTCCTGGACGGTCATCGAATTGAGAATCGCCTCGGTGATTTTGAGTGATTTTTCGGCCTCTTCGGGCGACACGTTGCGGGCCATCTGGCCCATACCGCCGGGGAGCATATCCAGCAGCTGCGCAAACGGACCCATCTTCCGCAGCTGCTTGAGCTGCTTGGCAAAGTCTTCCAGCGAAAACTGACCCGAGAGCATCCGTTCGGCCTGCTCCTGGGCTTCTTTTTCGTTGAGAGAGGCTTCCGCCCGCTCGATCAACCCGATTACATCGCCCATGCCGAGGATGCGTGAAGCCAGCCGGCCAGGATCGTAAGATTCCAGCGCGTCGATTCCCTCGCCGGTGCCAAGGAACTTGATCGGCACGCCGGTCACGCTGCGGATGGAGATCGCTGCCCCACCGCGCGCGTCGCCGTCCATTTTGGTAAAGATCAGGCCGGTCAGGCTGACCGAATCACGGAAACCTTCGGCGATGTGCAGCGCTTCCTGACCGATCATTGCGTCCACGACCAGAAGGATTTCGACGGGAGGGACTCGCCGGGTGATCGCTTTAAGCTCATCCATCAGCTCCTGGTCGAGCTGCGAACGCCCGGCGGTGTCGATGATCATCACCGAAACGCCGCCCTTTTGAGCCTGGTCATAAGCCCGGGCAACTAGCTCGGGCGGTTTTATCCCGCTCTGGCTGAACACAGGCACGCCGATCCGCTCGCCAAGGGTCTGCAATTGGCGGATGGCCGCCGGCCGATAGGGGTCGGCCGCGACCAGCTCGACCCGCTCGCCCTGCGAGCGCAAGCGCGAGGCAAGCTTGGCGGCAGCCGTGGTTTTGCCTGAGCCCTGCAGGCCAACCAGCATGATCACCCGCGGTTTTGGTCCAGATAAGTTCAACCGGGCCGGCTCGCCAAGGGTTTGGATCAACTCTTCGTGAACGATCTTGATCACCTGCTGAGCCGGATTGAGCGCCTTGGAGACCTCGGCGCCAACCGCCCGCTCGCGCACCCGCGCGACGAAATCCTTGACCACGCTGTAATGCACATCGGCTTCGAGTAATGCCAGACGGACTTCGCGCATGGCCGAATCCACATCCTGCGCGGAGAGTTTCCCGCGCCGGCGGAGCTGCTGAAAAACCTGATCGAGCCGTTTAGAAAGCGATTCGAACACCGCGTACCTTTAACATGACAAACTAACACCCCTGGACGGGGCGTGAACAGGGCTGATTTTAGCCGGGAAAGCGCGAACGGTCAAGGGACAACCCGCAGACAGGGAACATCGCGCGATTTGAGTGGCTTTTTCAAGTAAATGCAACTATTTATGTGATTCAGTGTTATATAAATTCAGGTAATTAATATACAATCATATAACAGGAGTACGAGATCGATGTCAAAGATCGCCGTCGTTACGGACAGCACCGCCTACATCCCAGAAAACTTATCCAGTGGTTATCCGTTGCATACCGTCCCGCTTCAAGTGATCTGGGATGAGGAAAGCTACCGCGACGGGATCGACATCCAGCCGCTCGAATTCTACACCCGCCTTCAAAGCGCAAAAGCAATGCCCTCTACCTCGCAGCCTTCTCCCGCCGCATTCGAGGCATTGTACCGGACATTGCTGGATCAGGATTACCATATCGTCAGTATTCACATCTCAGCTAAGCTCTCCGGCACGCTCGATTCAGCCTACCAGGCCAGGGATCACCTCAAATCCGACCGGATCACGATCATTGACTCGAATGCGACCAGCATGGCGCTCGGCTTTCCGGTATTGATGGCGGCGCGGGCAGTAAAAGAAGG
This sequence comes from uncultured Anaerolinea sp., assembly GCA_964564935.1. GTDB lineage: Bacteria > Chloroflexota > Anaerolineae > Anaerolineales > Anaerolineaceae > Bellilinea. The sequence continues at coordinate 35,529 of CAZMCF010000013.1, read as the reverse complement.
CGCCAGCCTTGGAGAGGTCGTCGCATTGACCGAAAAGGCAATCGAAAACACCGGGGTCATGTTCGTGGTCAGTACCCTCGAATTCCTCCACCGCGGCGGGCGCATCGGCGGGGCGCAGGCATTTCTCGGCACTGCATTTGGCCTGAAACCTATCCTCGAATTGCGCGATGGCCGGATTGAGCCGATCGAAAAAGTGCGTACAATGGTCAAGGCCACCGACCGGATGCTGCAACTGCTTGAAGAACGCATCGGCAGCCGCCGCCCAATCCACCTGGCAGCCCTGCACGCCAATGCGCCCACAGAAGCCGAAGCGCTTTTGCAAAAAGCCTGCCAGCGTTTCGAACAGGCAGAAATCACAGAGGCTTTCTCGACTACGGTCAGCCCGGCAATCGGCACCCACGCCGGCCCAGGAACGGTCGGGATTTGTTTTTTGGCAGGCATGTAGCCTGGAGAGATCTTCTCAATCGATAGGGCTGTCCGAATAGCCGCGGACAAGCCCTATGATGATTTAACCGCGAGGATCGCACCCTACCCTTCTCTTACTCCTGGGTGAAGGATAACAGGCGAAAATAAGATCACTACCCCCCGCTAACTTTCCTTATTCCCACCTGACAGACTTCCTGTTTTTCCCCAGGCCGATTGCCAAGTCAACGTAAATGGGTAAAATGATCTTGGGTTCAGCCTACATCCCAAATCAATCGACGAAAAGGGGCCGGAAAATATGAGAAACTACCCATCCGTTGGCGTCCAGGTTGCCGATATCTTACTCCCGAAAGCAGGCGTCGACCTGTACAAATGGGCTACCATCGCCTGCGATCAGTTCACCTCCGAGCCGGAATACTGGCAGAAAGTGGCTGCCATCGTCGGAGACGCGCCGTCAACTTTCCACCTGACCCTGCCTGAAGTTTTCCTCGGCACTCCCGAAGAGCAGGCCCGCCTGCAGACGACGAACAAAGCCATGCGGGATTACTACGCGCAGGGCATTTTTAACGTCTATGCCGGGATGGTCTACGTCGAGCGCACCTCGCTTGGGAAAACCCGCCGCGGTTTGATGCTCGCCCTCGATCTGGAAAAATACGACTACACCAAAGGGTCGCAGTCGCTGATTCGCGCCACCGAGGGAACCATCATCGAACGCCTGCCACCGCGCATTCGCATCCGCGAAGGTGCGCTGCTCGAATTGCCCCACATCCTCGTTCTGATTGACGACCCGGGATGCACGGTGATCGATCGGGTGGCTGCCCGGGCAGAGCAGCTGCCCCTTCTTTACGATTTCGAGCTGATGCTTGGCAGCGGTCACTTGAAGGGCCACCTGGTGGATGACCTTTCTCTCGAGCAGCAGGTGATCGCCGCCCTTGAAAAACTGGCCTTGCCGGAAAACTTCTACTCAAAATACGGCGTCGGGCCAGAAAAAGGCTTGCTTCTCTTCGCCGTTGGCGACGGAAACCACTCACTGGCTACTGCCAAGGCAATTTGGGAGAAAATTAAAGCCGCCGCGGGGCCAGATCACCCCGCGCGCTATGCCCTGGTCGAAATCGAAAATGTCCACGACGAAGGGCTCGATTTCGAACCAATTCACCGGGTCCTTTTCTCTCCCAGCAAGGATCCACACATTGCCATGCGCGAATACTTCGGCAACCGGCTTGATTTTATCCCCTGCGCCGACCAGCGTGAGGTGGTCAAGAAAGTGACGTCTCAATCCGGCCCGGATCATCTGATTGGATTGGTGACCCCCGAAAGCAGCGAGATTGCCGTCATCCATAACCCCACCTCGAATCTTCCAGTCGGGACGCTCCAGCCCTTTATCGACCATTGGCTCGCAGAGGGCAGTGCCGGTAAGGTTGACTACGTTCACGGCACAGATGTTGTCCTCAAACAGGGAAGGGCGCCGGGTAATTGCGGCTTTTTCCTGCCCTGCATGGACAAGAGCGACCTGTTCAAGACGGTGATTCTTGACGGCGCTTTGCCCCGCAAGACCTTCTCGATGGGCGAGGCCGTCGAAAAACGCTTTTACATGGAAGCGCGCAAGATTGTTCCATAAATCACAATTGGAGAGTAAAGAAAAGTAACTAAAACAGGAGGCGGCCGCTTTCCGTTTAGGTTTTTGATTACTTGTCATGCCCTCGCTGGTATAATCCCAGAGGAGATGAAGGCATGATGAATAAATTCAACCCGCACAATCCGCCTTCGGACGGCGCTGCCCCGCAGGACGTCCGCTTTACCGAGCTGCGCGCCGAGCCGTGGCCTGAGGGGGACAAGATTCGCGTTCATGCGCGGATCGCGCCGTTTCAACAGCCTCCCGATCTGGAAGCCTCGCTGTTGAACTCTGACGGGGATGAGATCAGCAGCGTCACGATCATCGAAAATGTTGATTTCAGCCTGGTCTTCACCATGCACGTCCGCCATCCCTCCCCGGATGGAAAATATACCCTGGTTGGGCGTATTCTGTATGGGGGTATTGGGGTGGTACACGAAGCCCGGACGGACTTCGTCCTGGATCCGTCTGAATAGCTTCATCATCCGATGCTCCGCCGGTTGTTAACCGCCTGCCTGATCATCGTTTTATTCGCCGGATGCAATCCGGCAAACCCGCCAGGCGAAGCCGAATCTCCGGCGGAGACTGCAGGAAATACAGGCGGTTCGCTCACCCCTGCTAGTTCGCCAACGCCTTCGCCGGCAGATCGGATGCAGCAAACGCCGAACACCGCCGCGCCGGTTCTGGCAACTCCACCATCCAACGCCCAGGTCTGCTCGCCGCTGCACGGATTTCAAATTACCCAACTGACAGACATTGTCACGACCCGCTTCGACCCGCCGGCGCCGGGGGGAGAGGGCGGGCATCACGGCGTAGATTTTGCCTTTTACAGCTACGGCGCCTTCGATACGATGGAAGAATTGCCGGTTCAATCCGTCCTCGAAGGCAAGGTCGCCGGTGCAATCGGTGATCGCCCGCCTTACGGTTACACCATGATCATCGAAACTCCGGTATCATCCCTGCCGCCGTCCTGGCAGGAGTATTTGCTTTCTCTGCCTCAACTGGAAGCATACCAGCCTGACCCCCGGCTGGCCTGTCCCACACCCGCAGCCAGCCTGCCCGATACAGATCAGTTATCCCTCTACCTGCTCTACGCGCACCTGGCAGAGACGCCGGTCCTCGAAGTCGGAAGCCAGGCTGGCTGCGGGCAGCAGATCGGCCTGGTGGGCAGCAGCGGTTTTTCTGGAAACACTCACCTTCATCTGGAAATGCGGCTGGGACCTGCAGGGGTACAGTTCTTGCACATGGCTCATTACATTAACAACGCCTCAGAAGAGGAGATGGCGAATTACTGCGCCTGGCGAGTCGGTCCGCAATTCCGCCTGATCGATCCGCTGGAACTACTATTGATCGAACCGTAATCTGCGGACTCTTGACATATCTGTTAAGAAACCTCATCTGTACAGGTTGTTGACGACCGCTTTCAGCGGGTGCTAAAATACAAGCAGTTTTTCAGCCTGATCCAGGCGACCTCCCAGAAAATGTGTCACCCTGAACTATACAGATCCGATGCGCAATCCTGATACAGCGAACACTCCAGGACGACAACCACTGTTGGCCGTGGTGGGTCTGGTCGTATTGGCCTCCATCGTCTGGCTGGGTTCGATCAACCTGCGCGCCCCTTATATCCATCCGCCGCCAACGCTGACGCCGACCTCGACTTCTACGGCGACACCGACCGCCACCCAAACAATAGTGCCTTCGCCAACAGCAACTGCCACGATCATTCCGCCTACCGCGACCATCACTCCCACTCCCACCATCGACCCGCTTGCAGCGGAGACCGGCTACCTGATCCTTGCGATGAGCGACGGCTATTTCAGCCACCTTTTCGCGTATCATCCCCAGAGCCTGCAATTAACCCGCCTGACAGACCATCCCTGGGACGACCGCCAGCCTGCGATCAGTCCAGACGGCTCGAAAATCGCGTTCAGCTCGAGGCGTAACGGTTATTGGGATATCTATATCCTGAACCTATCCAACGGCGAATTGACCCGGGTCAGCGACACACCCCAGTACGACGGCTCGCCCACCTGGTCTCCCGACGGACAATGGCTGGCATACGAAACCTACATTGAGGGTAATCTGGAAATTGTCCTGCAATCGCTCAGCGACTTGAACCAGGCGCCGATCCGTTTGACCACCGATCCCGCCGCCGACTATTCCCCGAAATGGTCCCCGCAGGGCCGGCAAATTGCCTTCGTTTCGACTGCCAGCGGCGATGAAGAAATCTGGGTGGCGAACCTTGATAATGTCAACGACCGTTTTACCAATCTCAGCCAGAATGAAGCGGCAATTGATATCGATCCCGCCTGGTCGCCCGATGGCCGCTTACTGGCCTGGACCAGCAGCCGCGAGGGGATTGACGACCTTCTCATCCGTGATGTGAACGATTTGGCCAGCCCGCCGCGCCTGATCGGTAGCGGGCGCTCTGCCGTCTGGAGCCCGGACGGCTCGGTCATCGCGGCGGTGCTGCATACGCCGGACCAGAACGCGCTGGTAGCGTACCGCCTTGCGGACGGCAAACTGGGGCTTCCGCCGGAAGAAATGCCCGCCGCGATCAACGGTATGGATTGGGAAGCAGCCGCCCTCCCAGGGCTGGTCGTCACCAAACTGCTTGAGCCGCGCGACCCCATTCCGTCGATCCTTTTTCAAAAAGTGCTCTCTAGTCCTGGAGAGGATGCCCTTGGACGTTTGAATCTGGTCAAGGTCGAAGGCGTCAACGCCCCCTACCCATACCTGCAGGACAGCGCGGACGAATCCTTCCTCGCCATGCGGGTAGAAATCGCCCGCCAGACCGGCTGGGACTTGCTCGGAGACCTGGAGAACCTCTTTCTTCCCATCACCGAGCCGCCCCACCCCGGGCTGGTCGATGAATGGCTGTACACCGGCCGCGGCATAGCGCTGCTCACCTCGCCGGTCCAGGCTGGTTATATGCTCCTCGTCCGAGAAATCTATAACGGAACGACCTATTGGCACCTGTGGATCCGCGCCCGCTATCAGGACGGATCGCAGGGGGAACCCATGCGCGCCCGACCGTGGAATCTCGACGCGCGTTTTTCCGGCGACCTGCGCGCCTACGAAGAGGGCGGGGCAACTGGACCGGTTCCTTCCGGTTACTGGGTCGACGTCACCGAGGTATTCAGCCGGTTTGGCTGGTCTCCGCTGCCTGCCCTGGCTAACTGGCGCACCTATTATCCAGCCGCCCGCTTCAACCAGTTTGTTTTCCGCGAGGGGTTCGATTGGGAAACCGCCATGGCTCAAATTTACCCTCCGGAAGCGTTTCATCAGCCGACGTCCATCCCCAGTCAACTCGCCTCTCTGTTCAAACCCACGTCAACGCGCACACCCATCGGGCCAGTCCCTCCAAATCCGGATGAACCCACGCCCACCTTCCGTCCGACCTGGACTCCCCTCCCCGAGGATTGATCCGATGACCTCCCCGGCTCGTTTCCTCTGGCTCAAGCGATCAGCGTTGATAACGACTGTCGCCCTTCTCATCTTGACTGCCTGGCCGACAGTTCAGGCAGCCGCCCCGCACGACTGGCAGGAGGAACTCCAGGCAACCCCATCCGTTCCATCCATCGCGAATCAGCCGGTGGAATTCGGTTACAAAGGACTCGCAATTGGACCCCGGGTGGAAGCTCCGCCGGCGAGCCCGGGCGATGCCCCGCAAAAGCTGGTATTCCCGGCCGCCGATCCACCCCCTCTGCCAGATTGGCGGCCGCCCCTGTATGATGTTCCCTGGGCTCTCGGGCCGCATGACCATTTCTATTTCGTCAGGCCGATCGCTATCAATAAGGCTGCCTGGCTGGTCGATTATTACCGCTACGGCGATTATTATCCTGACACTGAAATCATCCACACCGGCATGGACATTACCGCGGATCTCGGCACGCCAATCCTCGCGGCTGCCGAGGGCAAGGTCGTCTGGGCAGGGGAGGGCCTGGCGATCACCAGCACCGGCGAAGATCCTTACGGGATTGCTGTGGTGATTCTCCATGATTTTGGCGTAGATCAACGCAAGATTCAAACCGTCTACGCGCACATGGCGCGGGCAGATGTGAAGGTCGGCCAGCGGGTGAAGGCAGGCGATCAGCTGGGCATCGTCGGTATGACGGGTTTCACCACCGGACCGCATCTCCATTTCGAGGTGCGCATCGAAGAGGGCGATTTCTTCGTAACCCGCAATCCCGAACTATGGCTCGTCCCGGCTCAGGGCTGGGGGGTGCTCGCCGCCCGGTTGATGAAAAAAGACGGAACCCCATTTCATAAACTTGAGGTCGTTGTCCGCTCGCTCGAAGATGGGCGCATGACCAAGGTGCGCACTTATGCTCCCACCTCCGTGCACGGCGACGATTACTACAACGAAAACCTGGTTCTGAGCGACTTGCCGGCGGGTACGTATCAGGTTTCCTTCCGCTATTTCTGGATTTCAGAGTCGATTGATGTCACGATCCTTCCCGGGGCGGTGACTTACTTCACCTTTCGCAATACGCTTGGATTTTCTTTCGATCCGCCGTCTATCACTGAAAAGACAGAACCCTTCAATCCTGCTCCTATCGACTGAAAAACTTCATACCTGCGGAGAAAATTGCAGATTCAGCATTTTCCGCTTCGGTGAAAGATCCAGGCAACGCCGCTATCAACCCTTGACAATATGCGGTTCAAAGGCGAAAATCAAGGGCTGTTGTCCAAATTCCAGGTGACGGCTCCCCTCTGCAGGGGCGCTCTATCTCTGGTATCATTGCGGAACAAGATCAAGAAAGAGAAAGGTAACAATGATGGTTAAGATGAACCGGTTCATCGCAGGCTGGCTGGCGGTCGCCCTGGTGCTGGTGACCTCCGCCTGCTCGCGCGCTGAAACCACACCCACACCCCGGCCTGAGGAACTATACACTCAAGCAGCCCAAACCGTTCAGGCTGGACTCACCCAGACTGCCATGCTGCAGCCCACCAGCGCAGCCACCCAGACTCCTGCGCCCACCAATACCACTACCCCAACCCTGGCAGCGACGACCACCTCGGCCGTCTCTCCGACCAATCCAGTAGCGCCGACCAGCCCGCGTCCAAGCGTCGCGGATAAAGCCGAATGGGTATCCCAAAATCCGGCTGACGGCGCCGTTCTGGCCCCCGGTCAGGAATTTACCCTGACCTGGACAGTCAAGAACATCGGCACAACCACCTGGAACACCAAATACCAGCTGCGCTATTACCTCGCCAATGCGGCTCTGCGCTTTGGCGCTTCCGATATCAAATTCCCCAAGGAAGTCAAGCCCGGGGAAAGCCTCGATTTGACGGTGAACATGAAAGCTCCGAGCGCAGGCGGCGATTACATGACCATTTGGGTGCTGACCAACGATCAGGGCGTAAATTTCTACACCCTCACCCTGAGCATCAAGGTTTCCGGCGCGGCGGCGCCAACAACCACGCAAACAGCGACCAGCGGACCGACAGCGACCACCGAACCAACCGCGACCGAAACCACCACTCCATAAGATCCCTCTTATGCCGAATGCAGCAGGGCGGGCGCCAGGCTCGCCCTGTTTCGTTTGATAAAGGTAGATGGAGATCTTTGAGCCGGCTATGGATATGACCCTTTGACAGGTTCATGGATTGACCAGAAGGTCGTGGGGCGGTTTCTGGCCGGCACTAGAATTGACATTTTCCTTATGATCCGGGAATAAATCGACCACGGCGATTACGCCATCTCACCGCAGCCAGGCTGGCAGAGCGGCTTCCTGGACCAGGACGGAAAAAACGCCCAGGTCGGCGTCCCACACCACGATCTCCGGTCGGTGATCCGATCCGCCGAGCTCCAGTCGCTGAAAGGCCAGCTTGCCTCCATCCGGCGACCAGGCAGGCGCACCGTGACTGGCGGATTCGTCGTTGGTCACCGCCCTCAGTCCGCTGCCATCCGGATGAACGATCCACAATTGCCTGGCAATGCCAGGATGAACAGACTGCGCTCCGAAGGCAATCCAATCCCCGCTGTTCGCCCAGCGCGGGGAGGCAGCATCGAATGAGGTTAACCCCTCGCCGAGCAGCGGATTGACCGATTTCGTGTCCAAATCGATACGGTAGAGAACCCCGATCGGCAGCAGCATATCCGCCTGCAGATCGATATAGACGATCTCTCTGCCCTCAGGGGAGAAAGAAACGGCTTGCTCTACCTGGGTGGATATCCAATCGCTTGATCCGCTGTTGAAGTCGAACAGGCGGATGGCATTCTGGGTCAAATCATAGAATGCCAGGAGATCTCCAGACGGAGAAAAGACTGGCGAGGTCCCTCCGATCCCCGGATCATCAAACAAGGCTGCCGTCTGCCCCGTGCGGGTGTTTACCATCCAGATCCTGCTCGCGTGGAGCGCATCCAAAGGCTGCGCCTGTCTGGAAATACGGCTATACGCAATCTAGTACCCGTTCGGCGACCATGCGAGCTGCTGACAGAGGTCTTTCCCGCAGGCAATCAACCGCGCCTGCCCGCCTCCATCGCTGTCCATCCGGTACAGGTCGCTGCCGCCCTCCTCATTTCTCAGGCTGTAGGCAATCTGCCTTCCGTCAACCGAAACGGCAAAATCCACGACCCGCCCGTCGCTGTCGGTCAACTGCTCCTGGCTATTGCCATCCAGCGACGCCCGCCAGATTTCAGGCCCTTCTACTGGATGGCCAAGATAAGCGATCCACTGCCGGCTGCCGAATACCGGTAAGGATGCTTTATTGATCCTGACCAGTCCCGCAAGCGCCGCGACCGTCAGAATCAGTAAAGCAGCCAGAAACCATCGTTTGCTTACGATAGCTCCACCTTCCAGGAAAGCCTTATCGGAGGCAGACCAGATTCAGATCAGAACCATCTTTTCAGGCGGATGTTGCCGAGGCTGTAGCGGTTGGTCCTCCCGGGGTCGGCGTGTTGGTCGGCGGGCGGGTTGGGGTCGGGGTGACCAGATTGACCCGGATGATCAGGATTTGACCGACATTAATCTTGTTTTTATCGGTCAGCTTATTCTGCAGCATGATATCTTCAACAGTGGAATTGAACCTTGCCGCAATTAAATCCAGCGTCTCGCCGGTCTTGACCACATACTCAATTCTTGTCCCGCGAGGCAGATCTTCCGGGAGGGGCGTGGGGGTCGGTAATTCCTGCCCTGGAGCAGGGATTAAAATCTTATCGCCCGGATGGATGGGGCACTCGTTTGGCTTGAAATTATTGATCGCCAGCAGGACCAGCAGGTCCACTTCATATTTCACTGCGAGATCGAAGCAGGTATCGCCTTCCTGAACGGTGTATTCGAATGGGCCGGAGGGAGTTGGAGTCAGCGAAGGCGTGGGGGTTTCGGTGACCGTCGGAGTCAGCGTGTATGTTGAGGTCGGCGTGACCGGCGTCGGCGTGAAAGTACTTGTTGGCGTCGGCGTTTTCGAGGCGAACAGGGCAATCGCCGGTGCGTTCGGTCCGGTGAACCAGATCACCAGAATGATGATGCCGATAGCAAGCAGCAGCACAGCCGCCCCCCAGATAAAGAAAGGTGTCGCTTTTTGTCGTTTTCGGTATGAGTCGATGACACTTTGAGGTGATTCTTTTCCACTCATGGTGAAATTTTCCTGTTTATTCGACCGGACGACGCAGGGACAATCCGGCTCTAGTGACTTTGGGGTGTAGTTACCCTTGGTTGTACGAATTCTACACGAAAAATAAGAATTGGGCGAGTGTCAAGATATCCTGCCGCCTTTGATAAGGCAGAAGACCGACAATCTGTCAAGCTTTCGCAATCATACTCGAGTTTAGCAACTGAAAAAGGATCGATTTGGCTCATTTAGTAGGCCGCCAACTAATTTTTGTCGTGTTATAATTCTTTCACAAGCGATCAATCTATCTACTTACGGAGGAATGAATGGAGATCACCCATACCGAATACAAACGCTGCGATGTCGTCTCTGTGAACGGACGCGTCGACTCCGCGACGGCCTCTAAACTGGCCGAAACCCTTAACGAAGTGACCAATGAGGGCCGCTACCGGATTGTGCTCGATATGGGCAAGATGGACTTCATCTCCAGTGCTGGCTTGCGCGTTTTGATTGGCGCACAGAAGACCTGCAAACGCTACAACCGGGGCGAGTTGGTTTTGAGCAACGTTCCTCCGACGATTCTTGCCTCTCTTGAATTGGCCGGTTTCACCCCACTGTTCAAGATTTTCGCGGATACCACATCGGCAGTTGGCAATTTTTAACGGGTGAGAATCATTTGATGCCAACGGTGGAATTTCCTGGGCGCTATGACAGCCTAGAAAAAATTGCATTCCTGGTTCAAAAAGCTGCTCAGGAATTTGGTCTCGATTCGTGCGCTGCGTACGGCGTCGAAACAGCAGTTGATGAGGCCTGTTCGAACATCATCGAGCACGCCTACGGCGGCGAGAACAAAGGGTCAATCGAGCTGACCTACGAAATCGTTGGCAGTGAGCTGATCATTACCCTCAAAGACAGCGGGAGAAAATTTAACCCGAAAAAAGTAGCACCACCCAATCTGAACGCCCCGTTGAAAAACCGTCAGGCTCACGGACTTGGGTTGTTCTTTATGCGCCAATGGATGGATGAGATCAGGTTCGAGCGAGTCGAAGGATATAACGTTCTGACCATGATCAAGAGGAAAGGTCATTCGTCTTGAAGAAGAGTCCCAGGCCTCCAGCATATCCAGACTGGAAAGAATTACTCAGCCTGGGAGAAGAACTGTTGGATTGCCAGTCGGCTGCTTCCCAGGCCCAATTTTTCCAGAGAATTATGTCTGAGCGGCTGGGCGCTTCCTGCGAAGTCTGGTTCGCCGGTCCGTTTTACCCGCTGCCCGGTGATCCGATCACGGGCACCCTGCCAGACAGCGCTGCTCCCAACCTGGTTATGCAGGCCTTCGAAAAACGCCAAATCTTGATGGAGGTCGCTGGATTAATCGAGCCTGTCAGACCGCAAAGCAACCCCTGCCGGGTTGCTTTTCCGTTAACGACCGCGCAAGACCTGCTCGCGGTTCTACTGGTGAGCCGGGTACCGGGCTTTTCCGCCGCTGAATTCGAGTTCCTGGAGGGCTTCTGCGCCCACTCGGCGGTGGCCCTGCAGGTAACTCGTCAGTCTGTCATCAAGAATTGGCGCTTCGAACAGCTTGCCCTGGTGCGCTCGGTCAGCCAGCAAATCCAGAATCAACGAGACCTGGACGCACTCTGCCGGCAAATCACCCGCCTGATCCGCGAGACCTTCGATATCTATTTTGTATCCATTTTTACTGTCCACTCGAACAGCGGGGCGATCCGCTTTCGCGCCAGCTCCGGCGCATCCGATTCGACCGGCGCAGAAGTCCAATTCACCGTCGAGCCAGGGCAGGGGATCATCGGCGCGGTTGCTCAGACGGGCAAGGAAATAGCCGTGTCCAATGTCCAACAGGATCCGCGCTTCCGCCCGATCGACGCGTTGCCTGAGACGCAATCTGAGGTCGCTTTGCCGATCAAGCTGGGTGAGCGAATCCTCGGCGTTCTCGACCTGCAAAGCAACCAGCGCCAGGTCATTCATGAATACGACCTGATGGTCCTGCGCGCCCTTGCGGACAACATCGCCACAGCCATCGAAGGCGCGCGGCTGCTGGAAGGTCTGGAGAAACGGGCCGGACAGATTTCCGCCGTACTCGAGATCAGCCACGCTCTGACCTCCATCCTCGATTTCGAAAAACTGATCGAGGAAGTCGTCCACTCGATCCAGCGACACTTTGGCTACCCGTTTGTCCATATATTCCTCACCCACACCGGCAGGCGGAAACTGTTCTATGAGGCCGGCAGCGGCGCGCGCTCGCAGGTCCTGCAGGAACGCAAGCTCGCCTACGACCTGGACGATCCCCATGGGATCATCCCTCACGTCGCTCGCAGCGGAAAAACCCTGCTCGCAAACGATGTCAGCCGCGAACCCCTCTACCGCCCCTCAGACCTGCCGCCGGAAAACACCGGCGCGGAGCTGGCCATCCCCCTGGTTTTTGGCGGCCAGGTGCTGGGCGTGTTAGATCTGCAGTCAGACCAGCCTGACAGCTTTGATCCCGCCGATATTCCCTTACTCGAAGCTCTCGGCTCGAGCATTGCTATTGCCATCCGAAACGCCACGCTCTACCGCTCGGAGATCTGGCGGCGCAAGGTCACGGATTCCTTCCGCGAAATCGCCGGTCTGGTCTCAGCCAACGTTGCCCTGGATGAGCTGCTCGACCAAATCCTCACCGAGCTGGAAAACACGCTGCCATGCGAGGTGTCAGCCATCTGGCTGGTCGATGAAAGCGAAGAATGGAGCAATGGCAGCCAGAAATTGAAACTGGCCGCCGTGCACGGCGCTTCCCCTGAGGCCGTGAAGGCGGGGATCGACGACCCGGGCGCAAAAGGGCTGATGCAGCTCGCAATGGACTCAACCGAACCCACCCTGCGCACGGCCGAGGATCCGATCGGTCCGCTTGGGCTGGCAATGAATTACCCGCCAGATTACTCCTCGGTCGCGGCGCCGCTGCGGGCTGGCGAGCGAGTGTTGGGCATCCTGGCCATAGCCCACCCGTCGCCTGGACGTTACGGCAGCGACGCTGGCATGGTTGCCCTGACCCTGGCAAACAATGCTGCAATCGCGATCCAAAACAACCAGTTATTTGCCGCCGCGCAGGAGCAGGCCTGGGTGTCGACCGTATTGCTCCAGATCGCCGGGGCAACCCAATCGAACCTGAGCGTCGAAGAGTTATTCACCACCATGGCCCGCTTGACCCCGCTCCTCATCGGCGTCAAGAAGTGCGCTTTTTTCCTTTGGGATACTCAAACCCAGCAATTCATGCTCATATCTCACTATGGGCTTAGCTTTGATGGCGAAACTCCTATAGATTTCAATCCAACCCTGCCCGCATTTCAGCGGCTGGTGGAAACAGCCGAGGTAGTGTTCATCGAAAACCCGCAATCCGAGCTTGAACTTCCCCAGGCTGACCTGGCCGATGAGCACGGTACGCTGGTGCTCCTCCCGCTGCTCTCCCGCGGCAACCTGCTTGGCGCCTATCTGGTCGGTCACCAGGTCGAGGGCGATCTCCAGGCCAACAACGAATTTGACCAGCAGACGTTATCACTGCTTCAGGGGATTGCCCAACAGACCGCAGTCGCCCTTGAAAATCTGCAATTGCTCGAAGCTCGCCAGGAGGAAGCCTACGTCACTGCGGTTCTACTTCAGGTCGCCCAGGCGGTCGTCAGCCAGAACGAGCTCAAGGACATCCTGGATACGATCGTCCATTTGCTGCCGATCCTGGTCGGGATTGATGCCTGTGCGATCTACCTCTGGAATCCCAAGGAGGGCTATTTCCAGACAGCAGAGGTGTATGCGGCTTCATCCAAAGATGCAGTCACGCTGAAAAATAAGACCTTCACACCAGAAGAATTTCCGCTTCTGCAGGCCGCCATGGAAAGGGATACCATGCTCGCCTGCCAGCTTGACACGCCCGACCTGTCGATCCAGCGATGGCCTGAGTTGACCTGCTTCACGCCTGCCCACGACTTCAACTGGCGGGAATCACGCACAGCTAACTGGATCCTCGGCGTACCGCTGTCGCTCAAAGGAGAAGTCTACGGCGTGATGGTCGCCAGCGAAACCAACGTGCCGACAGCTTTCCACGAACGCCGCCTCGAAATCCTCACCGGGGTCGCTCAGCAGGTTTCGCTTGCCATCCAGAATGACCGTCTGAACCGCGAAATGGTCGAGCGTGAGCGCCTGGAGAAAGAAATGCAGCTCGCCCGCCAGATTCAGCGCACCTTCCTGCCCACCCGATTACCCCAGGTTCCCGGCTGGGAAATCGCGGTCTCCTGGCAGACCGCCCGCCAGGTCGGCGGCGATCTCTATGACATCTTTAGACTGGGTAAGGATCGCATCGGTCTGGTCATCGCAGACGTTTCCGACAAGGGTATCCCGGCGGCTTTGTACATGACCGTCGTGCGCACGCTGATTCGCGCCTTTGTCCATAACACGGCGTCGCCATCACGCATCCTCGAGCGGGTGAACAAACTGCTCGTTGGCGATACCCAGGACGGTCTGTACGTCACCGCGGTTTATGCAGTTCTGGACACCCAGACTGGCCTGCTTACTTACGCGAACGCCGGGCATAATCTGCCATTATTAATTCGAAGGAACCATCGCACCGTCGAACCGCTGCCCAGAGGGGGAATGGCCCTGGGAATCCTCTCGGACAGCAAACTGGAAGACCGCACGGTGGATATCCATCCAGGCGACTCACTCCTCTTCTACACGGACGGGGTAACCGAGAGTTTTTCTCCATCCGGGGAAATCTTTGGCGAGGAGCGTCTGGTCAAAGCCCTCGAAACCGCCCCGGGCAGCCGGGTCGATGACCTGAATATCCACCTGAGCCGAGTTCTCACCGATTTCCTGGAAGGCGATCTTCCCAGCGACGACCTGACCCTGATCTTCCTCCACCGCTGCCTCGTAGATTGACGTAAACCGGAAAGATCAATGGTGGGAAACAGGCTGCGTCGGTCTTGGCGTTGATTTTATGCCTGCTGCTTTTTAGCTGGCAAAATGCCCACCCGCGCACCTGAAATTACTGATTAATACCTATATAAAGGACCGCCGGATCCTTAATCCCCAAAGAAGAGAGCCCACCAAATATCCAGGTTTTTCACTACCATTGGTGTTGGGGTGGGAAGCATCGATTGGGCTGGCACGGGCGTGCCGGCCGGTAGAGGGACGACTAATTTCTCTCCATCGCGAATCATCCCGCTGTTTCGCGCATACTGGCTGACCGCAGCTTCCGAGGTTGCGAACGCGATCTGCGCCCTGAGCTCGTCCTGGGTCATGCGCAGCCCCCCGACCTCAGTTTCCATCTCGCTCAATTGATTGTTCAGGCGAGTCAGATCATTCAGGCGCGAGTTAAGATCCATCAACAAAAAGAACAGAACGATAAACCCGGCAATAACCAGGAGTTGTTTCAACCGCGGGCGGAATTTCTCCATGCCCCAATCTTACAGCAATTTGAGAAATGGGACAAGATTGCCAGGGCGAAAACAAAAACCCCGACTTCGCGGGGTTTGAGTGCCGAAGGTGGGATTTGAACCCACACGAGCGTAATGCCCACTACGCCCTGAACGTAGCGCGTCTGCCAATTCCGCCACTTCGGCTCACAGGCTCGAACAGTATTTTATCTGGAATCAGCGATTTGTCAACCTATTCATAACGCCCTGTCGTTGTTCAGCGAATTTGACGCCTATCTATAGCGTCCGAAAGTTAATCCTTGCCAATTTGACCGTGCTATAATCACCTTTAGCATCCATGCGATTATGAACGCTCTCCTTTCACAAATCTTCCACCTGCTGATCACCTCGCCGGGCAATCTGGTTTACCACCTTGTACTGGCTTTTGCCTTAATGGCCGGACTGCAGGCATTGATCCTCCAACGCGGGGTCGATGCCAGCCATCCGGTCATGAGGCGCTACTTCACCGGATACAGCATTCTACTCATCGGGCAGGCTTTGCTCTTCATAGGCAGCGCGTTGGTCTGGCAGCGGGTGGTCGATCCGCAGCAATTTCTACCGGTCCTCGACCGTCTGGTCACAGCAATCTCCTTCGCCTGGCTGGCCTGGATGTGGGCGTTTCCAACTCCCCAGCAGACGGCAGATACGACGAATGTCGTCATCAACCTGGCGTTGATCCTCTTCGGCGGGATTTCGATCTCCTTATGGGTACCCCAAATGGGTTCAGCTAGCTTTAACCGGTCGGGCATCGACCTGGTCTGGACGATCCTCGAGCTGCTCATTCTGCTTGCCGCAATTGCCGCTCTCGTCTACAAACGCAAAGGCGTCTGGTCGATCGGCTTGGGCTTCTTCCTGGTCCTCCTGGCCGGTGTTTCTGCTCACCTGTTTGTTGGAGACCGCAGCCAGGATTACCCCGCTACCATCCGCCTGGCGCAAATTTGCGTTTATCCACTCCTGCCCAGCCTGGCGCGTATGCTTCCCATAGCTCCGAGAACGACCGCGGCCGCAGGTGAAGTGGTCAGCAGCCAGGAATCCATAACCGCCTCCGGCAGGCGGCGGCGCATCCTGGATCCTGGCGTGGTCGCATCCTGGCTGCAAGTCGCCAGGGGCGACCCGGCTGAGCAAATCTGTCCTGCCCTAATCCAGGCTACGGCGCGCAGCCTGATCGCCGACCTGTGCTTCCTGATCGTCGCGCCCGACCGCCAGTCAGCCTACCTGCAATGCGGGTACGACCTGATTCGCGAAGAGCGCATGCCAGGCTCGGCCCTCAATCAAAACCGGATACCCCATATCGCCGACGCCCTCCAGAGAGGCAGAACCCTCCGGATCCCGGCCGAGAGAAAAGATATGCTCCAGGACCTGACCGCTCTGGCTGCTTCGCTGGGATTGCGGGCGACCGGTGATGTCCTTGCGGCTCCGTTGACCCTGCCGACCATGAACTGGGCAGGGATCATCGCAGTTTCGCCCTATACCAAATACGAATGGACCGATGATGATCTTTCCGTCCTCAGCATGATCTGTGAACAGGCTGCTCCCCTGATCGCGCCAGCATTTGCGCCGGCTGAAACCCTTCCGCCCAGCCCACCCTCGCGGCCGCCCTATGCGATCAGCCCTTCCGAGGTCGAGCAAATGATCGAAGAGCGTAAGTTGCTGCTCGCGGAGATCGAATCCTTGCGCCAGGAAGCTCAGCTTACCCCGCATCAATTCGACCTGGAAGCCCTGATGGCCATCCAGGAAGAATCCCGAGCAACCATTCAACGCCTGGAAGCGGATAACCTCGAGTTGCGCGAGGCTCTCCAAAGCATGCGCGCCGATACGGAGGTTCAGAAGAATAACGAGCGGCTGCAAACCGAGCTGCAATCCACGCTGGATGAAGTGGTCCGCCTGCAGAACCTTCTATCTGAAGCCAACCTGCAAATCCTGAACCTGCAAAACCGAATGCTTTCACCGGAAACGGCAGGCGGGAGGGGAGCCGAAATCCTGAGCAGTATCGTGCAGGAATTACGGCAGCCGGTCTATTCGATCAGCGGCTATGTCGATTTATTGATGGGCGAATCTCAGGAGATTCTGACCAGTGATCAGATCACATATCTTGACCGGATCAAATCCTCCACTGAACGGATGAAATCAATCCTGGATGAATTTCCAATCTCGCCCTTCGAATCCAGTCCGGTCGAGCTTGCTCCGCGGGATGTCGATATCCACCGCGAGCTGGAAGACGTGATCGCCGCCTTGAGCGGCCAGTTACAGGAAAAAAGCATCTCCGTTCAGAAGGACATCCCTGCGTTATTGCCTTCGGTCTACGGCGACCGCGATGCGCTCCATCAGGTGATCCACCACTTGCTTCAGAACGCCAGCAATGTAACCCCGCCAGAAGGCTGCATCCGCATCGAGATCAAAGTGGATGATGCAAAGAAAGAAGCGCCGTTTCTTGTTTTCCAGGTAACGGATGAAGGCGGCGGCATCGCGCCTGAAGACCTCGGTAAAGTCTTTTCCCGCGACTCGCACAGCGAACAGGAGTGCATCCCCGGAATGGGAGATAGCGGCCTTGGCCTGTCGATGGCCAAAACCCTGATAGAAGCCCACGGCGGGCGGATCTGGGTCGACAGCCAGCCGGGAAAGACCACCACCTTTTCACTCCTTCTGCCTCTGCGGTCCATTGTGACCAACGGCTATTCCAAGGTTGTATGAAAACCCTTCAAAGCAGCATTTTCGGGATTATGGCTGCCGTACTTTCGGGGTTGTTCGTCTTCAGCATTCTCTCCCTGGCAGTCGTGGAGGGAATGATCACCCTGCCGCCCACGGCCACCATCCATGCAACCCTGCAACCGCCAAATCTGACCCCCATCCCCGTGATACAGGTGACAACCACGTTGTCATTCATGCAAACCTCGACTCCTGCTCCGTTGCCCACGCAATGCCCGCCGCCAGAAGGCTGGCTACCTTATCTCGTTCAACCCGGCGATACCCTGGCAGACCTGGCTGCTTCTAACGGCCTGTCGCTGGCAGACCTGATGAAAGCGAATTGCCTGATCAGCAGCCAACTGGTAATGAGCGCATCGATCTATCTCCCGCCGCAAACCGCAACAGCAACGGTCACTCCAGTGAAAACCCCGACAGCCTGTACAAAACCGCCCGGCTGGATCCTTTATACAATCAAACCTGGCGATACATTATCGATCATCAGCCGTCAATTCCAGATCTCGCTTCAGTCGTTAATGCAGGCAAACTGCCTGACAGATGAATATATCATTGCCGGCAACACCCTTTGGGTTCCAAACGTCTCAACAGCCACCCCTAATGCCACTCCCACCGCTACGCAAACCCAAATCCAGCCTCCCCCAGAACCTACCCGCACACCAACTCCAACCAACACCTCGATTGTCCTACCCACCAGCCCCACGGCAGAGCCGTCCATAATCATCGTTCCACCGTCTGCGACTTATTCACCCACGCCCAGCGAAACCAACACGGACATTCCAACCGAGACCTCCACCCCAACCCAGTAAGTTACGGGAACCGAATCACGACCTCTTCCGTCTAAGACTCCATGAAAAAAATCATTCTGCTTACCGGATTAATTCTTCTTACGTCCCTGGCCTGCAACCTCCCCGTGATGAGCCAGGTTTCACCGCCTGTTCCACGCGACGCAGCCCCGGTCATCATCACGCCTGACCCTCGAGCCACCGCAACTCCGACCCCGTTCCAGCCGCTCGAAGTCACCCCTCCCTCTACCAGCCCGTTTCCCACGGCAACGCAAGGATCGCCGGAGGAAGAGCCCACAGCCACCCCTACCGAAGAGGATCAGCCGGTGCCGCGTATCGACATTCCGGACGGAGTGGTTTCCATCATGATTTTCGGTTCCGACTGGCGTCCAGGTCGAGGTTCGCGCACCGACGTCATTCTGCTTCTTATCCTCAATCCAGCGACCGGCGGAGCCAGCCTGGTATCCTTCCCACGCGACCTGTACGTATTCATACCCGGCGTTGGTCAGGAGCGGATCAATACAGCCCAGGCCTACGGAGATTTTCCGCTCACCCAGCAGACTTTCCAGATCAACTTTGGTTTCACGCCCGATCATTACATCATGACCTATTTTGATGCCTTTATAAGCATCGTCGACAGCCTGGGAGGAATCAACGTCGAAGCTTCCCGCAACCTGACCGATACCTGTAAACTCCCCCAGGCGGTCGAGGGCTACTGCTCGGTCGGACCTGGAACGGTGTGGATGAACGGCGAGACCGCTTTGTGGTACGTCCGCTCGCGGTACAGCACCAATGATTTCGACCGCACCCGCCGCGCCCAGGAAGTGATCATCGCCATCTTCAAGAAGTTGATGAGCCTGGACGCAATCACTCGCGCGCCCGACCTCTACCGTCAGTTCCGCAACAGCGTCGATACAGACATCGATCTGGATACGGCAGTCTCGTTAGCCCGCATTGCCCCAGGACTGATCTCCAATCCGGAGAAAATCCGCCGCTACTCAGTCGGCCCCGACCAGGTATGGCCTTACGTAACTGAGCGAGGGGCGCAGGTGCTCATCCCAAATACCGAGGCAATCCAGGCAATCTTGAACGAAGCATTCAGACCCTAGCCGGGTCTGATTTCTATTCGGCCAGAATCGGAATTAACGTTTGACTTTCCGTATATTTTGATGTAAACTGGAAAAAATAATTAGACTATACGAAAAAGTCTACGGGAGTTCCTATGGCCGGAGACGCCTCCCCAGTCGCCCATATCACCTCGCAAACGCCCCTCCTTCCTGCTATTCGCTCCTGGGAGCTGTATCTCCAGGATCAGGGGAAATCTCCATACACGATCAAGGCATTCCTTGGCGACCTGCAGCTCCTGGCCAATTATTTACCGCCAGATAAAGCTGTCGGGGCGGTATCCACCCGCGACCTGAACAATTTTCTCAACTGGCTGCAGAACGGACGCGGCGTGCCGTGCAGCATGAAAAGCCTGGCCAGGCGGATCACATCGATCAAGGCATTTTTTCGCTGGCTGCAACAAAGCGGGCGCATTTTGGTCGACCCGGCCGAAAAAGTGATCCAGCAATCGGTGATCAGCCCGCTGCCAGTTGTTTTAACCAAAGAGGAACAGGAAGCCGTCCTGGCTGTCGCCGAGAAGTACCGCACCGCCAAGAAGCCCGACGCCCGCCCGCATACTCTCCTTGCGCTCCTTTTGGCCACCGGAATCAAAAAGGGCGAATGTCTGGCGATCAATATCAATCACATCGATCTGATCGCTCCCGGCGGACCGGTGTTGTTCGTGCGCTACGCCAGCCCAAGCAACCGTTACAAGGAGCGAAAAATCCCCTTACCCGGGTCCTGGATCGCCAGTTACACGGAATATCTCGAGCAGTACCAGCCGCGTGACTTGATCTTCCCCTGGTCGCCGCGCCGCCTGGAATACCTGCTCGAAGATCTCGGCGAAGAAGCCGGGCTGGACAAGCACGTATCCTTCGACATGTGCCGCTGGACCTGCGCCCTGCGCGACTGGCAATCGGGCATGGAACACGATCAGATTCGCCAGAAACTGGGCATTTCCAAGATCCAGTGGCGCGAAGTCAGCATGAAATTGCGCCAGCTCGCCGCTCAGCAAGCTTGAGATACCTGACGGGAATCAACTCCGCTCTAACACCAGGTGAATCGCCTTCCGGCTGTTCTGGGTCAGCCGGTATTTTTCGCTGACCCGCAGCCCCGCCACCCAGATCACCTCCTCGCCGGCGATCACCAGCGGCCAGCGGGCGCGCGCAATGCGCGGAATTTTCAGATTAATGAAGAAATCGGCCACTTTCATCGTGCCCTGCATGCCAAATGGTTGGAAGCGGTCGCCGCTGCGCCAGGCCCGCACTTGAAGCGGCTGCTCGAGCCTTTCCATGTCCAGCCATGCCTCCAGCGGATCATCAGGGACGGTCTCGCCCGGCTGGATGGCGCGGATATCAGCCCGCAGCCTCCAGGCCTCGCTTAAGAATGTCTGGCAAGGCAGATTCAACTCGATTCTTTCAGCCGGGGTCACCTGGGGCCACTCGCTGGTCGGGAGCGTAAAGCGGCGATCGGCGATATAAACCCTCCCGTGTACTTTGATCAGCGCGAGATTTGAGGTCAAATCCACCTGACCGGCCGGCTCTGGCCGGCGAATCAGTCTCAGCGCCCGCTGCAGGGCCCGGAAATCGAGATTAGCGGGATCTGCGCGAACCCGTTCGACCGCCGCGCGGATCATATTTGTCACCCAGCCATCGCTTAATTCGGCCAGTTCCCGACTGCTCAAGGCAGCGTATTCTCCGCTGGATTCAGCGATCAAGCAGCGCCGGTAAACCCAATCGGTGATTTCATCAGTCCCGCTCAAAGACGCCTGTGCAATTTGTCCGAGGGTCCACAGATGCCATTTGACTCCGGGATTGTAACTCTCGAGTTGGGGGATCAATTCAAGACGCAGCCGGTTGCGCAGGTAGCGTTTATCCTGATTGGTTCTGTCCTCCAGCGGCTGCAGGCCGTGCTCAGCGCAGTACCCGGCCGTCTCAGACCGCCAGAAACCGAGCAGCGGGCGGATGAGAGGAATTTCGGTCGAAAAACCCGGCAATAGAGAACGGTAGCTCATCCCTTTCAGTCCGTCCAATCCGCTGCCGCGCAGCAGATGCAGCAGGATTGTTTCGACCTGGTCATCGGCAGTGTGACCGACAGCGACCGCTTCAGCGCCGATCTCCCGGGCCTGTTCAAACAAGAAGGTGTAACGAGCCTTGCGAGCCGCCGCCTCGACGCTCAACCGCTCTCTTTCGGCCATGCCGCGCACATCCCCCGAGGCGGAGACAAAACCGCAGTTCAGACTGGCAGCAACCTTCGCCACGCTCAAGCCATCCTGCGCGGATTCGGGACGCAGCCGGTGATCGAAGTAAGCTGCCACAATCGAGAGATTCAAAGCGCTCAACAGGGAGAGCAGGCAGAGACTGTCGGCGCCGCCCGAAACTCCAACGAGCAGGGGTTTGCTGCCCTTGAGATTGCATTCCTTGGTTAAAATCGCGCTCAGCTCTTTGGGATCCATCGGTTTGATTATAGCATTTGCCCACCTTACAAAACTTTCTATTGCCGTGATTTTGACTTTATGCTAGACTGAATACTGAGCAATCTCGTTAACATTTAGAGGCGCGGACCATGGCTGAAAAAATCCTGATTGTTGACGACGACCTGGAGACTTTACGGTTGGTGGGGTTGACGCTTCAGCGCAAGGGGTATGTGACCATTTCAGCCCAAAGCGGCAGCGAGGGACTTCGTCTGGCCAGCGCAGAAAAACCAGACCTGATCATCCTCGACCTGATGATGCCCGAGCTGGATGGTTACAGGGTCGCATCCCAGCTGAAGGCTGATCCCGTGACCGCGTCGATCCCGATCCTTGTCTTCACCGCCCGCTTCCAGATGGAAGATAAAGTCAAGAGTTATGAAATCGGGGCAGCCGATTATCTGACCAAACCGGTTCATCCAACCGAGCTAATTACCCACATCAAAGCCCTGCTGGCCCGCCGCAAGGCCCCTTTCACACCCCCGGTTTTGCCGGCAAGCGGCCTCAAGGGGTATGTCCTTGGATTCCTCGCTTCGAAGGGAGGAATGGGAGTTTCCAGTCTGGCGCTCAACCTGGGCATCATCCTCGAGCAGCGCATGCACCGAGACGTTATCGCCGCAGAACTGCGCCCGGGACAGGGCACCTGGGCCGGGGAGATGAATTTCGCCAATGCAACCGGGCTTACCAACCTGTTGACCATGCCTGTCGAGCAAATCAACGAGGAAACAGTCGCCCGTGAACTGGTCAAGACGACTTACGGCATCCGCCTGCTGTTCGCCTCCAGCGATTTCCGCGACTTCAACCTGGCCTGTAGAGCTATACCTCAGCTCGAAACCCTGATCGAAACCCTGACGAGGATGGCTCACTTTTTAATCCTGGATATCGGCACACCGTTTATGCCCGGTTTCGAAAAAATCATCCGATTTTGTAATGAGATCAACCTGGTCTCCGAACCGCAAGCGTTTTCCTTGCAGCGGACCAACCAATTGATCGACGAATTGGGCGAGATCGGCATCCAGAGTCCAAAGAAAATCAACGTGATCATCGTCAACCGCGTCCGCGCCGATTTGCAGCTTTCAGCCGCGCAAATCCAGGAAATGCTCGGGCGGCCGATTCATCTGGTTGTCCCGCCGGTGCCCGAGGCTTCCTTCCACGCCGCCGTGCGCAATGTACCGCTTGCCATACTCCAGCCGGATGGCATCTACGCCCAGCAGATCACCCGCCTGGCCAGCCATCTGGCTGAGACGGTTTCGTAATGTCGGTGGAAGATAAAGAAAAGGCCGTTCTTCAGGCCGCTGAGTTCATCCGCGCGGCTAAATATGCCGTCGCCTTCACCGGCGCGGGAATATCCACCCCGTCGGGCATCCCGGATTTCCGCTCGGCCAACACCGGCCTGTGGATGAAAAACGATCCGCTGGAGGTCGCCTCACTGACAGCTTTCCGCCGGCGGCCCGAGGTGTTCTTTAACTGGCTGCGCCCGCTCGCGCGCGATATCCTTCAGGCGGAGCCCAATCCTGCCCATACCGGGCTGGTCCGTCTGGAAAATGGCGGCTGGCTCAAGGCGATTGTCACTCAAAACATTGACGGATTGCATCAGAAGGCAGGCGCGCGGAACGTGATTGAGGTGCACGGCTCAATGACCCGGCTGGAATGCCCCGCGTGCAGGCAAGAATACCCCGCGGTGGACTTCGCTGACACATTTGTCTCCGACGGCGTCATTCCGCGCTGCGGGAATTGTGGAAATATCCTCAAACCCTCGATAACCCTCTTCGAAGAGATGCTCCCGCAAAAAGCCTGGGATCAGGCTGAATGGGCATGCCGGCGGGCAGATTTAGTTCTGGTGGTCGGCAGCTCGTTGGAAGTCACCCCGGCGGCTTACCTGCCGATGTATGCGCTCGATAATGACGCCCGGTTGATCATCAACAACCTAACCCGCACGCCGCTTGACAGCCGCGCAGATGTACTCCTGCCGTGGGATGCGGCTGAAGTCATCCCCGCCATCGCCGACAGGCTTGCTGCCTGACTCTCCCCATAGACAATTGGTGTGGCCGCAAGAATTTGCGTCAGCGGCTGCCGCGCCGGCCAAACTGGCGCTCGAGCAGATCGACGGACAGGTGGATCATCGTTGGGCGCCCGTGTGGGCAGGTACGCGGGGACTGGCAGGCTTCCAGATCGCGCAGCAAAGCCAACTGCTCCTCAGCCGAAAGGATGTGCCCGGCTTTGACAGCCGCCCGCTTGCAAATTCGAGCGATGATCCGATTCTCTTCTTCATTTTGCAGCGGGGTTTCATCCTCTTCGAAGTCCTCGACGACCGCCATCACCGCCGCGGCGGGGTCGCTGACGCGAAAGATGGCCGGGACAGCCCTGACGCGGAATGTATTTGGGCCGAATTCCTCGATGTCGAAGCCGAGTGAACGGAGTACCCCGAGTTGTTTTTCGAGCAGATTTGCCGCCGCCGGCGGCAGCTGCACCGTGTGGGGTTCTAGGAGCTGCTGCGAAACCGTGCCTGCAGGCTTCTGACGTGTAAAACGCTCGAAGAGAACTCTCTCGTGGGCGGCGTGCTGATCGATCAAATACAGTCCGTCAGGACCTTCCGCCACCAGGTAGGCTGCCCCAACCTGCCCGATCAACCGCAGCAAGGGAATCGCTCCCGAGGGTAAGGCTGCCTGCTCGCCAACCGGCGTCAGTGCTTCCTCTGATCCATGCAGAGCCTCTACTTCAAGGGTATCCTGCCCGGCTTCGGCGCTCATCTCCCAGGCCGGGTCGATGATCTGTTGCGCAGCCGGGGCTGGCTTCCAGTAGGAAGTAGAGACCTGCGGAACTGGTGAATAGGCTAACAGAGCCCGCCGAACCGCCCTTTGTACCAGGCTGAAGACCCGGTCGGGCTGGCGAAAGCGAACTTCCGCCTTGGCCGGGTGGACATTTACGTCCACGTCTTCCGGGGGCAGACTGACCAGCAATGCCGAGAGTGGATATCGTCCGACCATCAGCAAGGTGTGATAAGCCTGAAGGAGGGCGGAAATCAGCGAGGAGTCCTGTACCCAGCGTCCGTTGACGAAAAAAGTGATCTCTCGCCGGTTGGACCGCGTCAGCGCGATCGGGCTGATAAAGCCGGTGATGGATGCGCCATCTTCCTCCAGGCTGACCTCGAGCATTTGTCTGGCAATTTCGATGCCGTAGAGCTGGGCCAGCACCTCGCGCCGGTCGCCATGACCGCTGGTCTGCAGGATGATCTTCCCATCCTGGACCAGGGTCATTCGCACTGCAGGATACGCGAGCGCATAACGGGTGACGAGCGTATTGATCTGGCTGCGTTCGGTCTGTTCCGTTTTCAAGAATTTCAAGCGGGCGGGAACGTTGTAAAACAAATCCTCCACCCGCACGACCGTACCAACCGGCAACCCTGCCTGCTCGAGCGGTCCAACCTGCCCCGCCTCGACCGTCAACCTGGCGCCAATCTCGGCTTCCTGCGCGCGGGAGATGAAAGTCATCCGCGAAACAGAGCCAATCGAAGCCAGCGCCTCCCCGCGGAAGCCAAGCGAGCGGATGTGGAACAGGTCCTCAGCAGAGGAAAGCTTGCTGGTAGCGTGACGGGCAACCGCAAGCTTCATCTCCCCGGCAGGGATGCCGCAGCCGTCGTCGCTCACCTCGATCAATCGCCGGCCAGCCTGCTCGACACGGATCGCGATACTGTTCGCTCCGGCATCCAGCGAGTTCTCGATCAACTCCTTGACCACTGAAGCCGGCCGCTCGACCACCTCTCCTGCCGCAATTTGCGAGGCTACCTCATCCGCCAGGATCCGTATCGCCAATGACCATCTCCCTTTCTGCTACCAATTTATATGTAAGCGCCGATTAAACACAGCGGCTTTTCTCCGCCAATCCCTGAATAACCACCGGCATAACCTCACTTACGCCGGTAACGATTAGGCTCGTCGAAAAAGGTCACATCAGCGTAGCCGGCGTGGATTTTCGCTGAATGGACCGTCCCGCCTGGAATGAAATAATGGTCGCCTTTCAAAAAGGTATATTCTTTGCCGCCAATCACCATATCGATTCGCCCATCCAGGACGACAGCCCATTGCGATGCGTGGGCATGGGCGGGCACTTCACCATCCTGGCTGAATTCCATGAAAATGATCTGGTGGTCTTCCGACTGGGAGAGATAAGCTCTCACCCCCGCGAACGGCAGATCAGCTTCGGGCAGCTTCTTAATCGCATCGGGGAAAATTCCGCTCATCACAGACCCTCCAGCCGCAAGATATCGAGATTATAATCCATGGCCAGTGCAGTTAACGATAGAAAACATTCCTGAAACATGATGCAAAGATTTCGACTTTTATTCCAAAGTAGGTTTTTCTCGATTATACTCAGGCTATGCGTCCGAAATTGCTGCTTTTCGATCTGGATGACACCCTCTATCCCCCTACCTCCGGTTTGTGGGATGAAATCGGCACCCGCATTGATGAATATATTTATAACCACCTGAGCCTGCCCAGGGAGGAAATCCCGGCGTTCCGAAACGACCTGTATCATCGCTACGGCACAACCCTTCGGGGGCTGCAGGTGCTTCACCATATCGATCCGCTGGAATACCTGAAATTCGTCCATGATGTGCCCCTCGAGCAGTATCTACAACCCGATCCGGCTTTAAAGGCTGCGTTACAGAAGATCCCTATCCCCAAGTGGATCTTTACCAACGCCGATATCAACCACGCCCAGCGCGTCACCGAGTTGCTTGGGATCGGCGAATGCTTCGAACGGATCATCGACATCCTCGATGTAACCCCCTACTGTAAGCCGATGCCAGAAGCTTACCAAAAAGCGCTGGCAATCATGCAGATCGAGAATCCTGCCGAGGTGACCCTGTTCGAAGACACCAGCCGGAACATCCAGACTGCCCGCGATCTTGGGTTCTACACCGTTCAGGTCGGCGGCTCGTCGAATCATGTGGCTCACGACCACATCCCCACCCTGCGCGATATCGACCAATTGTTTACCCCAGATTTTTCTCTACGCGATAGGGGGAGTTGATGGAAGGGATCTCCACTGCCGGCTGGGTTGCAATCATCGTCCTGGCTGTTCTCCTGCTGACGACCAATCTCAGCCTGATCGCGATAGCGCGGAGGAAAAAAACTTCCCCGCCAGCGTTCATCAAATCACTGAACTTGATTAAGAATCCCTGGGAGGATGAAGATCAGCAGTGGCATAGGCTGAACGCAGCCGTGAAACATCTCGACGAGACAGATATCGCAGATAGCCAGGACAGTTAAGGGCTGATAAAGACGCTCATCTGGTTCTTAACTGGATGTGATAATTAATATTTATCGAGTAAGACTAGTCCAGGAGTAACCCATGACGCAAAAATCACTGCGCATCCTTGCTGGAATCCTGTTTGGCCTGTTTCTCGTCGCCGGCAGCTTCACCGGCGGGTTGATTACAGGTCTGAGCCTTCCGCTAGGCGCGCGCGGAACATCTGTTTTTCCTTTTCTTTCACCTGGTGAGGGCAGCGCTCCTGCCACAGGGACGCCTGAAGATATACAAACCGTGTTCGAACCCTTCTGGCAGGCCTGGGACCTGGTTCACCAACAATATGTCGAGCAGCCAGTCGATCAGGTGCAGCTCGTGCGGGGAGCGATCAGCGGCATGCTCGAGTCGCTCGGCGACCCGAATACTGGCTACCTGGATCCGGAACAATTCCGCAGGGCGAATGCGCCTCTCGAGGGCGAATATGAAGGCATCGGCGCCTGGGTGGATACCAGCGGAGAATATTTGACCATCATCAGCGTGATGAAGGGGTCTCCGGCTGAAGAGGCTGGTCTTCAAAGCGGAGATGAGGTCATCGCCGTCGACGGCGAGGATGTGACCGGCATGGATCCTGACCTAGTACTGCGCAGGGTGCTCGGTCCGCAGGGCACAGCCGTCAGGTTGACTTTGAGTCGCGAGGGTGTTGACGAACCGATCGAAGTCAACATTGTCCGCGAGAAAATTAACGTCCCAACGCTCGAAGGCGAACTGCGCGAGGATAAGGTCCTCTACATCCAGATTTACACCTTCGGTGATAACACTGATGAAGACCTGCGTGCATTTTTACGCGAGCACCGCAAGGACAATCCTGTCGGATTGATCCTCGACCTGCGCAATAATCCGGGCGGGTACCTCGATACCGCTATCCGGGTGGTGTCTGAATTCATCAAGGAAGGGGTGGTCATGGTTGAGGAATACGGCGATGGGAGACGGACGACCTTCAACGCCCGCGGGAACGGCCTGGCGACAGATATCCCGCTGGTTGTGTTGATCAACGAGGGCTCCGCATCTGCATCGGAGATCGTCGCCGGCGCGGTCCAGGACCGCGAGCGCGGCATCCTGGTCGGGACGAAAAGCTACGGCAAGGGTACCGTCCAAAAATGGAACCCGCTTGATAACGAGCAGGGTGCCGTAAAAATCACCGTTGCCCGCTGGCTTACCCCGAACGAGCAGGTCATCAACGGGGTGGGTCTTACTCCAGATGTCGAAGTGCCGTTTACGGAAGAGGACGCACTGGCAGAGCGTGATCCGCAGTTGGATAAAGCGGTCGAATGGTTGCTGAACCAGGGATCCAGGCAGTCGGTTTATTCGAAATAAGTTCATTCCGCAATCGAGGAAGGTGAAGGATGAACCGTAAAGAAGGTGTATTTCTTGGGGTAATCCTGATCGTTGCCCTGGCAGCCGGATGCATGGGCGCAGCTGCCGGCGGTGTGATCGTCTATTCCGTCCTTCAATCCCAGATCAAGGCGGAGGGTTCCCCTACCCCGGCCGCAGCCGCCCCGGCTGTCATCCAGCAATCCCCACTAAATATAGATACGGTGTCAATGGAAACGGCCATCATCGCCGCGGTGGAAAGCGTAGGTCCGGCGGTCGTTACCGTGGTGGCTAAAATGCCCGATCAGCTCAGTTTGTTTGGGGTTGTCTCTGGCGGCGAGTCGACCGGCAGCGGCTTCATCATTTCCCCTGAGGGTTACATCGTGACCAACAATCACGTCGTCGAAGGGGCTGAATCGATCCATATCATCCTGCAAAATGGAGATGAGCAGCCGGTCGCGCTGGTCGGCAGCGATGAGTTTGCCGACCTGGCGGTGCTTAAGTCCGACCTGCCGGTGCCCGCGGTGGCAGTGCTTGGCGATTCGGACGCGATTCGACCGGGGGAATCGGTAATCGCCATCGGTTCCCCGCTGGGGGACTTCATGAACACGGTCACCTTCGGGGTGATCAGCGCCACCGGACGAAACCTGGATACCGGCGAGGGTTTTCTGATGGAGGGGTTGCTGCAAACCGATGCAGCCATCAATCAGGGCAATTCAGGCGGTCCGCTGGTCAACCTTGCCGCCGAGGTGATCGGGGTTAACACGCTCATCCTGCGCGGAAATGGCAGCTCGGTCACCGTCGAAGGTCTGGGTTTTGCCATCCCATCCAACACAGTCCGTTTGGTGGCTGACCAGATCATCGAGAAAGGCCGCGTTTCGCGTCCGTATTTTGGCATTCGCTGGCAGACCATTTTCCCTTCCCTGGCCAGCCGCTACAACCTGCCGGTGGAGTGGGGGATCTTCGTTTCAGACGTGACGCCTGACAGTCCTGCTGACAGGGCAGGCATCCAGCGCGGGGACATCATCACCAGCATAGGCGGGATCGAAATCAACGAAAACCAGCCGTTCCTCAATACCCTCTTCAGTTTTTCACCCGGCCAGCAAGTATCCGTTGATCTCATCCGGGATGGCAGATCACTGACCATCGAGCTCGTCCTGGGCGAGGCACAATGATCAGGATTCCATCGTGAAAATTCCAGTATAATCAGCGAGTGAAAAAATTCGTCATCGCCGTCGTCATCCTTCTTGGAATTCTCTTTATCATCAGCAGGTTCACTGAAGTTCAGCAAATTGCCCTCATTCTTAAGGAGGGCAATTTTTGGTACCTCGGTCTTGCAGTCCTGATCGAAGCGGTCTGGGTGATCAATTTAGGGGCCAGTTTCCAGTCCCTCTTTGGGCTGCTCGGCATCCGCCAGGGAATCCTGGATTTCAGCCGCCTGGCGATCGCCGCCAATTTCGTTAATCAGGTGGCGCCCAGCGCCGGTGTGAGCGGAATCGCGGTGTTCATCTCTCAATCGCCGCGCAACGGCCGTTCTTCCGCGGTGATCGCAGTGGGCACGGTCTTATTTTTATTGTTTGAGTACCTGGGTCTGCTTTCGTTCATTTTCATCGGCCTTTTAGTCCTGGGTTTTTACAATTCGCTGCGCTTCACCGAAATCATCGCTTTTATCCTGTTCCTTGCCCTGGCTGCTGCGTTGACCACGCTTCTTATTCTGGCTGCCCGCTCGCAGGAAAAATTGGCGTCAGTACTCACCTGGCTGGCGATCAAGACCAACCGGCTGTTGAGACCCATCCTCCACCGTGAAGTATTCGAAGTGAATAAGGCATCCGTCCTGGCCTGCGAGGCAGCCGAGGGTATCAGCGCACTGAAGCACGTCCGTCTTGGCTGGCTCAAGCCACTCCTGCTGACATTCAGCAGCAAGGGGTTGCTGATTGCCATCCTTGGATTGATGTTCCTGGCTTTCAACACCGATTTCACCATTACCAAGTTGATTGCCGGCTTCAGCATCGGATACCTGTTCGTCATCATCTCCCCAACCCCATCCGGGATGGGCTTCGTCGAGGGAGCGATGGCGATCACCCTGCATTCCCTGGATATCCCGCTGGAGTCGGCGGCGATCATCACAATGGCTTTTCGCGGGGTCACCTTCTGGCTGCCTTTCGTGCTGGGGATGATCACTTTCCGGACGCTGCCGAAAATGTGATTTTTCACAAGGGTTAATTGACAGTTCACCTGGCAGAGGGTATAATCAACCTTCGCTGAAATATATGACTGGGAGTAATGGAATGGAAAATCCCGTGACCGCTGAAAAGAACCCGGCAGTCGAATTGAAACCAAAAATGAAATTTACCGGTACGGTGTTGAAGACCACGCTGGCCGGCGCGGTTGTCGATATCGGGGTAGGCAGACCGGCTGTGATCCACGTTTCGCAAATCGAACCGCCGAACGATCTGCCGATCAAGAGCGTCAAGGACGTCCTTAAAGAAGGCCAGACCATCGACGTCTGGGTGCGCAAAGTCAAAGAAGAGCGGATCGAGCTGACCATGTTCAAACCGCTGGAATTAGACTGGCGCGATATCAAGAAAGACCTTGTGGTTAAAGGCAAAGTCGTGCGGATCGAACCCTTTGGCGTTTTTCTCGATATCGGCGCAGAGCGACCCGGATTGATCCACATCAGCGAGCTGGCCCACGGGTATGTCCGCACTCCGACCGATGTGGTTAATGAAGGCGACGAGCTCGAAGCAATTGTGATCGACCTCAATAAAAAGAAAAAGCAGATCAAGTTGAGCCTGAAAGCTCTCCAGCCTGAACCGGTTCACGAACAGCCCGAACCTGCAGCCGAAGGGCGCAAGGAACGCCCGCGTCGCCGCAAAGGCGACCGGCGCAAGAAGGGTGACGAATCCTTTACCAGTGCTGCAGCCCAGGCAGGCGAGGCCGCGCAGGCTGAAGCTGAGCCGACCGCCATGGAAATCGCCATCCGTGAGGCGATGGAAAAAGCCAAGGTCCGTAAAGAAGGAACTAAAACCAAGAAGGCCAAAACGATCTCGAGCGAGCAGGATGCACTGCTTGCCCGCACCCTGGAACACAAGCAAAAAACAGAATAACCGCGGCTTTAACCAGATCTCTCCCTTCCGTTAATCCAGCCGGAAAAATCCAGGCCATCCGCGCGAGTGCGGATGGCTTTTCCTTTCCATGAAGAAATTTATGGTAAACTAAGAACTGGAATCACATCTCCCCTACGCGCCTGGCCAGAGATGGTAATATGGATAACGTTGCCAGGCTTTTTTATTGAAGGATGCTTCTCCAGCTCATCTTTTTCAAAACCACTTGTTCTGCGCACGATTTTCCGAGGGAGGCGCCAGTTTTGCGGTCCTCCCTCCGCCTTTAATTCAAGTCACAGGAGGCAGGCCAGGATGCCAACCAAGTACATCTTTTACACAGGCGGCGTGGTCAGCTCGGTAGGGAAAGGGGTGACCGCTGCGGCGACCGGGCGCCTGCTGAAGGAACGCGGCTTCGAGGTCGCCGTCCAAAAGCTCGATCCGTACATCAACGTGGATCCGGGCACTATGAGCCCCTACCAGCACGGCGAGGTCTTTGTCCTGGATGACGGCGCCGAAACCGACCTCGACCTGGGACACTACGAGCGCTTCATTGATATCCGCCTCAACCGTGTCTGCAACATGACTACCGGGCAGGTCTATGCCGAGGTGATCAGCATGGAACGCCGCGGCGATTATCTCGGCGGGACGATCCAGGTTATCCCCCACATCACCAACGAGATCAAACGGCGCATTCTGATGGTCGCCAAAACAACCAGCGCTGAAATCGTCCTGGTCGAGGTCGGCGGGACAGTCGGTGACATCGAGTCCCAGCCGTTTCTGGAAGCCCTGCGCCAGCTCCGCGGGGATCTCGGCCGTGAAAACACTTTTTACACCCATGTTACCTGGCTGCCTTACATCGGCGCCACCGGCGAGTTGAAAACCAAGCCAACTCAGCATTCAGTCTCAGCCCTGCGGGCAATCGGCATCTCGCCGGATATGATCGTCGCCCGATCTGATTACCCGGTCGACCGCTCGATTATCGACAAGATCGCCCAGTTCTGCGACGTGGATAAGCGCGCCGTCGTTCCGATGGTAACCACTCCGGTTCTCTACGAGGTTCCCATTCTTCTCGAAGAGGCCGGCGTGGCCGATTTTATCCTCGCCAAGCTCGGTCTCCAAGCGCGGAAAACCCCTGACTTGAAGGAATGGAAAAAGCTGGTTTCCCAGGTTAAAAAGCCAAAGCCTACCGTCAAAATCGCCCTGGTTGGCAAATACGTCGAGCTGCAAGACGCCTACATGAGCGTGCGCGAGGCGCTCAAGCACGCCGCGTTGCACCTCGGGGTCGAGGTGGAAATCGAATGGGTCTATTCTGCCGACCTGGAGCGCGGCAAGCAGATCGACGCTGTCCGCCAGGCGGATGGCATTCTGGTCCCGGGCGGATTTGGCAGCCGCGGCATTGAGGGCAAGATCGAGGCAGCCCGCATCGCCCGCACGGAGAAGATCCCCTACCTTGGGCTGTGCCTGGGCATGCAGTTGATGGTTGTCGAATTTGGGCGCTACATCCTCGGCGACGAGAGCGCTAACTCGACCGAGTTCGACCGCACCACCCCCCACCCGGTGATTGACCTGATGCCTGACCAGCACAACGTAACTGACATGGGCGGGACGATGCGCCTGGGGTTGTATCCATGCGTCCTGCAGCCCGGCACCATCGCCCAGCGCGCCTACCAGACCGACCTGGTCCAGGAGCGCCATCGCCACCGCTTCGAATTCAACAATAGCTACCGTAAGCGCTTCGAAGAAGCCGGGATGCGCTTTTCAGGTCTCTCGCCCAATGGGTTGCTGGTCGAGATTGCCGAGCTGGCTGATCACCCCTTCATGGTTGGCGTCCAGTTCCACCCGGAATTCCTCTCGCGCCCCAACCGGCCTCACCCCTTGTTCACCGCATTCCTCGAAGCGGTCTGTCAGCGGGCGGGGGTAAAAATGTCCCGTTTCAATAATCACGAATCATAGGTCTTTTTCGTGCCAGTTTTCACAAAAACAATTCGTTTAGAGCAAATCGTATTATACTTAAGCGATTTTGTGACCAAAAACGGCAGCCATGCTGCCGCCCATTCGGAATAATCAGAAGAGGAAAGCTATGGATACCACAATCGAATCAATTCTTGCACAGGAAATTCTAGATTCACGCGGCAACCCAACCGTCGAGGTTGAGGTGGTGGTCGCCGATGGATCCTGGGGGCGCGCGGCGATTCCTTCCGGCGCATCGACCGGCACGCACGAAGTGCTTGAGCTGCGCGATGGGGAAAAATCGCGCTTCAGCGGCAAAGGCGTGTTGAAAGCGGTCGAAAACGTCAACGGGGAGATTGCCGACACGTTGATCGGCTGGGATGCGCTCGAACAGAAGGCCATCGACATGGCAATGCTGGAACTTGACGGCACACCGAATAAATCCAGGCTGGGCGCCAACGCAATCCTCGGCGTCAGCCTGGCAGTCGCCAAGGCAGCCGCCAATTCGCTCTCCATGCCGCTATACCGCTACATCGGCGGCGTTTATGCTCATGTCCTGCCTGTTCCGATGATGAACATTCTGAACGGCGGCGCACATACCGCCTGGCAATCAACCGACGCGCAGGAATTCATGGTGATGCCGCTCGGTGCGCCCTCCTTTGCGGAAGGCCTGCGCTGGGGCGCGGAAATCTACCATGCGCTAAAAGCGGTGCTCAAAGCCCGCGGTTACGCCACCCTGGTCGGCGACGAGGGCGGTTACGCTCCAGCGCTGAAAGCCAACGTTGAGGCGGTCGAGGTGATCCTCGAGGCGATCGAGAAAGCCGGCTACAAAGCTGGCGAGCAGGTTGCGATTGCCCTCGATCCAGCCGCCTCGGAGCTGTTCGACCCCGAAACCCGCAGATATAACCTGCGCAAAGAGGGCAAGATGTTCTCCAGCGAAGAGATGATCGCCTTCTGGAAGAACTGGGTTGATCAGTACCCGATCGTCTCGATCGAGGACGGGCTGGCCGAGGACGACTGGGAAGGCTGGAAGTTGATGACCGCTGAACTCGGCGGCCGAATTCAGATCGTCGGCGACGACCTGCTGGTGACCAATCCCGAGCGTATCCGCCGGGCCATCCGCGAGAAATCCGTCAATTCCGTGCTGATTAAATTGAACCAGATCGGCACGCTTACCGAGACCATCGAGGCGGTGGAGACTACCCACCGCGCCGGCTGGCGGGCGGTTGTCTCTCACCGCTCAGGCGAGACCGAGGACTCAACCATTGCCGACTTTTCGGTGGCGCTCAACACCGGACAGATCAAAACCGGCGCGCCGGCCCGCTCCGACCGGGTAGCCAAGTACAACCAGTTGCTGCGCATCGAGGCCGAGCTGGGCGACACCGCCGTCTACGCCGGCTGGGGCGCGATCAAGCGCGGGTAATGATTTGCACCTGAAAGATTAACAGGGCTGGAAATTATCCAGCCCTGTTGAATTTCTTATGGCTGCCTCGCTCGCGCCGGTCTCCAGACCGGGCGCGTTGATCGACCACAGGTCTCCCGATAGCCTCGCTGGCGCCGGTCTCCAGACCGAGCGCCTAGATCGACCACAGGTCTCCCAAGAGCCTCGCTCGCGCCGGTCTCCAGACCGGGCGCGTAGATCGACCGCAGGTCTCCCAAGAGCCTCGCTCGCGCCGGTCTCCTGACCGAGCGCGTAGATCGACCGCAGGTCTCCCGAGAGTCCCGGATAACAAGAACGGGTAGA
>CAZMCF010000012.1:59591-87632 GCA_964564935.1 uncultured Anaerolinea sp. | reverse complement strand
AGGCGGCGCAGAAAGACCTGACCCAGGGTATAGTTGGCTGCTTTGCGGTTCATGATGCATCCAGGGATGTTACAAAATGGTAGGGATATCGGAACTAACTGGGATGGTTCCGGGAGGTGATCCAGCTTAAAATATTGCCGCGATAATGCTTATTTTGTTCCCGGCTGGAAACTATAAACGGACTGTGAAATATTATACTTACCCGTCAGGATTTCTGCCACCTTTGGAGTGGACAAAGATGCAGCGAGGATCTGATGTTACGCGGGCTGTTTCTGCTCTGGCAGGCGCAAAACCGCCCCAGGAATACAGGCGGCCTCGCAGTGTTGTTATCCTACCCTATGACGGCTCTTAATATTAAACAATCTCAGATAACAGTTGCTGCAACGTCAGGGCATTGGCGGGAGCATATCCGCCAATATCGTTATTGAAAAAAATGTACACCTTTCTGGCGCCACGGACGGCCAACCGGCGGGCTAGGTCGGCAATTTTGCGCAGGTCTTTGCCAGAATAATCGCTGGCATACCACTGCTCATGACCGTGCAGGCGCAGGTAGGCGCGGTCGGAGGTCAGGATTTCAGTCAGTGCCTGCCTGGGCGAATCCACGTTGCAGAAGGCTGCCCCAACCGAGCTCAGCAGGTTCTCGATCTCCGGGTTGTACCAGCGCCGATGGCGGAATTCGACCGCTACCCGCCTCGGATCCGTAAAAGCCTGCAGGGCACTGAGCAGCAGACCGGTATCGTAGGGCAGGCTGGGAGCGACCTGCAGCAGGATCATGCCGAATTTTTCGCCCAGCAGTGCCGCCGAACGGGAGAATTCCTGGATGTCGGCTTCCACATCCCTTAGCAGCTTGCGGTGGGTGATGGTCTTTGGCGCCTTGAGCACATAGCTAAATTCCTGCGGCGCGCGGGCTTTCCAGTTCAGATAGGTCTGGTCTTTAAAGGTGCGGTAAAAGGTAGCGTTGACCTCGACCGCGTTGAAGCGGGAGGCGTAAAAGTCGAACCAGCGCAATTTGGACAGCTCTTGCGGGTAAAAGCAGCCGCGCCAGTGATCGTATGTCCAGCCGGAGGTGCCGATGAAGAAAGTGGGCAGGTCATGTGTTTCAGTCATAAGAGATGACAATCCGCCTCAGATAACCGCATGAATCAAGATGCATGCTCTGCGAACTGGGGTTGAGTGTAGCCGGCCAAGGACGAACGGTCCATCTTTGTTTCAGACTCTCCTGAGGGATATGGCGCCGTTGGTTACTTTCAGGGCGTAAGCGGCACGGTCGGCAGTGTCATACAGAATGAGTTCTGTTGGATGATTCTCCGAACCGACCACGACGCTGCCAGCGCTATCCACGGCAAGGTAATTTGAGCCGTCGGCTCCGGCGACCTGGAAGACATCCGTGCTTTGATCAACGTTGGCCTGGATGACAGCCTGAACCTCGTCAACCGCCCCCCTGACCTCGAACCTCGCTTTTGCCGGGTCGTTCGCGGGCGGGTGGGGGTGGAGTCTGCCAACGAGTAGTTTGCCGTCCTCAGCGAACAGCGCCGCGGTGAACAGCCAGTCTCGCAGGATCGCCAGACCCTGGTAACCTCGAATCCCCTCGATCCAGCCCATGTGCCAGGGATTGGTATTTTGTTCGTTCCCAAAACCGAAATCCTTATAGAAGCGGATCCCGACGCCGCCATTGGTGGCAACGAGGTTAAGCAGCACCCCGTCGGGATTGATGACGGAGAGTTCTTTCTTGTTGAACGTGACCCGCTCATTGAATTCACCTTCGAGTTGAGCGATAGACTCGCCCGCGCCTGCTTTTTCCAGGCTTTTGGTTAATTCCGCGACCCTGGCTTCAAGCGTGGAAATCCTGGCAACCGCTGCGCTGATGCTGAGCTGCTCCTGTTCGCTGGTTTCATCATTGGTGAAAACGCCTGCCAGCCATCCGGCAATTGCAGCCGTAACGCCTCCGAACAGAGTGTAGAGGAAATTTCTCCTTCCGGATGAGGCTTTTTGTATTCCGCCACTGTTTCGGTCGGACATGGGTTGGTCTCCTTTCTTCATGGCTCAGACTTGCTGTACGTTCATTTCTTTCTCCCCCCGGTATCATGGTACAGACAATATAGTACATCAACCAAACGCGGTTTTCAAGGATTGCTCGTTTGCTGATTCTGGGCTGGATGAAAAATCAATCCTTTCCCTGAAACCATCATGAACGTCTGACAGTCAGAACGCGGTATTTTTTTATCCGTGTGGATCCATTTCAATGGCATATTCCCTCGATCCTTTCCAATTCCCCCAATGATCGAGTTATATTGGACCAGTTCGCCATCCAAACGACCACTGCTGTCCATCCTGGCCGGTTGATCGGTTATAGATTCTGCTGCCGGCTGAAATGGATCTTTGGAGGAAAGCGCACGCCTGCTGACGGTTGCTTCTGTAAACCGCGCACGCGAGCCGAAGGATGCGAGTTAATCAGGATTCTCGGATATGGATATTGCCTCTCGAAATCGTTCCCGCAGCATTTCGACGGTCGGCGAGCCTTCCATGCCGGAGGGCGTTCTATAGACGCGGCAACTCAGGGCGTAATTGGTCCGTTCCTCAGGCCATAAATCAACGCCATTGACGCGGATGGAGGGCGAACCGAGAAAATGCTCCTGTTGAGCCTGCTCGGGGGAGTCGATTTTCAACAGTGAAACTCTCGCCTGGATTTGCTCAGAGTCAAGAGCCTTGTGTAAATTTTCCAGCGCGGATTTCCAGGATGGGCAGCCATCGAAATAGAGTAAGACAATTTCTATCATATTTCTGATTTTACCTCAATTCTGTAACGGCTTCTTTGAGCAGCCTGCTGCATTTGAGAGTTGAATCCAGGCAGGAATTACAGCTTAACAGAGCAGTGTTCGATCCTATGGACAGAAAAAAACGCCACAGAAATTAAGGTAGACGCGAGAACATCGATACATCATTTGTGTTACTGGCGCCGGGTCGGACGGTGGAATTTCCTCCGATGAGAAAAAGGCTGAACCGTAAAAAACTGCTCAAAATATCGTTAATCCTCAGCTCACCGCTTTCTGCACGAGGGCGGCGATCCTTGCCTCTTCGGCGGCGGTCAGTTCCTTCAGCGCGAAGGCGACCGGCCACATGGCGCCTTCGTCGAGGTTGGCCGCGTCGTTGAAACCGAAGGTCGCGTACCTTGCGTTGAACTTCTGCGCGGCCTGGAAGAAGCAGACGACCTTGCCGTCTCTGGCGTACGCGGGCATCCCGTACCAGGTTTTTGGCGCGAGGGTTGGCGCGCTGGCCTTGATGATCTCATGGATACGCCTGGCCATGGATCGATCCGGGTCCTGCATTTCGGCGATGGCCGCAAGCACGGCGTTTTCACCTTCGGCTTTGTTCTTGCTCGCACGCGCTTCCGCCTTCAGCTCCTGGGCGCGGGCCTTCATCGCGGCTTTTTCCTCGTCCGAAAATCCAGCGGAGGCCTTGCCGCCGGCGGCGCTGCGGGTGGGTTTCTTATCCTGGCTCATGAGAATCTCCTTTTAATTTAAGGCAGTGTACGATCAGGCGCCCTGACGCTGATGGTCGCACAGACGTTCTACTATTACATCATTTTTGATAGGATTTGTCAAGAGACCAGCGGATTGGCTCAATTGCCGCCGGGATGGGCGAGATGCGATGGCTGAATATCACTTTTCTGGCGAATAGCCGCCGCAGACCTCCGCCGAGGCGGTCCGATGGAGCCGGTGTTAGGCAGCCGTTTTTAATATCTATTTTGACCATCCATTTTCTGTATACAGCGCTTTGATTTGCTCTGCCGTGAGTGCCTGGTTGTATACACTGACATCATCAATCGATCCGTGGAAATAACCTGCATTCTTCCAACCGCTGGTAGTTTCTTGAGGAGGATCAGGCCATGTACCTATTTTCCCTGTTCCAACCGAGGTGTTGATGTGAGATGCTTCTACTTTCTCCGCAATGCCATTCACGTACAGAGTTACTTCACCATCACTGTAGACAACAGCTATATGGGTCCATTTCCCTAATTCCATGGATATAGTACCGCTGAGATTCTTTACGCTATAGGTATGAAACTGAAGCTTCCCGTCAACGAGCTGCATATCAGATAATTGATCCCAGTCTTGCGACCCCCACGCCACTACTGAAGGTCTGGAGCCTAAACCAGCCCATAATTCTGGCGGATAACTTTCCACCTGGATCCAGGCAGAAATGGTTCGTGGTGAATCTCCCAATGGTAATCCGGTGGGGTCAAAAGCGATGTAGTCATCTACGCCATCGAAATAATAGGCGCTGTCAGGGTGTCCAAACCGATCGGCGGTTAACACTGCGCCATTGACCTGACCGTCATTTTGGTTACCACTCATGTCCTTGGCGTTACTTGAAAAAGGATAATACAAGACAACGCCCGGCATGGTCAGCTCAGCAGGAGCATTCGTTGCCGTTGGAACAGGGTTTATTTGTGAGGGAGATTCACAACCCGCCAGGAGCAGAACCAGCAAGGTCAATGTAATAATGACAATATTCGATCGCTGCGAATATATCTTTGAAATCATCTTGACCTCCTTTGCCCCATTCAAGGATACCTGCTTTTCCGTGCCGCCCAACGGTAGTTGCTGCTGGCGTTCGGGTGGGCTGGGATTCGCTATGAGAGCAGGAAAAGCTTGATGCCAGAAAAATGCCTGTCGTATGTGCCGCAGAGTCCTATAAACACAGTGTAATTATGCCACAAGAATCAAAAGCGCCTTCCATCTCTGGAGGGCGCTTCATTATCCCAATTATGTTTATTGCTCCACCAGCCTAAATTTATACCCGTACATCCGACTCGGTCCGCGCGGGGGAGGTAAAGATTGTTGTCTAACGGCACGCGATTCAGCCGCACGCAGAGCTAGCGCGAAGCGCGAGCAGAGGTTGTCGGCTTCACGCGCTGGTCAGGCCGCCGCTTTCTTTGGATAGAATAGTCATTAATACAGCATCCCTACCTCGGACCGAATCCAACCGTAGTCCCGCTCACAGCAAACTCCAGAATTGTAGCCCCCACGAAGAATGCCAGAATCCAAATGGCACGCCCTTCGGGTAGGCCATACAATATTTTGGGCCCGTAGTAGAACTGCAATATCAATGACCATGCTCCAACGAAAAGAGACCAATACGGCACCCAGCCAAGGAGAATACAAGGCCCCACTCCGTAACACATCACTTTCCACCCATTAAGGAATGAACCCTTCCCCCCTACGAGGCGATATAGCACGTGGATGAACCCTGATACCACTGCAGCAAGCAGGAGGGCAAACCCAACGATTAAGAAACACTCCACGACATATGCCCAATTGCCCAAACGGGGAAGTAGATATGATTCGGTAAGACGCCAAGCTAGTATTTGGGATTGGAATGAGGAAGATGTATCTGTGCTGGGAAAGCCAAGGTAGTTCACGAGGGGCGTGAAGATAGCAATAACGGCAGAAACGCACAAGAGGAAAACGAGAGGCTCACGGAACCCTTCTTCACGGATGGCGTTGAAGAATTCCTCTGGTTCTGTGAGGATATGGAAAAGCCTCTTGAACATTATTTCAACCTCCTGACACAAGACAGTCTGGCGGCTGCCTAACGGTTTGCGGTTCAGCCGCAGGCGAGCCGAGCGGAGCGTGTCGGCTCCACGCGCTGGTTAGGCAGCCGTGACGTTAATCACTTCAATCTCGAGGTAGCCAGCCTGCAATATCAGAGGCCAGCCGCTGACGCACATTACTGAAGTTGTGGTCGGTATGGTACACGAGGAAAGTCACCTCCGCTGCACTTGAACCCCTTAGCGCTCGGTACAGCGGCAAGAGGTACTGATCAATAGTAACTTCCACATCCTCCCATCCACCGATGAGGAGTATTGATCGGTCGGCGAGTTTTGCGGCATTTTCCCGCAGCCCGTACACGTCCTGGTGCTCCGCCAGCTCCCGGAGGGTAGCTTCCATGTCGAATCGAGCCGGCCCCTCCGGCCAACGGGTGCTCAACAGCATACTGCGGATAATTTCGGCGAACGCTGCATTTCGCTGAAACTCGCGTATGAACTCCCCGTGATCGTTGCCAGCGATCGAGATCACCCGGCGTACACTCGAATCCCGCGCTGCATAGGCCATCGCCATTCCCCCACCGTAGCTGTGCCCTCCAAGTACGAGTCTTGTCGTATCCACCCCGAACCGTTTTTGCACGTACGCCTGCCTTAGCCATAGCAAGGCGGCGCCGATGTCTTGGAGGGTGTTGGCAAAGCTCGATATCCCCTCGCTCTGATGCAGGCCCCTGGGATTGAACATACAAACGTTAATGCCCTGTTCTGCCAGCAGCGCACCGAGGCTCAGTACGTCGTTGGGGTTCCCGGGCCAGCCGGGGACGAGCAGAAGTGTAGTTGCCGGAGCCATTCCCACGGCTGCGAAGAATCTGCCGCGCACGCAGGCACCTTCACTGATAAACTCGATTGAAACTGGTTCCATTTTGCCACCTCCAAACAGCACCGTTAGCACAGAGGTCGTCTGCCTAACCATTTTTTATACGGACTTCGGATATCCCGCATGTTTACCGTATAGCCAGCCGAAAAAAGGATGCTATACCGAGGTTATGCCTGGTTATCTGAAGCTCTCCTGAGGAATTAAATCTTATATTGATTATATATATCCAAACTCGGAAAGCTATGCATGTTTTTACGTCTGGGCCATCCTCTTCAAAGCCTAAGAAACTTCTCGACCAGCTTCGAGATGCAATTCGCCTGAAACAACAAATGGTTAAACGTTTCTGAAAGTGAAACTAAAAAGCGTCTTCCTGGTCTGGAAAACGCTTTATATATTTCTTGTATTGAAGCGTGTCTACCGTGTCCCGGCAGGCACCGGCCTGAACTTGTACCCGTACATCCGACTCGGTCCGCGCGGTAAAAATCGCCATTTGATGTCTAATGCGGCAGAAGGGTGATATCCTTCCACTTCGGACTATAGATTGATGATCCGGTAGATTTTTGGACCCAGGGCTGTCTCAATTCATAGATATGTCCATAAAACAGTGGAAGAATAACGGCTTCTTCCATGAGAATGCGGTCTGCCTGGCGATACAAATTCATCCGCTGGCCGTGATCGAGTGTGCGGCGACCTTCCTCAACCAGCGCTTCGTATTTTGGGCTCTGCCAATGACTTTGTTCAATCAGATAGTTTGTCTGAAGAAATGAAGCCGGATCCGGATAATCAGCCAACCAGCCGACAAAGAAAAAATGGAAATTCTGGCAGGTTTCAAATTCCATCTTGTCAGAATCGTTCCAACAATTCTGGATTGTGATCCCCAAATTTTCTTTCCACATTTCATGGAGCGAAGTGAAAACAAGATCATCTCCCTTTTTAAGCCCAACAAGTCCTAATAGCATGTTGACTTGAGGGAACCCGCGTCCCTGCGGGTAGCCTGCCGCATCCAGGAGACGCCGAGCTTCCTTGGGGTCATAAGGCAAGCCGATATCCGGTGAATGTCCTGGAAGTTCCGGAGGTATATACCCTCCAGTTGCAGGAATTTGATTTTGTATTTCACCGGCAAGTTTTTTTCGATCGGTTGCTAATGCAAAGGCGCGTCGTAGGTTTGGATTGTTAAAA
Organism: uncultured Anaerolinea sp.; assembly: GCA_964564935.1. Lineage (GTDB taxonomy): Bacteria > Chloroflexota > Anaerolineae > Anaerolineales > Anaerolineaceae > Bellilinea. The sequence goes on along the minus strand of CAZMCF010000012.1, from coordinate 80,031 downwards.
GGAGGTTTATCGGCGACGAAGTAGATGGCATCGACGAATGGCAATGTTGAAACATTGAGCTGACCCAATTCTTGATAATGTTTCAACTCGTCCTGTTTCATTGGGGGAATAAGAAATTCGACCCTGTCTAACTTGCCGGCGACGAATGCGTGATACATGTCAAGCTCATTTTGGTAAGATGAAAGCGCGACATGTTCAACATTTCCTTTGTAATTGCCAGAATAATGTGGGTTTCGGCTAAAGTGAATTGTCTTTCCAGATGATTGATCCCATGAGTCGAGTTGAAATGCGCCGTTGGTGACGATCCGACCAGGCTCTGTCCATGCATTTCCTTCTCGTTCGACGACATGCTTGGGTACAGCAAATAAAATTGGATCTCCTAAAAGGTAAGGGAAATATCCACAAGGCTCTTCCAGCTCGATCACCAAGGTGAAGGGATCGATTGCAGTGATTCCTACCGATTCTGAACTCTCAACGCGACCTTGATGAAAATCTTTGGCGCCACGAATATCGTATAGAATGTTTGCCGAATAGGCTTGAGTTGCAGGGTTCAGCACCCGCTTGATGGCAAATTCGAAGTCTCCAGCAGTTACTGGCTTGCCATCGCTCCAAAGCAGGTCTTGTCTCAAATAAAAAACGTACTTTCGGCCTTCCTCCAAAACAACCCAATGTTTTGCTGCCATTGGTATCACATTTCGATCTTCCGACCATTCAGCCAGGCCACAAAACAGCTCATTAATCCATTCGATATCAAAAAGACAATCACACAGGGCGGGATCAAAATTCGGGTTTTTGAGATTTGACAATCGATATGGATTTTGCGCTTGGGGGATATGTCGATCAACGTTACACCCATCCATTTGTTGCCAGAGTGCGTTGTATTCTTGAAGAACTTGCTGGGCATGCTGAAAATCGAAGGAACTGTGATATGACAGGTAGAGTTTCATTAATGTTCGGGCTGCTTGTTCCGTCGCGCCCATTTCTTTTAGATATTCCAATGCCTTCAGGTAATGGCCAATGGCTTCCTTGTGTGCATGCAAAGCGCGAGCCTGATCCCCAGCCTGAAGCAGATACTCAGTTGCTTTCGGTTTGACCCCAGCTTCACAATAATGATGAGCTAACGGCACAGTGACAGCGGCAATATCTTCTTGATAAAGCATTTCCAGGGTCTCTGCTATTTCTTTGTGAAGAACAGAGCACTCAGCAGTGCCCAACTGGCGATATAAGTATTGCTGAATGATGGAATGTACAAATCGAAAACGTACCAGGCGGCGACCTCCAACGCTAGTTTCCTCAAGTTCTTGTACCAGGCGGTGGCGTTTCCCCAGCTCGCGTGAAAGTTGGCGCAGGATGATGCGCTCTGGAGTACCTTGCAATTGTTCCAGTACCTGCACAGTAAATTGCTCTCCCTCTACGCTGGCGGCCAGGAGAAGTTCCTGTAATTCCCGATCCAATCGCCCAATGCGCTCACCAATAACCCCTTCCACTTCTGGGGAGAGGGTATTCCAATTCAGGCTGGTTGAGGTTTTCCATTGACCTTGCTCATCCGTGATGATTTCACCACGCTCCTGTAAGTTACGCAGAATTTGTATTATGAACAAAGGATTGCCATGAGTTCGCCTGTAAAGCTCCTGGCGAAACGATTCGTCCAACTGGTTTGGTTCGGTATCTAAAAAAGCATAGACGAAGTCTCTCCCCGAGGTTTCACTGACCTGGTCCAAATCAATCCGAATCTCGCCAAAATTGGATTGAAGTTCATTGAGCAATGGTTCCAACGGGTGCCGCTCTCCGTTCCGGCCAATCGCGACTTCTTGTGTCCGGTAAGCACCTGCAATCAATATGCGGGCATCCTGAAGACGACGGACGAGGTGAAAGAACAATTGCCCGGTACCAGGATCCATCCATTGCAAATCATCCAGCAAAATCAGCAAAGGGTGTTGGTTGGCAATACTATGCAATACCCGAGTGTACTGTTCAAACAACGGCAACTTTTCCTGATTCTCAGTGAATGTTAGCTCCTGAGCAGGATATTCTTGGATGCCTTGTCCCCAGTTCTGCTTTTCCGGTAAGATCGTTGCGATCCGGGTCGCCAGGGTTGAACTGCTCAGGAAACTGTTGATCAAGTCAGGTCCTTGCTCTACCAGAGACTGAATTGCCAGTGGGAATGTTGCTCGAAGATGGTTTGCCTGAAAATCAGATATTGTGCCATTCGTGTAGAGCGACTCAAAACCACCAGTAAGCATATTCAATACATCACGGAATGGTGAATAAGGAACTCCCTGCCCAAAAAATGCGTTACAGAGTCCCCAACCAACAGCCAAATCAGGGTAAGCATTCACCGATCTGCGCACAAACTCCTGTAAAAGAGCTGATTTTCCACTCCCCGCTTCCCCGCTTACAAAAACCACCTGTATATGACCTTGCATTGCTCTGCCCAGGTACCTGTCCAAAGCAGCCAATTCTGTTTCTCGACCCACAAAAACAGGTGCCGGCTTTTTAAGTCCTTCCAAGATAGATGGCAAGGCGGGGGCGGACGGAAAATGTTGGGTGGAATGTGCCAGGGTAAAATCTCTTCTTTCATGAATCTTCTCATAGACTTCGCGCGTTTTCTTGGAAGGCTCTACGCCCAACTCTCTGGACAATGCTTCTTCGCAGCGGTGGTATTGGGCTATTGCACCAGCTACGTTGCCCAACCCAGACTGAGCCAGCATCAAAGCCCGATAGGCAGGCTCCGGAATGCCGCCTGAGGCAATCCAAAGTTCACCCCATTTCAGGGCTTCATTCCAACGCTCTTCGGCTAATAAATGATCCAGCAGCCTTTCCATCTTGCGTTCGTAATCCGCTTGAAGACGTTCTCGCTCTAGAATCACCCAATCATCGTAGAAACCTGGCAGCAAATCCCCCCCGTACGCCGATACAGCCTGTAAAAGGACCTCGGTTGAGTTTTCATCCTCTGTGCATGCCTCAAAAGCATCCACATCGAGTTGATCGCCGGGCTGCGGACAATAGGTCACACCCAGGTCATTGCTTTGCACGCGTGCTTCTGCGCCGGGTCCAAGCGCTTTGCGAATGCGCCATAACTCATGCCGCAGGTTACTTCGGGCATTTAACTCAGAAGAAGCCGGCCAAAATTGACCAGCCAATTTCTCACGACGATGTGATTTATTGGGGTGGAGTAATAGATAGGCAAGGAGGGATTGGGTGGGACGCGAGGGCAGAACGACTAGGTGGCCAAGTACGGAGACTTCGAATTGCCCCAATAATCTTGCTTGAAGCATCATGCCCTCGGCAAGGAATTTTGCCACTTCAAGGAAAAAGAGGTTTGATCTACCTCAACTGATCTCACCCAACTCATTCAAGCATGTTAATCAATTGATTTTCATTAATAAATTATATCACCCTGAGAATATATTAATTTTAAAAACACGCTGCGACCATGCTGTTACACATGATATGCACATGCTCCTTTGATAAATTTGAAATAAATAGAAAAGGATGATGTCATGAACAAGTTTCGCGTTCCCCTCATTATTGCAGTGGTAGTACTCTTTTTATTGGCGACCTCTTTCATTGCACTCGCACGTGGTCCCAGCAACTCCGGCGTTTTACCACCTACTTCCCGCGCGCAGGGGCTAACTTATGGAGAATGGTTAGCCAGATGGTGGAACTATGCCCTGACTATGCCGATGGCAGAAAATCCGCTCACCGGAGGAACCGGAGAAAATTGTGTTTTCCAACGCGTCGGGAATGTTGGGCTTGTAGTAGCCAACTCGACACTTGACGTGCCGATTCGTTGCGAGGTGCCAACTGGAATGATGCTCTACATTGAGGTCCTCGGCGCCGAGTGTTCCACTCTTGAGCCGCCGCCGTTTTATGGTGGTAATGAGGCTGAGCTGCTGAATTGTGCTCAAACTTTTGTTCCACAGGACCTGGAGGCTTCTATTGATGGCATTGACGTTCAAAATCTGAGCAAATTTTATTTCATCTCGCCGCTCTATGAATTCACCGAACCTGAGGATAATATCTTGGAAGTTCCAGCCGGCACAACGGGACAATCAATTGGATCAGGCGTTTATCTGATGCTTAATCCGCTGAGCCCCGGAAAGCATACAATCCACGTTAAGGGCACTTATTCCGACATGGGCTATACAGCAGAGAAGACATTCGATTTAACCGTTATACCGTGAGGCAGAAGCCAAAGAAAAAGCTCTAATCATCGCTAAATGTGTGATCGGAAAAGTCTGGAAAAGAAGCAAAATATACAACCAAAAACGCCCCGAATTCAGGGGCGTTATTATTTTTTTAGAAGCGAATATCTCTATTCGGTGGACATTAGTCCCACCGGCCTGAACTTATACCCGTAAATAATCATCCCCTTCTCGTCTCCGTCCTGGCGTAACCGCCGGGTGACCATCTCGACCGGCATGCCGATCTCCGGCTCGGTCCCATCCAGGTCGGTCAACTGAGCGGTGACCACCGGGCCTTCCTCCAGCTTGACCAGCGCCACCGTGTAGGGAGCGGACTCCTCATAGCCGGCCGGGGCATCGATCACGGTGGTAAAGGAATAGACCTCGCCGCGCCCGGAGAAGGTGAAGGTGGTGCGGGCGTCGCTGCCGCAGTGCGGACACACGTCGCGCGGGGGAAAGATCTTGTTCTCGCAGTGCGGGCAAATCTCGCCGACCAGGGCGTAACGCTGCTGTTTCAAGCGCCAATGTCGCGGAATTTCCATGGTTCATCTCCTTGGATGATAGATATCCAGGATAAAGTCTAAAGGGCGGGCTCTATCATTAGCTATCAGGGCGGGTGAAAAGACTCTCAAAAGCTATCAATTCTGCTCCACCCGTTCGAGGACGTGGGCGTAAGCGGTCGAAGCCGGGCCTGCCAGGTTGAGGGTCAGCGCCAGGCGGGCATCTCTGACCTGATTGAGGCCGGCCTGTCCGCGCAGCTGCAGGGCTGCCTCGACGATCTGATACACGCCGGTCGCGCCGAGTGGGTTGCCGCGGGCCTTGCTGCCGCCCATCGTGAGGATCGGCAGGCTGCCTTTCAAAGTCAGATTGCCGATCTGTCCCAGGCGCCAGCCCTGCCCGCGTTCGGCAAAGCCGGCCGCTTCCAGGCAAAGCACCGCGTAGATCGAGTAGGCATCGTCCAGCTCGAACAGGTCGATCTCGCCGGGCCTGACCCCGCCCATCTCGCAGGCCCGCTCCACGGCGTAGCGGGCGGCGTCGAAGGCCAGCGGGTCGGGCCGGTCGTGCAGGGCCAGAGTGTCGATCGCCCCGCCCGAGCCGCTGACGCGGATCAGCGGGTGAGGCAGTCCTGAAGCCTTTTCGGGAGTGGTCAGCACCACTGCGGCGGCGCCGTCGGCCTCCTGAGCCTGGTCGTACAGATTGAGCGGATCGTTGGTCACTGCCGTCTTCTCGTAGATGTCCTGATTGATCGCTTTACGGAACATGGCGCAGGGATTGTTGACCGCATTGGCGTGGGCGGTGATTGGGAATGCGCCGAACACCGAGCGCGGCGCGCCGTAGTCGTGGATGTAACGGCGCATGAGCAGGCCAGCCTGACCGGCCAATGTCAGACCGGCGGCGGTTTCGTAATCGGCGTCCATGGATTGGGCGATGGCGGCTTCCTGTTTGCTGCCCATCGCATCGGTATATTTCTCGACGCCGACTACCAGGGCGACATCGACAAAACCGGAAGCAACCGCGGTATAACCCAATTGAATGGCAGCCGCGCCGGAAGCGCTGGCGGCCTCGGCGGTGAACGCTTCGATCTCGCCCAGGCCGGCGTTGTCGGCGATCAACGAGCCGAGGTTGGCCTGGTGCGAGGTGACCGCAGCCAGAAAGTTCCCGATGTAGAGCGCCTGAGGCTGCAAACCGCCGGCGTCCTGACGGGCGGCTTTGATCGCCCGGTAGGCCAGGCTGCGCAGCGATACATCCCACAACTCGCCGACGGGGGTTTGCCCGATCCCGGCAATCACGACTTCACGCATAGACGGCCTCCCTCAATCCGCCAGCTTATGGCGCAGGCGCACATACAAGCCGTAGTCGATCTCGGTCCGGCGGGCGATGTAATCCCGGGTGCTGACAGCCAGCTTTTGCCGCTCGCTGATCGCCTCGGTGACCGAGATCAGGAAGGCATCCGAGCCGGCGCCCGAGCCGTAGGAGACCATCAGGATGCGGTCGCCCGGTTTGGCTTCGTCGAGAATGGCGGTCAGGCCGATGATGGCAGCGCCGGCGTAGGTGTTGCCAATCACCGGGGAGAGCAGCCCAGTCTTGATTTGTTCGGGGGTAAAGCCGAGCATCTTTCCAACCCGCTGCGGGAATTTGCTGTTTGGCTGGTGGAAAACCGCGTATTGAAAGTCAGACGGCTTCAGTCCGGCGTCAGCCATCAACCGCTGGCCGGCCTCGGTGATATGTTTGAAATAAGCCGGCTCGCCGGTGAAGCGCTGTCCATGCGAGGGATAGCGCTGGTCGGCCCGCCTCCAGAAGTCGGGCGTGTCGGTGACGTACGAGTAGGTCGCTTCCACGACGGCAAGGGACTCGTCAGCCGGGCCGAAAATGAAGGCTGCCCCGCCGGCGGCGGCGGTGTACTCCAGCTCGTCGCCGGGACGTCCCTGAGCGGTGTCCGCGCCGATCGCCAGCGTGTACCTGCCCATCCCCGAGCCGACCATGGCAATGGCGGCCACCATGGCTTCAGTCCCGGCCTTGCAGGCGAATTCCCAATCGCCGGCCTGGATGCTGACCGGCGCGCCGATCGCCTCGGCCACAACGGTCGAACTTGGCTTGACCGCGTAAGGGTGGGACTCGGAGCCTACCCAAACAGCGCGCAGCTCTTGCGGATCGATACGGGCGCGCTTGAGCGCGTTGCGGGCGGCTTCGATCGACATGGTGATGACGTCTTCATCCAGGCCGGGGACGGATTTTTCTTTGACCGGCCCTGAGTCCCGCCCGCCCTTCCAGATCCGCGCAATTTCCGCAGCGGGCAGCCGGTAACGCGGCACGTAGGCGCCGTAACCGATGATTCCAACCGGGCGGTCGGGTTTGAGCAGCAATGAGGGGCTTTCAGGTTTCTCCATACTTCACTCCACAGGCTAGGCTAGATCCAGATCAGTGCGAAATACGCTGAAGGATTAATCTTTCCATTCCTTTAGAATTTCGAGGGCGCGGTCGATGCGCACCGTTTTTTCACGGACAAGCTGCGCGGCCAGGCGGTCGATCATTTCGCCGCTGGCACCGGCGGCAATGGCCACCTGGCGGGCGTGCAGGCTCATATGCCCGCGCTGGATGCCTTCAGTCGCCAGGGCGCGCAGGGCTGCCAGGTTCTGGGCCAGCCCGACCGAAACGATGATCTCGGCCAGCTCTCCCGCGGTTTTAACGCCGAGCAGTTGCAAAGCGGCGCGGGCAGCGGGGTGCACGCGGGTCGCCCCGCCGACAATGCCGACGGCCATGGGCATCTCCAGCGAACCGACCAGGTTTCCCTGGGAATCCCTGCCCCAGGCGCTCAGGCTGGTGTAGCGGCCGGAGCGGGCGGCGTAGGCGTGCGCGCCGGCCTCGATTGCCCGCCAGTCGTTGCCGGTGGCGATCACGACCGCGTCCACGCCGTTCATGATGCCTTTATTGTGGGTCGCGGCGCGGTACGGATCGGCGGCGGCGAAAGCCCAGGCGGCGATGATTCCATCGCGGACGGTTTCGGCGCTGAAATCGCCAAAGGCCAGCTCTTCCAGATGGATGGTCACCCTGGCGCGGGCCAGGCGGCGGTCGGCGAGATTGGAAAGGATGCGCAGGTGAGCCCGTCCGCCGGTGATGGACTGAATCCGGCCTGAGAGGGCTTCCAGGGCGGTGTTGACGGCGTTGGCGCCCATCGCGTCGCGAACGTCATAGATCAGATGGACGACAAGGAACGGCCCGATCGGCGATTCCTGAATCAGACGGACCTCCAGGTCGCGAGGGCCGCCGCCCAGTTTTTCGATCACCGGGTCGATTTTAGCTGCCTCCGCCAGCAGCGCGGATTTCTCTTCGAGCAGGCGCAGGCGGGCGGTTGGCGGGTCGGCCAGGTCGAGAATCTGGATCTGTCCGATCATATCGGGAGGGGTGCTGGTCGCAATAAAACCGCCGCTCGAGCGCGCCAGTTTGGCCATAAAGGAAGCGCCGGCAATGACCGAGGGCTCTTCGATCGCCATCGGAACGAGGACCTCGCGCCCGTTGATGAGGAAATTCTGGGCAATGCCGAGCGGCAGGCCGTATACCCCGACCGCGTTTTCGACCATGTGGTCGGCCTGCTCTGCGGATAGGCCGGCCTCGCCCGAAAGCGCCCTGAGAGCTTCTTCGGGCAATCCCGTCTGTTTCTGCAGCCAGCTCAGCCGCTCGTCCAGCGATAAGTTGTAGAATTTCTCGCCTGTCTGTCTTTCGGCAGGGGTCATCGATCCTCCAGATCATCGTTCAGGCGTAACAATCAGGCTTCAACGAACGTATATTAACTTCAACAGGCACTCAAAACCTATCAGGTTATGCCGTGAGGCGAGATATATGGGCATCGATCAGTCGGTCCCTGACGGAACCATACATGACGCAGGGGCACAGAGAATCATCCATAATTTCTCTGCGCCCTGATGTGAGATGTATTTTGTTGTGGACGGACAGGGAGCGCAAAGCGCCCGCAAGAGGAGCAGGTTACAAAGTGAACTTCTCGCCGGGCTTGAGCACGTGCACACTGGCGCTTGTCTCGGCAGCGACGCGCTGCGCCCAGGCATGGGCGTCCTGGCGGATCAAGTCCCAGGTGTTGTAATGGTAAGGAATCACATGTTTGGGCTGGATAAATTTAACTGCCCTCAGGGCGTCGTCGGGGCCCATGGTGTAATTATCGCCGATCGGCAGAACGGCCAGGTCGATCCCCTCTTCGCCAATCAGGTGCATGTCGCTGAACAGGCCGGTGTCGCCGGCGATGTAGATCTTGTTCCCCTCGTTGGTGGTCAGCAGCAATCCAGCCGGGTTGCCGCCGTAAGTCCCGTCTGGCAGCCCCGAGCCGTGGAAAGCCTGGGTGAGCTTGAGGTAGCCAAAAGGATGGCGAAACCCGCCGCCAATGTGCTGCCCGTGGGTGTGCAGTCCTTTTGCCGAAAGCCATTTGTGGATTTCGTTGTTGCTGATCACCAGCGCGCCGGTGCGCCTGGCGATGTCGATCGTATCGCCTAAGTGATCGCTATGACCATGGGTGACCAGGATGAAATCCGCCGGCAGCTCATCCGCCTTTGCGCTGGCGGCTGGATTGCCGCTAAAGAAAGGATCGATCAGGATGTGAAAACCGCCGGTCTCCAACCCTAGCGCGGCGTGACCATACCAGGTGATTCGACAGTTCATCTCAGTCCTCCTCAGGATAGATACTCCCAGCAAATCAATCTTAACGCAAAGGAAGCCTGCTAGCAACTGCAATGAGTATTAAAAGTGTTGCGGCGCGGGTTCGTCAGGCGCGGATCATCACCAGCATCATCCGGGTTGGCGCCAGAGCCTTGAGGGCATGGGGCCGGTTAGCCGGCATGAGCAGCATCTCGCCCGACTTCACCCGGAACGGTTCCCCGCTGATGGTAATGTCCATCTCTCCTTCCAGGATCTGGGCCAAAGCGTCGTACGGCGCGGTGTGCTCGCTGAGACCCTGTCCCTGATCGAAGCCGAACAGGGTCACCGTGCCGGATTTTTCGTTGACCAGGGTTCGGCTGACCACCGCCTCCGGCTGGATTTGAACAGCAGAAGCAAGCTGCCAGAATTGTGGTTTTGTTTCGTTATCCATGAACTCTTCCAATATTTGAAATCGCGGGCTTCAGGTTATTGTATTAAATCACATAGCCCCCCCGCCTTCCTTGCGGGAGGTCAAATAGAAACAAGCCTGATGGGGAAAGAAACAGTTCAGGCCTGCCCCGGCGTTTATTGGTCCCTGGCTGATTAATACTGGATGATGCGGGAGAGCTTCTTGGCCTGTTCGATCCAATAGGTGACTTTGGGCAGGGTTGGCAGCTGGCGGACCAGTTTCTTTTGCGCGTTGACAGCAGTCATTTTCTCGAGCAGATTTTCAGGCTTGCGCTGAGCGAGCTCCACAACCGTGTCCACGCCTGCTTCTTCGAGCAAATCGGCGTATTCTTCTCCCACGCCTTTGATGCGGAACAAATCCACATGGTTGATCCACTCGAGCAGCATTTTTTCGCTGATGCCGGTGGCTTCGGAAATGGCTTTACGGCCCTGGGGGGTGGCCCCTTTCATCAGTAAAGCTTCAGCCGTGCCGATGCCAGCCTTTTTTAAATCGGCCGCATATTTTTCGCCAACCCCTTCAATTTTTTTCAAAGATGTCATAATCGTCCCTCCTTTAATCGTGTTTGACATATCTGGAATGCTTTTGTTTATTTCTTGACCATTTTTCCCAAACCCTGAATCAGGTCGCTTCCACCGCTGCCGCTCAGCAGGCCGTCGATCTGGCTGGCAAGGGGTGCCGGCAGGCGCTGTTTGATGAACTGCAGCACAGTATCGATTGCTTTTCGTGCCTGTTCTTCTGAGATTCCCGTCTTTTTGACAACTAACTTGACAAGCTCGTCCATGATATCCTTTCTGGTGTGCATATTCTATAAATATAGTATAGTATAAAAATGAATTTCCCGCAGATCTATGCGCGGAATTCCTGCGGAATAGTAACCCTTTTCCATTTGTTGTGATTTCCATCTGGCAGGGTTCGTCCACCAATCGCCGCTTTCGAACATCCTCGGGATACGCCCATGAGTTTCAAAAGAATCTTCAGCCGAAAGCCAAACAGGTTTATCCAGCTTCTGGTGCAGCAAACTAACCTCACTGCTCACGGGTTGGCGCTGCTCAAAACGTACATGGAAAAACGGGATCACGGAGTGGCGGCGCAGATTTCAAAGACCGAGAAAGAGGCTGACGAAATCAGGCGGATATTGATCGAGGAGCTCATGCGCACCTTCATCACCCCCTTTGACCGCGAGGATATCTTTGCCATCTCGCGGGAGGTCGACGACGTGCTCGACTACGCCGACACGACCGTCGACGAGATGGAGATCCTCGATGTGCCGACCACACCGTTCATGTTGCGAATGGCCTCGCTCCTATACGATGCAGCCCAGGAGATCGATCTGGCGGTTCAGCGGCTGCAGAGCAAGCATTATTCGGTCGCCGCCGACCACGCCCAAAGGGCCAAGGCGCTGGAAAACCGGGTCGAGACGGTGTACCGCGAAGCAATCTCGAACCTGTTCCAGGAGCCAAAAAACCTGAAGCAGATGATGACCATCATGAAAACCCGCGAGGTTTACCGCCACCTGAGCAACATGGCCGACCGCGAGGATGCGGCTGCAAATGTCATCTCGGATGTGATCATGAAGGTTTCATGACGCAAGAGAGTCTGAAAGAAACCTTTATACCTTAAAACCTAACTGCCCGGGCAGTAGCTTTGCCCTCCGTAACCGCGTTCAATTTGAAATTGGAAATTCCCCTGCCAATGACCTGCTAGACGACTTCATCCTGGGCCGGCATGACTTCAGCCAGGCTCGTTTCTATCCGCTGCGGCATCGCATTGCTTTCTTTGACCGCAACGACCTGGATATCCACCTCAAGCTGGTCAGCAACAAATAAACCGCCAATTTCCAACAGCGGCATCCATTTGAGCCCCCAATCCTTGCGATTCAATCGTGTAACGGCGTGGAAAGCTGCAGTGGTCATGCCGTCCTGATTCTGGCTCAACCCGTTGTATTCGACGTCCAAAACGACCTGTTTCGCGATGCCGTGAATGGTCAGATCGCCGTAGATGCGTCCGTGGGAATCGTCAACGACCTCGATTTGCTTGCTTTGATAAGTGATCTTTGGGTGTTTCTTTACTTTCAGCAAGGCAGACCGCACGTTTGCGTCGCGGATGCCCAGGCGGGTGTTGACGCTGGCCGGATCGATATCCGCGCGAACCGAGGAATTGGCCGGATGGTCGAGGTCAAATTCGATGAGGCCGGAAAAGCGGTCCATCTTTCCGTGGACCCTGGTAATCATCAGGTGACGGACGGTAAAAACAATTTTGGAATTACTTGGGTCGATCTTCCAGGACATGAGTTTTATTCTCCTTTTAAAACACTAATGTTAGAAACAATATAATATATACCTAATTTATCAAGTATTATATCACATATTCTTGATTGTAATAGTACCCTTCGACCTGATTGAAAACCATTTTTCAAGGTATGCTGACCAATAAGCGTTGATCCCCCCGTAAATCCGAGATTTATTCATCAAGGAGTTAGAAAAAAAGGAGAAACCTATCGCAATCAGCTTGACAGACAAATCGCCGAACCCGATCGGACGGGTAAATCTCAATGCTCAAGGACTTCGAGCGGGTTAACGTTACGGCCGGCGCGCTTGTCGAACAGGTTCAGGTGGATATGGTAACCGCAGTCACGTCCGCGGCAGGAGCGCCCGCGCCAGTCGACCGTATACCCGTGGTTGCTTTCGTAGCCGATCACCTGCCCGATGCTGACCTGCTCGCCAGCTGAAACAGTGTAATCGCCGTGGAGTAAAGTGACCTGCCAGACTTCATTTTCGATTATCAGGGTTGGGTTGCCGTATTCGTCTATATACAGCGCCGAGACATCGCCGCTAATCGGCGAGTAGATCGAGGCGCCCTTACCCGCAGTCAGATCGATGGCCAGGTGACCATATGATTCGCCGTGGGGTCCCTGGGTGATGACGTAATCATCATACGGCGGGCGGATTTCGGCCGGATCAGAGCTCGGCAGATCCGGTGTGGTCGTTTCGGATGGAATTTCGTATGCAACGGGTGTATCAGCCGGCAGTTGGGCAGCAGCCGAGACAGCGGTCTCTTTCTGATCGGTCAACAGAACATAGCCCATCAAGAGTAGTATCAGGATGGCTGCCAGGGTAATCGGTTGAATGCGGTTATCGCTCACCTTAAGTCCTAAAATAGAAAAATTGTTCTATCTTGATTATAACTTTTTCCTTCTGTGAAGTCAACTATCCCCCAATAACCGATGGATCCACCCGCAGACGTGCAGGGCAGATGCTCTCAGCCAGAAAACATGCTGGTTCTGAAACCTACCTGGGGACTGCTATGGCTGGCCTGCTCAACCGGCTGAGATTTACAGGGTGTACTTTTTGGTCGAAGGCTTTCGGAAGCGGAACCCGCGCTTCTGCAACCGGTCGGCAAGCAGCAACAACCCGCCCAATAGAAAGATGAGCAGCGATTGGATGAGAATCAGCGGCCGGATTCCGGCGAAGGCTGCGCCGGCTACATCGGCGCCGGTTTCCATCAATGCAGGAGAAATGTAAGGCGGTAAGTTACTTAAAATTTCGGAATCGATATACCAGCGGGTGACCGGCCAGGCGAGAACTCCGGCGAGCAGGCTGAGCAGCCCCGCCAGAAGAACCGGAGTTGCCCAGAGTCGGGTGAACGGACGGGCAGGGGTGTGAAACAGACCGAGCAGGAAGAGCAGAACGAGCAACAAGAGAGGGCTGATTCGCAGTAAAACCCGGGCGCGCCAGAACCGTACCGCGCTGTCCTGCAGGCGCGTCAATACAGTCTCTTGACCTGAGGTGAACCCCATCGGGCCGAAGAAATAATCCAGGCTGGCGTCGTCGGGCATCCTGGCGGTGATCTGATAGAGCAGCTCGCCGGTTTTTGGCTCGAGCTCCTTGAGGATGGTCTCGGAAGGGTAGCAGGCAGGCGCCTCTTCGAGCGGCGCGCTTTGCCAGGTGTTTTTCTGCTGTTCGGTGCAGGGCGGCTGGGCGCGGATCAGCTCGATGAAAAAGGCACGTCCGACCTTACCCTGCAACCGATCCTTGATGTCATCCATCGCGACCAACAGGGTAGGCCGGTAGATCCGGTTGTTCATCGAGGCGGCGTACTGGTCGATAATGTTCTCAAGTTTAACCTGGGCCCAATTGACTGGCAGCAGCATGGAAATCAGCTTCTCGAGTTCTGCCTGATCCAGGTTTTTGAGAAGCTGCTCGGAATTTTTTGTAATGTGGATGAAGCCAGGACGGGCGGCGGGATCATCGGTTGACTGGAATTGGTGGATCAGTTGACCGGCGGCCAGTTCTGAAATTCTCCCATACGTATTCTGGCTGCTCAAGATTTTCTTGTAGAGCTCCGGTTTCGTCAGGGCTGCCTCGCTGTTATGGAAGATCAGGACCAACGGGGTAAGTATGACGATCGCGGCTGAGAGCAGAAAAATCCCTGCTTTGACAAGAAATGGCCGGTTAACGCGAATCATGGCTGGCATGGCTTACGATTCTTTCTTTTCCCTGACGCTTAAATCCGATCGTTCAGGGTGGAAGTCCAGTCAAATTGGCAAGGGAGTATCGATAATTGGCATTAATTTCAAGGTTGGTTACATGGGGCTGGCTCCACCGCTCTATCCATGCAGGAAGGATGCCAACGGTTTTATTTTACCAGCCATTTGGAAACACGAGGAAGGAAGCAGACCCCCAGGTCAAACGGCCGGAATTCATCGGAATGGTCCCCGAACCATAAACCAATGAGGATATAATATCAAAAGGATCCAATCCTGATAGAATGAATCAACCAAATTTGTCTTGACTATCCTAGCCAGAGGGAGCGGTAAAGATGATTGTCACCACCAAGGAGTTATTCCAAGCAGCTTACGGGAAGTACGCGATCGGCGCCTACAACATCAATAACCTGGAGCAAATCATGGGGCTGTTCCGCGGAAACCTGCAAAGCCAGGCGCCGTTCATCATCCAGATCAGCAAAGGCGCCCGGTCGTACACCAACAAGATTATGCTGGAAGGCCTGATTCGCAGCGCAGAGCAGGTCTTTCCGGAGGCGATTTTCGCGGTGCATCTCGATCACGGCGACGAAGAAACCTGCTATGACTGCATCAACAGCGGATTTTATTCCTCGGTGATGATCGATGCCAGCCATGAGGACTTTGAGGAGAACATTGCCACCACCCGCCGTGTGGTGGAGGCTGCTCACGCCAGGGGTATTGTGGTCGAGGCCGAGCTGGGGCAGCTCGGCGGCGTGGAAGAACATGTCTCGGTCGCCGAGGCGGACGCCAAGCTCACCGACCCGGAAAAAGCCCGCGAGTTCGTCGAGCGCAGCGGCTGCGATTCGCTGGCGGTTGCCATCGGCACCAGCCACGGGGCGTACAAGTTCTCCGGCTCGCAGGGCCTGCGCTTTGATGTGCTTGAGCAAATCCAGAAGCGCCTGCCCGGCTTCCCACTGGTGATGCACGGCTCCAGCTCGGTGCCGCAGGAAGAAGTCGAACGGATCAACGCCGCCGGCGGGCAGCTGAAGGGCGCCAAGGGCGTAGACGAGAATCAGTTTGCCCGGGCGGCAACCCTCGGGGTGACCAAGGTCAACATCGACACCGACGGGCGGCTGGTCTGGACTCGCGTTCACCGCGAGTTCTTCCGCGATCACCCTGAAAATTACGATCTACGTCCGCCGGGCAAGGTCTTCATGGAAGAATACGCCAAATTCATTGCCCACAAGAATGAGAAGCTGGGCAGCGCCGGCCGTCTCGAGGAGATCCGCAGGATGCTCAAGGGTTGAGCCTGGAAGGCGAATAAATTCTAGAAAAAACTGCATATTCTGTGAGGCGCCCAGGGATGGGCGCCTTTTGCGTACATAGCGTGTATCAAAATTTCAATCAATTTGAATCCCACTCCATCTGGAATCAGCGTAGACCGTAAGAATTCTGGAAAAACGGAAAGGATTTGCAGGCGCGATCAGCAGGGAAGGAAAGAAGTCCGGGTATGGTGAAGCGCCGATCCTGAGCAAGTCGAAGGATCGGCGCAATTATCGTTGTGTGTGCGCCGCCGCAGAGGTTTACCCGCCAAGCACAACCGCATCGACGTAACGCTCGCCGAGCGCGCGGGCGACCGAAATGCGATGATGACCATCCCGGACGAAGTAAAACCCGCCGACGTGGATCAGTTCCACCGGAGGGAGCGTCGTCCCGCTCAAGCGGGCGACGGCGATGTTGAGCCAGCGCTGGCGGTTATGCTCGCTTAGCGGACGGAGATTGCTGTCGAAATCGTCGCAGCGGTTCTCGCTGCCGCGGATACGATCGATGGCCACCGCCCGACTGCCGAGATAAGACCGGCTGCGTTCGTCGTTACGCTGGCGGACCTCGTTCAAATCCAGCATACGCATGCTTCTTCCGGTGATCTTTGCCAGCAGGCAGTGGATCCGGGCTCTGCGTCTTTCAAGCATAAACAGGCGAGCGGCTTTGAGTTCGAGCAGTTGCCCGCCTGAATTGGCCTGGATAGTTTGTGAGATGGTGTTGATCGATCCGTACATCTTGAATTCCTTCTTGATTGACCTTCTGCAATGTCAATCCTACCCGCCAGGCGTATGCCGATCGTTACAGGCGCGTTTCGGAAAACGTTTCGGTTGCCAATTTTTCTGAATTGTTTATCGGTATAATGGGATTTGCGCGAGGTGATTATTGTCCCTGTTGAGACTTGCCTGGTTAGGCTTTCCCCAGATCAAATTGGACGACCAGCCGGTTCAAACCGACCGGCGTAAGGCGGTGGCTTTGCTGGCGGTCCTTTCCTTGGAGCCGGGCGCTCAGCGCCGCGAGCGGCTGGCTGCGCTCTTCTGGCCCGATTTCGAAACGAACCGCGCTTACGCATACCTGCGGAGGACTCTGTGGGAAATCCACCAGATGATCGGCGCCGGCTGGCTGCGGACCAATCGGGATGAGGTGGCTCTCGAGAAAAAAGGCGGCTTGTGGGTAGACGTCCTGGAATTTGAGTCGCTGGCTGAGAAGGAGCTGGCCGGAAATGAATCTGGCCGATTCGATCGCTTCCAGGACCTCGAGAGAGTGGCTGCCCTTTACCGGGGGGATTTCCTCGCCGGCTTCAGCCTGCGTGACAGTCTCGAATTCGACGCCTGGCAGCAGCAGCGCTCGGAATCGCTGCGTCTGAAAATGCAGGCTGTCCTCGAACGCCTGGTTCTGCTCGCCGGCGAGGCCGGGCAGAACCAGACTGCGCTGGATTACGCCTCCCGCTGGGTAAGCATAGACGCTCTGAATGAGGCGGCTCAGCGGGCGTTGATCCGCGCTTACGCCCGCGCCGGGCAGCGATCCGCCGCGCTGCGCCAGTATGAGCTGTGCGCCGACCTGCTGCGCAGCGAGTTGGGCGTCGAGCCGGAAACGGAAACCATCCGGCTGGTTGAGCAGATTCGCGCCGGGGAATTCACAGCCGTTTCGAGAATGCCACTTGGAGCAGAACGCGAAGAGTCCCGGCCGATCATGCCTCAGCCTCTGCCCGAATACCCGAGCGCATTCCTCGGACGAGAGGCGGAGCTGACTGCCATCGCCAGTCTGCTGGCGGCGCCAGATTGCCGCCTGGTCACCCTGCTGGGTACGGGCGGTTCTGGTAAAACACGCCTGGCAATCGAAGTGGGGCGGCGTAACGCCGAGAGATTTACCCATGGAATTGGCTTTGTCTCGCTGGCGGCTATCCGTGAGGTCGAGTCGATCCTCCCGGCGATTGGTCGGGCGATCCATTTGACTTATCGCTTGCCGGGCGAAGAGCAAATTCCAACCAGAGATTTACGAGATCAGCTTTTCGATTTTCTGCGCGAGAAACTGCTCCTCCTGATCCTGGATAACTGGGAACACCTGTTGGAAGGGGCGGGGTTGTTGAGCGAAATCCTTGCGGCTGCCCCGGGAATAAAGATCCTGACGACCTCGCGCGAGCGGCTCAATCTGGCGGAGGAATGGGTCTTTGATGTGCGCGGGCTGTCTTACCCGCCTGCGCCGACCGCAGAACGGCTCGAAAGCTACAGCGCCTATCAGCTTTTTGTCCAATCCGCGCGGCGGCTGAATACCTCGTTTGCTCCGGATAGCACCCAGCAAGCCTGTATCGGCGAGCTCTGCCGGGCGCTGGATGGACTGCCTCTTGGCATCGAGCTGGCGGCTTCGTGGGTGCGCCTTCTAAATTGCTGCGAGATCGCGGCTGAAATTCGGCGCAACATCGATTTTCTGGAAACCAGTCTGCGCGGGGTGCCTGAACGCCACCGCAGCATGAGAGCGGTCTTCGACCAGTCCTGGTCGCTGCTCAGCCAGGCGGAAAGAGACGCCCTGATGCGCCTAGCGGTGTTTCGTGGAGGCTTTACCCGCGAGGCGGCAGCCAGTGTCGCCGGGGCGCCTCTCGATCTGTTGGCTGGCCTGCTGGATAAATCCCTGGTGATGCGGGATTCATCCGGGCGGTACTGGATGCATGAAGTGATCAAACAATTCTCCGCCCAACGCCTGGAGGAAAACCCGGTGCTCGCTGCGCAGACCAGAGATACCCACAGCGCATATTTCCTGGACTGGCTGATCTCGGCCAAGAATTGGAGCACCGGCGAGCGCCAGCGGGAAATTATGCGGAGCTTCGACCTGGAAATCGAAAACATCGGCGCGGCCTGTCTCTGGGCGGTTGACCGGCAGCGCTGGGAACTATTAATCCAGGCTTTACCGGTTCTCTTTCTATTTCAAGACACGAGCAGCAGCTACCGATCTGCTGCTGAAATTCTGGGCAGTTCCGTGGAAAAGATCCGCCCGATCTTTCACAGCCGCCCGGATGACGGGAAGGTCTTGACCGTTTATGTTTTGCTGCTCGGCTTATATGCTCGCTCCCTCCTGGCTTTGGACCAAATCGATGAGTATCGGGGTTTGGCAAGCGAGGGATATACCCTGCTGGAAAAGTTAGAACCCTCCGAGTCAAAGGCCTGGGCTTTGACCTTCTTCGTGTTTGGCTATTTCATGGTTGAGCAAGATGAGCTTTTGGTTAATGTCCAAAGGGCATATCAGTGGTTCGAACAGGCAGGTGAGCGCCGCGGGATGGCCATTACGTTGGGCGAGTGGGCTAACCTGCTCGACCAAAAAGAACGAAAAACCACATCGCAGGAGGCGATTGCCAAGTTAAAACAGGCGATTGCCTGGATGGAGGAGCTGAACGATCCCTGGCTACGGGCCCGGATGCTGAACGGCCTGGCTCGCGTGCATAATTTCCATGGAGAATACCTGCAGGCTCGCGGATACCTGCTGGAAGCTCTCTCCATTTTTGAGGAGCTGGGCGAGAACTGGCCGGTTGTGGATGCGCGTTTCAACCTGGGCCAGAACGCAACCTGGCTCGGCGAATATGACCTGGCCGAGGATTATTTCAAGGCCAGCCTGAGTTTCCTGCGCAACATGGGCAGCGGGCCGTATTACGGCGCGTACCTCGATTGTCTCGGTTACCTTGCCTATCTGCAGAAGGATTTTCAACGAGCGAAATCATATTATGAAGAAAGTCTCGCCGTCTACCAGCGCAGTCAGTATCCGGCCGGGATCATGATGGTATACAACAACCTTGGCGACATCGCCCGCGCCACTGGCGATCAGACTACTGCGGTCGAGTATTATCAAAAAGGAATCGCCCTTCTGCCCGAAGACGGCGAATATTGGGGACACTCGATCATCGTTAAAAATCTGGGCTATGCGCTGCTCGAGAACGGCGAGCTGGAACAGGCCGAGAACTGTCTGCGCGATGCCCAGCGCTACGCCCGGCTGATCGAACGAGTGCCGGACATCCTGGAGATCGACATGGTTGGGGCCAGGCTCTTCGCCCTGCGCGGGGATCTGCGCCGCGCGCTCGAAATCCTCGCCATGGTCTCCAGCCACCCGGCGGCCACCCAGGTGGTCAGAGATGAGGCTGGACATCTGCTCGATGAGTTGAGGGCAGAGCTGCCTTCGGGGGAAGTCCTGGCTGCGTTAGAACAAGGGGCCCGACTGCAGCCTGGCTGCGCCTTTCAACTGGATCTTGATACAGAATGACAGAAGCCCCTCTTGCGGAAATGTCCTTTGCAACGGTTCTGGCTCTGCGCTTGCTGATCCGCCCGGCGGGGAGCAGCGGTGATTGGCAGGAGTTCGATCTGGGACCAGGGCGATTCACCCTTCCCCAGGGGTATGAAGCCTGCGTGCGGATCAAGAACATCGATGACGATGTCTTGAATATGTTGGTCAATGAACTGACTCATTGTCCGGCGGTGGTCTGTCTGAACCTGGCCGAAAACCGCAAAGTGACTGATGCCGGTCTGCAGCGGATCACCCGGCTGAGCTGGTTGCGGGAATTGAATCTATCCTCGTGCGACATCACCGACCGCGGGCTGGTATGGCTGAAAGAATTGAAAAACCTGGGGGTGCTCAATCTGAGCTACTGCAACCGGTTGAGCGAGGCCGGGCTGAAGCACCTGCGCGCGCTGACCGGCCTCACCTATCTGGATTTGCAGGGCTGCCCGCGGATCAAACACGCTGCGATCATTAAAATCGCAGCGCGGAGGGGATTGACGATCCACGCGTAACAGCCTGACGCAATGAAACGATTCGGGTGACAAACCGGGTGAAAAGCGGTACAATCCTGGCCTGTTGCAGCGAGCAGGAATCATTATG
>CAZMCF010000012.1:0-59491 GCA_964564935.1 uncultured Anaerolinea sp. | reverse complement strand
ACCGGGTGAAAAGCGGTACAATCCTGGCCTGTTGCAGCGAGCAGGAATCATTATGGAAAACAGTCGCGCTTCTTTCCAGGATCCCGCATCAGGGATATCTCCTACCCGGGCAAGTGATTTGGTCGAGCATTTCCAGCCGATCTACATCGGCCCCCAACCGCGGCGAACCCGCGGCTGCACGGGCTGTTTTCTCTGGCTGGCGCTGCTGGTCGCGCTCCTGGCCGGTTACTTTCTGACCCCCATCCGTACCAATATTCTCATCCTCGGCATCGACCGCACGCCGGACGGCTCTGCGCTGGGGCGCAGCGACACCAATATCCTGGTTAGCATCATCCCGCTGCGGCCGACGGTCAAAATGCTCTCCATCCCCCGCGATTTATGGGTGAACATTCCCGGCGTGGGCGAAAACCGGATCAACACCGCCCATTTCTTCGCCGAAGCCAACCAGCCCGGTACCGGTCCGGCAGCGGCAATCGAAACGGTGCGCCAGAATTTCGGTCTGACGGTCCATTATTATGCTCGAATCCGTTTTGACGGTTTTCGCAAGGTCGTTGACGCGATGGGCGGAGTGGAAATCGACCTGGCTGAGCCCGCGGGTGGTCTTCCGGCCGGTCAGCACACCCTCAACGGCGAGCAGGCGCTGGCCTTTGCCCGCAGCCGGACAGGCGCGGACGACTTCTACCGGATGGCGAACGGTCAATTGCTGCTCAAGGCGGCCTTCCGGCAGATGCTCAAGCCGCGCTCCTGGCCGAAAATCCCGGCGATGATCGCCGCTTTGATGCAATCGGTGGACACCAACCTGCCGGTCTTCTTATGGCCGCGGCTTGGATTGGCGCTCGTGCGGGCCGGACCGGACGGGATCGACAGCCGCACCCTCACCCGCGACCACGTCACCCCGTGGACCACTCCAGGCGGGGCAAACGTCCTTCTGCCCAACTGGGAGGCGATCAACCCGGTGCTGCTGGAGATGTTCGGCGAGTAATTCCCGCTTCAGCCGACAGCGCCCCTCGATTTCTGCCAGTCCGCGTCGCTGACCAGGGTTACCACCCGAAAGGCTTCGGCGTAGCGCATGCCCTTCCCCGCGGCGGTTTCGGCTGCCCATTCCTTAATCTGTTGCTCGGGATCCCAGCCGTTCATCTGGCTGGCGTGAGCGCGCAGGGCAGCCACCTTGAGGTCGATGGTCTCATCGATGCTGACCAGCAGCGGAGCGTTCCCCCATACCTGACTGTAGACCTTGCGCACTTTATGGGGTTTTAAACCCTCCTGTTGCAGTTCTTCAAACAGATTGGGCTGGCCGGCAGCCGGGAAGGTCGCGTCCAGGGCGGCGGTCGCTGCGGCGCGGTGATCAGGGTGGTTGATGTAATCGTCGCTGGCCCAGACGACGGTCGGATCGCCGGTGACGACTACCTCCGGGCGGAAGCGGCGGATTTCGCGGACGAGCTTCTTGCGCAATTCCAGGGTTGGCTGGAGCAAGCCGTCCGGCTCGCGCAAGAAAATCACTTCAGATGCGCCGACGATCTCGGCAGCAGCGCGCTGCTCGGCTTCGCGAATCGCGGCTGCTCTTTCCCGGGTCATCCCCGGTTCGGCGATGCCGACCTCGCCGCTGGTGCACAATACGTAGGAGATGCGCGTTCCGGCTCGAGCCCAGCGCGCCAGCGTGCCGGCGCAGGAAAATTCGATGTCGTCCGGGTGGGCGACGATGACCATGACGCTTTCCGGGATATAGAATTCATTTTCCATTACCACCTCGAAAAGAAGGGCTTTACAGCCGGGTTATCCCTGAGGATATCTGAGCGATTTCACTACGCTGACCAGTTTTACCACTCTCAGCGGAACAACGCCAGCAGCAGGGTAATCAACGCCGCCAGGGCGAGTCCTGCTGCAGGGAGGAGCGACCCGGCCAGGTAGAGTTGCACGCCGCCAACTAGAAATGCGGCGAAGATGACGGCCAAACCAAGCCTCCCGACGGCGCGTTCGAGTTTTTCGAAACGGCGGTTCAGCTCAGGGCTGCGCATTTCCAGCCGGCCCTGTTCCAGCCGCTCGATTAAGGTCTCGGCCCGCCGCGGCAGCGCGACGACGCTGCGCAGCGTGTCCACTGTCTCGCCCAGCCAGACTTTCCATTGATCGCGGGCCTCCGCGGCGATCAGTCTGTCTGCCCAGGGCAGCACGCTGTGCCAGACGTTGAAATCAGGATCAAGCCCGGTGCAGATCCCGTTGAGGATCGATAGGCAGCGGCCGAGCAGAATCATGTTATCCGGCAGTTGGAAGGGATTTTCGAAAAGCAGGCTGCGAAATTCGCTCAGGAATTCCATTGCCTCTGCCTGCCCCATTTCCAGAAGCTCAGCGGTGGACTTGCCCCAAAATCGCTCGAAGGCGCGCTGATTGGCCCGGGTGAGCAGCTCGATATCCGCATCGGGCAAGAGAACGCGCATGATCTGGTAGGCCTTGACCACCCGGGCGCCGTCTCGCTGGGCAACGGCAATAACCAGCTCGCGCAGTCCGTCCACCACGTTCGGAGTGATTCTCCCGGCCATGCCGAAATCGACGAAAACGATTTTGAACCCGGCCGGACCGCCGGTTTCATTGGGTTGAGGCAGGACGAACAGGTTTCCGGGATGCGGATCGGCGTGAAAGAAATGGTGTTCGAAGATTTGCTTCAGGTAGATATCGAACAGGCGCTGGGCGACCTGCTTGCGGTCCACGCCGGCGGCGTCGATGGCGGCGTAGTCGGTGATTTTGATTGCTCCAACGTCTTCCAGAGTAAGCACCCGGCGGGTGGTATGAGGCCAGTACACCGCCGGAACGCGGACATCCTCAACGCCGGTGAAATTTTCGGCGAAGATTTCCGCGTTCTTTCCCTCATGCAGGTAGTCCACCTCTTCGGCGAGCGTCTGGCTGAACTCGCGCAGCAGGGCTGGCACGTCCGCGTGACGGCGGATCGGGCGGTAGAGCATGACCCAGCGGCTGACCGTCTGGAGGGCGGCCAGGTCGGTGGCGACGACCTTTTCGATGTTTGGACGCTGGACTTTAACCACCACCGCCGGCTGAATCCGCTCGGCTGCGGGGCTTTCGCCCTCCAGGCGCAGCCGGGCGCAGTGTACCTGTCCGATCGATGCGGCGGCAATGGGTTGGGGATCCAGAGTTTCAAAGCGCGCTTCCAGCGGCTGATCGAATTCCGACTCGATCACCCGGCGGATCGCGCCGAAGTCTTCCGGCTGAACCTCGTCCTGGAGGCCAGATAGCTCGTCGGTGATCTCCGGCGGGAGGACGTCCAGCCGGGCGGAAAGCCACTGACCGACCTTGATCATCACCCCGCCCAGCTCCACTGCCAGCCGGCGGTATCGGGCGGCGATCCGGCGCAGCCGCTCTGGGCGCGTCTTGTGCGAGCGGGAGCGGAATCCAATCCGCGGGAGGAAAACATCCCACCAGATCAGGTGCAGCAGCACGCCGCTGAAGAACCTCAGAATCCGCCGATACCGGGCTTTGAGCATACCTTCAAGGATTATAACATCCGCCGTGTGCGAGCTGGCTGTGACCGGGCTTGCGCAATTGGCGTGGGAATCGCGGTCGGCGTATAATCAGGATATCCACGGACGCATTGATTCAACCAGACGATGAGCTCCAACGCGCCAGCATTGCCACTCAATGGGCAGCGCGGAATCCGCGGCACCTTCCGCGCTTTACGCTACCGTAATTACCGCCTTTGGTTTTACGGGCAGACAATTTCATTAATTGGCACCTGGATGCAGACGATGGCTCAACAGGTGCTGATCTTTCGCCTGACCGGCTCAGCAGCCGCGCTCGGGATTGTCAACTTCATTGCGCTGATACCGCTTGTCCCACTTTCCCTGTGGAGCGGTTCGATTGCGGACCGCTACCCGAAGCGGACCATTGTGCTGATCGCGCAGATTTTCATGATGTTCCAGGCTTTGATCCTGGCCGTGCTGTGCTGGACGGAGGTGGTTCAGGTCTGGCACGTTTACATTCTTTCGTTTGTCCTTGGCGCGGTAACTGCAATCGAACTGCCCGCCCGCCAGGCCTTTACTGTAGATCTGGTCGAGGGAAAGGCTGATCTGACCAATGCGATCGGTCTGAATTCGGCCATGTTCAACACCGCGCGGACCATCGGGCCGGCTCTGGCGGGGGTGGTCGTTGCCGCGACCGGGGAGGGAAACGCCTTCTTCCTCAACGCGCTGACCTTCATCGCCGTGATCATCAGCCTGGCGCTGATGCGCAACCTGCCGGCGTCACACAAGCCTTTGGACGCGGGCGTCGGCACGCTTGCGCACATGGCTGCCGGGCTGAAGTTCGTCCTCTCCCAGCAGGTGATGCTGGTGCTGGTCAGTCTGATCGCGGTCAGCGCCTTTCTCTCGATGCCTTACAACACGCTGATGCCGGTCTTCGCCAACCGTATCCTGGCGGGCAGCGCTCAGCCGGTGGTCAGCTTTTTCTGTGATCCTCAGGTTGGGATCTTCCATTGCCAGGCGCCGGATGCCCTGCCGCTGGGGTTCTTGCTGACCACGGTGGGTATCGGCGCGGTGATTTCGGCGGTATTTGTCGCCTCGCTGCCGGACAGGGTCGGGAAGGGTAAGCTGATGACGGTCGGGAACCTGGCTTTTCCGGTTATGCTGCTTATCTTTGCTTTTTCGCGCTCATTTCTGCTTTCGCTGGCGGTGATGTTCTTTGTTGGTTTCAGCTTCGTGCTGCAAAATGCGCTGGCGAACACTCTGCTTCAGATCGTCTCGCCGGATGAACTGCGCGGGCGGGTGATGAGCATGTACACCATGACTTTCCAGGGTATGATGCGGCTGGGCGGGCTGCAGGCCGGATTTGTCGCCGACTGGTTGGGGGCCAGCCTGTCGGTTGCGCTTGGAGCGGGATTGTCGCTCATCTACGGGGCATTCGTCGCCATACACTACCCGGCGGTGCGCCGGCTGCGCTGAGTGATAGAAAGCGTTGCATGTAAACAGCCGCTGACCAGTTGAATAGGTTGATTAGCGTCTGGTTTTGTATAATGATCGAGAGTTTATTTGCTGAGGTGGAAAGCAATGATTCGCACTCAAGGACCGTGGTTCGTGGATGAATATGGGCGCAGGTTGATTCTGCGCGGGGTCAACCTGGCCGGCAGCAGCAAGGTTCCGGCCAGACCGGACGGCGCCAGCTATCAACTGGAGGGCTTTTTCAACCACCGCGAGGTCTCATTTGTCGGCAGGCCTTTTCCATTGGAAGAAGCCGACGAGCATTTTTCGCGGCTGCGCGCCTGGGGACTGACCTTTCTGCGCTTTCTGGTCACCTGGGAGGCGGTTGAGCACGCCGGACCGGGAATTTATGATGAGGCATACCTGGATTACCTGCGGGCGGTGCTGATCAAAGCCCGCGAACACGGTTTTCAGGTTTTCATCGACGCGCATCAGGATGTATGGAGCCGCTTTACGGGGGGCGATGGCGCACCCGGCTGGACGCTGGAAGCCGTCGGTTTCGATCCGCGCAGTTTTGCCGAAACCGGCGCGGCGATCGTCCACGCCACCCACGGCGATCCCTTTCCGCGGATGATTTGGCCGACCAACTCGACCAAATTGGCGGCGGCGACCATGTTCACTCTGTTCTTCGGCGGAAACGATTTTGCCCCAAAGGCCACTATCGGCGGCGAGCCTGCGCAGGATTACCTCCAGCGACATTACATCACCGCCGTGAAGAAAATCGCCGAGCGGGTGAGCGACCTGGATCATGTTGTCGGCTACGATACTTTCAACGAACCGCTGCGCGGGTATATTGGCTGGACCGACCTTCGCCAACGGGAAGGCCTGCTGCAAACCGGCCTTTCTCCAACCCCCTTTCAGTCCATGCTGCTTGGCGCCGGGTATTCGCTGGAGGTCGATGTTCTCGAACGGCTTCTGAGCGGAATCAAAAAAGTCGGGACTCGGTTGATTAATCCGGATGGAGCGAAAGCCTGGCTGAACGGTTTCGATTGTATCTGGCGCCAGCACGGCGTCTGGGATGTGGACGGGAGCGGTAATCCGGTTCTGCTCCAGCCGGATTATTTCTCGAAAAAAAGCAGCGGGAGGATTGTGGATTTCGCCAATGACTACTTCCGCCCGTTCGCCCGGAGATTCGCCAGGGAGATCCAGGCGGTCCACCCCGGGGCGATGATTTTCGTTTCCGGCGACACGACCAACGATTCACTCGAGTGGTCAGCCGATGATCCGCAGCCGGTGGTTTATGCGCCGCACTGGTATGACGCTTATGTGCTCTATTTCAAATCATTTAACCCCTGGGCGGCAGTGGATTCGCGCGGCGCTGGCCGGGTGGTGATCGGTCCGAGGCGCATTCGGCGCTCTTTTGCGGAGCAGATCGCTCATCTGAAAAATCACGCCCGTGTGAAAATGGGAAATGCCCCCATGTTGATAGGAGAATTTGGAATCCCCTTCGATCTGCAAAAAGGCCGGGCTTACGCCAGTGGGGATTTTGGGCCCCAGGTTCGCGCGCTCGATCGATCCTTGCGCGCCATGGAGGATAACCTGGTTAGCTGGACGATCTGGAATTACACCCCGGACAACACCAATCAACGCGGCGACCTTTGGAATGATGAGGATCTCTCGATCTTCAGCCGCGATCAGCGCATTGACCCGAACGATCTGAATTCGGGCGGGAGGGGGCTGACCGCGCTGCTGCGTCCCTACCCGCTCAAAACGGCCGGCGAACCGCTGTATCTATCTTTCGATTATAAAAAACGGATTATGGTTTATCGATTTCGGCATGATCCGGCAATCGACCAGCCAACCGAATTCTACGTGCCCGCTTACCAGTATCCGCGTGGTTTTCGGGTCAGCGTATCGGATGGGGATTATGAAATCCTGGCGGAGGAGCAAAAGTTGACTTACCGCCACACCCCGAATCAACCGGAGCACACGGTGAGTATCCGTCGGGGCTGAAGGCAGAGTTGTGGTTACCGGGCAGGCTGCCGGCGGACGCGCTTACGGGGCGCCGCGGGTAGAATCACCGCCGGATCGGCCTCGTATGCCAGGTCCAGCCAGCGCCCGTTGAGCTTGAGCCACCTGCGCGCCAGCCCGTAATCGGGCAGGATGGCTGCGACTTTGGCCCAAAAAGCCTGGCTGTGATTTCGCTCGACGGTGTGGACCAGCTCGTGGACGACAACGTAGTCGATCACCTCAAGGGGAGCCATCACCAGCCGGTAAGAGAAATTAAGCCAGTTATTCGGACCGCATGAGCCCCAGCGCAGGCGGGCGGCGCTGATGCGGATGCCGTTGTACTTCAGGCCGTGCTTCCGGGCATAAAATTCCGCCCGTTCCTCGATTACCCGGCGGGCTTCGCCCCGGTACCAGCGGTCCAACGCCGCATCAATCTTCGGTTGCAGCCTGGCAGGGATCAGGAGGCGCTCACCGGCGAGTGCGACGCTGCGGGCAGGGGTGTGGATGAATTCGATGGCCAGCGGCTGACCGAGGAGCCAGACCCGCGAGCCATTCGCATAGCCGCTCCGTGGCAGCGAAGCAGGGAGGGAGGCCATTTTCTCCCGTTGGCGGAGGATCCATGGCGCTTTCCTCTCGACGTACGCCTGGATTTCGGCCTGGCTCAGGCGCAGAGGGGCGCGGACCTCCAGGCTGCCGTCGCTGTAGACGATCAGCGCAAGGGTTTTCCGTCTGGAGCGGACGATCCGGTCGATCTTCATCCGCACCGCTCAGGGGGTTTTGAGGTGGTATGCCTGGGTGACAGCCTCCCAGTTGGCGTCGATCGCATACAACTCCAGATCGCCCCACACAGCCACCTGTCGGGCAGTATCCATCCCCAGGAAGCCGGGATCGGGTCCGCGATAATCGAGAACCTGGGAAAGGGTCTGGTCTTCGTTGCGGCTGACAAATACAAACGCCCGCTTGAAGGGGATGTCGCGGCGGAAGTGCTCCTGGGAAAGATTGTACTTATAGAAGTAGTACCAGAGCGGGGCGTCATCAACCGGGGCGATCACGACGATGTCATCTTCGCTCAATTCCGAGGAAAGGTATACCGCGGCCTGCTCGACCGGCCCAGTGCGGCTCCGCAGTCCGGGATGGTCGCGAACGGCGTTGATCCCTCCCAGGGCGATTAAGGCGAGGAAAGCCAGACCCATCCCTGTTTTAACGATTGGAATGCGGGCTTTCAGCCGCCCTTGCAGCCAGCCCAATCCCCCAACCAGACCGCCTGCCGACCAGACCAGCAGCAGGGGGAAGAAGAACTGCCAGATCTTTGCCCACGGATTCAGCCGCTGCAGCAGTAAGATGAGCGGAATGGCGATCAGCGCAGCCAGCTGTCCGGAAACCGAATGGCGGCTGATCCGCCGGTGGAGGATCACCGAGAGGATCAAACCGAGGGAAAAGAAGAGGACTGCAAGCGCCGGAACGTTTCGTGACCATTCGGAGGCTATATCTTCCAGGCGCGAGCCGAAGGTCGGCCAGAATTCCTGCCAGGAAAGGGATTCTACGTACGGATTAGCGACGACCGAAGTAACGCCGCTGTAGCGGAAGGCCGGCAGATACAGAGGCACAGTGATGATAGCGCTCAATCCTATGAAATATGCCAGGCGGGTGAACCAGGCGGGGCGGGCTGAAGGCTGGATCACCCTGGGATCCAGGCCGCAGATCACCAGCCAGACCAGAACGAGGGTGAACGGCATCAGAAATACCGGCAGAGCGTAGAATCCCAGCGCGGCAATCAAGGCAGCCAGCGTCCAGTAGAACAGATTCGAGCGGCGGGAAAGTTCGACAGCCAGGATCAAGACCAGAACGGTGCACAGCGCCAGTAAACTGTAGCCGCGTCCGTTAGTTGAGTAAGAAACGAGGACGGGGGCAGATGCGAGGGCAGCGCCGGCAAGCCAGCCGGCCGTCCGCCCGTACAACTGGCGGGCGAGCAGGTAACCTGCGGGCACGAGGGCAGTCCCGGCGGTGAAGGCAGCCAGGCGTACCACCCAGGGGTCATTCCCGAACAGCCGCTGGCTGATGTGGGTCAACAGGGTATTCAGCAGGTGATTGTTGGGGAAGTGGTAATCGGCGATTGCCAGACGCAGCGGCAGCTTGGCAAAGACGACGAAAGAGTATGCTTCGTCGTGATACATCGGATCGTTGAGATAGAGGATGCGGGCTAAAAATGCAAGGAGGGTGAAGATCGCTGCCGGGACCAGGATATCCTTGCGCAGCAGCCGCCTGGGCAGCTCGCGCAACGCGGAGACTGTTTCCCGCGGCCAGGAAAGAACCAGCCCGCGTAACTCACGTGCAATCATCCAAAGAGCCGCGAGTGCGCGCTGAGGGGCCAGCAGAGCACTTCCTCCGGCGATGAGCAGCGCGGCCGCCAGCAGGCGCAGGGCGATTTTCACGATCTGGTGTACCGGGGGAGTGAGCGATTCCAGGCTGCCATCGGCGGCCAGCCGGTCGAGTGTCCCCCGAAGAGCCGCGAAAGGCAATTGCGAAAGCCAGAGGAACAGCGCGGCGATCAAAATCAATGCCACGGCTGCGATGGTCAATGTGGTTTTGCGAAGGAAGACCCGGCGATCGTTATTTTTCACATTAAATTGGAAAAGCCATTACCCGGCGGCTGTTGCCTTCACCGGGCGAGATTATACCTCGCTGCGGCGGACCTGGAACACGTCGAAGTCTCGAGCAACGACCGTGTTTTCGAAGACAGCCTGGGCTTCGGCGAGGATGTCCTTTTCGCGGTAACGGCGCGACACATGGGTCAGGATCAGCTGGCGGACCTGCGCCTGGCGGGCCAGATCAGCAGCGAGTCGGGCAGTCAGGTGGCCAAAGTGACGGGCCATTTCAGCTTCTTCTTCGAGGTATGTGGCCTCGATCACCAGGGCATCGGCGCCAGAGCAGACATCGACCAGATCGGATGTTTCGCCAGCGTCGCCGACGACCACCAGACGGGCTCCGGGGCGGTAATCGCCGAGCACCTGGTCGGGTTGGATTACAGTTCCATTTTCCAGGCGCACCGGGCGGCCCTCGACCAGCTCGCGGCGTAACGGGCCGTTGGGAATGTTGAATTCTTCAGCTTTTTCTGGCAGAAAGGGTCGCCGGCCTTTTTCCTGGAAGACAAAGCCGAAACTGTCCGGTCCGCGGTGCTGGACTGGAAAAGCTGTGATGCTGAACTGATCATCCTCGAAGATGATGGGATCTTCAATCGGGCGCAGGTAGAGCGGCATGGGCGGCTCGGCTCCGCGCAAGACCACCCCGAAGAGCAGGTCGGCAATCCGGTCGAGCGCGGCTTTTCCGCCGATGATTTCCAGCTCGTCGATCGATTCCCAGCGCATGAAGGTCGAGAGCAGTCCTGCCAGGCCAAGGATGTGATCGAGGTGCCCGTGGGTGATCAGGATGCGGTTGAGGCGCTTGAATCCGATACCGGATTGAAGAATCTGGCGCTGGGTGCCCTCGCCGCAGTCAATCAAAAATCGGTGCTCGTCGTGTTTGACGATCAGCGCGGGTAAATTGCGGCGGACGGAGGGCGCGGACGCCGAGGTTCCAAGGAAGACAATTTCAAACAAGAGGATCGATTCCTGAGGGAAAAGTGTGCCTTATTTTACCCTAACTCAGGCGCGCTGACAAAAGTCGCACCTGCCAGGCGCGGCGACCTGCCCAAATGATAACCAGGCAGTGATCCTTACCCTATCAGGGCGTGGCGCGCTCTTCGACCTGATGCGGCAGCCTGGCGGCGCCGTTTCGTTCCCGGCGCTGGGCGAGGAACCCGTCGGCCGAGAAAATGATCAAGGCCAGCCAGATGATCGAAAATCCGATCAGGCGGCGGGTGTCAAACGGCTCGTGGTAGATCAGCACGCCGATTAAAAACTGTATGGTCGGGCTGACATACTGAAGGAAGCCGGCGGTCGAAAGAGGGATCAGGCGCAACCCGCTGGCAAATAAGATTAGCGGAGTGATGGTAAGGGGTCCCGCCAGAATCAGGAGAATGGTCGCTCCTGCGCTGGCGTGGGCGAAACTGCCTGTTCCGCGGACTTCCTGGAAGAGCAGAAAGGCCAGAGCGGGAAGGAACACGGCTGCGGTTTCCAGAGTCAGCCCGTGGAGTGAATTCAGCGGGGCGAGCTTCTTGATCAGCCCGTACAGGCCGAATGTGAATGCCAGAACCAGCGAGATCCAGGGCAATTGACCCAGGGATATGGTCAGGTAGGCGACGCCGAGAGCTGCCAGGCCGACCGGCAGCCATTGCAGCGGGCGCAATTTCTCGCGGACGAAAACAACGCCGAGCAGAACCGAGACCAGGGGGTTGATAAAGTATCCCAGGCTGCCCTCGACGACGTGTCCGGCGTTGACCGCCCAGACGTAGGTGCCCCAGTTGACGGTCAGCAGAACACCCGCGGCGAAATAAACCAGTAAAATCCGCCGGGTGGCCAATCCGCGCAGGCGTCCGAACTCACGGCGCGCCAGAATGAAGATGGACAGGAAGATGAATGACCAGAAGATGCGGTGCGCCAGGATTTGATCGGCGGGCACTTCTTGAAGGGCTTTGAAATAGATTGGGAAAAATCCCCAGACGAAATAGGCGGCGATGGCGTAGAAGATGCCCTTGTTCATAAAGATCTGGTCTCCAATAATGATGCCTGAATCATCAATGGTTCTGCCGCGCAGATAAGAAACCGCCGGCCAGCAGCCTGAGGGGATACTATACCACTGCGCCGCGTGTTCAACAAGACGTCAATTAAGCTGATTCGGTTGGTTTTTGTGGTTATTCCCGCCGGGCGATCATCTCGATTTCCACTCGCGCGCCAAGCGGCAGAGAAGCAACGCCGATCGTCGTCCGCGCCGGATATGGCTGATTGAATTGCTGAGCATAGACGGCGTTCATCGCGGCGAAATCGTTCATATCGGTCAGGTAGACGTTGACCTTGACCACCTGTTCGGGAGTGAGACCGGCAGCGTTCAGCACGGTGAAGAGGTTGGCGAAGCATTGAGCGGTCTGCTCAGCGACGCCGCCCTGGACAAGCCTGCCGGTGGCGGGGTCGATGGGCGTCTGGCCCGAAAGATAGAGCAGGTCGCCGGCCGACACGGCGTGCGAGTACGGACCGACTGCGGCAGCCTGCGGAGCGGAAAAGGCGGTGCGGGGCATGGGGATTCTCCAGATAGGGTTGAGCAGAGTCAGGCGGGCGCCTGTCCAGCGGCCGGGGGTGGCTGCACCGGTTTTTCCTTTGGAAATTCCAGACGGCTCACCTGGTTGACGTGTAAAACGCGCGCCCGGCCGTCCTTCCAATCAATCACCGAGATCGAGGCTGGCTGGATTTCCAGGCGGTGGAAGGCATTGAGCGGCATGCTCAGGTAGTGGGCCAGCGCGAGTAGAATGATGTCGGCGTGGGTGACAAAGGCGACCATCTCTTTTCCCTGCGCGGCGCTTTCCAGCGCGGTAACTGCCCTCTGCTGCGCTTCGAGGAAAGTCTCTCCGCCCGGAAAGCGGACTTCCGCCGGATTTTCGCCCACCTTTCGCCAGAACTTTGACCGGCGGATTTGTTTGAAGGTGCGGCCCTGCCACTTGCCGTAGTCGATTTCGATCAGGTCCGGGAGCTGCTCGACCGGCAGGTTTAGCGCGGCGGCGAGCGGAGCGGATGTTTCGAGCGCCCGTTCGAGCGGGCTGGAATAAACCGCCTGGATGGGCGCGCCGGCGAGCAGCCGGGCAAGCTCCTCGGCCTGTTCGCGTCCCTGCTGGTTGAGGTGAATACCCGGCATGCGGCCTACCAGGCGCGTCTTGCGGGCGTCGTTATCCGCATGGCGGATGAGCAGTAGTAGAGTCATTCTTTTTGCTCTCCTTCATCCGTGGCGGGAGGGGGATAGCCAAGCGCCTCGGCCTGCGCCCGCCGCCAGCGGGCCAGGCGCTCGCGCACCGCGGCTTCGTACCCCTGGTCGGACGGCTCATAGAAAGTCTTTCCGAGCAGGTGGGTTGGCAGATACTGCTGCGGAACATGATGCTCGGGGAAACCGTGAGGATACAGGTAGCCTTGCCCGTGGCCAAGCCCGCGCGCGTCGCGGCTGCTGTCCATCAGGTGGGTAGGCACCGGGCCAAGGCCTTCGCTTTCGATCAACTCGCGGACCTTGAAGAAGGCTCCCGCGGAGTTGGATTTTGGCGCAGTGGCCAGGTAGAGCGTCGCCTCGACAATGGGGTAGATTCCCTCGGGCAGCCCGATGTACTCGTAGGCGCTGGCTGCGGCTGTGGCGACCAGAATGCCCTGCGGATCGGCCAGGCCGATATCCTCGCTGGCCAGGATGATCAGCCGGCGGAGGATGAAGCGCGGGTCCTCGCCGGCGGCGATCATCTTCGCCAGCCAGTAGAGGGCTGCGTCCGGGTCAGAACCGCGCACTGATTTAATAAAGGCCGAGACCGTATCGTAGTGCTGGTCGCCGTCGCGGTCGTAGAGCAGCGCCCGTTTCTGGATTGACTCCTGAGCGATTTCGAGAGTCAGGTGAATGACGCCGTCTGGACCGGGCGGGGTGGTTTCGACCGCCAGCTCGAGCGCGTTTAACAGGTTTCGCGCATCGCCGCCGGAGACCTGGATCAGGTGCTGGCGGGCGTCTGGCTCCAGGCGGATCGAAAGGCTGCCGTAACCGCGCTCAGGGTCTTGCAGGGCCTGGTCCAGGATTCGCTCGAGCTCCGCTTCGCTGAGCGGGACGAGCTGGAAGAGCCGCGAGCGCGAAACCAGGGCGGAGATGACGTCGAAGTAGGGATTTTCCGTGGTCGCCCCGATCAGGGTGATCATCCCGCTTTCGACGTGCGGGAGAAGGGCGTCCTGCTGGGCCTTATTCCAGCGGTGGACTTCGTCAACGAAGAGGATGGTGCGTTTGCGGTGCAGCCGCCGGCGCTCGGTCGCCTCGGCGATCACCCGGCGCAGCTCAGCCACGCCGACCAGCACGGCGGAGATGCTCTCGAAGTGAGCCTGGGTGGTGTTGGCAATGATCTGGGCCAGGGTGGTCTTGCCGGTGCCGGGCGGACCGAAAAAAATGATCGATGAGAACAGCCGGTCGGCCTCGATGGCCCGGCGGAGCAGTTTGCCCGGCCCGACGATGTGCTCCTGCCCGACGAATTCATCCAGGGTGCGCGGCCGCATCCGCGCCGCCAGCGGCGCGTTCTTTTTCATGTCCTGCTGCATGGCGTGATCGAAGAGATCCATCGAATTAATTCTACCATAGGAACAAGAACAATAGAACTAATGTGCGATTATAAGATTATTGGGCTGAAGATTTATTATTCAGATGAGGGAATTTTGCCTGCCGAGATTCCGTCTTTGAATGAATAATTGATGGTATAAAGATTCTATCTACCCCAGGAGGAAACACCATGCCCGGCGATCAAATCCTCGCAATCGACAACGGCACCCAGAGCGTCCGAGCGCTGATCTTCGACGCCGAGGGCAACCTGCTGGCCAAGAACCGGGTGCCGATTGAGCCCTATTTCTCCACCGCTCCCGGATTGGCGGAGCAGGATCCGCGGGTGTTCTGGGACGGGGTCTGTCAGGCCTGCCAGGGATTGTGGCGGATGCCGGGCGTTCGCAAGCAAGCGCTCGCCGGAGTTGCCCTGACCACGCAGCGTTCGACCATGATCAATGTGGATCAGCAGGGCAATCCGCTCCGCCCGGCGATCGTCTGGCTGGACCAGCGCCGCACCGAAGGAGTGAAGCCGGTCGGCGGGTTGTGGGGTTTGGGCTTCTGGCTGACCGGCATGCGTGAGACGGTCGCCTACCTGCAGGCCGAGGCTGAGGCCAACTGGCTGCAGCGCTACCAGCCGGAAATCTGGAAGGCGACCTATAAATACCTGCTGCTCTCCGGCTTCCTGACCTATAAGCTGGTGGGCAAATTTGTCGATTCGGTCAGCTGCCAGGTGGCGTACATCCCGTTCGATTACAAGCACCAGCGCTGGGCGGCCAAAAGTGACTGGAAATGGCAGGCGGTGCCGATGGATGAGGCCATGCTGCCCGACCTGGTGCCGGCTGCTCAGAGGCTCGGTGAGATCACCAGCGAAGCGTCGCAGGCGACCGGCATTCCTGCCGGGCTGCCGTTGATCGCCGCCGCGGCGGACAAGGCCTGCGAGGTGGTCGGCGCGGGCTGCCTGGAGCCGCACATTGGCTGCCTGAGCTACGGCACGACGGCGACGATCAACACCACCCATAAACGTTACATCGAAGCCATTCCGCTCATCCCGCCTTATCCCTCGGCGGTGCCCGGCGCCTATACCCTCGAAATCCAGATCTACCGCGGCTTCTGGATGGTGAGCTGGTTCAAGCAGGAATTCGGCCAGCACGAGCAGCAGACTGCCGAACAGTTGGGCGTCCAGCCCGAAGAATTGTTCGACAAACTGGTCGAGAAAGTGCCGCCGGGCTCGCACGGACTGGTCCTTCAGCCCTACTGGTCGCCAGGGTTGAAGATCCCCGGCCCGGAGGCGCGCGGGGCGGTGATCGGATTCGGCGACGTTCACACCCGCGCCCACCTCTACCGCGCCATCCTGGAAGGCCTGGGTTATGGGTTGATGGAAGGGGCCGAGCGGATCGCTCGCCGCTCAGGCGTACCGGTGACGGAGATCCGCGTGGCGGGCGGGGGCAGTCAGAGCCGCTGCGCGATGCAGATCACCGCGGATATGTTCGGCATGCCTGCCTCACGGCCGCATGTGTACGAGGCATCCGGCTTAGGCGCAGCGATTGACGCTGCGGTAGGATTGAAAATCCACCCGGATTTTGAGTCCGCTGTGGCTGCGATGACCCGCATCGGCGACACCTTCGAGCCCAATCTCAACAATCATCGCATTTACGCTGAGCTGTACGAAGGGGTTTATAAAAAGATGTATAAGCGGCTGAAACCGCTTTATAGCCGAATCCGCGCGGTCGTATCGATCAATTTGGAGCGGGAATCTCAGGTGTGATGGTCTGCTTAAGAGGACGCTTCTTCAGAAGGATTGGATAATTCCTCCATATAAGCGCGAATCTTTTCGACCCCGGTCAACTTCTCATAGAAGAAGTTGTTGACGATATTGATTACTTCGTCGCGGATCGCTTCCGCCTGCGGCGAGAGCTGCTGCGCCGGTTTTTCGCGAGACAGGATGTCGCGAAAACGCAAAAGCTTGCGGACGATCTCGGTTTCCTGTTCACCTTCGAGCACGTCCACGACCGTCAGGATCAATTGGTCTGCCTGGCTGAGCAGGGTTTCGATTGGGATGCTGGCGTCGGGTTTGAAAGTGTCGTCCACCGTTCGGATCAGCGACCAGACCTGGTAAAGGACCGTGGCCGGTTCGTCGAACAGTTCTCGCAGATACGCTGCTTCCTCATACCGTCCTGTCAGGCGGAAGATGTTATACATCCGTTTGGCAATTTTTCCGTAATTGGGGGATTTCTGCAAATACTTGCGGATTTCATTTTCGAGCTGGCTGACATAATGGTCGAGGGCGTTGCTGTCGACATGTTTGGCCAGTTTGGCGAAGATCGGGATGGATTCCGCGTCGAGATATACTTCTTGAAAATATGGGTCCAGATAACCGTCCAACGGCGTGACTGATCCATCCGGAGCTTCCCAGGTTACGTCCAGCATGTTGCTGGCGTTAACCAGCCGCTGATCCAGCGGGTCGGCGACCACCCAATCTAATTTGCACCAGCCCGGGTCCAACCCCGCCTGCTCCCAGGTCAAATCCCGGGGTTCGCCCTCTGGGGTTTTGCCGCTGATCTTTCCGGCGATCACTTCCTCGGGAGTCCAGGAAATGGGTGTTCCAGCTTTATGAAGCTTGCCATCCACCTCCAGGTTGAAGGGATAATTGCCGTATTTGATCTTGATCATCTGGTAAGTCGGGCCTTTATGGGTGTTAACCACTTTCTCCCGCATGATTTTTCCAAGAACGGCGCAAGCCTCCTCGCGGGTGGGAGCTTTAATATTCACCCGCTCGAAAAAGTCCGCGTCTCCGGGATACGTCTGGATGCGAGATTGAGCGGCGGAACCGGATAGCGCCAGCGCGGTTTCGACCACCCCGGGCTGGTCTGAAAATTCAACCAGACGGCCGATTTTTCGGAAGTAGGCCAGGCGCTCAGGGCTGAAATCCAGCATAGTGATGCGGTGGCCGAAGACCCCTTCGCGGATATCGACGACAATGTCGCTCTCTGCCTGGGCAGCACCGATAGCGGTAAGCCATTGCAGGGCAGCGGCGTCATCCAGTTCTACACCCAACCTGCGAGCCGACTCAATGATTCGCCCAAGATCCTCAGACGGGGATGGATGATTGTCCATTTTAATTTGCTCCTTTCCAATCTCAACCAATAACCTGAATAGAAAAAATTTTACACGAAATACTGGTCAAGAATGCGCTCAAACAGGATTGCCTGATCGATAGCATCCTCGAGAGCGTTGTGGCTGATATTTTTGCCATTTAAGAATAATCTGCGCATCTCGTCCCCAGAGGTCTGACACCAGCGACTCTTGCTGGCGCCCATATAAAAGGCTTTAATGTCCAGAGCAGAGTGCCCGAAGGGGTTGCGGGCCAGATAGCGGTGAAAATAATCGTTGAGGAACATCCAGTCAAAGGGGGCGTTAAATGCCAGAAATATCGGCTGCCTGCCTTCGGGTACGACTGTATTCAGCCACTGCTCGAGGAGGAGCAAGGCCTCTTTGGGATTTAACCCTTTTTTGGCCAGCCCATCGAGATCTAATCGGTGAATTTCCATCGCCTGGGGCTGGAAATCCAACCGATCTGGTTTCAGTTCCACATAAAAGGTCTGGCGAGGTTGTCCCAGGGTGCAGGCGCCGATGGATAGTAGAGCATAGCTGCCTGGATTTGGCCCGGCGGTTTCGACATCCACCGATATCATGGCAAGCAAGTCTTCCATTACCGGATTCATTTTCCCATCACCTCGCCGCGATATGTATGTGATCCAGACAATTTTTACTGGTGCTCAGTATAGCTGCAGGAGAGGAGAAAATCAACTCACTGGCCGGATCTGTTGTCCGGATGTCTTTGTGGGAATGCCTTCGCGTGAGCGGTTGATCAGATAAATCCCTGCCAGAGTGACCAGCCCGCCAATCCAGAGGGCAGGAACGAGCGGTTCTCCCGCCAGAGGGATGGCCAGCAGGGCAGTCAGCACCGGCTGGGCGATCATAGTCGGCGAAACGACTGAGGCGGGCAGGTGACCGAGCGCATACCCGACCGAAAAATAGCCGATCAACTGCGAGATAAGGCCCGCGCCGAGGAAACTGAGATACGTTAATGGGGAAAATCCGCTGAGTGGATTGCCAACGGCCAGGTTGACTCCGAGCAGGACTGCAGCGCAAACCGTCGTGATCAGGAACACGTAGGTGAGGGTCGAAAAGTGCTCGCGTCCGCGTTGGGTCGTCAAGAAGTAGGCGGCATAAAAGAACGATGAAAGCACCCCGAGCAGATTGCCGGTGTTGAGCTGCGGCTGGGCGATGAAATCGCCGCCGAGGACAACGGCTGCCCCGCTAATGGTCATCGCCAGGCCGAGCCAGAAGAGGCCGCGGAGCCGTTCGCGCCAGAAGAGCAGCGCGATCAGCGCCACCCAGAGCGGGGCGAGGTTGTTCAACAAAGTGGCGTTGGCCACGCGGGTGTAATTGATCGCCGTGGCCCAGATACCGTGGTCGCCGGCGGTGAAAATGCCCCCGATCACGGGCAGGTAGATCCAGCGCCGGTCGATTTTGCGCTGTTCGGCCGGCTGGCGTAAGTAAAACGGCAGGAAGGCCAGGGCGCCGATCGTCATCCGGTAGAACGCTGCCACCGCGCCCGGCGCGCCTACTGCCCAGCGGACAAATAACGATGAAAGGCTGAGCGCCAGAATACCGGCCGTCAGCGCCAGGTAGGGAAGGATTTTCTTTGTTGCCTGCATTGATGATCGGCGGATTTCCGTGGGGATTTGACCTGCACCGGCGGAATTCTACCACAGCGCCAACCAACAGGGATCCATGAAAACGATTGGTTGCCCTGTACCGGTTATGGAGTATATGGAGTAAATATTTACATTGTCCCAACAATGCAAGGGCGCTGGGGAAGCATTCCGGGCTGATCTCTTTCCCGACCCCCTGCGCCCTTACCATGGGAATGACCATCACCAGTTCATCAGCGTCCAGGGCAGGTCTTCCAGGTTTTGGACCGTGTGGTCGGGGATGATCCTCAGCTTGTTGGCCTGGTTTTCAGGCGTATCAGCCCGGCGGGTCAGCCAGATCGTTGCGATGCCCATATTGATCGCGCCGAGGATGTCCTCGGCTAGCGAATCGCCGACCATAACAGCCTCTTTCGGCGCGACCTGGAAGTAGTCCAGGGCCAGCTCGTACATGCGCGGGTGCGGCTTGCGAAAGCCGACTTCGGCGGATATCCAGATTTTCTTGAAGAACGGTCTCAGCCCGGCGTTATTCACCAGGGTCTGCACGTCAGGCGCATCTCCCGCGTTGGAGATCATCCCCAGCTTGCAGCCAAGCGTTTCTAGACTTCTCAAGGTGGCGGTTGCATCCGGTTCGACTCGCCAGTGAGCCTGAGAAACGGCGTACAGAGCGTTCAATGCTGTCCGCAGGTGCGCTGGTGAAACCAGCGAGTGCCCGTGGGCGACCAGCAGCGAGCGCAGCAATTGTTCCGAGGGTATTTCGTGGTAATCCTGACTGCGCCGGGAATAATGATCCTGAAGCACCTTCAGAAATTCAGCAGCAAACCCATCCTGGTCGAGCCGGTAACCCATGCCGATCAGACTGTTGACCGCCTTGCTGATTCCTTCGCGGATCACCGCCTGCCAGTCGGCGTCGAAATAGATCAGGGTGTTGCCAAGATCAAAGAGGATTACTTTGAAGGGAAGCATATACTGATATTCCTGCGAATCATTTCTTGACGGATGACTGGGTGAATGAGTTCAAACGGCATGACGGCTCACAAATGGTTGTAATGATTAATAACCCCTTTCGCGGTCGAATTGATTGTACAACGGAATGTTTTGCAGGTACCGTTTTAAATTTTCGGAGAAAAGGGCGACCGCGCGGCTGGTATAGTGAGGACTGATGCCGGATACGTGCGGCGAAATGAGCACGTTGGGCATCTTCCAGAGCGGGCTGCTGGGAGGCAGCGGTTCCTCTGGAAAAACATCCAGAGCTGCGCCGCCT
This sequence comes from uncultured Anaerolinea sp., assembly GCA_964564935.1. Classification (GTDB taxonomy): domain Bacteria; phylum Chloroflexota; class Anaerolineae; order Anaerolineales; family Anaerolineaceae; genus Bellilinea. The sequence goes on along the minus strand of CAZMCF010000012.1, from coordinate 39,389 downwards.
ATTTTCTTCTCCTGGAGAGCTTCAACCAAGGCTGCGTGGTTGACGATCCCCCCGCGGCTGACATCCACCAGATAGGCGCCGGGTTTCATCGCCGCCAGCTCGGCTTCACCGATCATCCCGCGGGTGGCAGGGGTGAGCGGAACGCAGATCACGACGAAATCGCACTCCTTGATCATCGACCTGACCGCTTCGGTCGGGTACAGTCGGGTGAACAGGTCGCCCTGTGGATCACCGAGACCTTCGATCGCATAGTCTGTCTCGGCCGGGTGCATGGCGTCCCGCTTGGCGGCCAGAATATGCGCGTTCAACGGTTGGAGCAGGCGGGCGATTTCACGCCCAATGCTGCCGTAGCCGACCAGCCCGACGGTGCTGTTGCGCAGTTCCAGCGGCTTCAGGCGCTCCCAGCGGTCGCGGGGCCATTCTGCTTTGGCCTGCAGGGCGTGCATCTCCGGCAGTTTATGCCCGAGCGCCAGGAGCATCATCAACACGTGCTCGGCCACCTGAGGAGCAACTGCGCCGGACATCGTCGTGAACGTGATTCGCTCTACCTGAATGAGCGGATGGGATGCCAGGTGATCGATACCGGCAAAGTGAACCTGGACCCATTTCAGGTTCGGGGCACTTTCGGCAGAGGGAAGGACGCGGTCGGTGTAGAGGATCTCGACCTGTTCCCAGATATCCGCAGGGATATCCTCGGCAGACTTCACTGGATGATGGTGAATCCTCAACCGCGGCGAAATCTGGCGTATCGGTTCGATCTGCTCTTCGCTCAAGGCGACTGTAATCAGGACGTCGATCGGTTTACCTGCCATGCGAGCGATTTTATCTCCTCAATGCCTGTGACCGGGCGGCTCTCTGGAATAGAGCCGCTCAGGAAAGGTAGATTCCCTGAGGGTCGAGCTCTTCGCGCAGGATGCGCAGCTCCTCATCCGTCGGGGGTTCGGTATATGTGATTTGGCTGGCGGTCTTGAGAGCCCATCCGGTGTTTTCGCGCGCCTGCTCGACCGTCGCGCCGGGGTGGAGGGCGGTCAGGATCATTTCGCCGGTCTCATCCGGCTGGAGGATGCCGAGGTGGGTCACCACCGCCTGCGGGCCGCCTCCTCGTACTCCGCTCTGCTCGCGTTCCGCCCGCCCTCCCAGGAAGCCGGCCGAGGTGCGGAAATCGACCTTTTCCGGAAAACGCCGCTTCTGGTGGGGGGTGATGATGTAGCAGCGGTTGGCCCAGGCGGCAATCTCCATCGAGCCGCCCGATCCTGGCAGGCGGACTTTGGGGCGGGCGTAATCGCCGATGACCGTCGCGTTGATGTTGCCGAATCGGTCGATCTGCGCCCCGCCGAGGAAGCCGACGTCCACGTTGCCGCGCTGCAAGTAAAGGCTGAAGATATCGTACATGCTGCATACCGAACAGGCTCCGCTGACCAGGGTCGGGTCGCCGATCGAAAGCGGCAGGCGCGAGGGTCGCGCGCCGATCACTCCTGCTTCGTAGATCATCACCAGATTGGGCGCGTGGGTGCGGCGGGCGAGGTTGCAGGCCAGGTTGGGCAGCCCGACCCCGACGAAAACGGTATCGCCGTCCCGCAGCAGGCGGGCGGCATTGATGGTCATCAGTTCCGCTGCAGTGTAGATCATCTCAATAAGCTCCGTAGTTCACCGGTGTGCTCATCAATGGAGCGACTGTCAAACGCCGGTGGGTGTCTTCTCCAAGCTTGCGCCAGTACTCAGCCCGGTCGCGCACGCCATAGACCCACTCGTCCAGCCAGGCGCTGGTCGCTTCGGGCGATTCGCTGATCTTATCCCATTCGAGGTAGAAAGTGTTGTCGCGGTCATAGTAGCCCTGGGTGTAGGAGGGATGGGCGCAGTACGGTACATGACAGACGCAGTCGACGATGAATTCAGGGATCACGGTGCGGTTGGGATCCGAGCGGATTACCTTGTCGCTGACGATCTCCTCGGCAGTCACGATGACGTGTTTGGCGGCAAATGCGGCTTCTTTCTGCTCGCCGATGATTCCCCAGATGTGGGCGTTGCCGCGATCATCAGCCCGCTGGACGTGAATGATGGCCACATCCGGGTTGAGAGGAGGCAGGACGGTCACCGGCCGCCCGCTGTATGGATCGCTGACGGTACGGTAGTTCGGATTGACCCGTTCAAGGTCGCCGGCGGCGGTAGGATTCATCGGGATAAAGGGCAGCCCCGATGCGCCTGCCTGCAGCCGGGAGATCATACCGAAGTGCGAATACTCTTCCCAGGCCAGGCGTCCGGCTTCGATCTCCGACCGGACGATGCGCAGCGAGCCGACGCCGGGATTCCCGATATAAGAAAAAATGATCTTTGCCGCGCAGCCAGCCGCGACCATCTGGTCATAGATCAGATCGGGCGTGGCGCGGGCCAGAATCAGATTTCTGCGACCCTGGCGGATCATTTCATGCCCGGCGGCAAACGGGATCAGGTGGGTGAAACCGGCTGCATAGATCGAGTCGCCGTCTTTGACGAATTGAGCGACGGCTTCCTGCAATGAACACAATTTAGACATAGGTGGTCTTCTTTTGATCGAATGAGATGTAGGCTGGAAAGGAAGTTTTGGAATGGGCGATTTTCCCAGGTTTACTCGTCGATATCAGATGCTTCATCTTCTTCATGGCTTCGGCGCAACATTCGAAAGCGGTTGGCTGCGGAACGCGGCGGTTTGGGCGCCCGGCTTATGAGTAATACGCCGATCACAATCCCGCTTAAACCTGCCAGCATGAAACCGAGGCCCTCTCTGGCGCCGGTCTGTAAGGAGGCGATGAAGATCAATAACAGACCGGCGCCAATCAGGATGAAAAAACCGCCGATTCGTCTGATCAGCATGACTGCCGAGCGGCGAATCAGGCGCGGCGCACGAGGGTACGAATCTGCTCGTGCATATACAACTGGAGATAATGCACTCCACCGGCGTTCTTGCCGGTCGAGCCAGAGCCTTTCCAACCGCCAAAGGGCTGGAAACCGGGCCAGGCGCCGGTGGTGGCGCCCTGCGGGCGGTTGGCGTAGCACACCCCGGCCTGAATGTTTTCGAAGAACCAGTCAACTTCCTCGGGGGCGCCGTAAAAACCGGCGGTCAGCCCGTAATTGACGTCATTTGCGCGCTGCATGGCTTCGTCCAGGCTGCGCGCCGAAGCAATGGTTGTAATCGGCACGAACATCTCATGCTGCCAGAGGCGGTGATCCGCAGGCAGATCGACTGCGATGGTTGGCGCGCAGAAATAGCCGTCAGCATACTCCCCGTCCGTGAGCACCTTTCCGCCGGTGAGCACTCTGGCAGCCTGGTGCAACTCTGCCGAGAAATTCTGATAGTCACGGTACGAGCTTTTATTGACGACCGGACCCAAGTAGACCGTACGCTCGGTCGGATCGCCGATGGTCAGTTTCTCGGTCAGCTCGACGATGCGCGCAACCAGCCTGTCGTAAACCGGCTCTTCAATGAACACACGCGAGCAGGCTGAGCATTTTTGTCCCTGCAGGCCGAAGGCCGAGCGGACGATGCCGACCGCCGCATCTTCAAGGTTCGCGTGCCGGCTGACGATGGCAGGATTTTTTCCGCCCAGTTCCAGGATCGTCGGGCGCACGTAGCGACCTTGAGAGAAATCGCAATAAATCTTCATGCCAACGTCGTAGGAGCCGGTAAAGGTGATCCCATCGGCCTGAGCGCTGGTGATCAAGGCCTGGCCTAGCGAGCTGCCCGGACCGGTGACGAAGTTGAATACGCCGTCAGGGATGCCGGCATCGCGCAGGCATTCGGCGAGGAAGCGCGATGTCCAGGGGGTGTCGGTGGCGGGTTTGATCACGACTGTGTTGCCGGTCACCAGGGCTGAAGCGGTCGGTCCGCCGGTGAGGGAGGCCGGGAAATTGAACGGGCTGATGACGATCCAGACGCCGTACGGCCGCAAGACGGATGTATTGGTGGAAATGAAGCCCACCAGCGGATCGCGGCCCATCTCGGTCACAAAGCCGTTGTTGGCTTCCATCCGGTCGCACGCATATCGGAACAGATCGGCGGTTTCGGCCACATCGCCGAGAGCTTCCATCCGGTTCTTCCCGACTTCCAGCGCAACGACGGCGCCCATTTCATAGAGGCGCTGGTCGATGATTGCCGCGGCTTTGCGCACCAGAGCTACCCGGTCCTGCCAGCGCATGCGGCTCCACATTGGAAATGCCTTGCGGGCAGCGGTTAATGCTGCCTCGGCGTGACTGGCATCACCTTTCTGGAATAAAGCCAGCACCTGGCTGGTCCTGGCAGGGTTGCGGTCCTCCACTTTTTCGTCCGCGAATACCTCCTTGCCATCGATCAGCATGCCGAATTCTCTCCCGAGATTGGCGCGGATTTTCGTCAGCGCGTTTTCGAAATTGGTGTGCAATTCCTCGGGGGGGTTGAACATCGTGGCATAAGTTAGCTTGAAAGAGCTTTCGACTGCCATAAATTGTTAGCCTCCTTCTTTTCTTGGAGCGGATGAGGATCAGCCTGACACTATAAAAGTATAGCTTACAAGAAAACTGAAGTCAAAGATGAATATACTTAGAACAGGGTGACAGAAAGATGATATCAAAAAACATCCATGCAGGCGCCAGGTCAGCGCGGTGCATGGATGTTTCTGAGGATCCGATTCGGTTGAATGAGGATCAGGTCAGGATCAGGGACCTCGAAGGATCGGGCATGGCTTTACGGGACTTCGATGTGCATGTTCATTGTGCAGATGTTGCCCGATTCCCCAACCAGGTTCCAGACGGCCTTGTAAGTCCCGGCAATCGAGGGGGCAAGCATGTCGATGGTGATGGTGATCTCCCCGCCTGGTTCGATCGTTTTAGCCAGGTCGAAAACGTCGCCGAATTTCTGCAGCTTCGAGCCGCTGGTATATTTGATATCCACTGCGCCGAGTTCCCAACGTTTGGTGCCGGTGTTCTTCAGGACCCAAACCATATCAAAGTCGGTGCCGGCGTTTATTTTAGCTCCGAGGGCGGGCGATTGACTGACGATCCGGCATTCAAACGGGCCGGCTGTTGCGGTCGGCGTCGAAGTCGCTGTAGCCGGCGGGCGGGTGGCGGTCGGCGGCGGAGGCGTGTTGGTGGGGGTGAAGGAAGCCGTTGCCGTTGGCTCGGTGGTCGGCGTAAAGACGACCAGGGTGGGCTGTTCGGTGGGCGCCTGGGTGGGTTCCTGCGGCTGAGCCTGGGCGGTGGCGGTAATCTGGGCAACAATCGTTTGAATCGCCTGAGTGGAAGCGGCGTTCAGGGTCGCCTGAAATACCGCCGGATCGACGGTCGGTTGAGCCTTGGGCACCAGGATTCCACAGGCGGAAGTGACGACTGCCAGGACCATCAACAAACTAATGGAAAGGGACTTTGACTTGCTCATGTTTTCTCCTGCATATGAAGTTGTGACATCTAAACGGCTATATCAGTTAATAGACGTTTTTAGTTGAGTTTAGTTCCATTCGCATCCTTTTGAATACCTCCTGAGCACAAGTTTCCTTCAGGATCAGGCAAGGATCCCATTCAAGCCCGGCGGTCTGTCGTGGGTGTGAGTCTGCGTGGATGGGCGACGAAATCGTATTGCCCGCTGAGTTAGTTCACCAGAAAGCGTGCGTCTGAATATCCGCTTCCGGCCAGGTTGTCGGCCAGGGCGATCAACTCCTTGACCGACCAGAATTTTCCGGTCTTTAGCGGCCATTCGCCGCGCAGCGCCTTCTTCCAGGCAGAAGGGATGGCTTCCAGCCCGTAAGCGGCCCCGGCAAGCGCGCCTGCGACCGTTCCCGCGGTATCGGCATCCGCGCCGAGATTGATCACCTGGATCAGGGCGTCTTCAAAGCTGTACGTGTTGAGAAGGCCCCACAGGGCGCTCTCGACGGTATGGCGCACCCAGCCGGTGTTGCGCAGTTCCTCGCGCTTGCGGTGTGGAGCGAGTCTGATCGTCTGAGCAAGCCCCTGGGGCAGCTCGATTTCCTGTAAAGCGGTTTCATAGGATTCGTAAAGGCTCTTTCCCTGGATCAGATGATAGAGCATATCATTTACAAATACGCAGCCGGCGGTACACTCCTCGTGCGGGTGGGTGACCTGGCTTTGCAGGCGGCTAAACTCGAGGATCGCATTTTGATTTTGCCATGCCGAAATCGCGACCGGCCAGCAGCGCATGATCGAGCCGTTGCCCGCGCTTGAGGGTTCTTTGGCCTGTACGCCGCGAGCGGCTTCCTGCCAGGGTTCGCCGGTGCATATGCGGTGCAATACCGAAGATGTATGGATGCCGACATCCGGTGGATTGCGCCGATACCAATCGGCGAAACGCCTGGCAAGGTCGGCCGGATCCAGCTTGCGCATGGCCAGCAGGCTTTCCGCCAGCGCCAGCGCCATCTCAGTATCATCGGTAAAGCTGCCGGCGGGAAGCCGCCCGGGGCGCATGCTGGTAATCAGATCATCCGGCGGAGAGGCCAGCCCGAATTCCAGAGGCATTCCCAGCGCATCTCCGACCGCCGCACCAACAGCAATCCCGCGCAATCGATCGGTAATCAGCGAATTCATCTCTATCTTGTGCTCTCGGCCGTAATTTTACCTCAAAGCTGCCAATGTTTGATAGAACCGGTCAACGATACGGCGGACAATACTGATCTCGGCTCGTTCGGCGATCAAAGCCAGATTCTTCTCGGCTGCGCCTTTACGCAGGTCGGGATGATCAAGAGCATGGATGACTGCCGCAGCCAGTCCGGCCGGATCGCCGGGATCGACCAGCAGGCCGTTGACACCCGGCTCGATCCATTCCCGCAGGCTCTCGATGTCGCCGGCGATCGGGAAGGAGCCGCACGCCATCGCTTCGAGCAGGGTGTTGGGCGTGCCGTCATGGGTGGTGATCGAGGCGGCGGCAAACGATCGGCGGAACAACCCCCACAACTGTCCCTGCGGCAGAATGGGAAGCAGCACGGTGCGTTGATCGAGCTTCAGCCGCTCGAACCAGGCATGCGCCTGAGGCTGATCAGCCATCGCCGGACAGACAAAGCCCGTATCCGGGCGGCGTTCCAGAATGAGGGGGATGGAACGAAAGAAGGTGTCGGTTCGGGCGTAAGCGCGCACCCCGCGCGGATTGATCACGAGAGGCAGGCCGGCAGGCAGCATCGCTTCGAGCCCGGGCGGCAGCGGCTGGATTTCCTGTTGAAGTGCGGCCAGATCGATGCCGCCGCTGCCGGGCACGACCTCAGCCGGACGGCCGGATTGGAAGCCCCAGGCGCAGGCGAGCCGCTGGTCGCGCTGGACGTCGGTCAGCAGGCCGTCAGCCCGCTGGAGCGTCCGCCGGGTCAGGCTGCGCATGCCGGGCGAGGTCGGCGCGTGGAGGGTCAGATCGTTGCCCCAAATCGAGACTGCCAGTGGTATCCCGGGCGGGGTATAGCTGGCGAGCATGCCCTCGAAAGGCACGCGCAGGGCGTGGACGAGGTCCGGTTTGAGCTCAGCCAGCAAACGGCGGTAGCGCGAGGCGGCGGCAGACACACTCAACGGACCGATAAAATAACGCGTAGTCAGAAGGAGCCGATAAGAGGTGGAGAGGATACGCGGGCGTCTGCCCGATCCGGGTTGAGCCTGCAGGGAAGCCGGCTTAGATCCCTGGGATGCGAGCCGGCTGAAAGCGAGCGGCAGAACGTCCAGTCGCTCGACTCCCTCGAGCGGATCGCAGGGATAGGACGAAAGCAGGCTGATCCGATAATTCAAGGCGCGGATGGACGCGATCCAGCGGCGGGTGATCGGGCTGCGCCCATCGGCGATCAGAAGAATGTGCATCGGCTCACCCGCCCCGCGGAAGCGCCGCGCCGGGATAAAGACTCAGGGCAGTTTCGACTGCTCTGGCAAACACGGAAACCATGTTTTCGACGTTGATTTCCTCTGCCACTACCTGGTAGGATGCGGCGCCCATCCGCCGCAGGCGCGGCAGGTCAGCAAGCGCTTCCCGGAGAATAGCTGCCAGAGAATCCAGATCGCCGGGCGGTATTACCCAGCCGGTGTCAGCTCGGACCAGATCCTGCTGGGTGCCGTCGGCCTCGGCAACAATGACCGGCAGGGCGTGAGCCATAGCCTGCTGGACAGCCAGTCCGCCCGTCCCGGGCAGGGCAAAGAGGTCGGCCTGGGTGAACAGCGGCGCCAGCTCATCTCCATGGCGGGCGCCGAAGAACTGCGTTCGTGGATATTCTTTTTCGGCCAGGGTTTCCAGCGCAGTCCGCTCAGGCCCGTCGCCGACAATCCACAAATGGGGCTGATTTTCCCGCGGCAGGCGGGCGCAGGCGCGGATGAGCAGGTCGACCCTCTTGCGAGCCTGCAAGCGCCCGACGTACAGGATGGTCAGATCGCTGGCAGGTTTTTCGACCGGTCGGCCGGGCGGAGGCGCGGATGGACGTGGAGCCGCCGCGTTAGGCGCTGTGAAAATCCGGCGCGGATCGAAACCCGCTTTGGCGTACTCGCGCGCGCCCCTGGCGGAGTAGGCGATCAGCGCATCGAAAGAAAGCAGGAAGCGCCGGCGAGATCGGTCCAGCAGCCCGCTGCGGACATTTGGCGCGCCCAGCCCCCAGCCGATCACCGGACGGCGGCGGGCATGCATCCAGCGTACTGCCAGGGGCGTGTTGAGATAACGCGGGTTGGCCTCAACAATTAATGCTTCAGGCTGCCAGACGCTCAACCAGCGGAGCAGGCCGGCCTGCCAGCAGAGATAAGCTCCTCCGCGCAGCAGGTGGAGGTTGCGGGCGCGGAAGAACTGCCCGTTTTTCAGCCCGCTGGCTGATTCGATGGCTTCGTCCCGGCGCGGCTGACCGGCGCACAGGCTCAGCCCGCCGCGGCAGATGGCCCCGAGCGCCTCGAAGAACGGGGCGCGATAAACGGGGAAGACCCGCTGCTGAAGTCCGAGGCGCAGCGGAATCTCGCTCATGCCACCATCACCCGCACGGACGACCCCGCCGTGGTTTTCTCGACTTCAACTCGCGCCGGGAAAGCGTCCTTCAACTCTTCGAGATGAGTGATGACCAGGATTTTGGCGAAGTCGTCGCGGACCATGTTGATGGCTTCGATCAACCGCTGCCGCCCGTCGGAATCCTGGCTGCCGAAGCCTTCGTCAATTACCAGAGTCTGCAGGCGGGCGCCGGCCCGGCGGGCGAGCACCCGCGAAAGCGCCAGGCGGATGGCGAAATTGACCCGGAACGCCTCGCCCCCGGAAAACAGCTCATAAGCCCGGTCATGACCGTTGTCGTTGATGATGATATCCAGGGTTTCTTTCTTATCCTCGCGGCTGGGATCTTTATACTCGCGCAAGGTTTCGATGCTCACCGACATGGTCCCGTTGCTCAGCCGGTCAAGGATGAGATTGGCCTCATTCTCAATTTCTGGCAGAGCCTGCTCGATGAGCAGGGCAGGCACCCCGTCCTTGCCAAAGGCTTTTTCGAGCATCTTCAGACGGGTGATCTGATCTTTGATCTCGGAGCGCTCCTGATTGAATTCTTTCTGCCGCTCTTTCTGTGTTTTGAGCACTTCGACCTTCTGCCGCGCGGCGCCAACCGCCATGTGTTTCAAATTCTCTTCGGATTTAAGCAGGTTGAGCTCCCGTTCCAGAGCTTTGAGGTCGGGCAGGTCGGCTGCTTTTTGCTGGTAAATTTCCATTTGGGCAGTGTAACTTTGTTCCAGGACCTGGATATCGGCTTCACCGCCGGCCAGATCCTTTTTCAGACTGTTGATCTCCCGGCTGAGAGGGGTCAGCGCGGATTTTGCCTTGTCCAGCTCGCTTTTTTCGGCTTCACTTGGTCGCAACTCCTGCTCCTGGAGGCGCAGGTTTTCATGCACCGAGGCATCGTAGCCGAGATCCTGCAGCCGGGCATCCAGCCCGCTCAATTTCTGGCGAGCTTCAGCGGCGTACTGTTCTCCGCTCAATTCGCGCTCGACCAGCGCCAGGCGGGGAGCGCCGTTTTGCTGCCAGTCCTCTTCGAGCGTCTGGATGTTCCTCAATTGGGTCTCGAAGGTTGCGATGTTTTTCTGCGCCTGGCGAATATGGGCATCCAGCCCGGCATTTTTATTGATCTCCGATGTGATATTTTTTAATTCCAACTGGATCTCGGCCGACCGTTTCTGATTGGAATGGATCTGCTTTTCACACCGGCTGCGCTGATCATTCAGCTTTTGGATCAGCCCGGCGTGTTTCTCGGGATCGAGATGCGACTCACACAGCGGGCAGGTTTCCTCGTGCGCTTCACTCAGCCGCTGGAGACGGTCTTCCAGCTCCTCCATCTCAGCGGTGAGGGTCTTGATCTGTTGCTCGAGCGAGCTGCGCTCTTCCCGCAGGGCGGCTACCTGTTCTTTCAACGCCTCCCGCCGGCTGATCCCTGCTTCGACCGCCTCGAGACGCCTCTGTTCGGTTTCGAGGGCGCGTTCCAGCTCTTTTTTTCCCTTAAGGGCCGCCTCGACCTCGCCTTGTTGAGCGGCGAGATTGCTGAATTCATTCTTCAACCGGGCTATTTCCCTCTGGATTTCGGCGTCTAATGGCGCTCGCTGCTGCTGGAGAGCGTAAAAGCGGCTGGCCAGCCGGTCCATCTCGCCCAACTGCTGGCGGATCGCCTGCCAGCGGCTGTAGGCCTGTTCGATCTCAGCTTCGCGCTCGACGATACTCTGATAGGCTGCCTGTTCCTGCTCGCGCTCGGCAAGTTGGCGCAGACGCTCTTGATGACGCTGCCTGGCCTGCTCGAGCTGTTTTTCAAGATCGGCCAAACGGACTTTTTCAGATTCCACTTCCGCTGCCCGTTTGACCTGGGATTGAAAATACTGCTCCTTGGTTTTCCGGCTGTCGCTCAACTGATGAAGCTCTTTTTCCAACGCGGCCAGGCGCTCACGGCGGGCGCCCTCTTCGGCCAGCTCTCCCTCGATTTCCTTCAGTTGGCCCTCGATCTCTGCCAGGCGCTGCTCGTTTGACTTACGCCGTTCGGCTGCCGACTGTTTGTAGGTTTCCCATACCTCTAAACCGAGGATGCTGCTCAGGATAAGTTTACGCTTGCCCGGCGGCTGCTGGGTGAACTGATCGGCCTTGCCCTGAAGGATGAAAGATGCGTTGGTGAATGTTTCGTAATCCAGACGCAGGGTCTCTCGGATTCGTTTCTCGGTCTCGCTGAGGGTATGTTCGGTCAGCACCTTCCAGTTACCGTCCGGGTCCTGAATATTGAATTCCAGCATGGCAGTCTTGCCGCGCCGCTTGTTGCGCAGCACCCGGTATCGGTTGCCTTCATAATCGAATTCCAGTGAGACCTCGGCGGTATCCACCCCGCTGTTGATCACTGCATCGTCGCGGCGGCGGGCTTCTCCGAAGAGCGCCCAGGTGATCGCATCCAGCAGCGAGGATTTACCGGCGCCGTTCTGACCAGAGATGCACGCCAGCTCGAAGTCGCTGAAATCGACTTCAACCAGATCGCGATAAGACAGAAACCCGCGCAGTTGAAGCTTGACCGGAATCATTGGCTCACATCCTCACCTGGCGAGGGGATTTGACTGACCAACACCTTGTCCACCCGTCGTCCATCCATGTCGATCACCTCGAAGCGCATGCCGTTCCACTCAAAATATTGGCCGGCGCTGGGGATTTGGCCAATCTGGCTCATCACGAAGCCGCCGAGAGTCTGGTAGCCAATTCGTTCTTCCTCGGGCAGGTCTTCTACACCGAGCACTTCTTTCATCTCGTCGATGGGCAGCAATCCATCGAGCAGCCAGGAGCCATCCTCGCGGCGGACCGCCTGCGGCTCGAGCGCGTCGCCGGGGCCAGGCAATTCCCCGACGATCGCCTTAAGGATGTCGTACAGGGTGACCATGCCGAGAAGACCGCCGTATTCATCCAGGACCAGCGCTTCGTGCACGCCGGCGTCCTTGATCCGTTCCAGCGTTTTGAGGGTGGACATGCTGTCGGGCACAAAGAGGGGCGGCTCGAGCAGGTCGGAGATGTTGAAAGGTTCGCCAGCGAGCATCTTTTCGAGGAAATCCTTGGCCGAAAGCATCCCGAGCACGTTATCCAGGTTGTCCTGGGCGACTGGAAAGCGAGTGTGCCGGCTTTGCTGAATTTCGAGGAGGATTTCCTGGTTGGTTTCGTCCAGGTCGAGCCATTCGATCTCGGTGCGGGGGGTCATAATTGAGTCGATTGGGCGGTCGGCCAGGCTGAATACGCTTTCGACCATGTCCTGCTCGGCGACCTCGAATACGCCCACCTGAGTCCCCTGCTTCATGAGCACTTTGATCTCTTCTTCGGTCACCGGCGGTTCTTTGGACGCCGAGGCGCCAAGCAGGCGCAGGCCGAGATCGGTCGAAAGGCTGAGGATTTTGACCAGCGGAGCAGCCAGATGCGATAAGGTTCGCATCGGTTTCGCCACTGCGATAGCCACCCGCTCGGGATTGAGCAGCCCCAGCCGTTTGGGGATCAGCTCGCCGATGACTAGCGAAAAGTAAGTGGTCAGCAGGACGACGAGGGCGAAGGCCAGGCCGGCGCTGTATTGTTCCAAACCCCTGATTTTCCCCAACCAGGCAGCGAGTCTTGCCGCGAGGGTTGCGCCGCCCAGCGCGCCGGCCAGGATTCCGACCAGGGTAATCCCAATCTGAACGGTCGAGAGGAAGCGGTTGGGCGAGTTGGACAATTCGAGGGCAGCTTTGGCGGCGGCGTCGCCCTCCTCGGCTTTTTGCTGCAGACGCACCTTGCGCGAGGAGACGATTGCGATCTCGGACATGGCAAAAACGCCGTTGATCAGCAGAAGCAGAAAAATGAGGAGGATTTCTGGGATTGGGCTGGACATAGCTGTGCGCTGGGCTTTATTCTTCCCCGGGCGCTTCGGGTGATGACAGGATTTCTCTGGCTAACTGATTGAGGTTCTCCACCTCGGCAGAGTCCATCTTGATGGTCTTCCAATACAAATCAAGCAGGTCCATTGGAGCGAGCGATGCAATGGCAGTGTTTTCGGGCAGGCGCAGGCGGGTTTCCAGGTGAGGGCGGCGGACGAGGTGGAAATCGAACGACTCGGAGGCGTACTCGCGCAGGCGGGCATCCTCAATCTGCGAATCCCACTCACGCGGGTAGCTGATCGATAAACGTACGATAGCATCTCTCAATTCATTCTGGGGAGGTAAGGCTGCGACCATCCGCTCGTAGAGCTCGTCGCTGGACGGAAGCCCGCCTTCCCGCCCGTCCGGTTTTTGGCCCAGATCGACTGACTTGTCGATGAAACGTCTGCCGGTCAGCCGGCGCTGGTCAAGCTCGGTTTTCCCGCGCGCAACCTGTGCAATGACAAACCCTTTTTCGTCATGAGCTTCGCCGAAGTCCACCCGCTCGATCGATCCGGGGTAGATCACCGGCGGGTGCGCGCCGGGATTCAAATTCTGAGCCTTATGGATGTGCCCCAGGGCGATATAATCCAGGCGCGGGTCGCGCACCATCGAGCCGGGCAGAATCAGGTCGTTGCCGAGCATCACGCTCCGTTCGCCGCCGTAGACTGCGCCCTGCACGGTGCCGTGGGCGGTCAACACCAGCGGAAGCTTTGGATCAACCCGCTCGATCCACTGTTCGACGATCTGGCTGAGGGTGGTTTCGATCTGTTGATCCACAGGAGGCAATTCGTCCTCATCTCCCTTACGGCTGGCGAGCAGCTTTGACCGCGATACCCAGGGAAGCGCCATGATCTGGATCTGCAGACCGCCAAGCTGATCGGGCAGCAGCAGAGTCGGTCTGTCGATCACGTGAACGTTGGCCACCTCGAGGGTATCATATTCCTGGAGGGCGTGCGCCCGCCCGAGAGCGGGCGAAAGATCATGATTGCCGACCAGCAGGATGGTGCGGATGCCGCTGCGCGAAAGACGCATGATCCGCTTGCCCCATTCGCGCTGGAAAGTCGGCGCAGGGCTGCGGTCTTTATAGGCGTCGCCGGCGAAGATCACCAGGTCGACCCGTTCCTCGATCGCCGTGTCGACGATCGTATCGAGAGCTTTGAGAAAATCGAGCACGCGTAGGGGCAGGCCGCTCAGCGGATCGCGGCGGCCGTAGTTGGCGATATCGATGTGAGCGTCGGCGAAGTGAAGGATGCGGACCATTTTCTCTCTCACGGCTGGATGCCAAGGTATTGCGCCAGTTCGACCGCCGGCGCATAACCGGGGTGATACTCGAGCGCTTTGCGAACGTCCTCCATTGCGGCCTGGTTATCGCCCAGGGCGATCAGGGCGCGGGCGCGCCAGATGAAGCTTTCCTCGATGTAAGGTTCATCGACCGTGTCGATGGTGTTTGAGGCTAATTGGATGATATCCTGGTAGCGGCCGGTGTAATAATAGGCAAAGTACGGGCCGGTCTGGTACCACATCACCCTCCAGGGGCGGTCGGCTGCGGGCAGGGCAGCCATCAGGGTGAAAGCCTGGTCGTAGGTGCTGGCGGCGCCGGCGTAATCCTGCAGGTTCACCAGGCTGGAACCCCGGTTGAAATAGGCGAAAAATTGCTGCACCCCGCTCAGGCTGACCGCTTCTTCCGCGGCGATCCTGGCGGCGATCTGGCTGCTTTGCTCTTGGTCGGAGTATTCGCCGAGCACGGACATCAGTTGGTCTTCTTTGTCAGCGGAATAAATGACGATAAATGTGTAGTTGAACGAGCGCCACTGCTGCTGCAGCTCGTCATAGCTGACGATGAAATCTTCGCTGAAGTAGGAATCCTGGGTGATGAATTCGCGGGATGCATCTTGATACCCGCTGACAACGGTGTAATGCCCCATCCAGCCCAGCCGCCCGTTGTAATCGCGAATGACGATGCCTTTTTCGAGAAGCACGGGGAAACCGCCGGCGACCAGCCTTTTCAACAGGTCAAGCGTGCCGCCGTAGCGGAGCACCGCTTTTAACCCGGCGTACGTCTCGATATAATCAACCATCTCGTAAGGCATCACGTTCTTGTCTTTGTCGAAGGGTTTCAAAACCGGACCGACATCGGTACGGGTGCCTTCCCAGCCCCAGTAGGATAGGGCCATAGCCAGGGTTGAGGGGGCGCAGTAATTCCACAATCCGTGCTGGGTCTGATAGCGGACGCCGGAAATCGCGACCTCTGCCGGCAGGGGCGTGGGCGTAAGCGTCGGGGTGGGAGAGATTTCCACTGTGATGGTCGGAACCGGCGGGGTGGGGGTGACCGCAGCCGCGGTCTGGGTGGTGAATAAAGACAGCATCGTCGCCTGGACGATGGCGTCGACCTGGGAGTTTGGGACGAAAACGGCCTCCTGGGGCGGGTTGATCGCGTAGCGCAGGCGGACGCGCAGTTCATCGTATTTGAACATCACCCGCTCGCGGATGCCCGGGAAGGACATCGACACCGCCCCGGCAAACAGACAGGCGAGCAGGATGCCGGCGATGACGAATGGGATTTTACGCATAATGAAATTATATCATCTGCGTTCTTGGCTGCCGTTCAGCCGCTCCAGACAGGCCATGACCCGGCCCGGATTCCGCCTGTAATGGCGTTACTCGTCAAGGTTTCGCCGTCAGGTAAGGTTCCCAATTCTATATTTAATGTGGCGCGAGCCAAGATTCATCGACGTTCCTCGCCTGAAGCCTCTAGATGTCGGATGGGTTCATCTGCCGCAATTGCCGGTTTCTCGAGGTTTCTTTGAGTATAATTCTGGTGTTATAATTCCGCGCTATTCATTTGCGCCATCAACTCTATTCAGGAAGTGAAAGCATGGATCAGAAAATCAAACGGGAGATACCGAACCATTTCAGCCTGCCTCGGCGCATCAACCGGCTGGGCGAGCTGGCGCACAACCTCTGGTGGGTTTGGAATCCCGAAGCACAGATGCTCTACCGGCTGGTAAATCAACGCCTGTGGGATGAACTGGAACATAACCCGGTCAAGTTTCTCAAAAAGGTCGAGCGCAGTTCCCTCAATGCGGTGACCAACGACCGGCTCTACCTGGATTTGTACGACCGGGTAATGACGAATTTCGACAACTACATGGCCGGCGCGAAACCCTGGTTTGCCGCAAATCACCCTGAGTTGACCGGCAGACAGATCGCCTATTTCTCCTTCGAATTCGGCCTGCACGAATCGCTACCGGTCTATGCCGGCGGTCTGGGCGTGCTTTCCGGCGACCACCTCAAAGAAGCCAGCGACCTGGGTCTGCCGCTGACCGGCATTGGTTTTATTTACAACCAGGGTTATTTCACCCAGCGGATCACTGAGGATGGGTGGCAGGAAACCGGCACCCATTACCTGGATTTCGACCATTCGCCGGTAATTCCCATTTACGATGAGAATGACCAGCCGGTGACCGTTTCGGTCGAGCTTCCCGGGCGCTCGGTCTTTGCCCGCATCTGGGAAGTGCGCGTCGGGCGGGTTTCCCTCTTCCTGCTCGATACCAACCTGGAAGTGAATTCCGAGAGCGACCGGCAGTTGACTTCCCGGCTGTACAGCAACGACCTGGAGGTGCGCGTCTCGCAGGAAATCCTGCTCGGAATGGGCGGGGTGCGCGCCCTGCGCCGGTTGGACATCCACCCGGATGTCTGGCACATGAACGAAGGACACTCCGCCTTCCTGGCCATCGAGCGGGCTCTCGAGATGGTCCGCGAAGGGCTGACCTTCGAGCAGGCCGCTGAGCGAATCAAGAAGACCAATATATTTACCACTCACACGCCGGTCCCGGCGGGCAATGACCAGTTCCCGCTCTGGCTGGTGGATAAATATTTCTCGGCGGTGTGGGAAGAATTGGGATTGACCCGCGACCAGTTCGTCGACCTCGGCCGGCAGGTGACCCCCTGGGGAGAGAGTTTCTGCATGCCGGTCCTGGCGCTGCGTTTGTCCGATCACGCCAATGCAGTTTCGGAGCTGCACGGGCAGGTTTCGCGCAGGATGTGGCATTTCCTCTGGCCTAACCGCAAAGTTGAGGATGTCCCGATCACGCACATCACCAACGGCGTACACACCGGTACATGGATCGCCCGCCGGCTGCGGCTGCTCTTCGACCGCTATCTTGGCCTCGATTGGATGCAACGCATCGACGACCCGGAAATGTGGGCGCAGATCGATAACATCCCGGATGATGAGCTCTGGGCGGTGCGGACGCACCTGAAACGGAAACTGACTCTTTACATCAACGACCGTGCTCGAACTGCCTGGCAGAAGGGTCTTTACCGTCCGGTGCAGGTGCTGGCTTCAGGCGTCTTCCTGGAGCCGTATTCCCTGACCATCGGATTCGCCCGGCGGTTTGCCACCTACAAGCGAGCTAATCTGCTGCTGCGTGATTACGAACGGATGATGCGGATCATCACCGACGCGGAGCGACCTGTGCAGGTCATTTTCGCCGGAAAAGCCCATCCGGCAGACGAGCCGGGCAAGCTGCTCATCCAGCAGGTCTATCGAGCGGTCAAGGATTCGCGCTCGGGCGGGCGGCTGGTTTTCCTGGAAGATTACGACATGAACATGGCCCGCTACCTGGTCCAGGGCGTCGATGTCTGGCTGAACAACCCGCGGCGGCCAAACGAGGCGTCTGGCACTTCCGGGATGAAGACGGCTCTGAACGGCGTGTTGAATCTTTCGGTGATGGACGGCTGGTGGCGCGAGGGTTACAACGGCAGCAACGGCTGGGCGATCGGCGAGGATGACGACCCGGTTGATCCCAATCAGCAGGATGAGATGGATTCACGCAGCCTGTATGATCGGCTTGAAAAGGACATCGTTCCGCTATATTACGCAAACCGCACGACCGACAACATCCCGACCGGTTGGGTGGCGCGAATCAAGGAGTCGATCCGCACTCTGGCGCCGCAGTTCAGCACCCGCCGGATGGTGCGCGAATACCTGGATCAGATGTACATCCCCAGCATGCAGCCAGAGGCTGAAAAGGTCAAATAAAACGCTCCATGGAACTTGTCTTCACCCCCCAAACTTTATTGATTGCTCTGGGCATCTTTGTCCTGCGCGTCGCCGATATGTCTCTGGATACTCTCCGGCTGCTCTTTGTCGTCCGCGGACGAAAAAAGCTGGCCTGGATACTGGGTTTCCTCCAGTCGCTGATTTTCGTCATCGCAATCAGCACCGTGCTGACGAACCTGAAAAATCCGCTGACCATTTTCGGTTACGCAGCCGGTTTCGCCACCGGCAATGTGATCGGCATGCTCATCGAGGAACGGCTGGCTATTGGCTTTATCCAGCTGTCGATCGTCAGCCCCGGGCGCGGCGCGGCGATCGCCGAGATGCTCCGTGAGCACGGTTACGCGGTGACCGAGCTATCCGGCCGCGGATTAAGCGGGATGGTATCGATCCTGAATGTGAGCGTGATGCGCCGCAAGCTGGTCGAGGTGGAAACGCTGATTCTGGAGGCGGACCCAGAGGCCTTCGTCACCGCCGAGGAAGTGCGCCCAATCCGGCGCGGCTTCTGGCGGGCCTGAGGAGGATCCCTATCAGGATGGGGTCTCTCGTTGGCTGAGAACCTCGCCTGTAGAGAGGTTATTCCAGGGCGCTGATCAGGGGGCTTTCCGCACTTTCAGACGCAGCCCCTCGACCCTGACGACTTCGACTCTGGCGCCTTCAGGAATGGGTTCGCTGCCTTCGGCCAGTTCGGCTGTCCACAGTTCGCCCTGGAATTGAACGCTGCCGACCGGGTCGATGGTTTTGCTGACCACGCCGGTGCGGCCGACCATGGCCTTCTTGCCCATCCAGGCCGGGATGCGCAGCGCACGGATCGCGTATCCGACGATTACTGTAAAGCTGATGGCGAAGATGATGCCTGTCCCGATAACCAGCGGCACAGAAACTTTCGGGAAGCCCGGGACGCGGGTTGAATTGAACAGAATCAACGCCCCGGCGATGAATGAGATCACCCCGGCGGCAGTCAACGCGCCGTGAGTGGGCGCTTTGATATCGATAATGAACAGGACGAACGATAGCACCAGGAAAATCAGCCCAAACAGGTTGATGGGCAGGATCCCGAAGCTGTAAATCACCAGAGCCAGGCATACCACGCCGATGGTTCCGGCTACCCATCCGCCCGGGCTGGAAATTTCGATCAAAATCGCCTGGACGCCGATCGAGAGCAGCAGGAACACGATATTGGGGTTGGTCAGCAGGTGTAAGGCTTCTTCAACGGGGGTCAATGGGACGTCTCTAAGCAGCATGTTTTGCGTGTTCAGGACGATCTCTTCATCGAGAACCGGTATGGTATAGCCATCGAGCTGGCGAAGAAGATCGTTGACGTCAACCGCGATGAAGTCGATCAGGCCGACTTTCAATGCCTCTGATGAAGATGCGGCCTTGGCGTTCTCGATGGTGTCTTCGGCCAGGGCGATTGCCTCGGGCGGCCGGCGCTCGGCCAGCGAACGCACCGTAGCGCGCAGGATTTCTTTTTCCTTGGCGGCCAGCGTCTCGCCGATGTCCTCGCCCTGCGCGCCGACCGGACTGGCGGCGCCGATGGCGGTCTCAGGCGCCATCGCGCTGGCATGCCCGGCCAGGGTGATCAGCGTGCCGGCGCTGCCGGCCATTGCCCCGCGCGGGGCGACATAAACCACGATCGGAACCTCGCTGGAGCGTAAATCCAGGATGATTTCATTCATCAAGGAGATGCTTCCGCCGGGGGTATTGAGCTGGAGGATGATCAGGTCGGCTCCGTCCGCGCGGGCGATCTCCAGGCTGCGCTCGATGTAACTGACCATCGCCGGCGTCAGCGGTCCTTCGGCATTCAAAACCAGCGCCAGCCCCTGCTCAGTCTGGGCGTTGACCGGTTGACAGACCGTCAGGATGGCGAATACGCCGTAAATGACCAGCAGCGCCAGCCGCAATTTGCTTTTCATCTCTGCCTCCAGGGTTCTGCGGGATGCGGTCAGGTGCATGGACAGGCGGTCAAATCCCGGTTTGGACCAGTCGGCCTGGAACCCTTGGATTAATTATAGCCTTTTCGAGTGCTCTCTGCACGCAGGGTTTGAGCTACAGCCCTTTCGAACCGCGCGCCGGGCAAGGATTAATAGATTTTTGATTTTTTGTTAACATTCTTCTTGCAGTTTTCAATTAACTTAATATCGATATTATTCCGAATCATCGGATTGAAAGGAGCAGAAGGATGGCGAAAATCATAGGAATTGACCTTGGCACAACCAACAGCGTGGTAGCCGTGATGGAAGGCGGCGACCCGGTGGTGATCACCACCGCGGAAGGCTCGCGGCTTTGCCCCTCGGTTGTGGCCTTTAATAAAAATAATGAGCGTCTGGTTGGGCAGACGGCCAAGCGGCAGGCGGTGATTAATCCCGAGAATACGATTTATTCGATCAAGCGTTTTATGGGCCGCCGTTATGATGAGGTCGAACAAGAGCGCAAGATGGTTTCGTATAAGGTGGTCGCCGGACCGGCCGAAGACGCGCGCGTGTATATCCCGCAGAACAACCGCGAATATACTCCCCAGGAAATTTCAGCGATGATCCTGGCCAAGCTTAAGGCAGACGCAGAAGCCTACCTTGGCGAAACGGTCACCCAGGCGGTGATCACGGTGCCGGCCTACTTCAACGACAGCCAGCGCCAGGCAACCAAGGACGCCGGAAAAATTGCCGGGCTGGAGGTGCTGCGAATCATCAACGAGCCGACAGCATCCGCGCTGGCCTACGGGTTGGACAAGAAGAAGAATGAGAAAATCCTGGTCTTCGATCTGGGCGGCGGCACTTTCGATGTATCGATTCTCGAGGTCGGGGACGGCGTCTTCGAGGTCAAGTCGACTTCAGGCGACACGCACCTGGGCGGCGATGACTGGGATCAGCGGATCGTCAATTGGGCGGCCGAGGAATTCAAGAAAGATACAGGCATCGACTTAATGAAGGATCGGCAGGCGCTGCAGCGTTTACGCGAGGCAGCCGAAAAAGCCAAGGTCGAGCTTTCCACCATGCTGGAAACTGAGATCAATCTGCCTTACATCACTGCAGATGCCAATGGGCCCAAACACATGCAGCTCAAGCTGACCCGCGCCCGCTTCGAGCAAATGACCAAAGATTTACTCGAGCGCTGCCGCGGACCCTTCGAGGCAGCCCTCAGGGATGCCGGCCTGACCCCTTCTCAGATCGATGAAGTTGTCCTGGTCGGCGGCGCGACCCGCATGCCGATGGTACAGGAGCTGGTGCGCCAGTTAATTGGCAAGGAGCCGAACAAGGGCGTCAATCCCGACGAGGTAGTCGCGGTTGGCGCGGCGATTCAGGCTGGCGTGCTCAGCGGGCAGGTCAAGGACGTACTTTTGCTGGACGTCACCCCGCTGACGCTGGGAGTGGAAACCCTCGGCGGAGTAATGACCCCGATCATCGAGCGTAACACGACCATCCCGGTCAAGCGAGCTCAGGTCTTCTCGACCGCCGAAGATAACCAATCCGCGGTGGACATCCATGTCCTGCAGGGCGAACGTCCGATGGCGGCGGATAACATCACCCTGGGCCGCTTCCGCCTGGACGGGATTCCTCCGGCCCCGCGCGGCATCCCTCAGATCGAGGTAACCTTCGACATTGACGCCAACGGCATTCTCAACGTCACCGCCAGGGATAAGGCTACCGGCAAGGAGCAGCGGGTGACCATCACTGCCTCGACCAACCTGAGCAAGGCGGAGATCGAACGGATGGTGGCCGAAGCCAAAGCCCATGCCAGCGAAGACGCCCGCCGGCGAGAGCTCGTCGAAGCGCGCAATCAGGCCGATAACACGATCTACCAGGTTGAAAAAGGCATGCGCGACCTGGATGGTAAGGTCAGCGCGGATAAGCTAAGCGAGATCAATGAAATCATCGCCAGCCTGCGCAAGGCGATGGCCGGCGAGGACACCGAGCTGATCCGGCGCAAGAGCGAGGAGCTGCAGCAGAAATACGCGGCCGTTCTCCAGGCAAGCGGCGGTTCCGCCGGCCAAACCGGGGGTAACGGCAGCGGGCCTTATGAGCAAGGTCGTCCCGAGGGCGACGTGGTCGAGGGCGAATTCCGCGAGGCATAAGCATCCACCCGGGAATATCCGCGCGATAGAAGACGCAGAGGACACAGAGAACATGCGAATGCTCTCTGTGTCCTCTTTGATTTAAATGAATGAGAATATTGCTTTCAAAAAGCTGATCAGAGGAAATTTCACCCTTCGACCAGGGTGCCTTTGTGCTCGCCGAGCAGGGCCAGGCGCAGGGCGTCCGGATCCCACAGGTTGAGCACCAGGATGGGCAGCTTGTTTTCCATGCACAGCGACACGGCGGTGCTGTCCATCACTTCCAGACGGCGGTTCAGGGTTTCGAGATAGGTGAGGTGGTCGAACTTGACCGCATCCGGGTTGAGCTTCGGGTCGCTGTCATAGACGCCGTCAACCTTGGTGGCTTTGATCAACACGTCCGCGTCGATTTCGCAGGCGCGCAGCGCGGCGGCGGTATCGGTGGAGAAGTAAGGGTTGCCCGTCCCGCCGCCAAAGATCACCACCCGGCCCTTTTCGAGGTGGCGGATGGCTCTGCGGCGGATATAGGGTTCGGCGACCGCCTGCATGACGATGGCGGATTGCACCCGGGTAACCACCCCGCAGCTCTCCAAAGCATCCATCAGCGCGAGTGAGTTCATCACCGTGGCGAGCATGCCCATGTAATCGGCGGTCGCGCGGTCCATGCCTAGGTCGAGGCCAGCCTTGCCGCGCCACAGGTTGCCGCCGCCCATGACGATGGCGACGTCCACGCCCATTTCGCGCACCTCGCGCAGGCGGAGAGCAATATCGCGGGCTGCATGAGGATCGATGCCGTTGCCCTCGGGGTTGGCGATTGCTTCTCCGCCAAGCTTGAGTAA
Organism: uncultured Anaerolinea sp.; assembly: GCA_964564935.1. Lineage (GTDB taxonomy): Bacteria > Chloroflexota > Anaerolineae > Anaerolineales > Anaerolineaceae > Bellilinea. The sequence continues at coordinate 16,603 of CAZMCF010000012.1, read as the reverse complement.
AATCCGGTGGTATTTCAGACCGTCCATTTCCGCTCCTTGTAGAAAAAAGCCAACCTTACGGTTGGCTTTTGCTCGCTTCAGTCATCCTGTGTGGTTTCACCCAATGCCCAGCGGACAAAGCGCCGGATGACGATATTTTCTCCGGTAGAGACGATGGTCTCGTTTAACAGATCCTGGATGGTTTTAGTGTCATCGCGGATATATTTCTGGCGCAGGAGCACATATTCGTCCTTGTGCTTGGCCAGCGACCCCTCAACGATGCGAGGGATGATATTTTCCGGCTTGCCTTCCTGACGAGCCTTAGCGGCCACTCGGGCCGATTCCTGCTCAATCCATTCCTGGGGGATGTCTTCGTCGCGAATATAGAGCGGCGCCTGGGCCGCGATCTGCAGGGCTAGCTCGTGGGCGAAGGTGCGGAAGACCTCGCTGCGCCCGACGAAATCCGTTTCACAATTGACCTCCACCAGCACGGCCACGCGGCCGTTACCGTGTGAATAGACATCGATCACTCCTTCGGATGCTTTGCGATCGGCGCGTTTTGCGGCGGTGGCGAGGCCTTTCTCGCGCAGTACGGCTAAAGCTTTATCATAGTCTCCGCCGGTTGTTTCCAGCGCTTTACGGCAATCCAGCACGCCTGCATTGGTCGCTTCACGCAGCTTTTTGATCATATCGACGCTAATGGTTACCATTCTCATTTCCTCGTTTATAAATTTTCTATCGGATCTTGAGTGAAGCGGATCATTCCTGGACGTCTTCGGCTTGCTCAGGCTTTTCAGTACCTTCGGCTTCTTCAACCTCTTCGGCTTCTACGGTCTCTTCGGCTTCTTCAGCCTCTTCGGCTTCTCCAGCCCCTTCGACTTCTCCAGCTTCCTCGGCTTCGGTTTCAGCGGGTTTTAGGTCGGTCGATTCGATGGTAACGCCTTCAACATCCTCAAGGATTTCTTCAATCTCTTCTTCTGCCTCTTCTTCCTCAACCTCAGCCTCCACTTCAGCCTCGCCGCGACCGCCGAGCTTGGCCAGAGTGGATTCGCCCAACAGCTCTTCATCTGCCAGTTCGTCTTCTTCAAGCATCTGCCGGCGCGGCAAGCGGGCAGCCGGCGCTGCGGCCGCCGGGAACGCCTCGGCTTCCCTTTCCTCTTCGAGGTCTTTGCGCATGGCCTTGCCTTCCAGTACAGCATCCGCAATTTTCCCGACGAGCAGCTTGATCGCGCGGATTGCGTCATCGTTCGAGGGGATAACGTAGTCGATGCCGGATGGATCGCAGTTGGTGTCCACCAGGGCGATCACCGGAATATCTTTAAGGTTCGCTTCGTGAACGGCGGTTGTCTCGCGGGTCACGTCGATGACGAAGAGCAGCTCGGGCAGGCGCTTCATGGTGCGGATGCCGCTCAGGCGAATATTCAGGCGGTTGATCTCCCGCTCGATGAGCAGGGCTTCTTTTTTCGTCAGGCGGTTGATCTCCCCGCTGTCTCGCATGCGCTCCAGGCGATCGAGCTCCTGGATGCGTTCGTAGATGGTGACCCAATTGGTCAAGGTGCCAGGCAGCCAGCGCTCGGTCACGTAAGGCATGCCGCAGCGAGTGGCTTCATCACGGATTGTTTCCTGCGCCTGGCGCTTGGTGCCAACAAAAAGGACCGTGCCGCCCTCGGCAACGGTCTTGCTGACAACCTGATAGGCTTGGGTGAGCGACTTGACGGTTTGCTGGAGATCGATGATGTGGATCCCGTTGCGCTCGGTGAAGATAAACGGGCGCATGGCCGGGTTCCATTTGTTGGTGCGGTGCCCGAAATGAACGCCGCTTTCCAGCAATGCTTTCATGGAAATAATAGATGCCATATTTAGTTGTGAACTCCTTTGCGTTATTCTTCCGTCCCCTTCATCCCAAGCCTGAACCGCGAATGGCGCGGCACGCCAGGGTTGGTCAGAGGGCGTGCTGATTTACTACCTGAGCCAGGCAGCCCGGCAAGTATATCACAACATCGGCGGAATCGTCCAGAAAGTGATTAAGGTTAACTTCGTTCTCATGGTTCTTGATATCCGCAATGGAAATTTCCGAAATGTCTCGACTCCAATATCGCCGTTCCCGCCAGCTGTTGATAGGTCAGACATGGATCAAGGATAACCGTAGCATTTTTTTCGCTTTTAAGGTATCCTTAATTCCGCGCGGGTCAGGGCCGCCACCGCACATTCATAAGAAAGGGATTTTCACTGGCCTGCGCTCGGGTGAAGCCTGGCTGGCTGCATGTGCAGGCCGGAAAAAAGAAATTCACCCGGTCTATCATCAAGCTCAAGCGTCGTTTCCGGGAGGGCAGCATGATAAAAGAAACCGTCAAAGAAGCCGAACTGCGGATGAGAGGCGCTATTCAAAGCCTGGAAGATGATCTGGCTGGCATTCGCACGGGGAGGGCGACTCCGGCGTTGATCGAAAAACTGCCGGTCGATTATTACGGCGCGCCTACCCCCCTGATGCAGTTAGCGTCAATCAGCGTGCCGGATGCGCGCACCTTATTGATCAAGCCTTTTGATAAATCCACGATGAAAAACATCGAACGGGCGATCATTACCTCCAACCTCGGGCTGACCCCCAACAACGACGGCAGCTCGATTCGCCTCAACCTGCCTCCACTAACCGAGGAGCGCCGCCGCGAGCTGGTCAAAGTGGTCAACGCGCGGGTCGAAGAGGCCAAGGTGGCAGTGCGCAACATCCGCCGCGATCTGATCAAAGACCTGCGCGAGTTCGAAAAGGAGAAGCTGATCGCGGAGGATGACCTCAAGAAAGGCGAAGAAGAGCTTCAAAAACTGACCGATAAAATCATCGCTGAGATCGATCAGGTCGGCGAGCGTAAAGATAAGGAAATCATGGAGTTTTAACCCGATCATATGGATGGCGAGCCAGCTGACTTATCTCCAGAAAAACTGGAGAAAATCCCCACCCACGTTGCAATCATCATGGACGGCAACGGGCGCTGGGCGGCTGCGCGCGGACTGCCGCGTTTGGCCGGGCACCGCGCTGGCACCGAAAACCTGCGCCGGGTAATCCGAGCCTGTGTTGAATTCAATATTAAGTATCTGACCATTTACGCCTTCTCGACCGAGAACTGGGGGCGCCCTCAAGAAGAAGTCGAGGGATTGATGAATATTCTCGAGGATGTGATCGATAAAGAATTGGACGAGCTTCATAGTGAGGGCGTCCAGTTGCACCACATCGGCCGGCTCGAACGACTCAACCCCCGTCTGCAGGAAAAGGTCCTGCGCTCGATCGAGGTCACCAAAGACAACGACCGCCTGATTTTGAGCATTGCCTGGAATTACGGCGGGCGGGACGAAATCATTTGCGCTTTCCGGCGGATGATGCAGGATGGGGTCAAACCGGAGGAGATCAACGACGAGCTGGTCAGCCGCTACCTGTTTACCGCCGGCATCCCTGATCCCGATTTAATCGTAAGGACTTCTGGCGAGATGCGCACCAGCAACTTCCTGATCTGGCAGGCGGCTTACGCCGAGTGGTATGTCACCCCGACCCTCTGGCCGGATTTCGACCGCGAGGAATTCTACAAGGCGCTGGTGTCTTACAGCAAACGCGACAGGCGGTTTGGCAGATTATCGGACATGTGCGACAAGGCTTAGCTTACCCAATGCTGGCGAACCGGCTCAAGGTAGTGATCATTCTCATCCCAATCGGCGTCGGCGTGATCGTCTTGGGAGGCTGGGCTTACACCGGGTTGGTCGCCTTGATGCTTGCGGTAGCCGCCTGGGAATACTGGCGCATGTTCACCCGCGGCGGGGTAAAGCCCCTCGCCTGGATTCTCATCCCGGGGACGGCGCTGCTGGCGGTTGCGCGGGCGCTCTGGGGTTTTGAATACAACGACTTGATCCTCAGCGGGATTGCTCTGGCGGCGATGACCGCTCACACGGTTTTGTGCGAGAGAGGCTGTACCAACCCGGCGTCAGATTTTGGGGCGACGATTGGCGGGCTGATCTATCTCGGCTTTCTTGGCAGTTACCTGATTTCGCTGCGCAGCCTGCCGGGTGGGATGTGGTGGATGCTCCTGGCAATCCCCACCATTGGAATTGGAGACAGCGGAGCGTTCTTCATCGGGCGCAAGTTCGGGCGCCATCCGCTGGCTCCCCTGGTCAGCCCGCTCAAAACCGTGGAAGGTTATTTTGGCGGGCTGCTTTTTTCGATCCTCGGCGGGTGGTTGCTGGCGTCATTATGGGGGCTGCGTTATGCAGGGATGGCTCCCTGGCACGGGCTGGCGCTGGGGGCGGTTCTTGGCGTGCTGGCGCCGCTCGGCGACCTGGGCGAGAGCATGCTCAAGCGTCAATTTGGGGTCAAAGATACCAGCGGGATCTTTCCTGGTCACGGCGGAATGATGGACAGGATGGATTCATGGATCTGGGGCGGCGTGATCAGCTACTATGTCATCACCCTGTTTTTCTAATCAACCGGACAAGCGGATTAGCCTCAAAAATAAGAAGGAAAGGAATATGAGAGATGATGGATAGCAGACCAACCCGGAATCTGGCGCTCGAGTTGGTGCGGGTGACCGAGGCGGCTGCCCTGGCCGCCGGACGCTATGTTGGCAGGGGGGATAAGGTCGCTGCAGACCAGGCGGCTGTGAACGCAATGCGCCTGGTGCTGAACACGATCCAGATGGACGGCGTGGTGGTGATCGGCGAAGGGGAAAAAGACGAAGCCCCCATGCTTTATAACGGGGAGCGGCTGGGCACCGGCGAACCGCCGCTGGTAGATATCGCCATCGATCCGATTGACGGCACCCGCCCAACTGCCAAAGGCCTGCCGAACGCGATCTCAACGGTCGCTCTCGCCCCGCGCGGGACGATGTTCAATCCGGGTCCAATCGTTTATATGGAAAAGATTGCGGTCGGTCCAGAGGCCAGGGACGTGGTCGATATCAACGCCCCTGTCGCCGACAATCTGCATAATATCGCCAGAGCGATGGGATTACACGTGGCGGATCTGGTCGTGGTGGTGCTTGAGCGCCCGCGCCACCAGCAGTTGATCGCGGAAATCCGTCAGGTCGGCGCGCGGATCAACTTGATCCCGGACGGCGACGTCGCCGGCGCGCTGATGACGGCACTACCCGGCACCGGCGTGGACGTGCTGATGGGTATTGGCGGCACTCCAGAGGGCGTGCTGGCTGCCTGCGCGCTGCGCTGCACGGGCGGTACGATCCAGGGAAAATTGTGGCCGCGCACGCCCGAAGAGAAGAAGCTGGGCGAATCTCTTGGCTACGACTTCAATAAAGTGTTGACCATCGATGATCTGGTCGCTTCGGAGGATGTGTTCTTTGCCGCGACTGGCATCACCAACGGGGAGCTGCTCAAGGGCGTCGATTATTTCCGCGATGGGGCAACGACCGACAGCGTGGTCATGCGCGGACGGACCGGCACCAGCCGGCGAATCATCGCTACCCACAGGCTCAATAAACTGGGTCTGCTCAGTCCGATTCCATACTAACCTCAACCCTGGAAATCAAAAGGCCGCTCGATCATTGAGCGGCCTTTGTTTGGGTCTGGTTCAGGTTATTGCTTGATGTAATAAGTCATGTTGGCGTCAGCCTGGATGACCAGTTGACCAGCGGCGATCGGAGCTGCGGCGTTGTAAGCTGCGCCGCCTTTGGCTTCGAAGACCGGCATGGCTCCCCCAGAGCTGTACACGCTGACCGAGTAGAGATCGCCCAGCTGGATGCCGGCCAGCGACGCCAGTTCAGCGGCTTTCGCTTTGGCATCCTCGACTGCCAGCTTGCGGGCTTCGGCCTCAGCCGAGGCGCGGTCCTGCACGTCAAAGCTTATCCCGTTGATCGAGTTCGCGCCGGAGCGGACGACGGCGTCCAGCAACGTTCCCAGATTGCCCAGGTCGCGGACTTTCACAAAGACGGTGTTCTCGACCACGTAGAAGGTCTTGCCCGTCTCGCCGGTCGGCAGGTATTCCTGTTGTGGGTAGACGTTGAACGCCGTGGTCTGGATGTCTTCAGGAGCGACGTTGCGCTCCCTGAGGGTGTTGGCAATCGCCTGGGCCTGGGCGTTATTCTGGCTCAGCGCTGTGGCAACATCATCTGCCTGGCTACGCACGCCGATATAGACGTAAGCGATATCTGGCACCAGATAGACTTTACCCGTACCTGTAACGCTAATCTGCGGGGGCATGTTGTACCCCTGCGGTTGAGATACCGGCTGGCAGGCAGCTAAAACTCCGATCATTAACACGCCTAGCAATACGATTAATGCGGGCTTCTTCATTCCAATCCTCCTGATATTTTGAGATCAAAATTCGTCATGATTTGCATACCTCAAAGACGGAGAACCTGGCAGATAAGTTCCCCATACCGTATCGAGGCGGTCCGCCGCCGGTCATTGCTCAACGCGCTTCGAGCAGAACCAGCCGGCCAATCGGCTGGTCGATCGTGATGCGCATCTGCGCGTTACCGCTGTTCGCTCCTGGCGAGTAAATCCGCTCGCCGGAGATGGTGAAACCAGTCGGGACCGATTTGGCCAGGAAGACGCCATTCGTGCGGAATTCGACCAGCGCTCCGCGCGGCACGCTGATCCAGATCAGGCCGACCGGATTGGCCAGCTTTCCGTCGAATTCACCCGTTGCCGGCAGGGTCACCTCCATTTGTCCCACCGCTACGGCTAAGTCGAGATCTTCGATCTTGAGTCCGGTCAAGTCGATTTGCTGTTCGCCCGCGGCCGTGTCGACTTTCAGGGTGATCGGCACCTCCTGGCTGAGATCGAACGTCCACATCGGCCGATCAAAACCGCCGGTCCAGGGCAGAAAGGCTGTCCCGGAACCTGTGACGCGCAAATCGCCAATCCCGTTCCTGACCTGGTAGTGATGATCGACACCCTGGCGCGGCGCAACAATGGCGCTGCCCTCGAATGCCTTGCCGGCGCCCTCGTATGGCCCAATCTCCACCCGCCCGGCCGGATTCGAGATGTACACGTTCAAGCTGGTTGCATCGCCAAGCGCCTCCGAAAGCGCAATAGATTCACCCGCCACCCCGACCGTTCCGCTTAAGGCAAACCAGATGATCCCTCCAACCACTACGACTGCCAGTAAAACGCCGACGAGCGTAGTCAGGATAGACCGGCCGCGGAAGATCAAATCCAGCCCGGCGGCGATCAGCAGCAGCGGCCAGAAACGGAGCAGCAGGCTGAATGCGCTCCAGGGGATATAGTTAAAGTTGGCCAGTAGAAAAACGGTGCCGAGTCCGAGCGAGATAACCGCCCAGATATAGCCGCGCCCCTGGAAGATGTTATCCAATCCGCCGACAATGAACAATAGAGGCCAAAGTTTCAGAAACAGGTCCCAGCCATCGCCCTTAATATAGCCAAGCGTATGGAGCAGGAAAACCACCCCAATGGTGATCAAGAGCAGCGGCCAAAATATGCTGCGCCGATATTTTGTCTCCATCATGTTCCTCCCTCTCAGGCTTTAGGTCGCATGGCTCTGAAAACGAAGAAAACGCCAAAGGCGATCAAAAGGACCGGCATGACGTAACCTGCCCATTCCACATCGCCCATCATGAAGATTGTGCCCATCAAGGCCAGGACGGCTGCCGGGATCAGAGGCCACCACATCCGCTTGCCTTCGCCAACCTTTACCAGGGAAAGCACGCCGAAGGTGGCTGCCAGTCCGAAGAAGAAAGCCCAGACCGGTTCGCGGGTGAACGGCTCCAGGAGAATCAACGCGGTAATGGATAACATCGTCCCAGCGGGGATGATCGCCCACCAGAACTGCCGGTTGAGCAGGTAGACCACCAGGAAGCTGACCGCGATCGCGCCGACGACGATTGCGCCACCAATTTGATCAGTTGCTCTTGGGGCTAATTCTTCCAGCCCGATCAGAGTTCCGATCCCAAACAGGGTGAAACCCGGGATGGATGCCCACCACTGCTTCCGGTCGGAGACCAGCACAAACAGGAAGATCAGCCCGGCGAGCAGGAATGCCGCGGACCAGACCAATCCACCCAGTTCAATCCCCGGCAGGCTGTTGACCAGCGCCAGCACGCCAATCAGGATCAGAACACCTCCAAGCACCAAACGCCAACGATTCGAGTTCATTTTTTCCTCCAGAAAAGAAAGCAATTTCAGCGCCGACTTTGCTCGTCGCTGTGATTAACTGCAGGGTCAGCGCACGTCGAAAGATCCCATGCCGCCCTCGACGAAAATGTCGACTTTGTTTACGGCAGAATCATAATCGGACGATTGGTAGACACCTCCGACGAGCGGGAACCGGTTAGTGTCGATATTATTACCGGTCAGGCCGGTCTGGAGCTGGATGCGGGCGGCGACCCCCTGCGGGACGATCATGTTAACAGAAGCAAGGCCGCCTTTGACCTCCGCGCGCGTGCGGCCTGCCCGGGCCGGCAGCATTAACCGCGAGGAGCTGGCTCCGGTTTTCAGCCGCACCGATTTGACATCCAGGTCGGTCAAATCGATTTCGCTCTCGCCGGCGCCGGTGCGGAAGATCAGGTCGAGAGGGATGTCTCGAGTCAACCGGACGTCCCAGCGCAGGCCTTCCGGCCAGTTCCAGGGGAAATCGACCCGAAAGTCGGGGTTCGGGTTGAGCTTGACCCGCATCTGGGCGCCAGGCTGGACTACTTGCGACACCCCACCTGTGAAACTTCCCTCGAGCAGGGCGTCTCCGCCAGTCAGCGCGCCGACGATCAGCCTGCCTGCGCCGTGTTGGATCTCGACCGATGCCTGAACCGCTCCGTTACGCGGAATCGAAAGGCTTTCGGTTGTAAATTGGCCGCGGCTGCGCGAGCGCAGGAGGAACCAGACGCCCAGAAAGATCAGGAACAGCGCCCAAAAGATCGGCCAGACGTTGAAAGATAATATCCCCAGAGTTTGCAGTAATAACAATACTCCGAGGAGAAGAATCACCGATCCCCAGAACAATCCTCGCCTTGTCATGAATACCCTCCATAAAGTAAGTTGGTTAGAAAATCGAAATTTGTCCAAAGTCTCAGATCAGAAGCATTCAAACCGGAGACTGACTCGAATGACCGGCTGGCTATCCCGGCATTGCCTGGATGGATAAACCATAACAGGGCTGCCAGGAAGAATAGAAGGCTGGCCAAAATCATCCAAAAGCCCTGCTGATTGGAGAAGCGCCAGCCAATGCCAAGGTGATTCTCGCTCAATATACCTGCCCCGCTGAATGCCGGCAGGAGCAGCCACAAAACCCGTCCAGGCAGGGCGGCGGAAGTCCACTGGACGAAGCCTATCACCCCGAACCCCAGCAAAGTCGATGCCAGCACGAACAAACCTGATATTCCTTTCCGCCAGCCTGCCCAAAAGAGGGCCAGACTGATCATTACCAGCACTGCTATGGCTACCCAAGGCGCCAGGCCAGGAAGAGGCATGGCGGAGGTTGTGATGACGGTGAACCACCAGGCAGCGAAAAGCAACAGTAAAGCCACCGAGCCAAACCATAAAAGAGTACCCCGGTTCATGACACTCCGCGCAGGCTGCCCGGAAGGCGTTTGGTGGCTGAATAGATGAAATCATTATACGGCATAGCTTACCCAATATAACGTGATAATTTCGTGAAAGTTGCAGCTTGACAGTCCGAATTTTGGATTTATAATCAATCTAACTTTGGTCTGATTAATAAAGATTTGGAGATAAAAGTGGTCATCTGCGTGTGTCTGAGGCGGGGCTGGTTCTAGCCGCTGCCTCGGATGTAAAAAAAAGGCAAACTGATTAGCCAGCAGTAACCAGGCAGTGGACAGCAGCCCCGCAAAATGACTCTACGGCGCGCGGTCGCTGTCCTTTGTTTTTAACTGCTGGCTTTCTATTCCCTCAAGGAGATGATGATGATGAAAATCGCACAAGATGTAACCGAGCTGGTTGGAAACACGCCTTTAGTGCGCCTGAACCGGCTGACCGACGGAGCTGCCGCGGATGTAGTGGCCAAGCTTGAATACTATAATCCCGCCCACAGCGTCAAAGACCGGATCGGTCTGGCGATGATCGCCGCGGCGGAGCAGGCCGGGCTGATCAAGCCGGATACGATCATCCTCGAGCCGACCAGCGGCAACACCGGCATCGCCCTGGCCTTCGTCTGCGCCGCCCGGGGCTACAGGCTGGTGCTGACCATGCCCGAGACGATGAGCAAGGAACGGCGCATGCTCCTGCGCGCCTATGGGGCGGAGTTGATCCTCACCCCGGGCAGCGAGGGCATGCCTGGAGCGATTCGCAAGGCGGAGAAGCTGGCTGCAGCAGACCCGCGTTATTTCATTCCGCAGCAGTTCAATAACCCGGCCAATCCCGAAATTCACCGCCGCACAACCGCTGAAGAAATCTGGCGCGACACGGATGGAAGAGCCGATATCCTGGTCGCCGGGGTCGGCACCGGCGGGACGATCACCGGAGTGGGCGAGGTGATCAAGGCGCGCAAACCGTCTTTCCAGGTAATTGCGGTCGAACCGGACGCATCGCCGGTTCTTTCGGGCGGGCAGAAAGGGCCTCATCCAATCCAGGGGATTGGCGCCGGGTTCGTACCAGCGGTGCTCAATACTTCCATTTACGACGAAATCATTCGCGTGACCGGCGAGGACGCTATCCGCACTGCCCGGGAAATGGCCCGACAGGAAGGTCTGCTGGTGGGCATTTCCTCGGGCGCAGCCGTCTGGGCGGCGCTGCAGGTCGCCCGCCGCGCAGAAAACGCCGGCAAGTTGATCGTCGTGATCATCCCCTCCTTCGGAGAGCGTTACCTCAGCACCCCGCTCTTCGCCGACCTGGCGGATTGAGGCAGGGAGTGACCATACGCTAAGAAAAGGTGGAATACCATGATCCGTATATTACGCATCCTGAAATCAGATATCCAATCCGCGGTGGAACGTGATCCCGCGGCCCGCTCGACCCTCGAGATCCTGCTTGCCTACCCCGGCATCCACGCCGTCTGGGGCCACCGCCTGGCTCACTTGCTTTGGAAGCGCAGGCTGCGCTTGCTGGCCCGCTGGCTCTCGCATGTCAACCGTTTTTTGACTGGCATCGAAATCCATCCAGGCGCGGTCATCGGCGAGAACCTGTTCATCGATCACGGCATGGGGGTGGTGATCGGCGAAACGGCGGAGATCGGGCGGAACGTCACCCTCTACCACGGGGTAACTCTGGGCGGGGTCAGACTGGAAAAGGGCAAACGCCACCCGACCATTGAGGATGAGGTGGTCATCGGCGCCGGGGCCAAGGTGCTTGGCGACATTCGAATCGGGCGAGGCAGCCGGATCGGCGCGAACGCGGTGGTGGTTAATTCTGTGCCGCCGAATTCGGTGGTGGTCGGCGTGCCGGGGCAGGTGGTGGTGCGCAGCAAGCCGATTGGCCATGCCCCTGACCTGGAACACGGCAAGCTGCCGGATACGATCGGGCAGTCGATTGCCGCAATTCTTAACCGGCTGGAAGCGCTGGAACGGGCCGTCCCCCTGCCGGCAGGAGCAGCCGCGGACTTCCCGGGAAACGGCAGAGAGGCATCCTTCACACCCGCGCCAAAAATCCACCCGCCCGAGCACGGGCTGTGGCACGGGGAGGATTTTTCGATCTGAAGGGGAGCGGTCAGACCGGGCTTATTTCTTGCGCAGCGAGGTCAGCGCCAGCGCCACCAGCCCGGCGGCAGAGACAACAACCAGGCCGATGCCAGCCGCATGGTTATCGAGCCAGGCCGGCGCTTTCCAGTGGATCAGCGGAGCCGGGGTATGCGTCTGGGAGGGCGTCAGGCTGGGGGTGGGGCTGGGTGTTTTAGGCGTCGGCGTGCGGGTTGGAGTGCGGGTCGGGGCAATGGTAGTGCGAGTAGCGGTTGGCGAGAGGGTCGGCGTGGCCGAGGGATAGACAAGTAATTTCTGCCCGATGGTTAGAATCGGATTGGCGGGCAGTTTATTGAGTGAAATCAGATCGGCAATTTTCACCCCATAGGCGATCGCTATCGACCAGAGCGCCTGTCCGGATTTCACTTCGTGAACGACCGAGCCGTCCGGATTGGGGGTGGAGGTGACCACCGGTTGAATGAACTGGCTGGTAGCCCAAGCATTGGGACCGGAGGTTTTCTGTACGGACGAACCCGGCGTGGAGGCGGAGGATGAGCTGCCGCTGGTGTAGGCGGCGTGAAGGACGTAGTAGACCCTGCCGTCCACGACTGTAACGCCGGCGCCCACGTGGACGTAATTGCCGTTGGTCATCGGAAGCATGTGCGACGCGTCTGCCCAGTATTGATATACGGTGGTTTGTACAGATAAATCGTTGCCGCAGGCGATGTTTTCAGTCGCCCAGACCTGCGCGCCGCCGCCGTAACCCGCAGCGGCTACCCGCCCGCTGACGTTGCCAATGTGAGCGCAGGAGCCGGTGCTGGCCATGATATCGGCTGTGGCCTGGGCGGTTGCCATCAGGATGGGGTCAACCTCGAGCGCGGGATGACCGTAGCTGGTGCGGATCGAATTAACCGCGTCGATGATGTCATAGGCTGTGCCGGTCTGCGCCTGGCCGGCTGTCTGGGACGCAAAAATACAACCGAGAACGGCGATCAGGGCAATGATTTGCAAAAAAAAGCGGCGCATCGTTTGGAATTATACCCGATGCGCCGAATAGAGCAGTCTGGCGTTTGATATCAGCTCAGGACGCGCTCGCCTGGTCCGCGGCCGAACGCCTCGGCGATGATGAGAAAATCGTTGGCTGAAATCATCCCGATGACATCGCCGTTAGGATCAGCTACCGGGAGATGGTGGATCCGGTTGGCTTTCATCAACCGCGCGCACTCTTCAATGGTCATATCCGGGGTAGCGGTGATCAACGGCGAGCTCATGATATCCTTGACTTTCATAGTCGAAGGATCGTGTCCCTGGGCGACAATTTTGTCGCAAATGTCGATGGAGGTGACAATGCCGTATTCTGGCGTTTCCTTGGTTTTCTTGACGATCAGGCTGTTGATATAGCGGCGACGCATCAAGCTGAGCGCGTCAATGACGCTGCTCTCCGGATCGATAAAGACCACCAGGTCGTTCATCCAATCGCGGACATGGAAAGCACTGTGCATACGCTGTCTCCTTTGGTTGCTGGCAGCTGGTTAGAAGAATATTCCGTGGATTGACTCTGCAATCATTTTCTTGATCTATCATGAGTATAGCATAAGCGGAAATTATCGCAACCCGATACCAGCGCCTGACCGGATGATCGGCGCGAGCCAGACCTGAAACATATTCTATGATGATACCTGGAAGTCGTCCCACCCCCAGCCGCGGATTTCAGTCAGGCAGCCGTGCGCGGTCATGTCGAGGTGCAGGGGCGTGATCGAAACGTAATTCGCATCCAGCGCACCAATATCCGTACCTTCTTCGGGTACGCCGGTAGGGGCATCGCCGCCAATCCAATAATACGGCTTTCCGCGCGGGTCGACCCTGCGGATCAGCTCATCGCGGTAAATCCGCAGACCCTGGCGGGTGATGCGAATGCCTTTGATCTGCTCCAGCGACAGGTTGGGGATGTTCACGTTGAACAAGACGTCTGAGGGCATGCCGTGTTGTTGAACCATGCGGACGATCTTCGCTGCGATGGTCGCGGCGTCGTCGTAATGCCACTGAATCAGTCCGTTCTCGCGGGCGTCGATCGAAAAGGCCAGCGAAGGAAGTCCCCAGATGGCGCCTTCCATGGCGGCGGTGACCGTGCCCGAGTAGGTCACGTCGTGGCTGACGTTGGCGTAAGGGTTAATCCCAGAAACGACCATGTTCACTGGCGAGGGAAGGATGCCAAGCGCCGCCAGGGCGACGCAGTCGGAGGGCGCGCCGTCGGTCGCCAGGGCGGGAGTTTTATCTGCCAGGAGAACTTCCTTGACCCGCAGGGGGCGGTGGAGCGTCTTGACGTGCCCGGAGGCAGACCAGTTGCGGTCGGGAGCGAGGACGGACACCTCTCCGAGCGGGCGCAGCGCCTGGGCCAGCGCCAGGAGTCCGGGCGCATCCACGCCGTCGTCGTTTGTCACCAGAATGTGCATAGAGACCTCCCAGTAGAGGGTTATTATAAATCAAACCGGGCAGGCAGAAAAACATTGGGTTTCGGGCAGATACTGCCGTAAACCCAATGTGCAGGTACGAAATTTTGTTAGTTCAGAAAAATCAATCCGCCGGGCGGGCGCGTTCCTTCCACCAATCGCTGACGACCGTCACAGCCGCCTGGAGCAGGTTGATCGTGCTGCCGCGCATGGGAATCTCCAGCTCGCGTTTGTCGCAGACCGTGCTCAGGTTGGCGTCGTCGACGCGTTTCTTGAGCTGGCTCAATCTTTCGCGGCGCTCCTCGCCAGCCGGGTAGGTCCGCACGATTTTATCGATCTCTTCGATCAACCGGGTGGCGTGGGCGATGCGCGCGTCGGTCGCTTTGACCAGCTCCGCATCCAGGACCCCGTATTCCCCCTTGATCAGATTGAGCCTGCGGCCTGCCTCGTAGGTCGCCGCCACAATCTGGTCGCGGTTCATCCACTCGGTTTCGTAGTTCAGTACGTACTTCCAGGATGGAGCCAGGAGCCGCTGGCGGTGCTCCTCCAGGGTACGGGCAAACAGGCGGTAGCCGTGCTTCTCCGGCTCTTCGAATGCCCGGCTGCCGGGGTCGACGAACGGCGCCAGCGGCGAGATGAAGGGGATCACCCGGCGCTCGCCCTGCTGACCGTAGCGGTGGAGAAGGTTGCGGGAGTATTCCACCGTGCTCATCACGGATTCGTAGGTCTGCATTTTCAGCCCGACCATGAAGAACAGATCAAGGCGCTGGCAGCCGGCGTCGAGGGCGTCGTCCATGGTGCGCTCGATCTCCGCGTTGCTGTAAGGCCGGCCAAATGCTTTCCGCACCGCCTCATCGTGTGATTCCATCGAGATTTCGACGGTGAAATTTGGCAGAGCCCTGGCGACCTGCTGGAAGAATTCGCGCGGGGCGGCGTCGAAGAGCTCAATGAAAACCGGCTTTTCATAGCCGTTGATCGCGTCGAGGAAGCGGCGGGTATACTCTTCGCCCGGCTGGCGGATGTCGCCGAGGATGAAGACCGGCCCCTTGCTGTACTCGCCGATCCGGCGGATATCCTGAGCCAGCTTTTCGGGGGCGCGGTAGGAAGGGCGCTGGCGGTTGTGGATCGAGCGGAAGGCACAGGAAGAGCCGCCGCAGGTGAGGCAGTTGTAGCGGCAGCCGCGCACGGTCAGCGCCGCGGTGATCGGGTACTTCATCCAGTTGCGGAAGGGCTTGTAGCTGGCCAGGTCGCGGTAACGCACCACCGAGCGCAGTACGTGCGTATAGTCGATCAGCAGGTCGTCGAGGTTATCGGGACTGTAGCTCAGCTCGTTGGCGTGCATCTCGCCATCCGAATCCTTCCAGACCAGGTTGGGGATGGAGGCGAGGGTGTTCGCGTCCCGGGAAAGCGGCGCAGGGCGGGGAATCCCGCCGGCGCGCAGGTACTGGACGAGGAGCAGCAGCGGCGCTTCGGTCGAATCACCGCGCAGGATGAAATCGACCGATGGGTAGCGGATCAGTTCTTGATAAAAATAGCTGGAGGAAAAACCGCCGAAAATGACCGGGCGGCCGGGGTGTTTTTGCTTGACGATCCTGGCGATTTCGATCGAGCCGTGGGCATGGGGCAGCCAGTGCAGGTCGATGCCGTAGGCCAGTGCGTCCAGGCCGGCAATGTGTTTTTCGACATCGAAATTGTGGTCGTCGAGCATGCGCACGGCCAGGTTGACAATCCGGGTGCGCATCCCGTGCCGCTCGAGGTACTCGGCCACGGTGGTGAAACCAATCGGGTACATCTCGAAGACGGGCGTGGACGGGACCAGATCGCTGACCGGACCGTAGAGGATGGATTCTCGGCGAAAGTCGTAGACGCTTGGCGCGTGAAGCAGAATGAGATCGGGGGTGGGCATTTATGTTCCTGTGTAATGGAGAGAGAATCTTTGGCTACCCGACCTTACCGATAAAAGGACTGTATTTGAGCAGCTTTTAGAAGAGAATCTCGTAATTGGTGAAAATTATAAATCCATTATGAAATTGGCGTTTCTCGGGCTGGTGAATACCACGAGCAATGATGAATTATACCCCTGATGAATTAATTCACAAATAGCGTAAGGCGCATGAACAGGTGAACCGGGTAAAGGGCGCTGGAAACAAGAACTTCTGACATGATCTGGCCTGGAATTGCTGTGGCCAGAAAACGTATTCAAGTCAGGCGATTTCGCGCAACTGCTCGAGCTCGCGTTCGACTGAGGCGATCTCGCCCTTGAGGTCGTTCAGGTAAGCTTCGAGGCGGGCGATGTAAGCATCTTTGGTCAGCTCGATTGTTTCGTAGGCTTCGCCGCGGCAGCCGCAGGCGCCTCCGCAGGCGCAGGTTTCGTGATCATGGTGGCTCATGGCGCGCTCCTGTTGGTGATTATAAGCCGGAAGGGGACGTTTGATCCCGGCTATTTTAAATCTACCAATTTTAATCAGATATGTCAAGTTTAGGAAGCCTGAGATTGCCTTTATCTACTTGACGTATATTGTCATTTCGACGAGCGCCACCCACTGTGCGGGTGCCCCCCACTTTGTGGGGGCAGGGGCGCGAGGAGAAATCTTCACG
>CAZMCF010000011.1:0-88700 GCA_964564935.1 uncultured Anaerolinea sp. | reverse complement strand
TGGATCGAAGCCTGCTCGCGGTATTGAGCCGCCAACCCGCTCAGCCGGGCGGCGTCCGCCTGCCAGCCGCGGCGGAGCTTGTATTCCTCGATCGCCGCCAGGAAGGACTGGATCAAAGCCTGCTCGCGGTATTGAGCCGCCAACCCGCTCAGCCGTGCCGTCTCCGCCTGCCAGCCCATCAGCAGACTGGCGGTTTCATTTGCCGCTTGATAAGCGGCGATATCCTCCAGAAACCTCGCGACTGAAGGGCTCTCCGCGGGACTGGCGTAAAAATCCGGCTTGACCTGCGGCTGCACGACCATCGCTGGCGCGCCCTGTGAAAGATTTGACGAAATGACAGACCCAGCCTCCTTGGGCCGTAATGTCCCTGACAGCTCATTGACCGCAATCAAGCTGACGACCAGGCCAACAGCCAGGATCAAAACAAATAACGGGGTAAGGGTTACCCATTTCTTCACAACCGGCGAATTCGCAGTCATCTCAACCTCCTTTGTTATTGGGGAATTTATTCTGAAACCACAATACAATTAAGGTGTGATGAAACCGCAGCGTAATCGCGGCGGAAACGATTCCTTCAACGGGGGCTTCCCACATCATGTACAATATTAATAAGCGCTGAGTTGCTCCTGACCAATGCGGGAGGGTGCTTGGCCAATTTATCGATATCTTTATTAGGTTCTTTTCAAATCGCCGTCGACGGCGTCCCCGTCAAAGAATTCAAGTCCAACCGAACTCGGGCGCTTCTGGCCTTTTTAGCTGTCGAGGTGGACCAGCCCCACCGGCGGGAATCGCTGGCGGGGTTGTTATGGCCTGAATGGTCCAACCGCGAAGCGCTGAACAACTTACGCAGCACCTTATCGAACTTACGTCTGGCGATCGGCGACCGAGACGCAGACCCGCCCTTCCTCTTAATCTCCCGCGACAGCATCCAGATCAACCGGCAGGCAGATGTTCGGATCGACGTGGTCGAATTCACCCGGGCCGTCGAGACCATCCAGGCCGGCGCCCCGCTCACCGCCGCACTGGAAGCGGCCGTGAGTGAGTACCGCGGCGCGTTCCTTGAAGGTTTCTCGATAAACGACAGCCCCGAATTCGAAGAGTGGGCGCTGTTGACCCGAGAAAGGCTGGCTCGCGCCGCCGTCTCTGCGTGGCAGACCTTCGCGCGGGAATTCGAAAAGAAACGTGATTTTCCCCGCGCCCAGGCGTATACCTGGCGCTGGCTCGAATTGGAACCTTTGGATGAAGCCGCCCACAGCCAGCTCATGCGGCTGCAGGCTTTGAGCGGTCAGCGCACGGCTGCCCTGGCTCAATACGAATCCTGCGCCGGAATCTTAGCCCGAGAGCTGGGTATCCAGCCGGCAGAAGAAACCACCCGGTTGTATGAACAAATCCGTCAGGGGAAGGTCAAGGGAGATCAACCACCTCCGCCAACTATGAGTGATCAACCGCCCCGACTTCCAGCCTTCCTCACCGAAGAGCCGCCCCATTCAGAACCCACTCTGTTCGTCGCCCGGGAACAGGAACTAACCCAATTGACGAAATACTTCGAGCTGGCGCTGGCTGGCCATGGGCAAGTCGTTTTCGTCACCGGCGAAGCAGGCAGCGGAAAAACCTCGCTGATCCAGGAATTCTGCGCGCGCGCTATGACCGCCCATCCAGAGCTGTGCACGGCCAGCGGCAACTGCAACGCCTACACCGGCATCGGAGATCCTTACCTGCCCTTCCGCGAGATCCTGGAATTGCTGACCGGTAAGGTTGAAGCCAGGTTGGCCGCAGGGGCAATATCACGCGAACATGCCTGCCGTCTTTGGCACGTCCTCCCCGACGCCATGCAAGCTCTGGGCGAGGCCGGTCCGGATTTGATCGACACCTTCCTTCTCCGAGATGCGCTGCTGGAGAGAGCCTCCACTTATTCGACCGGAGCTCCCGGTTGGCTTACCCGTCTGGCCGATTTCGGGGAGAAAAGGCAAAATACTGGAATGGTCGGTGCGGGATTGCAGCAAATCGATTTGTTCGAGCAGTACACGACCGTCCTGCAAATATTGGCCCGCCGGAGACCGATGGTCCTGGTACTGGATGATTTACAATGGGCTGATTTAGGCTCGATCAGCTTGCTCTTCCACCTGGGGCGCCGGCTGGGCGGGGCAAGAATCCTCCTGCTCGGCGCCTTCCGTCCGGAAGAGGTGGCGATTTCGAGAGACGGCGTTCGCCACGCGATTGAACCGGTGCTCAACGAATTCCGCCGGTTGTACGGCGATCTCGAGGTGAACCTTGACCAGGCAGAGAATCGCCAATTCATCGACTTCTTTCTGGACAGCGAGCCCAATCACCTTGGGCCGTCGTTCCGTCAGATGCTCTTCCGCCAGACCGGTGGGCATCCGTTGTTTACGGTTGAGCTGCTCCGCGGGATGCAAGAGCGCGGAGACCTGATCAAGGGCGGAGATCAATACTGGATCGAGGGCCCCTCCCTGGATTGGAACACCCTGCCTGCGCGGGTAGAGGCGGCCATCCGCGAGCGGATCGGCCGGCTTCCCGAGGTTCTCCAACGAATCCTGACGGTCGCAAGCGTGGAGGGTGAAGTGTTCACCGCGGAAGTCGTGGCTCAGGTTCTGAGGGAAAATGAACGAGAAGTGATCCAACACCTGAGCGCCGACCTGGTTCGCAAGCACCGATTGGTGATCCCCCAGTCTATTGAGCGCTTGGGCTCAAAGCGGATCTCTCATTACCGCTTCCGGAGCTACCTGCTCCAAAAATTCCTCTACCACAGCCTGGATGAGGCTGAGCGCGCATATCTCCATGAAGATGTCGGTAACGCTATGGAGCTCCTTTATCGGGAGCAGACCGGCGAAGTGGCGGTCCATCTGGCCCGCCACTTTCGACTGGCCCAAAATGCTTCCAAAGCGATCCAGTACCTCCACCAGGCTGGCGATAAAGCTATGCAGCTTTCAGCCTACCAGGAAGCAGTCACTCACATCACCCAGGCGTTGGAAATACTGATGGAATTTCCAGAATCCCCTGAACGCGCAAGCCAGGAACTCAACCTGCGCATCTCGCTAGCCAACGCTTCATTGAAGGATATCCCTACCCTTGCCTGGAAAGGAATTCTAACGAAAGCCAGAGATCTCTGTTCGCAAACCGGTAATCATTCTCAGCTCTGCCTGATCCTCGGCGATTTGTCTGTTCATCACTATGTTCGGGCAGAATACAGCCTTGCCCGCGAGCTAGCAGAGGAAGCCCTTGATCTTGCCCACCAAACCGGTAATCCTATCGACATAGCGCATGGGCACTGGATTGTAGGTTTCCTCTCTTTTGCCGAGGGAAAATTTATTCAGGCACAAGGTCACCTGGAACATTTGTTGTCTTTTTATCAGCACATCCATCATCAGTCGTTTGTTGCCTTTCGCGGTTCAGATTCGGGTTTAAGCGGAATGGTTTATTATGCCTGTTGCCTGTGGTGCCTGGGTTATCCTGACCAGGCTGAGAATTATGTTCGGAAAGCCTTTTCGCTCGCGCGATCTTTCAACCATGATTTTTCTCTTGTGGAGGTGCTTTGTTTTGGCGGCTGCATGTTTGGTGCGCTCCGGCGGGACTGGCAGGCGGTGAAGCAGCATTCAGAAGAAGCGATCGATATCTCGAACAAGAAAGGATTCATTGGCTGGCTCGGCACCGGATTAGCCTATCACGGAAATGCTGTATCTATGCTTGGCTCCACCGAAGAGGGTATGGCGGAAACGCGCGAAAGCATCATGTTTAATGATGGTCTTACCCTAAAATTATTCCTTCCAGGAATTCTTCATCTGTTTGCGCTGGCAAACGGCATGTCCGGAAAACTGGATGAGGGCCTTGCTCTCCTGGATCAGGCTCTTGAATGGATCGATCAGACCGGGGAGCGATTCTGGCAGGCGGAAATCTATCGGGTGAAGGCAAATCTGCATCTGGCGAAGGATGATCAGGCGCAAGCAGAAACCTACCTGCTCAAGGCGCTCGATACGGCGCGCGGGATGGAGGCAAAATCCTGGGAACTGAGAGCGGCGATGGATTTGGCTCGCCTCTGGCAGCGTCAGGGGAAACTCGTGGATGCCTACGACTTGTTAAGCGGGATCTACAACTGGTTCACGGAGGGATTTTCAACGCCTGATTTGATTGAGGCTAAATCCCTGCTTGCCGAACTATCCTCAGCCTGAAGTACTCCTGCAGAGCAATTCCTCCCCGAGGTGTGGTTTATCACCTCAGGAAATCTTCATCGTAGTCAGGCCCGCTTCCCCATCCAGAACCGGCGCCAGTCGCCCCGGCTGGTCTGCAGCGCGACCAGAGTATACAGC
This sequence comes from uncultured Anaerolinea sp., assembly GCA_964564935.1. Lineage (GTDB taxonomy): Bacteria > Chloroflexota > Anaerolineae > Anaerolineales > Anaerolineaceae > Bellilinea. The sequence goes on along the minus strand of CAZMCF010000011.1, from coordinate 84,378 downwards.
GCGCCGGCCCAAAACCCGAGCGTCATCATCAAGACCACCCAGACGACCGAAGGCAGCAGCGCTTTCTCGCGGTAAACGATCCAGCAGGAGAACAGCGCAAACCCGACGTACAGATCCACCAATGAGACGATCCCCCAGGGCATCGCCAGCAGCTTTGCCCCTTCGCCACCAAAATCGCCGGCGGTAAAGCCGTAGATTAACACGGCGGTCATCGCCAGCAGTCCGAGCAGGGCGATCCATTTTGCGATTTTCATATTGGCTTACTCCTTCTCCGACTGTTTCCTCTTGCGCGGAAACCAGGGAATGAACCCGCTGGTCGTTTCCACGTACTCGCGATAACCGGGCTTTTGTTCCTTCAGCATCTTTTCGAGCAGGGCGGCCCCGGAAACCCGGGTGAGCAGGTAGGTCATCAGCGCCGGGCTGAAAATCGTCCACCAGCCGCCTGCCGCCGCGGCGATCAGGTAGTAAGCCCACCACTGGGCCGAGTCGCCAAAATAATTCGGGTGGCGGGTGTAGCGCCAGACTCCGCTGGTCAGCAGCCTGCCCTTGTTGGCCGGATTGGCGATGAAGCGGCGCAGCTGCCAGTCGCCGACCGCCTCGAAGAAGAATCCGATCAACCAGAGCGGGATGGCGACGAAATCCAGCCAGATCAGCCGGGCTGGCTGCGGGCTGATTTGAGCTGCCAGCAGCGGCGCCGCCACGATCCACAGGATCACGCCCTGGAGCAGGAACACTTTGAAGAAGCTGCGCCACCACCAGGATGAACTGGCTTCTTTTCGCCAGGCCTGGTAGCGGAAATCCTCGGGCTTGCCCCAGTTGCGGGTGAGGATGTGCAGCGTCAGGCGCATGCCCCAGATGGTGACCAGCACGCTGAGCAGCCACTTGCGGGTTTCGAACCCTCCAGGGGTGAGCCCAAAAGCCACCCAGGTAAAGATGACGAACCCGGTTCCCCAGAAGATATCGACGATGCTGGAATTTTTCAACGCCAGGCTGACCAGCCAGAGGACAGTCATCATGCCAAGGATGACCAGCCCAAGGATGAGATAAATCTGCAAGAAGGGCATGTTTTCTCCTGATCGCCGCTCAGCGGGCGGCGACGACCGCGAAGCCAAAAGCGCCCGGGCCGATGTGCGCGCCGATGACCGGGGTGATGTCCACCGCCATGATCTCCATGCCGGGAAGCAGAGAGGCAGCCAGGCTACGCAGCTCAGCCACCCGCTCAAGCGCATTGGCATGGACGATTGCGATCCGTTCCACCGCGCCAATCTCCTTGAGCATTTCGAACAGCCGCCTCATGGCCTTATCGCGGGTGCGCACCTTCTCGGTGCTTGGCGAACCCGCGTACATCGTCAGGATCGGTTTGATCTGTAAGATGGCGCCAAGGTTAGCCATGAAGCCGTTCATTCGTCCCGAGCGGCGCAGAAATTCAAGTGTGTCGAGCGCGGCAAAGACGTACGAGCGCTTGATCTGCTCGCTGAGCTGAGCAACGATTTCATTCGCCGCTGCCCCGGCTGCCGCCAGTCTGGCGGCGGTCTCGACCATAAAGCCGGTCCCCAGGCTGAGCTGCTGCGAATCGAAGACCGTCACCGGCACCGAGGCGGTTTCTTTTGCGGCGACGCTGGCGACGTTGACCACCGCGCTCAATGAAGATGAGATATGGATGGACAACACCTCATCCGCGCCCTCGTCAGCCAGGCTGTCATAAATGGCGCGGAATTTTTGCGGCGAGGGCACCGCCGTGGTCGGATGCTCGGGAAAAAGGGGCAGATTCTTATAGAACTGCTCGCGGCTGATGTCGATCCCGTCCAAATAACCCTGCTTGCCGACGTTGATGTAGAGAGGAACAACGTTAATACCGTATTGCTCGACGGTCTCCGCCGGTAGATCACAGGTGCTGTCAGTCACAATTCGCACTGCCATCAGCTTCCTCCGGGGATCACCAAGATCACGCCAAGGACGATCTCAATTACCAGGCTGATCCAATTTGACTGAGCGTAGGATCTATCGATGACGATGGATGCGACCCGGGCGAGCGCTATGGCCAGATAGGCGATTCCAAGCATCATGTATGCTGGCTCGCCAAGAAAGAGCGGGGCAATTCCCAGCCCAAGGAACAATCCGCCGAAGATAGCCCTGATCTCCGATACTCCGCGTGGACCGCTGGCGGTCAGACCGGTGAAACCGTAAACCGCCGTCGGCTTGATCAGACCTAAAAGGCCGGTCGCTGCGGTTGCCAGCGCGGCGATGACCTTTAACACCATTAAGAATCCCATCAAAACCTCCAAATCTTTCTTCTAGTCGGTCAAAATAATCCCATCAACTCGCGTTCCAGGTTTTCTGGAAGCTCCATTAAACTCTAACCGATGTGATCAACTCTACTCCAATCGGAGTGCGTTATAAGCATCCGCTGCCAAAGCCACCCTTGCGGATCACTATGCTTACCTGCTCGAAATGCTGCATCAGGTGCTGGATGGGATGAATCTATTATCTCACGTATTTCCATATCCGAAGACGCCACTTTCTCACTCTTTCTCAAACTACCCAATCCGAAAAAAAATTCACTTACACCGGTAAGTGCCCTTCAAAAATGATTGTACGGGATCCACGTCTCTCCGAACAGATTCCGGACGAGCTTGCATAATGTTTAGATACAGCCTGGGTTAAAAAGTTTTAGCGTGATCCAAATACCAACTGGAAAAATGTGAAACGGCTCATCCTAGGGCTCCAGCAGCCACAGCCAGGCATCTTCGAAGGTGCAGACTGTCCTGCCGGATTCCGAGGCGGCGACAAAAGCCAAAAAACCCTCATCGAATATTGCGATGCGCTCGTTGTATTTCTTCTGTGCGCTTCGGAACATGGCTTCCTGCTGCTCGATGATTTCTTGATATTCCTTCATTTGGTTCTGATATGCCTGCAGCGCGGCTGCGTTGGTCTGGTCAACGGGCGGGATGGGCTTGGGCGGCGAGGGCAGCCGGGTCGGCGGCTTGGTCGTGTCCACCTCGCCGATCTTCACCCCGTTGGTGTAAATCTCGATCAACGTGCCGCGCGCGACCACCGCCAGGCGGTTGGTCGTGCCGTTCTGCCACTGGAAGGATTGGTCACTGGTTTTCGGATAGAAATCATGGACGTTGGCGATCTCGCCGTCCGCCAGGGCGGAAAAGAGGACGTGCCCGCTGGCAAAGCGGGTTGCCAGGACCATGTACATATTCGGCTTATCCTGATTGCCATCCGAGCGGAACATGAATCCGCAGCCGGAGGATCCATATTGCGTATCCCAGGTCAGATCGGCGGCGAGCACAAAATCCGCCGCGGTGACTTCCGGGTGGTCATTCCCGTAGGTCATCTGCTGGTAGCCGCTGATCTCGAGGACTAGCGGGTCATGCAGCCAGGCGGGCCGCCCGCTGGTTTTGTCCAATCCATATTGAGGCAGTTCTGCCACCATCGGGGCAGCCAGGGTGGCCTCGGCAATCTGGGAGTCGCTCTGACCAACCGCCCGCGCGGTCTGAGTGGCCTGCACATCGCGAGCCTTCTCAGTGGCATTCGCCTCGGCGGTTGCCAATTCATTTATCTCGCCGCTTTCCATTCCGGCGGCTGTGGCGGTCTGAGCCACCGCAGTGCCCAGCTGCGCGACCGCCTGGTCGCCTGCAGCCGGGCCTTTCGGCGCACAGGCCGGAAGAACCGCCAGCCCCGTGCAGACGATCAGGATCATCAGATTTTGCGCTTGGTGTTTCACGGCCACCCTCCTCGTCTCATTCTTCTCCAACTGTAGCGCCACGAATTACCGGGCATCCTTCCGCTTGATGAGGACCAGAATGATCGCCAGGAAGACAGCAATAATGATTCCCTGCGCGCCCCAGGATTGGATCAGCCAGGCCTGGAACACCTCCGGATCGTCCTTGTCGACGAACGCCCAGCCAAAGCTGGTGTTAACCGCATCGATGACGCCCTCCGCCTTTTGGACGGCAGAGTTGCGGGCGGTCTCATATTCCAATACAGCCTTTTGATAATCCTCCATCTTCGCCTGGTAGATATTGGCCTGGGATTCATACAAAGCCATCTGGTTCTTGTAATCCTCCTGGATGACCGCCACCTGATCCTGGTAGGCATCCAAAGCATTCAGGTATTTAACCATCTCAACCTGATCGTTCTGGTCAGCCGGTGGGGTTGGCGCTGGTGGAATGACCGGCTCGGGCGGCCTCGGGCCAAGCTCTTCCGGCTTTGGAATCTCCGGCTGGTCCACCTCCGGCGTGTAGAACTGCCCGACGCCGGGAAAGTTGCAAGAGCCAGGCTTGAAGATCGCCACTCCCATGCAGCGGCATCCCTGTACTTCCTTATCCTTCAGTGTCATTGCGTCGCGCAGGTCCTTGGGCAGCTGCCAGCAGGCGTCGGCGGCCACATCCTTCCCGTAGCCGACGATGCCGATCAAACCCTCGAAAGCCCATTTGGTTGAGGCAATCTGGCTGATATTTTCAGGGACAGGCGCCAGAACGCCGCTCAGTACGATCTGTGGGATGAGCAGCATGATCATAATCATCGGCGCGGATGACGCCGCCGGCGCCAGGGCTGAGGCCAGCAGGCCGCAGGCCATGCCTGCCATCGCTGCCAGCACCATGGTCGCGTAGACCAGGAGAAACTCGGTCGCGCCGCCCGGCATGTCAAACGCCAGGAAATGGACGATCGTATAAGCCGCCGCATGATAGAAGGCCAGCAGCAGCGCTACCCACACCTTGGACGCCACATAAGGGAGAATTTTCAGGTTAACCAGCCGCTCGCGTTTATAGATATCTTCTTCCTTGACAAACTCGCGCATCTGCGAAAGCCCGGCAATCAGCAGACAGTACAGCGACATCAGGAAAAGGGTGATCGAGCCGTTCGCCGCGTCGCCGGTGTAATAATCGAAAGGCGCGCGTCCCATCAGCGGGGCGATGACGAAATCGAGCATGGCCGCCAGAGGCGGCACGGCCAGCATGAGAGTCAGGCTGGATTTATCTCTGATTAAAATGCGGATATTGCGCGCTGAAAGGACGAAGAACTGGTTCAAGCCCGATATCCGCCGCCGGGTTTTCGGTTTTGGGGCAGTCTCTCCGGTCAGTTGGGCGGCGCCCGCCGCTTGCTGCTGCGCGGCAACATTTTTGAGCGCCTCGACCACGTACCTCTGATATGCTGGGCTCTCAGCAAAGCGTCTGGCCCACTCCTGCGCCGACCCTCGCGAGGGGTCATCCAGCAGGGCATAGATTTGATCGAACTCCATATCGCGGGCGCGCTGCTCCCGCTCGGTGCGGAAGGTATCGAAGTAGGCCAGCGCCTCGTCCGGCGGGCCAAACCAGGCAAGATAGCCGCCGCGCGCCAGGAAGACCACCTTATCCGCCAGCATCACATTCTTGGTCGCGTGGGTGACCATGACAATTGTCCGCCCCTGGTCTGCCAGGCGGCGCATGAGGTGCATGAACGCGGTCTCGGTGCCCGGGTCCAGACCGGAGGTCGGCTCGTCGAGGAAGAACAGCCCGGGCGAGGTAAGCAGCTCAACGCCAATGGAAACCCGCTTGATCTGCCCGCCGCTCAATTTGCTGATCGGGTTGTCCTTGCGGTGAAGCAGATCCAGATCCTCGAGCACCTCCATGATCCGCTTGTGGCGTTCCTCTTTGGTCGTGTCGCGCGGCATCCGCAGACGGGCGCTGTAATCCAGCGCCTGATAGACGGTCAGTCCGGTGTGGATGATGTCGCGCTGCGGGACAAATCCGATGTCGTTGCGCACGGCATCGTAATTCTTGTAGACGTTTGTCCCGTTGACCAACACCTGCCCGTGGGTCGCCGGACGAGAGCCGAGAATCGCCTCGACCAGGGTCGATTTTCCTCCGCCGCTCTGCCCGACCACAACGATGAACTCGCGCGGCTGAAAAGAGAGCGAGATGTTCTGAAGGATGTTCAAATCCTTGCGCACCCACTTGTTCAGCCCGACCGCCTCCACTTTCAGCCCCTTCGTCTCGTCGTATTGATCGAGCTGATCCTGATTCATCACGAAACGGTGGCGCCCGATGCGGACCGTGTCAGCTTCCTTCAGCCAGTACTCTTTCTCGTCGATCCGCCGGTCGTTGACGAAGGTCCCGTTTGCGCTTCGCAGGTCGATCAGCCGGTAGCGGTGGCCGACCCTCTCGATCTGGGCATGAAAGCGCGAAACAGTCGGTGAATCCAGGACAACGTCGTTGCTCGGATCGCGCCCGATAGAAATCAGGGTCTTTTCGCCAAAGCGGATCGGCCGCATTTCCAGCGAAAGAGCCTGCATGGGCTGGCCATAGACCAGGGTGACCATCATCCCGGGATCCTCTCCGCCGATGCGCATCAGGTTGCCGTCAGCAAGCGGATGGACCACCGGCAGCGGGCGTCCTTCGAGCAGGATCGGGTTGGTGGCCTCCGGCAGCGTGACGAGCTGATAGCCGCGGGGGGTCTGCTCCAAACGGGCGTGGTATCGCGAGACGATCCGCGAATCGATGACAATATCGTTGTCCGGCGCCCGCCCGATGCGGATGGCCGGTTGGGTTAGAGGGAAGGCGACTGGCTTCTGCCCAGCAACCGTGATGGTCAGGGTCGGCGGCGTGGCGGGGAGGACCTCCGCCAGATCCTCGCCGAGCACGGTCGCCTCGCGGGCGCCCGACTTCTCGACCACGGTTGCCATCCGCTCTGCGGGAGCCCCAGCCGGGACGGGGATCTCATATAAAAACTCGACCGACTGCCCCAGACGGACCTGATCGCCGGATCGGAGCAGCCGCGGGGCGCTGATTCGCTCGCCGTTGACGAAGGTGCCATTGCTGCTGCCCAGGTCCTCAAGGCGATAGCCGCCCTCGGCCTGCACCAGGCGCGCGTGCCGTCGTGAGATATCCGGGCTTTCAACGACGATGGCATTTTCTGTCACCCGGCCAAATGTGATTTCCTTCTGTGTAAGCGGATAGATGCGCGGCTCGCCGCCGCGGATCACCAGCGTCAACCTTGGCGCCGGCGGCCGCTGGCCGGGCGGGACGCCCGCCCGAGTCTCACTCTCTGCCTGCGGCTGTCCGGCCCGCGTGGGCGGCTGATCCACCGGCGCGCTGGTCGTCGTTGCCTGTTCCACCCGAGGCTGCAGGTAAATGAACATCGCCCCTGGACCCAAGCGGACTTCGTCGCCGTTTTTCAACAGAACCGGAGAGGAAATCTGAGTTCCATTGACAAAAGTGCCGTTGCTGCTGCCGAGATCCTCAAGTTGGTAGCCCTCATCTTTACGAACCAGGCGCGCATGCCGGCGCGAAACATCTGGATTACCAATGAGAATGTCGGCTGCCGGATCTCTGCCAAGGATCAACTCCGCCTTGTCCAGAGCGAAGCTGCTGCCTGCCAGGGGACCCTCTTTGAAAACAATTTGAAGCGTGATGTCCATCGTCACCTGCCCTTTGCACCGATTAAGTTCAACCCCCTGATTTATCAAAAGCCGCTAATAAAGCAAGAAGGCGCGCAATTTGTCAGTAAACGAATTTTATTGCGCCTGTTCCACAAGCTGGATTGAAAGAACCGGGAAATGATCGATTTATTAATGCGATCCAGAGAGCGCGTTGAAAATATTATACATTGAGAAAATGGATAGAGATGTTTAAATTAGAGGGCAGTTGGACAAGAGGAATGATGATCCCTTGTTCACCACTCTCGGCATTCACAACAAACGAGTCGTTAATCTATAATATTCAGGTAGAAAATGTTAGAATGAATTCATTCGAGAAAGGAGCAGCAATATGGACGTCACGAGTATTCTGATCTGGATTCTGGTTGGCGCGATCGCCGGTTTTTTGGCGGACTGGGTCATCAAAGGCATTCGCCTGGGGCTGTTGGGCAAAATCCTCGTCGGCATCCTGGGAGGGTTCCTCGGCGGCTGGCTGTTCGGGCTGCTCAACATTCAAATCGGCTCGGGTCTGCTTGGCAGCGTGATCGCCGCCTTCGTCGGCGCAGTGATCCTGCTGTTGATCCTGCGCGCGGTTCGTCGGAGATAGACTTCCCTTCTCGATTTGCCTGGAGAGCAGTCTTAAGACCTTCTGGCGGTGATGACAGAGGGAATAATTTTCAGTCCCAAACCATCAATACTTCGTGATGATCTGCAAGTTGTCGTACGACCCGTCCGGGTGGATGCGGATGCTCGCATCCCTCCACCCATCCGGGCACTGCAAGGCGACGGTCAGGTTCCAGGGATCAGTATCCGCATCATGAAACTCCGCTGCCGTGTAGGCATGCATTTTTCCGTGGCCAATCGTGCAGCCCTTCAGCTCGCCAACCAATAATTGTGCCTCGATGATCTGGTGAGCCTGTTTGATCTCGGGGAATTCCTCCCAACCGATATCGTTCGATAGCAAATATCCCCTGACCCGATGGTAGAAAAAGTTATATTCCACCCAGTTGCCCTCGCGGAGGACTTGCCGGTCGCCAAAGAGAGGGACAGTGGGATTATCCGGGTCAGGGTCGGTTTTGGCGAGCACTTCCCTGGCGCGTGGATTGGTTTCGACTTCCGCGATCCGCGCCTGGAAGGTATCCAGGATTGACCCCACATCATAGGAAACCGCCTGGAGAGGGGTCGTAGATATATCGATCGTTCCATTCAATGAATAAACCAGGGATAACCAGTCGCGGTATTTGACGCCGAAATCCGAATATTCAGCGGGCAGCTCATACTCGATGACCACCCAGACCTGGTCATTATTGATGCAATCTGAAATGGTTACCCGCAATCGTTTCAGGTTCTGCTCGAGCTGCTGGATGACCGGATCGGCGAGGACGATTTCTTCATACACCGATGGATCTTCGATTTTTTGATCGCAGGGCTGCTTTGGCGGGCAACCGCTCAACGCCAGGGTCAGAAAGAGGATTAAAACGGTGACCACACCCTTTCTCAGGGCAGGGGCTGTTGGAACAAGCCTGGATTTCATTTTTCGCCGGATTCCTCTCGATGCCAACGGAGAGGCGCAAGGTCTCAATGCTCGTGATGCTCAGCCTCTTCCGCTTCTTCTTTCGTTTTGTGAATCGTACCGTCAGGATGGTTGGGCGGCGAATAGACGGTATACAACTTCAACGCCTCTGTCGCCGAGGAATTGATCACGTTGTGGAAGGTTCCTGCCGGGACGACAACCGCATCTCCGGCATGGACCCAATGTTCTTCATCCGCATTGAACACGAACCTGGCCGAGCCCTGCTCGATGCGGAAGAATTGATCGACGTCTGGATGGATTTCATTGCCGATTTCTTCGCCTGGCTGAAGGCACATCACGACCAGCTGGCAATGTTTACCGGTGAAAATTACTTTTCGAAAGAAGGCGTTCTGCTCGGTCAGCTTTTCGATGGGGCCAATAAACGGTTTCATTTCTTCATCCCTTTCTGTCATCTCTTATAGTCCTGATCATTAAAATGGATAACTCTATTATGACACTATTTTGACTGGTGCGAGAAAAACGAACATTCTGACAAAGAAAACACGGGAGGGAGATCACCCGGCAGAGAACCATGCGATTTCGGAATGCCCGGCATGGATGACCAGGCTTTCATCATTTATAGTGATTATCCAAATCAGCATATCATGTACCTTTATTTAATAGATAAATTATGTATAATATTTTGAACTCAATATTTATCACCGTGATTCTCCCGGCACCTTCTCTTTTCTTGCATTAACTGGATGCATACGACCGGGAATTAACAATTCAAAAACAATTATCTGACTCACATCGAAACACAGCCATTCGGGTATGCAGCTTGTAGTTCGTTTTTGATGAGTTGGGAAATTAGAAATGTCGATAATTACCCGTTGCACTTGCTCTTCGCTGCCTGCCTCTTCAGGAGTAAGGAGATGGAGATGAATGACTTCCCCCCAAAACCGATTTCCAGGCGGGTTTTTCTGAAAACCCTGGGGGTATCGACCGCTGCTCTTACACTGGCAGCCTGCGCGCCGCGGCTGGCCAGCCCCAGCCGCCTGGAGAAAGGCAAAGTGCAGCTGGTTTATCAGGACTGTCGCTGCCGGGGAGAGCAGCTCTTGCTGCAAAAATTCACAGAGACCCACCCAAATATCGAGGTCTTCTATACTCCCGACCCCGAAAATTTTGAGGAAAAAATGCTTGCCGACCTGGAGGCAGGCACCGCGCCAGATGTGATGGCCGGCTGCTGTGATTTCTTTCCGGTCTGGGCTCAGAAAGGCTATCTCCTCGATTTGCGCCCTTACGTTCAGGCGGACCTGGATTCCAAGACCATTTCGGATTGGAATGCCGCTCAATACAATTCCTTCTTTTCCGCCAACGGGATGCAATACGCCTTACCGAAGTATCACGGCGGGCTGGCGCTCTTCTATAATCGAGACCTTTTCGATAAGTACAATGTGCCATATCCAGATCGGTCCTGGTCGCACGACGATTACTTGAATGCAATGGGTATACTGACCAGAGAAACCACCCTGGACACTCACATCGACCAGTGGGGTTCTACATTGGATATCAGCTGGGAGCGCATTCAGGTGCATGTGAATGCCTGGGGCGGTCATCTGGTTGATCCGAAGGATAACACTCGCAGCCAGATGGCCAGTCCCGAGTCGCTGGCTGCCATGGAATGGCTGCGCGCGCGGATATGGGACGACCACATCATGGCCAGCCCGCTTGACATCCTTAAGGTCGAGCCGCGTCAGGCCTTCATCGATCAGCGTGTAGCGATGGTAGAGGAAGGTTCCTGGGCTCTCAAGGATATTATAGACAATGCCCCCTTCCAAATTGGCGTTGCGCCTTTCCCGGCAGGGCCGGCTCGGAAGGTCACCCTGGCGACCACCGACGGATTCGCCATCTACGCAGGCACCCAACACCCGGATGCCGCCTGGGAATTTTTGAAATTCTTGATCAGCGAAGAATACGGACTGGCAATGGCAGAAGCGGAGCTGCTCCAGCCTGCGCGTTCCTCCCTGGTCGATGAATGGGTGAAGATCATCCTCGAGCAATACCCACAGGCAACCGGGATCGATTTGACTGCCTTTGCGGAAGGACAGCAGCAGGGCTACGCGGTCACGGCTGAAATTTTTGCCAACATGGGCGATGCGCTGAAGTTGACCCGAGCCGCCTGGGAGCAAATCTACACCCTCGGCCAGGCGCCGGTGGACATCATGAAGGACGTCTCCGCCCAGATCGAACAGCTCCAACTCTCAACAGGCTAAGGTTAATCGGAGAAGTTATGGCATTCCGGGGTTCGAGAAAACGCCGTCCCGGCAGGGTAATCGCCATAGGGATCATGCTCTCTTTGGCCATCCTTACCGGAGTGACGGTGATGACCCATCTGGCGTACCAACGGACTGAAGCCGAGCTGGTAATCGAACGGGATGCCCAATTAATGTTTCTCTCGGCTTTCCGGCTGAAAGTCGAACTGGATAAATTCTCCCAAACCCTCGAGGACCTTGCTCATTCGGATATTCTGGTCAGCAGGACGATCGCTGCCCAGAAGCAGTCAACAACCGATGCCAGCTTCCTGCTGGCAGATTTCGACGGCGGCGTTCTCCGCCTGGATAATTTCGGCCGCGTGATCAGCTCAGAGCCTTACCGGGCCGAAATCATCAACCAGGACTGGTCCAACCGCGAGTACTTTCGCGAGATGCTCAGCAGCCAATCGGCGGTGTTTTCCAACGCAGTTAACGATGGGTTGAACGGTGAATCGGTCGTAGCGATCAGCGTGCCGATCCATGATGAAAACGGACAGTTCAGGGGCGCACTGATTGGGATGTTTCGTCTCGGTCAAAGGGCGGTCAGCTCTTTTTACGCCAGCATCGTGCGCTTGCGCCTTGGGCAAAGCGGGCGAACCTTCGTCGTGGATGATCATGGGATGATTCTATTCGACTCAGACTCAAATCGAATCGGACAGATCTACTCGCAAGAAACCTCTGGAATCAATCTGAACCAGGCTTCCGGCGCGGTCCGTATGGTGGATCCCGACGGGCATGATATCGTTGTGGCCTTTGCCAATATCCCTGGCACACCCTGGAAGCTAATCACAGAAGACGAGTGGGGCATCCTGAACAGTCCGAATCGTACGTACATCAATTGGCTGCTGTTCGCCATGATCCTGGGTATTGTCTTTTCCATCACCGGGTTGATCGTTTTCATCCGCCTCCGTAATCGTGAGCTGGATAGGATGAGTGAAGCTGAGAATGACACACACGTGGCCCGCCAATTGAAGCAAAAACTGCTGCCAAAACAGGTCCCTCTGCTGCCTGGCTGGAATTTGAAGGTGTTTCACAAACCGGCAGATGAGGTCAGCGGTGATTATTACGATTTCATGTACCTGCAGGACGGGCGCCTGATGCTGGTGATGGCCGAAGTCTCCGGCAGGGGAGTGCCTGCCATGTTGAAACTGGCCACGCTGCGAGCCGGCCTGCGTGGAGCTGGTCAACGTCTGCTCTCGCCAGCCGAAGCCCTGGAATTCAGCGGCGCATTGCTCTGCTCCGAGCCCGGATTAGACGCCGAAGTCAAGTGCCTGGTAGCGGTATTCGATCCCGCCAGCGGTCAGTTTAACTTTGCCTGCGCGGGGCAAGCCCAGGCGTATCATCAGAATGGTGCGGGCGCCAGCATTCTGGCGACTCCCGGAGCGCCGCTGGGATCAGGCCTGGATAACCATTATCAACAAAACCAGACCGTGCTGCGGCCCGGCGAGCGGATCCTGCTCTCCTGCGATAGCATCATTGGCGTCAAGAACAACGTCGGCGAATTGTTCGGCGAGCAGCGCCTGCTCGACGTATTGACCCGCGAGCATGAAGATGATATTCCGGCCATGGATCTGCTGATCAACGAGCTGCGCACATTCTCCGGAAATGGTTGGGAACCTGAGGGCGACCTGATCATCCTTCTGCTAGAAAGCGTCCGAGAGGATTGATCCACGATGCTGGCCAGCAAGGTCGAAACCCAAAAACCACTGTCTGCTCCCTTTGTATTACTCGGACACCGGCTGACTCTGATAGGCTTTGCCCTGGCTGTGATAATCTTTATTGCTGCCCCCATTATGGCAATTTCCTGGCGGAACATACCCTTCCCGGGTTTCTTCGTCGAGCAGACCCTGGTAGTCAATGAGAACAAAGGAGAAAACTGGAGCGGTATTGCGGAGGGGGTTGTCAGCGGTCAACATTTGGTGCGCATCGGAGGTATTCAGGTAAATAATCCCAAGGAATATCACGACGCTTTGAATACTTTCGCAGTTGGCAGCCGGATATCTGCCTTCGTTACCAACCGCGATGGGACGGGCAAGCTGATCCCTACGATCACCTTATCAAGACTGTCTTCCAACGATTTTCTGCGCTTTTTCTGGCTGCCCTATCTGATCGGTCTGGTCTATCTCGGCGTAGGTGTATGGATTTATCGCGCTCGAGGGAACGTTTTTGCCGGTCTGGCCCTGGCGATCTTTTGCGTCCTCACGGCGGTCATTTGCGCCCTGATTTTCGACCTTTCGTCCACCCATCTGCTTCCCGCAGTCTGGATCACAGCGGTCTCCTTCGCCAGCGCGTCACTGATCAGCCTGGGTATGTGCTTTCCGCAGGAATGGCGCGTCCTGCGCAAACGACTGTGGACGCTTGCTCTCCCTTATGCTATGTCCACTCCCATTGCGGTCTGGAATCTGCTGGTACTGAACGATTCCTCCCGTCCATGGGAGTACCACAACGCCTGGGGGGTAAGTTACCGGATACTTGCTTTTGCCATCCTCTTTTTCATCGGAGTGTTGATTTACCAGGAACGGCGAAGCGCCTCCGCGACTGTCCGCCGCCAGGCCAGGATCGTCCTGCTCGGCAGCGCGCTGGCATTTTTACCTATTTTGAGCTGGTTCATTTCCCCAGTCCTCAATCTGCCGATCAGCTTTAACGTCAGTCTGTTCCTCCCGCCGTTGATCCTCTTTCCACTCTCTGTCGCCACTGCCATCCTTCGATACCGCCTGCTGGAGATCGACACACTGGTCAACCGGGCGCTGGTCTACGGCGTTCTGACCGCCATCATCGCGGGTCTGTTCACTGCCATGATCATCCTATCCCAGAAAGTATTCATCGCATTGACCGGAACCACCAACGACGCCGCCCTGGTGATCACCACCTTGATCGTTGGCTCGGCCATCACGCCGATCCGCGTCCGAATTCAAGCCTTCGTCGACAAGCAGTTCAAAGAGCTTCCGGATGACACCCGATCGCTTCAGGCTTTCAGCGAACAGGTGCGGTTTTTCGTTCAAATGAACAGCCCTGAAGAGCTCACCCGTCGGCTGCTGCACGAAGCGGCTACGGCGCTCCACGCCGAATGCGGAGCTTTCGCCGCGGTGAACGGCAATCCGGCGCAAAGAACAATTCTTCACACTTACCAGCGCTGGCGGGGGGAGGCATTGATCAGCCTGCCGGTGGAAGCCAACGGTCAGCGCATCGGATTCTTACTGCTCGGTCCGCGAATCAGCGGTCAGCCGTACACCCAGCAGGAATACCAGCTGCTCAAACGGATCAGCGAACAGACCGCCCAGGCTATCGAGTTAAGCCAGCGCGCCCTCAAGATAAATTTCAAAACGGCAGAACATCTCGAGAGCCATTAACGCGATTGTTCTGCACTTAATTCACGGCTTTCTGTCTTTTCAAGGATTGCAGCCAGCCAATGATTTTATCGAGGAAATTCTCGCTGACGGAGATTCTTGAGAGGACTGCGTAGATCACTGGCATGTAGGGATAATCATAAGGTCCTACATACGAAACCACATTCTGACTGAATCCAGTTTTAAACTGATAAACACCCCACAATCCGTCCTTACGGTGAATAAACGAGCGCTTATCCTCCTCAAGAATCCCCGTGATATCATCCGGAATGCCCCATAAATCGAAGCTGACACAGCCCCTGCTTTTTGCCCAATTAATGGCTTCCCAAATTAACAGATAATCCAGATGCAGGTCAGGATATTTTTTCAAAGAGCCGCCGTAAAAATCGGCCGCGTGGGCTCCAAAGCGAAAGGTCATATCACCCGCTAACAGCTCTTTTTGGTGCCATGCTAAGAGTAAAACGCACTGACCCGTCTTTGAAAAGTGATCCCATTTCGCCTCAAAATAATCAAGATCGGGAACGACAAAATTCCCCCTCTTCGCTGTTTCCCGCATCAGGTGGTGAAATGCAGGCAGGCAGTCCCTGCCGCCGGCCGTGATTCTGATTCCCTGCCGTTTTGCCTGCTGAATATATTTGCGGGTCTTCTTGCGCATCTGGGAGAGGACAAATTCAAGGTCCTGGTCGAGATCGATAATGATCGTATTGCGCGGTTGATTTTTCCTCCGACTGGCAAGGAAAGAATATTCCAGCAAGATTTGGTCATTAGATAAAGATTTGATCAAAGGAGGTTCGATCTTAAGAAATATCGCCCGGCGCTGGCGGGCGATCCGGTGGAGCTCATCCAATAGAATTTTGGTGGTCTTGCGGTCGAACCAGTCGCAGAGTGGTCCGCGCGGCACGTAAGCAACGCTGGCAATACCCAGTGGCAGAGGTTTGATTAACAACTGCGCTCCGGCGATGATCTCCCCTTGCTCTTCTACCCCGATTCGATATGCCTGCCAGCCCATCTTCTCCTTGAACTCGCCCCATTCCCACGATTGGAAAAGTCCAAAGCTGGGCTCGTTCGCCACATAGTCGTTCCATTTTTCCCTGTCGATTTCTGAAAATTGTCTGATCATCATCGGGATTTGCCCGTCATTCAGGTTGCTACCCAATCAGATGCTGCAGTTTCTGGAGTTTTTTTCCCACGAGCTGGTCATATCCACCAGACGCCGGTTTTACCCAGATCATGGCTCCACGGGTCACTTACGAGATTCAGCCCAAACCGCGACCGTCTCCGCAACATCCCGGCTGGAGATCAGCCCATCGAATAAGGCATATGGAATCGGGTGATAGATATAATCATACGCGCCTAGATACGAAACGACGTTTTTACTGAAACCGCTCTTGAACCGGTAGACGCCCCAAAGTCCGTCCTTCCGCTCGAGAAACGAGTCCTGATCCTTGTCGACCGAGCCCTCAATCTCATCCGGTATCCCCCACAAATCGAAGGTCGCGCAGCCTTTGCCCTTAGCCCATTGGATGGCCTCCCACATCAACAAATAGTTGGGGGATATGTTATTAGCCAAATCCAAAGACCCGCCGTGAAAATAAGCCGCATGAGATCCAAAGAGGACAGCCAGGTGAACTGCAATGAGCCGATTCTCATGACTGGCCATCAACAGGACACACTGGTCTCTGTCGGAAAAAATTTTCCATTCCAGTTCATAATATTCCCGCTTGCGGGTCGAAAATCTTTTCCGCCGTCCGGTGTGCTGGATAAGGTCAATGAACCCGGGCAGGTCTTCACTGCCGCCGACAGAAACCTTTACCCCTTTTCTTTCCGCCCGCCGGATGTGGTAGCGGGTCTTATGATGCATTTCTGAGAGAATGGTTTCCAGATCCCGATCGAGGTCGATAATGATGGTGTTCCTGGGCTGGTTATGAATGCGGCTGGGGATAAATGAATACCTCTGTACCGCCTGGTCATTCTGTGGGGTGTTCCTCAGTGGAGGCTCGATCTTGAGATAGATCGCCTTATGCTTGCGGGCAATCCTGTGCATCTCAGCCAGCAGCATGCCGGTCGAACTATGATCCTCCCAATCGCACAGCGGTCCTCTCGGCACGTAGGCGATGCTCGCCATGCCCAACGGCAGGGATTTGATCAACATCTGCGCTCCGGCTTTGATCATGCCGCTTTCTTCCACCCCGACGCGGTAGACCTGCCAGCCCATCTTCTGTTTGAACTCGCCCCACTCCCAGGATTGAAGGAGGCTGAAGGACGGGGCTCCCTTTACAAAAGAATTCCAAATCTCCTGATCGGCAACCTGCCTGACCGCCATCAACGCTCCGGTTCCTTACGGGGCAAATAATTATATAATCGTCGGTAGAGCTGATAACCCATCGACGACAGGAAGAATAAAAATGGATTGGCAACCCACTTAAAACGACCGTAATTGACCAACTCCCCTCCAAATTTGGCTTTGAAATCGCGCACCCCGTAATCCTCGTCAGGCTTGCCTGCGCCGCCGAAATCATACTCGCGGTAGCCGTTCTCCGCTCCCCAGCGGAGAATTTGCCACATGAGTAATTCGTTTGGAGTGTAGCGGCTGAATAGCCGATCCATGCCGCCGTACCACCCGTACATCACGTCCTTATACAGCAACTCAAAAGAGACCGCCGCCGGGATTGTCCCATGCCTGGCCAGGGTCACCCGTAACATGCCTTTGGGATACAGCACGTCAAAGGCAGCCTCGAATAATGACACATCCGCCAGGGGCACCCGCGCCAGTTGATACGTTTTGCACAACAACTGGTAACAATCCTGGATACCAGACCGGTCGGTGACTTCCTCGATGGTCAGCACATCTCGAGTCGATGCGCGCTTGATGTGTTTCTGTGTTCGTTTCCCGATTCGGCTGAAAACCGCATCTGGCGAACCGGTCAGGTCAATCTTGTAGTTGAGATGTTCTTCGTAGCTGAAACCCGACTGCTCCAATACCGGCTGGTAATCGCTCATATCATAGATGTTACGCAGCTCGGTATAGATCGACCGAACCCTGTGAGTATTCTGAAAGCGTAGTAGCAGGACTCTGAGCGCCTCTTTGGCGTCATCGCATGGATCGCACAGAATGCTGCCGTAAACGATGGTGTGGGTTGTCAACAGACGGAGAATTCCGCCTCGAATCGAGATGGTCACTGGGAGGACGATCGCCAAAATCTGCTGGTCCTCTCCTCTGGCAACCCAAATTTCGGGTTGATATCCCTTTGTCCTTTGCCACACATGATACATCTCCGGCGTATGAAAGATGTTCCCTGCCGGATTTTCAGCAACCCAACTTCTCCATTCGTCCTCAGATAAAGAATTACTGATAGAAAATGTCATATCCGTTATCTACTGACTTGGTTGTGTACTCCCACTTGGCAAGCGCTGCGAAATCCGCCTGTGTAAAAAAATTATATCATTCATTGAATAAGATATTTCTTCAACGGACCACTGCCCGGGAGCGCCGTCTGACGCGCGCGAGCACTTCTCAGCACCCTAAATCTGCTGCAAGAACCAGACCACACCGAACTCTGCTAAGTCTGGTCGCTCGGCTACTCGTCCAGGAACTGCCGCGCGTACAGGCTGGCGTACAAACCGCCAAGGGCGATCAGCCGGTTGTGATCTCCCTGCTCGACCACCTGCCCTTGATCGAGCACATAGACCCAGTCGGCATTGCGCACCGTACTCAAGCGGTGGGCGATTACGATAGCCGTCCTGCCCTTCAGCAGCCGCGCCAGCGCCTCCTGGATCAGCGCCTCGGTGACGGTGTCGATGTTTGCGGTGGCCTCGTCCAGGATCAACACCCGTGGGTTGGTGAGAAGCGCCCGGGCGATACTGAGCAGCTGGCGCTGCCCTTGGGAGAGGTTAACCCCGCCCTCCAGAATACGCGTCTGGTAGCCCTCCGGCAGGCTGGCGATGAATTCATCCGCGTTTGCCTGACGGGCAGCCTCTTCCACCTCAGCGTCGCTCGCCTCCGGCGCGCCATATCGGATGTTCTCGGCGATGCTGCGCGAGAATAAAAACGGATCCTGAGTAACCAGGCGCACCTGCCTGCGAAGCGATAACTGGGTCACCGAGCGGATGTCCACCCCATCGATGGTGATCGTCCCGCTGGTCACATCGTAGAAGCGAGCGATCAGGCTGGCGATGGTGGTTTTTCCGGCCCCGGTTGGGCCGACCAGCGCAGTGGTCTTTCCCGCCGGGAAGGTCAGGGTAATATCGTTCAACACGACCGGCGAATCCGATTGGTAGCGGAAGGAGACATGCTCCAGCCGGACTTCGCCGGCGGCGACGGCCAGCTCCCGCGCTTCAGGCGGGTCGAGGATCTCGACCTGTGTGTCCAGCAGGTTGATCACCTGCTCGCCGCCCGCCATGGCTGACTGGAAGGTGGTGTACATCCGGCTGAGCTCCTGAATCGGCTGGAAAAACCTGGAGACATAAGATAGAAAGGCGACCATCACTCCCAGCGTCACCTGTTCATTCAGAACAAAATGCCCTCCGAACCAGAGCACGATCACCGTCGCCAGCATGCCGAGGAACTCGATCGCCGGAAGGAAGATGAAGGATAAAGACATCGCGTTGATGTAGGCGTTCCGATTTTCCAGATTGACCTGCTCGAAGCGCGCCTGGGCAGCCTTTTCTTGGGTGAAAGCCTGGATGGCGCGCATCCCGCTGATGTCTTCCGCCAGATCGCCAACCACTGCTGCGACTTTCGAGCGCGTTTCGCGGAAAGCCGCCCGCGCCTGGCGCGAGAAAAGCCAGGTGGCAATGAACATCAATGGCAGGACGGTGAAGGTCAGCAGCGCCAGCCGCGGACTCATGGTGAGCATAATCACGATGATTCCGACCAGCACCACCAGGTCGCCCAGCAGAGTAATCACACCCTGCGAGAGCAGCTCGTTGATTTCCGCCACATCGTTGATCACCCGCGAGACGGTCACACCGACGATCCGCCGGTCGTGGTAGCCGATCTGCAGCCGTTGCAGATGGCTGAAGAGCTGGCTGCGCAGGGTCGCCAGGACGCGCTGCCCGACCCAGGAGAGCAGGTAGCCCTGCGCTGCGCTGACCAGAAACAGGGCGACGAACGAGCCGGCAATCAGCAGGGCGACGCCGATCAATCCCTGCATGTTTTTTGGGACTATATACTGGTCGATGGCGACTTTGATTAAATAGGGCGAGACCAGTGTCAGGCCGGACTGTAAAAGGGTCAGCAGGAACGCCGCCAGCATCTTCCAGCGGTGCGGGCGCAGGTGGGCAAGCATGCGGCTGACCACTTTGGGGTTATACACGCTGCCGCCTGCCTGCGGCGAGCCGAAATCTTCCAGCGCTGAACGCGGTCCCAGGTGTCCGGTTCCCGAGCCGATGCTGAAACTCACGGCTGCGCCTCCTGTTTCTTAAGCTGCTGGTTGTAAATGCTGCGATAAAGGTGGGAGGTATTCAGCAGGCTCTCGTGGATGCCCTGGGCGGCAATCCGCCCTCCCTCGAGAACCAGGATCAGATCGGCATCGCGAACGGTGCTCAAACGATGGGCAATGATGAAGGTCGTCCGCCCCTGCATGAGGGTTTTATACGCCTGCTGGATCAGGTATTCGGTCTCGGTATCCACCGAGGAGGTGGCGTCGTCCAGAATCAGGATGCGCGGATCGAGCAGCAGCGCCCGAGCGATGGCGATGCGCTGCTTCTGCCCGCCGGAGAGGGTCTGCCCGCGTTCGCCGACTTTCGTGCCGTAGCCGTCCGGGAATTGCATGATAAAGTCATGAGCCTGGGCGGCTTTGGCGGCGCGAATGATCTCTTCGTCCGATGCGTTGGCGCTGCCAAAGGCGATATTTTCGCGGATGGTCCCGGCAAAGAGAACGGTCTCCTGGAGGATGACGCCGATCTGGCTGCGCAGGGAATGGATGGTTACCTGCTGGATATCGACCCCGTCGATGGTTATCTTGCCGGCGCTCGGCTGATAAAAACGCGGGATCAGGTTGACAATCGACGATTTGCCCGAACCGGTCGAGCCGAGCAGGGCTACGCGCTCGCCTGACTGCACCTCGAAACTGATATCTCGCAGGACTTTGCGGTTGCCATAATGGAAACTGACTCGCTCAAAGCGCACCCATCCTTCGATCCGGCCGATCGGCCTGGCTCCGGGCTCGTCCTTGACCTCAGACTGGGCATCCAGGATGTTGAAGATCCGCTCGGCAGACGCGCCGGCTATGGCGACCGCCGGGATGATCATCCCCAGCCGGCGGACCGGCTCGATGAGCTGTCCCAGGTAGGTGATAAAGGCAATGACCTCCCCGATGGTGATCGCCTCATTGATCACCTGCATACCGCCGTAGAGAATGATGGCGACCGTACCCAGGTTGGCGATCAAGATCAGCAGCGGCGCATTGACCGCCTGCATCCGCGCCGCGGCGACCGAAAGGTCGAACCAGCGCTGGTTCTCCCGCCCGAAGCGGTCTATTTCAGCCTGCTCCTGGGCGTAGGCTTTGACCACTTTGGCGCCGCGCAGGTTTTGTTCAACCGAAGTGGTCAGCACCGCCAGATGCTTCTGCACCTGGAGCGATAGCGGGCGGTAGCGCCGCCCAAAATAAAGCGCCTGATATACCACGAACGGCATAGTCGCGAACACCAGCAGGGCCAGGCGGTAATTCATGACCAGCAGCACAACCGAGGTCGCCACCAGAAGCAAAACGCCCTCGAGCAGGCGGATAGTTGCCCGCCCGGTCAGAAAGCGGATGCGCTCTACGTCCTGCACCGCCCGCGAGAGCAGCTCGCCGGTCTCCGACTGGTCATGGAAGGAGAAAGAGAGCTGGGTCAGTTTCTTTTGGATCTCGTTGCGCAGGTCAAAAGCCACGTTCTGCGAGGCCGTCTCACTTAAGATGCCCTGAAGATAATTCAAAACGCCCTTGATCAGGGTCAGGCCTAAGAGGGCCAGCGCGGACCAGGTCAGTACGTTCGGCTGCCTGCCGGCAATGCCCGTGTCAATGATCCAGCGGATGAACTGGGGGATCAGCGTGGAGAGCGCCAAAATTCCCAGCACGGAGGCATACGCTCCCGCCGTGTGTTTCCAATAAGGCCGCAGGTAGCTGTAGACCCGCCGCAACACCCGGAAGATTGGCTGGCCAGGCCGCGGTATCGGCAGCGGTTGAATGGGAATTTGCGTCGCAGACATGCTGATCAGCTCTCGCGCACTTACAAGCATACTACCAAAACCAGGAATACCTCAAGGGAGGGCTGTCATGGCTTACTAAGTCATCTTTCCCTTATAGCAGCTTGCGCTGGCCTGTCCTCGCAGAGGAAACGTCAATCGCCGGCGCCAATTTCTTGATAAGGCGGGCTGCCTGCCGGTAATGAGCCAGTGTCCAATAATCTTCGGGTTCCCGGCCCAGGTCTTCCAGGTGGGTGACGACGATCTCCCGCGGCTTCAGCCCGGCGTGAAAGTTGCAGAATTCTTCCAACCGTGGAGGAGGACTCATCAACGCGCTGGACTTGCCCAGCCAGAGGTGAGCGACAACCCCATCCAGGCGGCCAAAGACCGGCAGCTGGCCGGCATCATAGGTACGGATATCCCCGGGGAACAGCCAGCGCTTGCCGTTGAACTCAGCCAGGTAGCCCATCTCAGGGAGGCCGCCCTCCGGGTGGAGATGCAGGCTGTTGAACGGAGTCAGTCTCAGGCCGCCAAAAACGATCGGATGACCCGCCCGCGGAGTGAGGATCCTCTCTGGAGGCAGACCGGTTACCTGGATGACCCTCTTCTGCAGAAAGTCGGGGATCAGCCAGGTTAACGGGAAATCCCGGATTGCCGAAAGCAGGGGCTCATCAATGTGGTCGCTGTGGGCGTGGGTCAGAACGACCAGCTCCATCCCAGCCAGGTCGCGGACGAAATCCGGCTGCTCGCCGCCAACGCGGGTGAGCAGCGAGAATGGATCCAGCCCCCAGCGAACCCCGGCGGTGTGCAGCAGGTAGTTTGCCGAGTAGGTCAACCAGGCCGCGTCGCGATCGGCCCCCCGCCACTCGCCGATCAGCCTGGCCCAGATGACCGGATAGCGCCGCCGTTCACGCTGGATTTTTCTGGCAATTGCGTCGCGGCGTCCGATGGCGGGGTCAATCGGCATAATACCGGGCAATGAAGGCTTCCACCTCAGCAATCGGACGGTCGAAAACGCCGTGCCGTTCCACTTTCAGGCTGGTCACCGCCGCCGCCCATCTGCCCGCCTCGCGCGGGGGCAGGCTGAGTCGTTTTGCCACATAAGACCCCAGGCAGGTATCTCCGCGCCCGCTGCGCCCCTCCATCGATTGAGAATGGAATTGAAAATGATGAAATCTGCCATCGGCGTGAATGAGCACACCTTCGCTGTGGGTCAGGACGATCTCTCTCGCGCCCA
Organism: uncultured Anaerolinea sp.; assembly: GCA_964564935.1. GTDB lineage: Bacteria > Chloroflexota > Anaerolineae > Anaerolineales > Anaerolineaceae > Bellilinea. Next base: position 61,393 of record CAZMCF010000011.1, on the reverse strand, counting down.
GCGAAGCAAAGGCGCGCGCGGCTTTCTCGATATCGCTCTCGCCGGTCAGGTATTCGGCCTCGACCGCGTCGGACTTGAGCACGTCCAGATTGCGGAGCACCCGCTCCATCTCATCCCAGGGTTCGTAGACCAGCGATTCTCCGCGCAGCACGCGCACAAAGCCCTGCACATCTGCCGCCAGCAGAACCCCGTCCCGCCGGCGCATTATTTCAAAGAACTCCGGCTCGACCTCTCCGCGCAGACTGGGGCTGACGACAATCGCTCGTCCAGCCAGACCCTGCAGATGATCCGGCTGTATGGTCCCGGCGGTTTTATTGACATACAAAGTGCGTTGATCGACGTTGCCTGTTGGGTATTCCAGGGTCATCAGGGTCGAATTTGGCGAGTAGATCGGGTAACAATCGATCCCGGCCGATTGGATGGCCTGAACGACGCGCTCATCCTCGCGCGCCAGGCGGGTGACCACCGCGGCGCGGATGCCGAGACGCCTGCCGGCGTGAGCGGCGTAGTTCATCCCGCCGCCGTCGACATAACGGGTGCCCTGAGGAGTGATGATCGTGTCTTTCGTGTAATTTCCAGCATAAATGACATCGTATTGCTTCAGAGAATCGTTCATGGATTGCCTGCCTGAAAGAGACGGATTATGGCCGGGATGCCGGCGCTGATCAGCCAGTAGATGCCCCCTGCGAGCAGAGCTGTCGTCGGAATGGTGAACAGCCAGGCGGAGAGGATATCTCCGGCGACTCCCCAGCGGACCTTGCTCATCCGCTCGGCTGTGCCCACCCCCATGATCGAGGTGCTGACCACCTGGGTGGTGCTGACCGGCCCGCCGATCAGCGAGGCAGTCAGAATGACGGCCGCCGAGGCAGCCTGGGAGGCAAAGCCATGTACCGGGCGGATTTTGTAGAACTTCGAGCCCAGCGTGCGGATCAACTGCCAGCCGCCTATGGAGGTGCCCAGGGCAATCGCCGCCGCGCAAACCACCACCACCCAACGCGGCACCGCGAAAGCGGGAATCACGCCGCCGATCAACAGGCCAAGCGTGATGATTCCCATCGTTTTTTGGGCGTCGTTGGTTCCGTGACTCAACGCCAGGCCGATCGAGGTGAGGATCTGCAGCCGCTTGAAGGTCGTGTTGATTCGCGGGGTAGCGTTCCAACTGAGTAAAAAAATGAGATTGGCAATGACCCATCCAGCGATAAATCCAATGATGGGCGAAACGAAGAGGGTAATCAGCACCTTGAGCACGCCCGCCATGAGGATAGCCCTGGCGCCCGCACCGACAAAAACTGCGCCGATAATTCCGCCGATCAGCGCATGGGAGGAACTGCTCGGGATGCCAAGCACCCAGGTGAGCACGTTCCAAAGAATCGCGGCGACCAGCGCGGCGATGATCACTTCCATATTCAGGCTCTCAGCTGCCACAATTTCATTGCCGATGGTGTTGGCCACCGCAACGCCAAAAATGAACGGTCCGCTGAATTCAGCCACAGCCGTCATGATCAACGCCGTCCGCGGCTGGATAGCCCGCGAGGAAATCATCGTCGCGACGATGTTGCTCGAATCGTGCACGCCGTTGAGAAAATCGAAGACGAGCGCCAGCCCGATGAGGAAGATCAACGCGATGGACATGCCCGCACTCAGGTGGTCTTGACGATGATATCCATCAGGACGTTGGCGGCTTCGTCGCCGCGGTCGGCCGCGTTGCTCAAATGCCGGTAGACCTCGCGGAACTTCATCAGTTTGACCAGCTTGTTGGGATCGTTCATTTCGTTGAACATATCCGCCAGCGCCTCGCGGTATACCGCCTCAACCCGGTTTTCCAACGCCTTGGCCTGCTGGCAATGGGTGGAGGCCACGCCGGGATGATCCTGGAGGCATTCTACCGCCTTCAGCAACTCATACGAGGCGTCGCGCAATAATGAGGCGATCCGAACCATATGCTCGGTCGGTTTGACTTTGAAAATGACGATCTCGGTCATGGTGCTGTAGGCGTAGTCCAACACATCGTCCACTGCGCGCGAAAGAGCAAAGATATCCTCGCGGTCGAAGGGGGTTATGAAGGTACGGTTCAGCTCGTCGATCAGGATCCGGCGGGCTTCATCTGCCTCCTTTTCTTTGGCGGTGAGCTGATCAGCAAGATTCTGGTCGGGCTTGGTCAGGTAGGCCTGAAGGATCTCCATGCCTTCCAGGGTCAACGCGGCCTGCTCGCGAATCAATTGCAGAAAGATGTTGCGGCGTTTTCGAAATAGTTTTAACATGAGGTTCTTTTTCTCCGATCCGTCCGAAGAAGTAACCCGGGCGTTCCTTGAAGTTCTCAATTGTACCAATCTATCCAATCCTTTTGACGCAACCGCATTCGGCCAGGAATTCCAGTCCACGGGCGAGCTGCTCCAGGCTGGCCTGCGGACCGACCTCGAGGGTGATCAGGGCAGTCTCAGGCAGGTAAGCAGATATTTTCCGAAAATCGACCTGTCCAATGCCAGGCGCCTGGTGGTCGGTTAAGCCTGTCACGTCGTGGAGATGAGCGCCGATCATCCGGCGGCTGAACCGCTGCAGCCATTCGTCATGCGGGGCCAGTCCAAGGGTATCCAGCACCTGGGCATGCCCGACGTCGTACTGGAATCCATACCAATCCTCGTCGCACAGCGCCAGCAGGGTATCCATCTCGTCCGCCAGGGGGATATCGTAATACCGGTAGCGGTTCTCCAGCCCGAGGGCAACCCCGCTCTCCCGGGCGAAGGCGATGATTTCACCCAGGCTTTTGACAACCTGATCCAGGTGAGGAGCGGCCAGGCTGGCCCGGTGGGCGACCAGATCGCTGAGCAATGTCCGGTATTCATGTGATTCGCGCAGCCCACGCTGGTAAAGCTCGCGCAGCCGCCGGTCTCGCCAGCGGTCGCCCATGATCGTACCGGGGTGGACCACGACCGAGCGCGCGCCAAGCCTGACCGCCAGGTCGATCGTCCGCTTGAGGATGTCGACGCCCCGAATCCGGCGGGTCTCGTCGAGACTGGAAATCAGGATATCTTCCCGCTTCAATTCATCGGCGGTCTTTTCCGCCGGGCAAGGGTCGTGAACGGTGGATATGTAATACCGGTTGGCATCCCACTGACGGTAGAGGTCTGGCGGAATCTGGTGGTTGAGCTCGAATTTTACGAAACCCGCCTCCCTGCCCTCGGCGAAGGTTTGGCCGAAAGGCATGTCCTGTCCGACGCTCCACATCGTCGATAGGGCAGCGTCGTAGAGAGTCGGGATCACCACCGGCGAAGGCGTCGATTTCCTTTCGCGGTGGTTCCGCTGAGGATAACGGTCGAGCAGCTCGCTCAAGCGGCCGATTCTGAAGTCCGGCTTCATCTCTGTGATGGTATCCACCGCTGCTTCGTCGTCCGGGTCGAAATCCTCCTTTTCATAAGCCTGGACGTGAATGATGCCTACCTCGCCAAAGCCCGCCATACGCGCGCCAACCATATCGCGGGCCAGGCTGTCGCCGATGAAGGCGCAGTTCTCTGGAGGGACGCCCATCTGCCGGCAGGCGGCGAAGAAGAGGGAAGGGTGCGGCTTGCGCTTTCCAAAGGCGCTCGAAAGGACCATTGCCGAGAAATATCCGGCGATGCCGTGTTCTGCCAGCAGGCGGGGAGCCTCGCTGGGCGAGGTCGTGTTGCTGATGATCCCCAGCGCGTATCCGCGCCCGGCCAGGGTGGCAATCGTGTCGATCGCATCTGGCAGAAGCTGCTTGCTGGTGTAATCCCGCCAAATCTTGTTCAGAGTAGCCGCGTTCGCGCGGACAAAGTCTGCCGGCAATTCCGGCAGCATGAATTGCGACCACAGCTCGTCCTCGCTCAACTCGACGAGAGTTTTACGACTCCAGCGGCGGTAACTTTGTTCGCGCTCCCGCAGCCGATGAAAGCAAACTTCTGGCGGGGTTTGGTCGCCGATGAAGGCCTGGAGGGTATGGATAAAACTTGGAACGCTTCCCCCCGGCTTCAGGGTGAAGCGAAGGGTTCCGCCAATGTCAAAACAAATTGCCTGGATGGATGGATTCATGCGAAAAATTTCTCTCTGTAGGATGGATTACTCTCCCAGAAGCGGCAGGGTCAACAGATCGGTAAAATTCTGGATGTAGACATCCGCTACAGCGCCATCTTCGTAATTGAATGCAATGGTTTTCAGACCCACTGCCCGGGCTCCATCCAGCTCGGTCTTCCTATGGCCGATGAACGCCGCCTCGGCGGGACTGACCCCGGTCTGCTCCACAGCCAGTAAATACATTTCGGGTGAGGGTTTCCGGACGCCAATTTCTTTCGAGCTGATCACGGCGTCCCAAATTCGCCCAAAACCGTGCTCCTCGAACCAGTTCAGCTTTTTCGAGAAAGACATGGCCGTGTCGGTGATAATTCCGAGGATATACCCTTTTTCTTTCAGATAGAGCAGAGTTTCGGGCACGCCAGGTATGATCTCGATGGTGTTATCGTCCAGACTCATCGCCGACATTCCCGCGGCCAGCTCCTGCGATGAATTGATCCCGTACAGGCGCAGCAGTCTCTCCTGATATTCGCGCCGCCTGATCCGACCCGAATAAGCCAGGTTCTTCAGGCGCCGCCTCTCCTCGTGAAAATTTGGCGGCAGGTTGAGTTGTTTTCCCTGTAAAAATTTTGCTAAATGCTGGTCGCGCTGCGGTCGATGGTAAAGGACGTCGCAGGCATCGAAGAAGAGCGCCTTCACATTCCGCCCGGGTTGCTGCGCTGAACTTTGCCGGTCTTTCGCCATCTCTATCTCGAGCAGCGGAAGCAGCTCGGTCAGGCTGTGGATGATGAAATCCGGCGATGCGCCTGCATCTTTCTCGCCGTTATCGTACTCATGCCTGATCTGCACCGCCAGGCGGTAGCCCGCCCGCCGCGCACCGAGGATATCCCGGTTGATTTTATCGCCGACATAGACGCAGGCGCCGGTCGGAACCTTCGCCAGCCGTGCGGCGTAATAAAAAATCGAGGGGTCGGGTTTACGCCTGCCGTACTGAGAGGATAATACCAGTGGATCGAAATAATCGATAAGACCATATTCCTTCAGGCTGGCAGGGACCTGAGTGGCGCTCTGGGTGTTGCTGATGCAGCCAACCTTGAGACCCATGCCCTTGATTTTTTCAAGCACCTCCTTCGCATCTGGACGGGGCTCGCGAATGAACAGGCGGGCCTCATAAAGAAACGCCAGCTCCTCCGCAACCGGTTCCAGCGCCTGGGCAGAGATGTCCATCCCCTTGAAGAAATAACGAGACCAGATATCAGCCGGTTTTAATTCCAGGTTGTAGGTCCGGTTCCATCGCAGGTAAGCCGAGACTCCTCTGGCGATTGCATCGGTAAGCTGCTCATCGCTCTGCTCCAGGGTAATCCCAGCCCGGGCCAGGCAGCCGCGGATCAGAAACATATTGGCGATGCGGTACTGCCGGGTAAATCGATAGGTATCGATCGTCCCGCCCATATCGAAGAATACCGCTTTGATCACCATCGGGCCTCTCCTAGTAATACGATACCTGCCTCTTCCCTCTTCGCGAAGGAAAAGTTTTCCCTCAGGTTACGAGGCGAAATTCTGGGTTCAGGCACGGATCACCTTCAGATCCGTGCCTGAATAGTTCGCGAGGCGTAGCTTCAGGTAGGCGTTATTTACCGAGGTTGATCAAATAGAAATCGCGAGCTTCGAGCATGTGATCGTAGGCGTACTGCTCGGCGATGAACCAGGTCATCCCAAACATTTCTTCCAGTGTTTTTTGACCTTCGGGGACCTCGTAGGTGGAATCCGGGAAGTAGGTGCCGAACTTGGCCCACGGCTTGCGGCCTTCAGGACTGGTGACGTATTTGATCCACAGCTTGGCGGCATTGGGGTGCGGCGCCTGGTTGATGATGCCCGCATAGCTCTGGCTTTGAATGCCCAGGATGGGCTTGATGCCCCAGCACGGTTCAAAAGCCAGATTTCCTTCCAGGACATCCGGCATATTTGAATAGGAAGTCAAGGCCATGTAGCTTTCGGTCATACCTGGGGTCGCAAAAGCGGAATCGACCTCGTCGCCGCCCGGCTCAGGAATAGGACCGTTCTGAGCAAACCGCTTCAGCCACAGCCAGCCGGCATCCGGGGTATCGTCATCCAGAACCGGTTCCGTGCCGTACAGGTCAATATAAGCCTGTTTTACTTCATCGGCATGGTAAGCGATCGTGATCAGTTTGCTGAGCGTAGAGGCGTCATTCAACGGATCCTCGATGAAGAACTTTCCCTTCCACTCCGGCTCGGTGAATTCCCAGATGTTGGAGACCGGGCAGGTTTCGTTCAATTCCGAGTTATATGCAAACACTGAGGTGCCGAAGCGACTCATCAGCAACGGTTGGGTGTACTGCTCAGGTGTATATTCCGCAGTGGAATCAGGAACGAAGCGCCAGACGTACTCATGGGGCAGGACGTTGCCCACCAGTTCCGCCCCGCCGCTGCTGAACCAGACATCGCCGGTGAAAGCGCCGGCTTTCTGTTCCTCAACCGTCTTCAGCAAGACATCGTCGCCGCCCAGGTCAAAGGCCTCAACCTTGATCTCTGGGTATTTTTCCATAAAGCCTTCGGCGGCTTTTTCCACCTTGGACGTATTGGCATAAACCAGAACTTTGCCTTCCTTTTTAGCCGCTTCCTCGATGGCAGCCCAGTCCTGAACGTCGGTGTAGTAGGGGCCCAGCTGGTTCGCTTTAAGCCACTCTTCCTTTGGCGTCAGCGGGACATCGGTAGGGGCGGCTGGCGGCTGTTGTTCTGTAGTTGGCTGCTGTTCTGCCGGGGGCTGAGGGGCTGGGGTTGGCTCGGTAGTTTTCGCGCAGGCGGTCAGCAGGCTGATCAGAACAATCACAACAAGAATTCGAAATAACGCTTTCATTTTCCTTCCTCCATATCGTAGTTGGGAGTGGTTAACGCACAAGAGTTGATCAGAAAGAATTCGATGATTTCCATTGACCTCCTTTTTTCACAGCCGTAATTCGCCATGAAAATTGCTGACCATGCGCCTAACCAGTGATCAGATTTCCAGTTTCCTTCTCGTACAAATTGATCGCTTCTTTGTTGAAGACAAGCCAGATCCGCTGATCCATCTGGATTTTGCTGACCCCAATCTCTTTGACGGTCAGCTCGGTGTCGCCGTTGCGGGCAATGATGGTCGTATCCGCGCCCGTGGGTAAAACGGAGTATGCGGTGAACTCCACCCCTTCAGGATGAGGCGCCGTCATAACGGCGATATCCTCGGGGCGGATGCCCACCACGACATCGCCGTTCTTGTTATAGGTTTTGACCGGCACCTGGAACCTGCCGAGATCAACCTGATCCTGGCGCACCACCCTGCCGGGCAACAGATTGACTTTGGGATTGCCAATGAAATCCGCCACGAACAGGTTTGCCGGAAAGTGGTACACATGGTCGGGCGTATCGATCTGCTGAATGACGCCCTCTTTCATGACCGCAATGTTGGTCGACATGGTCATTGCTTCGATCTGGTCGTGGGTGACGTAAATCGTGGTTGCGCCCGATATGTGGTGCAGCCGCTTCAGCTCAGTGCGCATGTCCATCCGCAGGCGGGCGTCCAGGTTGGAGAGCGGTTCATCCATCAGGAAAACCGACGGACGGTAGGCGAGCATGCGCGCCAGGGCGATGCGCTGCTGCTGTCCGCCGCTCATTTCGCGCGGATAGCGGTCTTCATAACCCTGCATGTGCACCTCTGCCAGCGCCTCTTTGACGCGCTTGTCCATTTCGGCTTTGGAGAGTTTTTGAATCTCGAGCGCAAAGGTCATGTTCTTATAGACCGTCATGTGCGGCCAGAGGGCGTAATTTTGAAAAACCAACCCAAGGTCGCGCTGCCCGGGCGGCATCGAAATTCCTTTGCTGCGCGAATAGACCAGCCGGTCGCCGATGACAATTTCCCCGTCATCCGGGTCTTCTAATCCGGAAATGCAGCGCAGCAGGGTGGTCTTGCCGCAGCCGGAAGGTCCCAACAGGGTGAGGAAAGTGCCCGGCTCAATGATCAGGCTGACATCGTTGACCGCCACCACGTCGCCAAATTTTTTCGTCAGGTTCTTGATGATGATTCGGGTTTGCATCATTCTTTCTCCTTACATGCCAAGCCCTTTTTTCAGGCTGCCGCCGCGGAACCGGCTGATGATGAAGTTGCCGATAAGCACCAAGGTGATCAAGAGGATAATGACCGCATTGGCCTGCTGCTCATTACCGTTTTCGATGTAGCGCATGGTCATACTTGCAAGCACCGCGGTTGAAGGCGTGACCAGAAGAATGATCAGCGACAACTCGCGCATGGTGGTGATGAATGTCAACAAAAAGCCGGAAACAAAACCGGTGCTGGTCAGCGGAAAAATGATCCGCTTGAAACGAAGCCACGGGCTCGCCCCGGCGACCGCCGCGGCTTCTTCCAGCTCCCTGCCCACCTGAAGCATGGCGGAAACCCCGGTTCGGGCGGAATATGGGATATGCTTTGCCACCGACACCACCACCAGCAGCGCAAACGTGCCGTACAACGCAGGCACGGGGCCGACAGGCTTGGTGAACATGGAAATATAAACCGCGCCAAACGCGATACCCGGGATCACATACGGGACAAACGCCAGTTGTTCGACGATCTTTGCCAGGCGAGTGCCGCGCCCTTTGACGATCGCGTAGCCGAGAATCACCCCCAGCAGGGCAGTGAACAGGGCGGCCAGCAGCGACAGCCGGATTGAGTTCCAGGCGCCGTGATAAATGCGGTCGTTGAGCAGCACCCCCGGTTCACCGCTGTTGATCGACAGGTCGCCTTTTCCAATCCAGTGGGCCAGGGTAAAGTTGTCCAGGCTGTAATTGCCTGTGCGCAGCATGAATGTGCTGTAAATCAACAGCGCCAGCGGCAATACGGCGATGATGAACTGGAAAACCACCACGACCGCAAGGAGAATCCCTTTGAAATTTCGCAGCTTTACCTTCTGAGCCATGAACCCGCGCCCGCCGATCGTTTCATAGCTTTTGCGTGTGCCGACCACTTTCTGGTTGAGCATCACCGTCACCATGGCAAACAGGATCAGCACGATGGCCAGGACGAAACCGTCCCCATAGTTGCCGATGGCGGTGTTCGAGCGGAGCATGGTCGAAAGGGTGTAATACTTGATGGGCACGCCCAGCACGTTCGGTCCGCCGAAGGTACCCATCGTCTTGGAAAAGGTCATTATGAAGCCGGACGCGATAGCGGGGACAACCAGCGGGAAGGTGATTTTCCGCATGATTCGCCAGCGCCCGGCGCCGGCCAGCTCGCCCGCCTCTTCCAGGGAGGAGTCGATGGATAAGAGCGCCGCTGAAACAAAAAGGAAAAAGAAGGTGTAGTAATGCAGGGCAGAACTGCAGATGATTGGAAATGGGCCGTACGCCAGCCAATCTGGCGGCGGCGTTCCGGTGACGAACTCCAGCAGGCCAGGCGTACCTCCGGACGTCCTGTTTTTGAACAACACCGTCCAGGCCATGGCGATCGTCCAGGACGGCATGATATACGGCACGGTCGCCAGCATGTGGATCGTCTCGCGGCCGGGGAGGTCGGTCCGGACGACCAGCCAGGCCATCAGTCCGCCGATCACAAGCGCCAGGCAGGTCGCGCCAAGTGAGACCGTCAGCGAGTGCACCAGCGGTTCGTAGGTCATGATCTTGGCGATTTTGCCGGACAGCATGCGGATCCAGTGATACAGGGTGATATCGCCAATTTCTGCGTCCCTGATCGCGCGCAAATCCATTTCCTGGACGGTGATGGTGGTCATCAGCATGCGGTAGAGCGGAATGATCACCATATAGATCATGACTGCCAGCATGATCAGAGAAAGGAAAACGTGCGGGCTGGTCAGCCACCTGAAAAACCTTCGGGCTCGAGCCTGCCACAGCTCCATCGCCGTTTGAGAAGCCTTAGAAATCACAGCCATAGGTTTGTCCCATATTCAGGCCTCGGTAGAATTTCTCTTGCCGGCAGATATCGGAGCCGGCAGGAAAGATTGTCTAAATGCATGCAATTGGGGAAGGAAGGGGGTGTTAAAGAAGGGTCAATCTTCTTCAGCGTAATAAGAATGAAGCGTGGTTCGGAGCGAGTCAAGCTTATCCAAATGCGGGATAATTTTTTCCTCGTCCTCACTCGCCACAGACAGCAGCAGCGCATTGATGACCGTCATGGGTACCACCAGCGAGTGGAACTTGCCCATCGGTCCTCGCCGCGCCGCAAGGCAAACGTCCACCCGGTCGCCGAGCATGGCATCCAGGGTATCGGTCAGCATGATGATCGGACAGCCAACTTTGTTGCCGTATTCGAGGATCAACTTCAAGGCAGGATTCTGGTCGAAAAAGCAGATCACGAACAACAGATCCTGATCGCTCAGGTTAAGGATCATATCAAGAAGTTCTCTGCCTGAGCTTTTCAGCGGGACCACCTCCTTGCCAAAACGGCGCAGGCGGATTTCCAGCAGGTCGACCAGCGAAATGGACGGTCCCAGCCCAAAAACGAATATCCGATCGTGCTTGCGGAGCAGTTGGACGGCCTTGTTCATCTCGCTCCGGTCGATGGATTCCAGCGCCTGGGTCAGGTAATCGATCTCGGTTGCTGTCAGCCGTTCGAAAAGGTCGCCGCCTTCGCGCAGGTCATCCAGCCGTCCGCGCAGGCGGGCTGAGTGACTGACCCTCCGGCGGAAGTTTTCCTGCAGCACCGCCCGCATGGCCGGGTAACTGCTAAAGCCGAGCGTGCGGGCGAACCGCACAAGCGTCGCCTCGCTCAACGAGAGCCTTTTGGCAATTTCGCTCGCGGGCAGGAAAGCGGATTCTTCCTGGTTTTTCCTTAAGAAATTGGCAATCCGCTTCTCGCTTTTGGTCAATTCGTTGAAGCGCCCGCTGATCAGCTGGCTGAAATCGACGGTCAGCGCTGTCTTTGGATGATTGCTCATCTGGTCACCCCTTTCTTATAGCGAAACCATGGTAACAATATGAAAATAAATGAAAAATAACTTTCATTTGAAATAGTATATGGCAAATTGTTTGTATATGCAAGTAGAATTTCATCACATTTATGGATTAGCCATCCCGCCCCATTTTAAGATAGAACCCTGGCAATATCAGGGGTCATCCAAACTGCCGCTGCGGTCGTGTCCACTACCAGATCGCAAACCTCCATCTGCGGTATGTAGGCTGCCTCGGCCATCAAGAACTGCTCACGAAAATAGCGGTTGAGGAAATAAACCAGCTCATATTTTCGGCGGAAATCCATGTCGCGCCGCCATTTCCGTTTCAAGCGGATCTCGTCGTCGGTGAGATACACCACTTTGATACCGACCAGCGGGGCGACTTCGGGCAGAAGAAATGGGAAATTTCCCTCAATGAAAATGATATCAGCCGGCTCGATCTCAACCGGAACTCGGCCGGGTTTCAGCCGGCCGCTTAAATCGTGGCTGGAGGTGCCATCGATGAAATTGTACCGGGGGGTGAGGATCCTTCTGCCTGCGCGAATGTCGCCAAGACATTGGCTCAGCAGCTCATAATGGAGCGCTTCCTTGCCGAGCGAGCCGATGCCGCGCGCCTCGCGCTGATCGCGGTCGGTGAAAAAGTTGTCCAGCTCGACCGCAGCGGTCTTCATACTCTCCGCGGCGAATGCCTCGCGCAAGCGGGCGACGATCTCAGTTTTGCCCGCCGCCGTCGCTCCGGCGATGGCTACCAGGATCGGGGTTCCTTTCCGGCGGACCAGCTCCAGAACTGTCTGGATGAAGAAGGAATCCACTTCCCGGTTCGCTTCCCTGAAAGCCTTGTAGCCGAGGGAATGAACGCGATCGAACTGTTTCTGCTTCGGCTCGAATTGCCGGCAGGGTCTGCCCCCCAGGTGATCCAGGACGCCAGCGGTGTAGTATCGGATGCGCGGAAAGAAAAGAAATCCGCGTACATCGAAGTAAAACAGCCGCTCGACCCACTCCGGTGGATATTCCAGACTGACCAGACCGACGAAGAGCATGCGCAGCAGCCGAAGGATTTGCTCGTCCAGGGTTGCCCGCCCGTCCTTCTGCGGCTTGAGCTGGATGGAAAAGTAAAACTGGCGGTCCTGGAGCCTGCTTTCGATGCTCGCCGCCGGCTCCAGCTCGACTGCCTCCCAGCCCTCCGGCGGACTCACGGTCTCAAGGCAGTAGCGGAATTCGTACAGCTCCAGCTCCGCGACGCCGGGATAGATGCGCGCCATCTGCCCGTAGAGGGCTGAGGAAAAAGCCTGGGGATCGAAAAGGACTGCATGCGGCATGGGTTTCTCAGATTTAAAGGGTGATTTATGCGCCATACTTGGCTACCCGCCCGGCGTTGGCCAGGGCCAGAGGCATGACCTGTCTGGCTGGGATCTGTCCCAGGCTGCCCCGGGCGCAGGCTGATTCGCCAAACTCGGCGATGCCGTCGGCGCGGACGTATTTACCGTACAGCAGCAGCGGCACCGGATGCCAGCTGTGCGCCTTGAGCGCAGCCGGCGAGGAGTGATCGCCGCCGACGATGATCACATCCGGCTCCAGGGCCAGCAAACGCGGCAGCTGGGCGTCGAAATCCTCAATGGCCCTGACTTTGCCGGCGAAATCGCCGCTTTCGCCGCAGGTATCGGTCTTCTTGTAGTGCAGGTAGAAGAAATCATACTCCTTCCAGTGACGCTCCAGCGCGGTGAACTCATCGGCCAGGGCTGCGCCCGGCAAGGGCAGCACTTCCATTCCCGCCAGACGGGCGACGCCGCGGTACATGCCGTTGACTGCAATCGCTGCCGCGCGCAGCTTGAACATCTCCTGGTATGAAGGAATCTCCGGCAATCGAGCAAACCCGCGCAGCAGGATCCAGTTGGCCGGCGTTCGACCCGCCAGCAGCTCGCCGGCGCGCTGGATGAACTGGTTGATCAAATCGGCTGCCTTCTGCGAACGCTCATCCAGTGCCCTGACCTCCGGCGGTTTTACCCCGGTCGTCTGCGGATCGGTGTCCGTCAGCGCAGCGCCTAATCCGCGAGCGCGCATGATCCAGGCAAAGCGGTGCTCCTTGACCGGCTCGACGAAGAAATCCGCGCCCTCAATCCGGATGCCGCGCAGCAGATGGATCAATTCCAGGCTGGCTTCGCTCGGCAGCCGGCCGGCCCGCCGGTCTGTCAATATCCCCGTTTCATCGACGGTGCAGAAATTTCCGCGCGCGGCGATGTCGTCCGGCCCCAGCTCGAAATCGACCCCCAGGGCTTCGAGCGCGCCGCGTCCGATCTCGTATTCGATTGGGTCATAGCCAAAGATCGCCAGATGGCCCGGACCGCTCCCGGCCGCGACCCCTGGACCAACCGGGACGCTCAAGCCAAGCGCGGAGCGGGCAGCGAGCGCGTCCAGGTTGGGGGTCTTCGCTATTTCCAGCTCAGTTTTCCCGCCCGGCTCCAGCGGCAGCCCTCCCAAGCCGTCCAGGATCAGCATCGCGATCTTGGTTTCGGCAGGGACGATCAGCTTGCGAAAAAAGGCGTCGAACATCGTGTCCCTCAACTCCTCGAGGGCGAACCCGATAAGAAGGTGTCTACATCCAATCCGGAGCGGATTTCAGGCGTCAGCCACAACGCGGCAGAAGTGGTATCCACGGCCATGTCGCAGATGGCCAGCATCGGTAGGTAAACATCCGCCGCCCGGCTGAACTGGATGCGGAAAAAGCGGTTGCAGAGGTAGACGGGATGGTACTTCTTGCGGAAATCGACGTCCCGCTTCCACTTGCGTTTCAGCCGGATGGGATCGTCGGTCAGATAGACAATCTTCAACCCGACCAGCGGCGCAATTTCCGGGATGTGGAACGGGAAATTTCCCTCCAGCACGAGGATATCCGCCGGAGCGATCTCAAACATCCGGCAGCCGTCCCTCAAGCGGCCATCCTGATCATGGCTGGATGTTCCGCGGAGGAAATCATAGCGCGGGGAAAGGGCTTTCCTGCCGGCGAGCAAGTCCGCCAGGCAGGCTTTAAAAAGGTCATAATGAATCGAATCCAGCCCAACCTCCCGCCCGTCGCGGTAGTCGCGGTCTTTGAAGAAATGATCCATCTCGATCGCGCCGACCGACCTGCCAGATTGGGTCAGGGCTGCGCGCAGGCGCTCGCTGATCTCGGTCTTGCCCGCCGCCGAAGGACCGACCATGCATAGTAGCAGCGGCGCGCCTTTCGCAGCGATAATCGCCCGGGTCACATCCAGAAAAGCCTGGTCGATCGCCCGGTTCGCCTCTTTGAATTCCCTGTAGCCGATCTCCAGCGCGGTGTCGAAGCGGGATTGGGTCGGCTGAAATTGAACCGTTGGCCCGCCGCCAAAGTGCGCGCGAATTTCAGCCGGGAAGTAATCTGTACGGGGCAGGAAGAAGAAGCCGCGCGGATCAAAGTAGAACAGACGCCGAATCCATTCGGCCGGATACTGGCCGCTGACCAGCCCGGTCAACAGGGTCTGGCTCAGCCAGACGATCTGCTCATCCATGACCGGCTGTCCGTCGCGCTCCGGTTTGAGCTCGATGCTGGCGAAGAAATCCTTCTGGCGGATCAGCGATTCGATCTCAGCGCAGCCGGGGACGTAGACAGAATCCCAGCCTGCGGAGGGAGAAAGATTATCCAGACAGTAGCGGAACTCATACAGCTCAAGTTCCCGCACTGCCGGGCTGATCGACCCCAATTTCTCGTACAGGGCTGCCGAAAACCGGGCAGGGTCGCGCAGGAGTGAATGATCAGCCATTGGCCGCCCCTCGCGGGTATTTGCGCCCGACGCCATCCGTGAGCGCCAGGTAGGCGCGCTGGATCCGGTCATAATTGCCGTCCCGGTCCAGCGCGATCCCCCGCCCGACCCCTCCAGCGATCTGCCCGGCGCCGATCTCGGCCATTTGCGTTTCCAGCTTTTGCAGAAGAGCCGGCGCGCTGCCTGGCTCTGTGCTGCGCCCGTCGAAAATCAGGTGGAGGAAAACGTCCTCCAGGCCGCGGCTTCTGGCCATGCGCAGCAGCGCCAGAGGATAGTCGATCGATCCGTGGGATGATTTCTCGGTCAGCAGTCCGATCAGGTGCAGGCGGGTCTTGCGCCGGATGGCGCCGTCTATCGTCCGGAGAAAGATCTCGTTCTCATGAAACGATCCATCCTTGAGTGCCTGGTCGAGGCGGACGTCGTCCTGCAGCACCACCCGCCCGGCGCCGATATTCAGGTGGCCTGCCTCGGAATTGCCCGGTTTGCCCGCCTGCAGGCCGACCGCCTCGCCCGACGCCTGCAGCCGGGCGAAACCGTACCGCTCCAGTAAACCATCCCAGACCGGCGTCTCTGCCAGATGGATGGGATTGGTCGCATCCGCCGCGCCGAGCCCCCAGCCGTCGAGTATGATCAGCAGAACCCGCCGGCCTTTACCCCAGGCGTGCCCAGCGACCAGCGGCTTGGCGCTCATCGCCGCCGGTCGGGGCAGGTCGAGGATCTCCAGAACCGTCGGTGCGAGATCGGCAAGACAACCGTTGTTAACCTCGACCGGCGCGCCTGCCAGCGGGTCGATCACAATCAGCGCCACCGGGCTGGTGGTGTGAGCGACGTGCGGCGTACCGTCGGGATGGCGCATCACTTCCAGGTTGCCATGGTCGGCGGTGATCAGGACCACATAGCCATGCTCGCGGGCGGCCGCAACCCCCCGCCCCAGATGCTCATCCACCGCCCTGGCGCACTGAACCTTCGCAGCTTCGTTCGCGGTGTGCCCGATCACATCGCCGTTGGCAAAGTTGGTGACGATCAAATCATAACCCGCCTTGACTGCCCCCGCGACTGCATCGGCCACCTGTGGCAGGCTCATTTCAGGAATCTGATCGAACGGTATGCCCTTTGGGGACGGGATGCGCACGTCGACCTCGCCGGGGAACGGCTGGCTGTTGGCCCCGTTAAGGAAGAAGGTTACATGGGCGTATTTCTCTGACTCGGCGCAGCGAAACTGGCGCAGACCCGCCCGGCTGACCACCTCGCCGAGCGTGTCAGGAATTCTGGAAGGCAGGAAGGCGACCGGCAGGTCTTTGAATTTTTCGTGATAGAGGGTCAGGATGACGAAATCCAGGTCGAGCAGGCGCCGACCGAAGTGAGAAAAATCAGGGTCGGTGAAGGCCTCGGTCAGCTCGATTTCACGCTCGCCGCGCCGGCAGCAGAAGATGACCGCGTCCCCCTCCTGAATACGGCCGAGCGGCTGACCATTTTCATCCACCCGGACGAGCGGCTCGAGCGAATAGTCGCTCTGCCCCTCGCGGTATAACTGACGGACCGCATCCGCCAGCTCTTTCCCGCCGTGCGACTTCTGGACCTTCTGCATTCCTGTCTGTACTCCCTGGCCGAATCAGGCTGAGTCTGAGGCTGTCAACTGCGGCACGCGCAGCCGGTCGAAGTTCACCCGCGGGCAGCCCGGAAAGATGTCCAGCAGCTCGCTGAACTGGTGAATAACCGCATCTGGCCGGTTTTCCTCGTTGATCACCTCTCTGGCCAGTTCTTCTGGGCTGATCAGGATGATCAGCATGCCAAATCCTGCCGCGCGTGTGCCCTCCACATCCCGCTTGAGGTTATCGCCGACGTAAACGCAGCGGACCGGCTCGGCACCTGCCTGGCGGGCAGCTTCATGGTAAATCGCCGGATCCGGCTTGCGGCAGCCCAGCACCGAAGACAGCGCGACCGATTTGAAATGAGGGCTGAAGCCATCAGCTTCCATCCAATCGGGGATTTCGCGAGAGGTGATCACATTGCTGATGATCCCGAGCGTATAGCCGCGCCGGTGCAGCTCGGCCACAACCTCCTTGCCGTTCTTGACCACCACCCGCAATCCCATCGTCTGGCGATACTGGTAGGTCAGCTCCACGCCCAGCGGCGCAATCCGTTCTGCGGGAAATTCGGGCGCCAGCCAGCGCGTCCACAGCTCGGCCTCGGGCGCCTCTCTGCGATTCTCGAAGGCCCATTTGCGGTACAGCTTATAGCGCTCGTCTACTTTCCGGCAAAAGTCATCCGGATTCTCATCCGTCCCAACCAGCTCGGTAATCCGCCTGCGCGCTTCCGACTGATGCGCCTCGTTCTTGGTCAGCATGCGCAGGGTGTTGCCAAGATCCAGAAAGATGGCGTCGATTTCAGAATTCAAGTATTTCAGCTTTCAACGGGGGTAATGTGGTCAAACGCGCGGCGGGAAGATATCCAGCAAATGGCTGGTCTCGGTGATCACATAATCCGGCTTGACATTCGCCTGCTGCGGCTCTTTGGCCAGAGTGGCAGGCTCGTCGAAAAGGATCATCATCCCGAAACCGGCCGCCTGCGCCCCTTCCACGTCGCGAATGGGGTTGTCGCCGACATAAGCGCACCGGGCTGGCTCGACGCCGATCACCCGCGCTGCCAGCAGGTAGATCGCCGGGTCAGGCTTACGCACCCGGACTTTGGAAGAAAGAATAATCGTTTTAAAATATCCGGTGACTTTTTCAGCAAACATCCAATCGGGAATTTCGGTCTCGGTGATGGTATTGGCCAGAATACCGAGCAGGTATCCCCGCCGGTGCAGCTCGACGATGGTCGCTTTCGCATCGTGACGCGGGACACGCCGGCCGTCGTGATCGCGCCAGAGGCGGGTCAGCCGCCCGGCGACCGGGGCGACAACGTCCACCGGGTAATCCGGCAGCAGCCACTGGGTCCACAGTTCCAATTCGGAAGCCTCGAGGAGCGATTGCTTGGATTGCTTGCGGTAGGCCTTCCAGCGCGCATCTACTTTGGTAAAAAAATCGTCCATCGGCTCGGTCGCGCCGACGAGAGCCATGAGATCTCGCTTTGCCTGAGCCTGAAACTCAGGGTCATCGACGACAATCCGCAGGGTATTGCCTACATCCAGGAAAACGGCTTCGATATCAGGATTCACGATACCTCCAGGCAGGGCTCAGCGAACTTTCAAAACTTATAATTATGAAATCTTACTTTCATTTGAATATCATACGACAAAAATAAAAATATTGCAAGTAGGCTTTCGTCAACCTTATTGACTTTTTACCCTGATGTATGTACACTATAATCAATTAATGCACACGTGTGCAAAACAGGTTTCCACATTGGCCACCACGATTAAAGATATCGCCAGACACACCGGGGTATCCCACTCCACCGTCTCGCGGGCGCTGCGCGGCAACTCGCTGATCTCGCCTGAGACCGCCGAGCGCATCCGCCAGGCTGCCCAGGAGATGGGTTACCAGCCAAGCGCCGCGGCCCGCAGCTTGAAGACCAACCGCACCCAGGTGCTGGGCGTGATCGTCAGCAGCCTGGCGGATCCCTTCTTCAGCGAAATTCTCTTCGGCATTGAGGAATGCGTTCAGGAATGCGGCTACAGCCTGTTCATCGCCGCCTCGCAGCACGACCCCCAACGCGAGCGCAAGATCGTCCAGACGATGATGGAGCAGCGCACCGACGGGGTGATCATCTGCTCCTCTTCCTTCAGCGCCGAACAGGGCCGCCAGTTGATCTCCCACGGCTTCCCGATCGTGGTGGTCAATTATCAGGCCGCCGAGAGCTTCCACTACTCCATCTATCACGACGACATCGACGGCAGCCGCCAGCTCACCCGTTATCTGATCAGTCTGGGGCATGAGCGGATCGCCTACCTGGGCAACTCCCGCTCTGGACGCACCACCCTGGACCGGCTGAGCGGATACCGCAGCGAAATGGACGCCGCCGGTCTGCCTGTTCCTGAGGAGTATATTCACCACGTCGAAGGCGGCGAGCCGCATCTTGGGCTGACCGCTGCCAATTACTTCCTCGAGCTCAAAAACCGCCCGACCGCAGTAGTATGTTTCAACGATATGCTGGCCATCGGCATGCTGCAGGGATTCTGCCGCGCCGGCGTTGATGTGCCCGGCGACATCTCGGTCACCGGCTTCGACAACATCACTTTCTCGGCCTACACCAGGCCCCCGCTGACGACCTTCGACCAGCCGAAACGCTCGATCGGGCGCGAGGCGGCTGAGCTGCTCCTCGATCTGCTCAAGCCGGAAAACGGTAAGCCGGGCGAAACCCAAAACGTCAAAATCCTCAAAGGCCAGCTGCTTGTGCGCGAATCCACCGCCGCGCCAGGTTAATCAAGAGAAACAGGAACATGTCCGCCGAAACCCCTACCCTCCTTGCCGCCAATCTCGATCTCCTGACCCAATCGCTGGTCAGGCAAGAGAACGCAGAGTACGGGCTGACAAGGGCGGCGGACGGTTTGCGGCTGGTGGTTGCCGCCGGGCAGGGGCATCCAGCCCTGAATTCTTTCGTCGGAGAGCGCTCCGAGGTCAACGGCCAGACGCTGATCGTCGCCCCGCTGAGCGCCGCCAACGCGGCCGCCCTGCGCCTGCATCTCCCCTGGCTGCAGCCGCGTGGTCTCGGACCGGGCACCTCTGCCGGGCTTGGTGATCGTCTGGGACTGGCCACGCCGGGGCATGTCCGGGCGATGAAAAAAGCAGGCGGGGGTATCGCCCCGATCTTCGCCCAGCAGTCCATCCGCGAAAACGCCCGCACCGGACGGACGCCGCAGCAGGTGCTCGATGAAGCAACCTGGGGCGTCTTCCAGGAAAACTGGCAGGCCGGCTTCGGCGCGGATGCTGACCACCTCAAGACGACCGGGGACATCGATTCCTGCCTGGCTGCCGGTTACACGTTTTTCACCATAGACCCCGGCGAGTACGTCGATTCGCGCGCGGAATCGGCTTCGTTGGGCGAGCTGCGCGAACTGGCTTCGGCGCTGCCGGACGTATTACGGCCGGAAGCAAGCGGCCTGTTGGGTAAGTCCCTTCAGGTCGAGCATCTCAGCCTGACCTTCGATGAACACACTGCGCTCAAAGCCGCGGTCAAGTACGGACGGGCGGTCTGGCACGTTGCCTCCATGTACCGCCACCTTTCAGCACGGGCCGGCGCTCACCCGTTCGAGCTGGAGGTCTCGGTCGATGAGACCGAACAGCCGACCAGCCACGCCGAGCACGCCTACATAGCCAGCGAATTGAAGCGCCTGGGCGTCCGGTGGATCAGCCTGGCTCCGCGCTACATTGGCGCCTTCGAGAAAGGCGTGGATTACATCGGAGATCTGACCAACTTCGAGGCGGACATCGCCGGTCATGCGGCCATTGCCCGTCATTTTGGCCCATACAAGCTCAGCCTGCACTCCGGCTCGGATAAATTCAGCATCTACCCGGCGGCTGTCCGCCAGACTCGCGGGCTTGTTCATCTAAAGACCGCCGGGACCAGCTATCTGGAAGCCCTGCGCACCATCGCCGCCGTGGACCCGGGTCTCTTCGGCGAGATCTACGCCTTTGCCCGCCAGCGCTACGAAACCGACCGGATCAGCTACCATGTCTCGGCTCAACTGGCCCGCGCGCCGCTGCCCGAGCAAGTCGGCGACCCGACGGTCCTGCTCGACCAGTTCGACGCCCGTCAGATTCTGCACGTGACCTTCGGCTCGGTGCTGACCGCCCGCGCGGATGACGGCTCCCCGCTCTTCGCCGACCGGCTGATGTCCCTGCTGCGCGAGCATTCCAGCGCGTACGCCGCCAACCTCGAAGCCCATTTCATCCGCCACCTGACTCCCTTCGCCAGGCGATAAAGGTTGATTGTTCAGTGTATACCTGAGGCTAACCATGACATCAAAGTTTCTCGAAAACGCCTACGACTTCACCAACCAGACCGCGGTCGTCACCGGCGGTGCGGGCGTGCTCTGCGCCAGCATGTGCCGGGCACTGGCCGAGGCGGGTGCAGCGGTGGCCGTCCTTGATCTGAATCAGGGAGCCGCTGAGCAGCTGGCCGCCGAGATCCAGGCCGCGGGCGGCGCGGCGCTCGGGCTGGGCTGCGACGTTCTGGACAAAGCCAGCATCCAGGCCGCCGCGGATGCCGTCCTCGCGCGCTTTGGACGGGTGGACATCCTGATCAACGGCGCGGGCGGCAACAAGCCGGCAGCCACCACCGCTCCCGATAAACCCTTCTTCGACCTGCCTGCCGACGCGCTGCGCTGGGTGCTCGACCTGAACCTGATCGGCACCATCCTGCCCAGCCAGGTCTTTGCGAAAATCATGGCCCAGCAAAAGCGCGGGGTCATCCTGAACGTCTCTTCGATGAATGCCTTCCGCCCGCTGACCCGCATCCCGGCTTATTCGGCGGCCAAGGCGGGGGTGAGCAACTTCACCCAGTGGCTGGCGGTGCATCTGGCTCAGGAATATTCTCCCGGCATCCGGGTCAACGCAATCGCTCCGGGGTTCTTCCTGACCGAACAGAACCGCTTCCTGCTGACCGAGGAGGGCAGCGGCGAGCTCACCCCGCGCGGCAAGACGATCATTGCCCACACCCCCATGGGCCGCTTCGGCGCCCCGGAGGATCTGCTCGGCGCGGTGCTCTGGCTGGTTTCTCCCGCCTCGGCCTTCGTCACCGGCGTTGTCGTCCCGGTCGACGGCGGATTTTCCGCATTTAGTGGAGTATAAACCGATGATCATTGGCCGCGGTTTTCAAGAGCGAACGTTGAGCGAAGCAGAGACCGGCGAGATCGTCCGCCAGGCGCTGGCTGATCTGCCGGTCGACGGCAGGCGCGTCCTGGTCCTGATCCCGGATGGGACGCGGACGATGCCGGTGCCGCTGATGTTCTGCCTGCTGGAAGATGCCCTCGGCGGGCGGGTCAAAGCGCTGGATTACTTGGTCGCCCTGGGCACCCACCAGCCAATGAGCGACGCCCAGCTCACCCACCTGATCGGGCGCCCGGTGATCGACGGGAAGGCCGGCGCCCACCGCATCTATAACCACGAGTGGAGCGATCCGGCCAGCTTCACCACGGTCGGCGTCATCCCCGCCGCGGAGATCAGCCAGATCACGGAGGGGATGCTGGCCGTGGACGTGCCGGTCAGCCTGAACCGGCTGATCGAGGATTACGACCAGTTGATCATCTGCGGGCCGGTCTTCCCTCACGAAGTGGTCGGCTTTTCGGGCGGGAATAAATATCTGTTCCCGGGTATCGCCGGCCCGGAAATCATCAACTTCACCCACTGGCTGGGCGCGCTGATCACCAGCTATAAGATCATTGGCGCCGGCTATACCCCCGTCCGGGCAGTAATCGACCGGGCAGCCGCGTTCATCCAGAAGCCAATCGCCTGCTTCAGCCTTGTGGTCACCCACGCCGGTCTGCATGGGATATTCTTCGGCAGCGCCCAGGAATCCTGGCGGGCAGCCGCCGCGCTCTCCGCTCAGGTGCACATTCTTTATCTCGACAAACCTGTCCAGCGGGCGATCTCGATCATGCCCAGACGCTACGACGATCTTTGGACCGCCGCCAAGGGCATGTACAAGCTCGAGCCGGTCATCGCCGACGGCGGCGAGGTGATCATCTACGCCCCGCACGTCAGCGAAGTCAGCTACACTCACGGCAAAATCCTGGATGAGATCGGCTATCACTGCCGGGATTATTTTGCAAAGCAGTGGGATCAATACCAGCATTATCCGTGGGGCGTGCTGGCCCACTCCACCCACCTGCGCGGGATGGGCAGTTACGACCCGGCCTCCGGCGTGGAGAAGCTGCGCATCCAGGTCACCCTGGCGACCGGCATCCCGGAAGAACGCTGCCGGCGGATCGGCCTGGGCTACCTTGACCCTGATTCCCCCGAGCTGGCCAGGTTAATCGGCGCAGAAGATGAAAATACTCTGGTCGTCCGCGAGGCGGGTGAGATGCTCTACCGCCTGCGCGAACAACCGGCTGTCGAATAGATTTCGGGGAGGATCCTGATGATGAAATACACCATGGGCATCGTCGGGCTGGGAGTGATGGGGCGCAACCTGGCGCTGAATATCGAGCGGCACGGCTATCCGGTGGCAGGCTACGACCTGGATCCAGCCAGGGTCCAGGCCTTCACCCAGGGCGAGGGAGAGGGCCGGGCGCTGCTCGGCGCCGTGAGCCTGGCCGCATTGTGCGCGGAGCTGGAAAGACCGCGGCGGATCATCCTGCTGGTGCCTGCCGGCAGCGCCGTCGATGACGCAATCGTCCAGCTCAAGCCCTACCTGGAGCCCGGCGACATTCTGATCGACGGCGGCAACTCCCATTTCCTCGACACCGAACGCCGCTGCGCAGAACTGGAAACAGACGGGATTCGTTTTATCGGCATGGGAATATCCGGCGGGGAGGAGGGCGCCAGGTGGGGCCCGGCGCTGATGCCCGGCGGCAGCCGCCAGGCCTGGGAAGAGGTCGTGCCCATCTTCACCGCCGTCGCCGCCCGGGCTGAGGACGGGCAGCCCTGCGTTGCATACATCGGCCCGCGCGGGGCGGGACATTACATCAAGATGATCCATAACGGGATTGAATATGCCGACATGCAGTTGATCGCCGAGGTATACGACCTGCTGCGGCGCGGTCTGGGTATCGGGCTGACGGGGCTTTCTGAGCAGTTTAATCAATGGAATCAGGGCGTGCTGAAATCCTATCTGATCGAAATCACCGCCGATATCCTTTCCAGGATCGACCCTTTAACCTCTCGCCCGCTGGTCGATTTCATCCTGGACGAGGCCCAGCAAAAAGGGACAGGAAAATGGGCCAGCCAGAACGCCCTGGACATCGGCGCGCCCGCGCCGACGATTCACGCCGCGCTGGAAGCGCGAATCATCTCAGCGCTGAAGGGCGAACGGGCGGCAGCAGCGCAGGTGCTCAAAGGACCGGGACGTCTCTTCAAGGGTTACCGCACGGTGATCATGCAGGCCGCCGGCGAAGCGCTCTACGCCTGCAAGATTCTCTCCTACGCTCAGGGTCTGGGGATGATGAAGCTGGCCTCGTCTGAGTATCAATACGACCTAAACCTCGGCGAGATCGCCAGAATCTGGCGGGCTGGCTGCATCATCCGGGCCAGCCTGCTCGGCGAGATCACCGCCGCCTACAGGCGCAACCCCGGCCTGCCAAACCTGCTGCTCGATCCGTATTTCCGCGAGGCAGTCCTGTCCCGCCAGGCGATGCTGCGCCAGGTGATCCAGACCGCTGTTGCGCTCGGCATCCCCATCCCGGCGATGAGCGCCTCGCTGGCATATTACGACGCTTACCGCAGCGAGCGCCTGCCCGCCAACCTGATCCAGGCCCAGCGCGACTACTTCGGCGCCCACACCTACCGGCGGACGGACCGGGAGGGCGTTTTCCACACCGATTGGACATCCCAGGCTGAGAAGGAGTAACCAATGAAGGATGGCTTGAAGATTCCCGCAGAAGGTAAGCTTGATTTCCTTGCGCTTGGCGCATTGAACCACCGCGTTGATCCAGGGATCGTCCCCTTCCGCAAGGCGACCCAATGGCAGGTCCATCCCAGCGGCGGCGAGTACAACGTCGCCGCCAATCTGGCCGACTGCTTCCGGCTGAAAACCGGCATCGCCTCCGCGATGGTCGATTACCCGATCGGGGATCTGATCGACCAGCGCGTGCGAGCCATGGGCGTGACCCCCTTCTACGTTCATTTCAAGCACAACGGCGTCAATGGTCCCAACATGGCCACGGTCTATTCCGACCGCGGTTACGGCGTCCGCCCGCCGGTGGTCTTCTACAACCGGGCCAATGAAGCTGCCGCCCTGCTCAAGCCGGGCGACTTCAACTGGAAGGAGATCTTCGCCGGCGGCGTGCGCTGGTTCCACAGCGGCGGGATCTTCGCCTCGCTTTCAGCCACTACCGGCGAGGTGATCCTCGAGGGGATGCAGGCCGCCCGGGCAGCCGGAGCCGCAGTCTCCTTCGACTTAAACTACCGCGCCAAACTGTGGAACATCTGGGGCGGACCGGCCCAGGCTCAATCGGTGCTGCGCCGGATCGTCGAAAACGTCGACGTGCTGGTCGGCAACGAAGAAGACCTTCAGCTTGGTCTGGGCATCCCCGGGCCGGCGGTAGCAGGCGCTTCTAAGCTCGATCCGAGCGCCTTCGTCGAGATGATCCAGGAGGTGCTGCGGCTTTATCCGCGTATCAAGGTGGTGGCGACCACTCTGCGCGAGGTCCACTCGACCAACCGCCACTCCTGGAGCGCAGTCGCCTGGATCAACGGCGAGGTCTACCAGTCCCCCACCGTCGAGCTGGACGTCTACGACCGGGTGGGCGGCGGGGATGGATTCGCCGCCGGGCTGTTCTACGGCCTGCTGACCGGCAGGCCGGGTCAGGAGGCGGTCAACCTTGGCTGGGCTCACGGCGCGCTGATCACCACCTTCCCAGGCGATACGACTATGGCGACCCTCGAACAGGTCGAGGCGTTCGCCAAAGGAGGTTCGGCGCGCATCCAACGATGATCAAATCCCCCTCAGAAAAGGTTTTGTATTTTTATTTGGTCACCCGTGCACACGTGTGCAAGAATTGAAAAGGAGGCAAGAACCATGGAAAAAATGAAAGCGCTCGTTTTTAAAGACGTCGGCCGGCTGGTGATGGAAGAAGTCCCGATCCCTCATGTCAAAGAACCGGATGACGTCCTGTTGAAGATCCGCGCGGTCGGCATTTGCGGCAGCGATGTGAAGATCGTCGAGGGCAAGCACCATTTCAAGCCGAACACCATCCTCGGCCACGAGTTCAGCGGCGAGGTGGTCGAGGTTGGCAGCCACGTTCACCACGTCAAAATCGGCGACCGGGTGGCAGTCGACAACAACATCCGCTGCGGCTTCTGCTCCTTCTGCCGGATGGGCCTGACCAGCCAGTGCGTGGATATCAAAACCAGCGCGCTGGGAGTAATGCGCGACGGCGGTTACGCCGAATACTGCCTGGTGCCCGAAAAGCAGTGCTTCGTCCTCCCGGATGAAATCGATGACGTGCTCGGCACCCAGGTCGAAACCCTGGCGACCGTGGTCAATGGGATGAACACCCTCATGATGCTGCCGTACGATTACGTCCTGATCCTCGGCTTTGGACCCATCGGTTATCTCTTCGCCCAGTTCGCCAGGAACATCGCCGCCAAGGTCGCCGTGACCGAGATCGACCCCTTCCGGATCGAGATTGCCAAAAAGTGCGGGCTGACCGTCTGGAACCCGCGCGAGGTAGATGTAGTCGAGAAGATCACCGAGTTCACCTACGGGCGCAAAGCCGACATTGTCATCGAGGCAACCGGCAACGCTTTCGAGCAGGCTCTCCAGTGCGTCACCCCCGGCGGCAAGGTGCTGCCCTTTGGCATGGATTCCAGCGTTAAAGCCACCGTCATCCCCAACGAAATCACCCGCTGGGCGACCAAGATCCTCGGCCTGTACCTCGGGCAGAATACGATGGTGCCCTCCATCCGTATCTATCAAGAACACCGTCTGGACATGACCCATTTCTTCACCAAAGTGATTTCGCTCGATGAGGGCATCGGCGCATTCGACATGCTCGGTCTGGATATGAAGACCCTTTCCCATCACCCCAAGAGCGCCATGAAAGTGGTGATGAAACCCTGATTCGCTCCATTCACACTTCTACCCTCCGTATGATTATGGCGGGAGAGAAAGGGATGACATGACCAGAAAAATCAACATCGCCGTGATCGGCACAGGGAGGATGGGCAGCGTGCACGTGACCAACCTGGCGCGCAAGATCCCCGAAGCCAATCTCTCCGCCATCTGCGACATCCGCCTGGAGGTCGCCCAGGCGCTGGCAGACCAGCTCGGCATCCAGCGGGTGGTCTATGACTATCACGAGCTGCTCGCCGACCCGGAAATCGAGGCGATCCTGATCGCCGCCAGCACCAACGTTCATGCCATGATGATCAAGGATTGCGCCGAGGCGGACAAGCACATCTTCTGCGAGAAACCGCTTGCCCTCGACCTGGAAAGCATCAACGAAGCTCTGACAGCGGTCGATAAAGCCGGGGTGAAGCTGCAGGTGGGCTTCAACCGCCGCTTCGACCGCAGCTTTCAACGCGTGCGCGAGATCGTCGCCTCTGGCGAGCTCGGGCAGCCCTGCATTTTGCACATCACCAGCCGCGATCCGGAAGTGCCGGCGATGGAATTCATGCGCGTTTCCGGGGGGATGTTCCTGGATATGAGCATCCACGATTTCGACATGGCCCGCTTTCAGGTCGGCGAGGTCGAGGAGGTCTATGCGGTCGGCAATGTCCTGGTCGAGCCGGAGCTGAAAACCTTTGGCGACGTGGATACCTCGCTGGTCACCTTGAAATTCGCCAACGGCGCGATCGGGGTGATCGACAACAGCCGCCAGGCGGTCTTTGGCTACGACCAGCGCCTGGAGGTATTCTGTCAGTTTGGCACCGCGAAAGCCGAAAACGAGGTCGAGCATACTGTGCACAAAGGCGACCGCGAGGGTTTTCACACCGCCCGCATCCCCCATTTCTTCATGCAGCGCTACGCGCCCTGTTATTTCGAAGAGGTGCGGACATTCATCGAGTGCGTCCGTGAGGATAAACCGGTTCCGATTAACGGCGAGGACGGGCGGATTGCGGTCGCCCTCGGACATGCCGCCTGGAAATCTTTCCACGAGAATCGCCCGGTCAAAGTCAGTGAAATCTTATCCGCGTAGATGATCGTTCATCCACTAACGTAGTTTAAAAGGAGTAAGAAAATGACAGAACAAAGAATCCCTGTTGGGTATCTGCCGACCAACCAGCCCGACCTGTTCTTCGAGGACAACGAGGTTGGCCGACTGAAGAAAGAGGTCTGGGAAGCCAGCGACGAGCAGATCGACGCCATTCTGGCCGATTACGGCATCCCCTCGCCAATCGAGTGGGGCAAGCCCGGCTCATACATCCAGACCACTACCCGCTGGCAGGTGGAAGCCAACCGCAAGAAGAACGATATCGTCTTCATCCCGGTCGGCTGCACCGAGCTGCACGGGCAGCACCTGCCCAGCGCCGCCGACACGCTCTACGTCAGCGCGATTTGCGAGGGCGTGCGGCGCTACACCGCCAAACGCGGCGCGCCGGTCAACCTGGCTCTGCCGCCGCTCAATTACGGCGCGCACCCCTACCACCATGTGGGCATGCCCGGTACGGTGATCGTCCGCGAGCACGTCGTGCGCGAGATGATGATCGACGTAATGCTCGGGCTGTGGAACGACGGCTTCCGCAAGCAGTTGATCGTCAACAATCACGGGCAGTTATGGGTGCTCGAATCAGCCGTGCAGGAATTCCAGAAACGCTACCAGCTCCCGGGCATTTTCCGGGTGATCGACTGGCACCGCGCGGTGCGCGAGTTCTTCCGTCCGGTCGAGCGCGGCGGGCAGATGGGTACGAACTTCGTCCACGCCGACGAGTCGGAAACCTCGCTCAGCCTGCTCCTGCACCCGGAGATGGTCGACATGAACTATGCGGTCGACACCGAGGGGAAAAGCTACCTGCCCGAGGGCCACTTCGACAAATCGGTCGATCCCTTCAGCCGGCCCAGCCGCTGGAGCGAAGGCGAAGGACACTTCGCCATCGAAATCGCCGCCACCCCCGAGGGCGTGGTCGGTAAGGCGAAATCCGGCGACGCGCGGAAAGCCAGGCGCCCCATGGCCGCCATCCTCAAATACCTGACCCTCTGGAATGACCACATCCTGGCAGCCTTCCCGCCCGGCAAAGTTCCTCCGGTGGAAGAGGTCACCCTGCGCAGCCAGGCCGAGCTGGAGCCTTTCCTGCGCGAGCCGCTCAGCCCCGGCTGGAAGCCGGTTTACGCCCTGCCGCGCATCGGTCAGGGAACGGAAGTTTAAAGGAGAATGACCATGAAAGGAAAGATGGAAGGCGTAACCCTGGTCGCGGATTGGGATCCCAAACCCGGTTTCAGGCTGGGCGCCAAGGATATCGAAGGCCGGCAGACTTACCTCGGCAGCCTGGTCTGGCGCAATCCGCGCCTGGAAATCCGCGAATATGACATCCCCACCCCCGGCGACGACGAAGTCCTGCTCGAGGTCAAAGCCTGCGGCATCTGCGGCTCGGACGTGCACATGGCCCAGGCGGATAAGGACGGCTATATCTTCTACCCCGGCCTGACCGGCTTCCCGTGCATCCTCGGCCACGAGCTCTCCGGCGTGGTGGTCGAGGCCAGGAAAAAGGCGATCGACAAGCGCACCAACAAGCCCTTCAAAGGCGGCGAGGCAGTCACCACCGAGGAGATGCTCTGGTGCGCGCAGTGCAAGCCCTGCGCAGACGGTTACCCGAATCATTGCGAGCGGTTGAACGAGATTGGCTTCAATGTCAACGGCGCTTACACCAGATACCTGGTCGTTCCCGCCCGAACCGTTTGGAGTCTGGAGCCGCTGCGCAAGATCTACCAGAACGAAACTGACCTTTTCATCGCCGGAAGCCTGGTCGAGCCGACCAGCGTGGCTTACAACGCGTTGATCGAGCGCGGAGGAGGCATTCGCCCGGGAGACCGGGTGGTCATCCTCGGCGGCGGACCGGTTGGCCTGGCCGCCTGCGCAATTCTGAAGCGCGCCGGCGCTTCAAAGGTGATTATTTCAGAAACAGAGGATTTTCGCGGAAAGATGGCGCTCAAGCTGGGCGCGGACAACCACATCAATCCGCTGAAAGAGGACTTTGTCCAGCGCGTGCTGGAGATCACCGGCGGGATGGGCGCCGACCTGTTCATGGAAGCCACCGGCTTGCCCGAGGTGGTTTATCCCGCCATTGAGCAGGTCATCTGGGAAGGACGCACGCTCAACAGCCGGGTGATCGTCACCGCCCGGGCAGAGGCAAAGATGCCGGTTACCGGTGAAGTCCTGCAGGTGCGCCGGGCCAGCATCATCGGCGCGCAGGGGCACTCCGGTCACGGCACCTTCTCGCGGGTGATCGAGTGCATGGCCGACGGGATGGATATGACCGTGATGAGCACCAAGAAGATCAAGCTGCACGAGGTGCCGGAGAACATCATCCGTCTGCAGACCGACCGGTCGGAGGCGAAGATTACGTATTTGGCTTAGGCATGAGGGTTTTTGACTTTTTCTCGCCCTTCAAATCCCATCCCCTTCTCTCCATTCACGGGAGAGAAGGGGAGCCTAACTAGCAATAAAAAATGAAAAAAACACGCATCCGAACCTCTGAGCAAATACAGGAAAGAGCCAGAGAACTCCGTAAGGCAATGACCCCAGCGGAGGTCAAGCTTTGGCTGGCTTTACGCAAGCGCCAGGTGAACGGCCTGAAATTTCGCCGGCAGCACCCAATTGGATCTTTCATCGTCGATTTTTACTGCGCTGAACATCGTCTGGTTGTTGAGATTGACGGCAAAATTCACCATCATCAACACCAAGCTGATTCGGACCGGTCTTCAGTGCTCGCTGACCTGGGATATCGGGTAATCCGATTTTCGAATGAAATGGTTGAAAATGATATTGGGTCAGTCCTGTCCGTAATAAGCCGTATTTGTAAGGGTGATAAATCTTGAACGACAACTGGACGCCGATTGTAAACTTATATGGCCCTCACCCGGCCTCTCCCGCAAGCGGGAGAGGAGTCAAATCCTCCAGACTGAAGATTCCCTTCTCCCGGAACGGGAGAAGGGCCAGGGATGAGGGCACGAACCTGCCAATTTCACCCGCCAACCCGGATCTACAAAGATTATCTCGGATACGCGGTCTTAGCCCTCACCCGGCCTCTCCCGCAAGCGGGAGAGGAGTCAAATCCTCCAGACTGAAGATTCCCTTCTCCCGGAACGGGAGAAGGGCCAGGGATGAGGGCCAATACGCCTCACAGGTACAACCTTCTCTTTAGGAACTACCTGTTCACCAGGATACGACCCATGAAACTCTCCATCGTCCTCTCCACCCAGCCGACCCACTTTCAGGCCGCAACGCTCTCCGGCGACCTGGACGCCAACCTGGCCCAGATCGCCGACCTTGGATACCAGGGCGTCGAGCTGGCCATCCGCGACCCGCGGATGGTGGACTTCGACGCCCTGACCGCTCTGACCCGCCGTCACAACCTGGAAGTGCCGGCAATCGGCACCGGGCAGGCCTGGGGCGAGGAACGTCTCTCTTTCACCGATCCAGAGGCGTCCATCCGGCGGGCAGCCGTCGAGCGGATCAAGAGTCACATCGACGGCGCCGCCCGCTTCGGCGCGGTGATCATTATCGGCCTGATCCGCGGGGTGGTCAAACCCGGCGTGGAGCCGGTCCAGGCGAAGGACTGGCTCTGCGCCGCGTTGAACGAGTGCTGCCAGGCCGCCCGCCCGCGCGGCGTGCGCCTGGCCCTCGAGCCGATCAACCGCTACGAGACCAGCCTGATCAACAACACTGCCCAGGGACTCGAGCTGATCGAACGGCTGGGCGAGGAAAACTTCGGCCTGCTGCTGGATACCTTCCACATGAACATCGAAGAGGCTGATATGCTCGCCGCCATCCGCCGTTGTGGAGAGCGCATCTTCCACTTCCACGCAGCCGATTCGAACCGCTGGCACCCCGGCGCGGGGCACCTCGATTTTACCTCTCTACTCGAGGCTCTGTCTGAGACCGGCTACGATGGATATGTCTCGGGCGAATTCCTCCCAACGCCCGATGCGCTCACCGCTGCCCGCGAGGGCATCGCCCACCTCAAGCCGATCCTGGATAATCTCTCCTCGCGAGCCTACGGCGCCTGAAGCCCTCCCTGATGGTCATTCCTTAAACTCAATCCAGACATGGAACCCGGACATCATGCACGAAATCTACGCACAACCCGCCCCCGAAGTTGACATCAAGCAAGTCAAAAGCGTCGAGGGCTTCGAGAACATCCTGGCAGAATATCCGGTTTACCTTACGGACGAATCCAAACTCTCGCCCCAACCTTTCGACTATCTGTTTTTCCCGAAAAACGAGGCAGAACTGGCGGCGATCGTCCGCGAGATGAGCCGCCGGAAGGTGCCGACCACTGTCGCCGGAGCGCGCACCGGGCTGGTAGGCGGCTGCGTGCCGCACGGCGGCGCGCTGATCTCGCTCGAGCGCCTCGACCAGATCGAGAGAATCTGGTATGACCCTGCCGCCGGCGAATGGCGCGTGCGCGCCCAGACCAGCCTGAGCCTGAAGAGCCTGGAAAGCATGCTGAAAAGCAGGCAGTTCCCCGCCCTCGAGCGCAGCGCCGATCCCGCTGTCCAGGCCGACCTGGTCCGTTTCAAAGCCGACCCGCACGGCTATTTCTACCCGCCTGACCCGACCGAGATGAGCGCCTCGCTGGGCGGCTCGGTCGCCACCAACGCCTCCGGTGCGCGCACCTACCGTTACGGGCCGACCCGCGCCTGGGTGCGCGGCATCCGCGTCTTGCTGGTCGACGGCGAATTCCTCGACATTCCCCGCGGCAAGTACTTCGCCTCGCCTACGGGCAAGTTCGTCGTGATCAGCTCGCAGGGCATGGCTCGCTCGTTCACCGTCCCGGATTACTCCCTGCCGAAGACCAAGTGCGCCAGCGGATTTTACACGGCCCCGCAAATGGACCTGATTGACCTGTTCATCGGGTCCGAAGGCGTGCTCGGCATCCTCACCCGGGTGGACGTCGCCCTGCACAGGCGCGAGAACAAGATTTCGATTATCCAGTTTCTGGATGAAGAAGATAATGCCATTGCTCTCACCCAGGCGCTTCGCTCAGATTCGCGGCTGCACCTCGATTTCCTTGAATTTTATTCAGAGCATGCCCTTAATTTACTCCGTGAGCGGCAGCGCGAGGCGCCCTCGGCGGTTGGCATGCCGCCTATCCCCGCCGAAGCCAGGGCGGCCATTTTCATCGAGCTGAGTTTTGACCCGCGCGCGGATTCCTACGACTGCGAACCGCTGGAACAAGCAGTCGCCAGCGTCGGCACCAGTCTGGCAAACTCCTGGGCCGGCTACGAAGACCGCGAGCTCGAGCGCTTTAAACTTTTCCGCCATCTCCTTCCAGAGACGGTGAACAGCATCATTGCCGAGCGCAAGCAGCACCACCCCGCCATTCACAAGCTCGGCACCGACCTGGCCGTGCCAGATGAGCACCTGGAAGAAATGTGGCAGCTCTATAAGAGCAGCTGCACGCAGGCAGGGCTGGAATGGTGCGCGTTCGGGCACATCGGTAACAACCACATCCACGTCAACATCCTGCCGCGAGATATGGAAGATTTACACAAGGGGCTCGAGCTGTATGAAATCTTCGCCCGGAGGGCGGTCGAACTGGGCGGGGCAGTCTCGGCCGAGCATGGCATCGGCAAGATCAAGCGCAAGTTCCTGAAATTAATGTATACCCCCGAACAGATCGAACAGATGAAGCGGATTAAGGAAGCACTCGACCCGGTTGGTCTGCTCAACCCAAACGACATCTTCGCCGCCGAGGTTTCTGCATGAAAATTATCGTCTGCATCAAACAGGTCCCCGAAGTGACCGACGTCCAGGTCGATCCCAAAACCGGAACATTGATCCGCGAAGGGGTCAAAGCCATCCTCAATCCCTTTTGCGAGTATGCCCTGGATCACGCTGCCCGCATCGCCCGCGCCCACCAGGGGGTGGAAATCATCGCAATCAGCATGGGCCCTCCCCAGGCCCGCGACGCTTTGATGCGTTGCCTGGAGCTGGGGGCTGACCGGGCAATCCTGGTCACCGACCGTAAATTCGCCGGCGCGGATACCTGGGCTACTGCCCTGACCCTCGCCGAAGCGATTCGCGGCGCCGCGCCTGACTTCGATCTGATTCTGACCGGCAAGCAGGCGATCGACGGCGACACCGCCCAGGTTGGACCGGAAATCGCCGAAATTCTCGGACTGCCGCAGATCACCTACGGGGTTGAGATCGAGGTGAGCGACAACCGCAGACGCATCCGGGTGAAGAAAGAGGTCGAGCGCGGTTATGAGATCTACGAGGCTGGGCTGCCCGCTCTGGTCACCTTCAGCAAGGGCGAAACCGTCCGGCGGGCGCCCTCATTCCTGGATGTGATCGCCGCCCGAAGAAAGCCTATCCAGGTGATCAGCGCGGACGATCTGGGGCTGCCGGAGGAATCGCTCGGTCTGATGGGTTCCTTCACCCAGGTGGTCAAGGTCTTCCCGCCGCCCGAGAAGAAATGCAGCCGGATCCTCCAGAACCTTGAGGCTGGGCAATCCGCCCGGGAAATTTACGAATTCCTCAAGGAGCGCCGGTTCATCGCCGGTTGAGCGGAGGCCGCCCATGTTAATCATCGACCACGAACGATGCAACGGCTGCCAGTTGTGCGTGCGAGGCTGCCCATTTGGAGCCCTCTCCTTCGAAGACGACCACCTGGTCTGCAGCGAATTGTGCAACCTGTGCGGCGCCTGCGTCAACATCTGCCGCTTCCACGCCCTGCACATTCAGCGCAAGCAGGCTTCGCGCGAAGAGCTGGCTCAATACAAGGGGGTCTATGTCTGGATCGAACTGGACGGCGAGCACTTCCCTCCGCGGGCCAAGAAGGTCGCCCTGGAGCTGCTCGGCAAAGGCCGCGCCCTGGCGGACAGCCTGGGAGAAGAGCTGGTTGCCGTCGTTCTGGCAGGATTAAACGCCTACGATGGTCGGGATCTTTCGAAATACGGAGCCGACCGGATCGTCCTCTGCCAGCATGAACTGCTGGAAACCTATTCAACCGACGGCTATACGAATGTCATCTGCGCGGTGATTGCTGCCAAAAAGCCGGCAGTTATCCTTTACGGCGCCACCCCCCACGGTCGCGACCTGGCTCCGCGTGTCGCCGCCCGGCTGCGGCTCGGATTAACTGCCGACTGCACCGGCCTCGAGATCGACGAGGAACGGCAGCTTGTCCAAACCCGTCCGGCATTTGGCGGCAATATCATGGCCTCGATCATCACCCCCTACAGCCGCCCGCAGACCGCAACCGTGCGTCCCAATGTGTTTCCCGTCCCTGAGCCGGATGAAAGTCGCCAGGCGCTGGTCGAAACATTCCCGGTGAGGTTGAACAAAGCGGCCATCCGCACCCACCTGGTGGAAAGGCGCTACATCAACGACGACGGTCAGACCGGCATCGAAGACGCCCGGGTGATCGTCTCCGCCGGCAGGGGCTGTCAGAAAGCGGCCAATTTGGATCTGCTGCGCGAAGTCGCCGGTCGGTTGGGCGGGGTGCTGGCCGGCTCGCGGGCTATCGTCGAGCAGGGCTGGATCCCGCATACCCTTCAGGTCGGTCAGTCCGGTACGACGGTCGGGCCGGAACTTTACATCGCGGTGGGCATCAGCGGTGCGATCCAGCACCTGGTCGGGATGAGCTCGTCCAAGCATGTCATTGCCATCAATAAAGACCCCGAGGCTCCCATTTTCAAGGTCGCCGATCTGGGCGTGGTCGGCGATGGGCTGGAAATCCTGGCAGTTCTGAGAAGAATGATGGAGAATGGCGCGGCAGATGGCGGGTCGGCGAGCTAATCCGATTGGAACTCGTACAAAATTTGTTATACTTATGATGGAAAGAATTTGAAATCTTTACAGTAACCTCCACTCCAGATATATTCTGAGTATCCGCATTACAACGATTCTCCAATCATCTATCTCAACTTAGTGAACGCGCATTATTGATGGGGTTTTCGTTCGCCCACCAAACCAGGTGATATAGAAAGGAGGTACTATGTCCGATCTACCAGATGGATGCGTAAAACCTTCAAAGGGGCCGATTCTGCAAGCCCCGGAAATTCCAGCCGCCAGTCAAGAACCAAAGAAGGAGGTGCCTATGGTGCAGGCTCGCGTTGGAAAACCAGCTCCCGATTTCGAACTGAGCGCATATGTGGGAGGTGGTTTTAAAAATATCCGACTCTCGGATTACAAAGGAAAGTGGATCGTCATCTGCTTCTATCCGGGGGATTTCACCTTTGTTTGACCGACAGAATTGTCGGCAGTTGCCGTCAAATATCCTGAATTTCAGAAGTTGGGGGTTGAGTTTTTAGCCATCAGCGTCGACAGCCGTTTCTCACATAAAATCTGGCAGGAGGAGGAGCTCTCCAAAATGGTCGAGGGAGGGGTGCCGTTCCCGATGCTCTCGGATGCCGGCGGGCGTGTCGGAACCATTTATGGGGTTTACGACGAAGAAGCAGGCGTGGACGTGCGCGGGCGCTTCCTGATCGATCCTGATTTCAACATCCGCGCCATGGAAGTGCTCACCCCGGAGGTCGGTCGGAATGTATCCGAACTGATCCGCCAGGTGCTAGCTTTCCAGCACGTGGTCGCCACTGGTGAAGTGACCCCCTCCGGCTGGCAGCCCGGAAAACCTACCCTGAAACCCGGTCCCGACCTGGCAGGCAAGGTCTGGAAGGTCTGGAAACCAGACCAGGCGTTTTAGATCACCAATCCAGGATTCGCCCGGCGTTCATAGTAACAGAACCCTGGCCAGACATGCCAGGGCTCTGTTTTTTTTAGCCGCAAGATGATTACCGCAAAGCAGCGTCAGCAAGGATCGCCTCGACCTCCGCCGCTGCACCCTTCCACGGTCCCGGCTTTTCCTGCTTGAGAGAGGTCACCACCCCGGCCCAACGGCAGGCGGTTTGCGGATCGGCGTCCAGGCGCCTGGCGACGTAGGCCACAAAGCAGGTGTCGCCGCGCCCGGTCCGACCTGCCAGCGAGCGGGGGGTAAATGGGGCAAAATACATCTCTCCATTTGCGAACACGTGCACACCCGCCGATTCGGTCAGGATAATCTCTTTCGGTCCCATCCGGCTCAGGGCTCTGGCGGATTCCACCGGGTCAGTTAATCCGGTCAGGTGCTCCGCTTCAGCCCGGTCAACTTTCAGGTATGTGACCTGCGCCAACCCGGCGGACATTTCCTCCCAGGGTTGAAAGTCCAGGCTGTCTCCCACCGGCACCCGCACAAAGCCCTGCACGTCCAGCGCCAGCGGCGCCCGACCTGCAAGCACTCGCAGTAACTCCAGGTCGATTTCGCCGGCAAACAGCGGTGTGACCATGATCACTTTCACAGCCAGGTTGGGGATATCAGCAAGAGAGTATTTGCCGCCAAAGCCGATCGGCTTACAGATTCGGTGCTCCATATCGGTGGATTGATAATAATTGGCGATGCCGGAAGTGCCACCCGCCGGCGTGGCATAGACCAACACCCCCTCCGCTTTCAGTTCTTCCAGACGGTGAAAATCGCGCGGGTGCAGCCGGGTGGCGACCGCCACGCTGCGCCCCAGCCGCCGGATTACCACCGACCCAAAATAAACGCCTCCCCCTGAGGTAATGTCTTCCACCCCGTCAACGATAATTCGATCCTTGGCAAAATTCCCCACCATCAAGACGTCGACGCTATCCATGCTCTTTCTCCGCCGGCAAAACCTGTATGCAGCTTTCGACGAAGCCAATCGATACCTTCGATCCGACCGGGATCACATCCATCCTGGTTGGGTCAGTTTCTACTCCGGTAATGAGCTGACCGCTTACTTCCATATCATATTCGATCAGGTTGCCAAGATAAACGGCTCGCCGAACCAGCCCCTCGTAGATCCCATTCGACGGCTGGACCTTGACCGCCTCCGGGCGGACAATAATGGTCACTTTCTCGCCGATGTATAAGTCCGTACGGGGATTGGTAACTACCAGCGTCTTGCCGAGCGCCTCGATGACCACGCTGCCGCGTTCGATCGTTCTCACCGTGCCTGGAATGAAGTTTGCCCGGCCGATGAAATTGGCAACGAAATGGCTGTTCGGGAACCGGTAGACTTCCATCGGCGTGCCGATTTGCTCGATCACCCCCAGATTCATGATCACGATCCGGTCCGAAAGGGTCATTGCCTCGATCTGGTCGTGGGTGACGTATACGCTGGTGATATTCAGCTCCTGCTGGATGCGGCGGATTTCGATGCGCATCTCCTCCCGCAACTTGGCGTCCAGGTTGGATAGCGGCTCGTCCATCAACAGCACTTTGGGCTCCATCACCAGCGCGCGTGCCAGAGCGACTCGCTGCTGCTGCCCCCCAGAAAGCTGGTTGGGCGCCCGGTTCCCGTAGCCTTCCAGGTGAACCAGCTCTAAAACCTGGTTCACCCGGCGGGTGATCTCATCTTTCGGTAGCCGCTGCACATTTAACCCATAGGCAATATTCTCGAAAACATTCAGGTGAGGGAAAATCGCATAACTCTGGAAGACCATCGACATATCCCGCTTGTGCGGCGGTAGTGAATTGATCTCCTCTCCGTCCAGGATGATTTTCCCTTCGGTGGGGAATTCAAATCCGGCAATCATGCGCAGCGTGGTCGTCTTACCGCAGCCCGAAGGGCCGAGCAGAGTCACCAGCTCGCTCTTCTCGATCTCGAGGTTAACATTATTGACTGCCGTTACTTCGCCGACACCCCCGCGAGCCGGGAAGGTTTTGGTCACATTTTGCAGGGATAAGTACATGACTCGCTTCCTTGTCTTTGGATTAAAAGCCTTGACTGATATCCACCCCGCCCCGCCCGCGGAAGACCCGGCTGGTAACCAGGCTCAACACGCCGATGGCGATCAGCACCAGGACGATGATCACTGTCGAATAAGCCGCAGCGATGCTGACCCCGCCCTGCTCCCATTCGCTCAGGATAGAGGCAGTGACGATCCGCCACTTGGCGCTGACCAGAAAGATAATCGCCGACAGGCTGGTCATGTGGCGGGTAAAGCTGAAGATCAAGCCTGCCAGCAGCGCCGGGGTGATCAACGGCAGGGTCACCTTGCGGAAAGTATACTGGGCGTCAGCCCCCAGGCTGTTGGAAGCCTCTTCAATCGACGGGTCGATCTGCTGAAGGGTGGCGACGCCGGCCCGCACTGATGCCGGCAGGCTGCGGACGATGTAAGCTGCCATGATGATATACGCACCGCCCACCAGGGCAAAGGGCTTTCCGGTGAAGAACAAGGCGCAGGGCACCAGCAGCCCGGCGATCCCGAGTGGAACTCGCCAGGAGCGCCGGGGAATGCCCGCCAGGATCACCACCCCGACAACGGTCATGATGACCGCCATCAATGTGGGCGGGGGTTGAAGCAGGGTTTTTACATAATCGCCAAACTGAAAAATGGCGTTGCTCCAAAAACCAATGCCGAAAGCCCGGCTGAAGTTAGTGATAGGCCTGGCGAGCTGATCTGCCCAATTGGCGCTCATCAGATAGAGGCCGATCAGACTGACAATGAGTGCTGTCCCCAGTTTTTTCCCCTGGAACAGCTGCAAGACGCCGATCAAAATATAGACGCCGCCCAGGATAAAGAACAGCACATTCTGGGTAACAAAATTAACCAGCAATACACCCGCCGCTGTGCCCAGGATCAGGATCAGCAGCCTTTCCAGAGCGTTTTTCCCGATCACCTGGGCAAAGAACAGCGCCAGGAGCGCGTAGATGACCACGGCCAGGGACAGCGGCGGAGTGTTGAACGCCAGGATAAAGCCGATGCCCAGGATCGTGCCAGGAACCGCGCCGCCGAGGTTCGAGCTGAAATCCAGCGCTTCTTTGCCGCTGAAGTGCTTGCGCACCACCAGCCAGGCGATCACCATGCCAAGCAACGCAGCAAAAGGCGTAGCCAGCGCGCTCAGGAAGGTGGTGTCCAGAATGGCTTCGACGCCGCGGGTGACCGTATGCACCCAGTGGCGCAAGGATGGAGTGAAATCCACACCCCAGGAGAAGCTGAACGAGCCATAAATGATCGTGGCATACAGAAGAATAATAAATGCGCAGATCGAGTAAGAAATAAGGATAGCCGTCCAGCGGATAATCGGCTGGTTTTCTGTAATTTGCGCGCTGGCCGGCTTGCCGGTCACTGATATGTAAGAACGCCGGTTGACATAATAACGCTGGAGGACATACAGCACCAGAGTTGGAATGATCAGGACAAAGGATAATGCCGAGGCTTTCTGATAATTGTATTCACCGATGACCGCCAGGAAGATTTGCGCCGAGAGCACGGTCGTGTTGCCGGCGATAAAAAGAGGGTTACCCAGGTCGGCCAGCGATTCGACGAACAGCAGCAGAAACGAGCCCGCCAGTCCGGGGATCAACAGCGGCAAAGTCACCGTGCGGAAGATGTGAAACCTGCCCGCGCCGAGGCTGGCGGCCGCTTCTTCCATGGATGGATTCAGGCGCTCGAGCATGGCGCGGATGATCAGGTAGGAAACCGAGAAAAAGGTGATCGTCTGCACCAGGACCAGCCCGTCCATTCCGTAGATGTCGTTCGCCCCTTGAATATAGGTGATTCCAAGCAGTTTTTTGGTAATCAACCCGCTGCGTCCGAACAACAGGATCAAGCTCAGCGCGAGGGCAAAGGGCGGCGAGACGGTGGGAACCAGAGCCAGCCAGTGAACGATGTTCTTGCCGGGCATGTTGCAGCGCACCACGGCATAGGCGAAAATAAACCCCACCAGAGTGCCAAAAGTGGTGGTCAAAACCCCCATGGTCATGGTGTCGGTGAAGGCCAGTCGCAGACCTGGCCCGTAGTAGCTGTCGAAGTAGCGGGCAAAGTAGGTCAGGTCCAGTTTGCCATCCGGCGAGAAGAAACCACCTGAAACAGTCCGGTAGATTGGCAGGATAACGAAAAGGAAAATCACGATTCCGGAGATCATCAGGCTCAGGAACAACACCGGATCTCGCGAAATCAGGGTAAATTCACGAATCCGATTGATCAAACCGGAGAATGCCAGTTTTTTCGGTTTAACCTGAGTGGTTGCCAAGCGGAAAATTCCTCCAGAAATAAATCTGGGCGGCAAAATGCCGCCCAGATTCTATCTCAAGTGGCTTACTCCTTGAGGTTGTCGGCGGTGGCGATTTCGTTGGTGAACTTCTCGACGAATTCCTTCTTGTGCTCGCCAGCCCAAATGAAGTCGTAATTGATCAGGTTCACTTCCATAAGCTCTGGATGGGAGAGCTCGACCCCGTTGACCGTAGGCGCCTGGTAGGCGGCGTATTTCGGGCCTAATGCCTGCGCCTCGGGTGTGAGCGCCCAGTCGAACCAGAGCTTGGCAGCCTGCATGTGTTTGGCGCCCTTTAAGATTGCCATACCGCCAATCTCATATCCGGTGCCTTCTTTGGGGAAGGTCAACTTTAGCGGCAGCTTGTTGTTTTCGATCTCGTTGACGATATCGTGAGAGAAGACGATCGCGACCGCTGCCTCACCCTGCCCTACGAATTTGGCCGGGGCGGCGCCGCTCTTGGTAAATTGTGCCATCTGACCGGCGTATTTCTTGATGTACTCCCAGCCCGCTTCCTCGCCGCGGATTTGCAGGATGGTCGCAAGGGCAGTGTATGAGGTGCCCGAAGTGGAGGGGTGAGCCACCATCAATTGACCTTTGAACTCCGGCTTGAGCAGATCATCCCAGGATTCAGGTGCTGCAACGCCCGGGTTGGCAGCCAGCCAGTCGGTGTTGGTCGCAAAACCCAGGGTGCCAACATAAATGCCGGCCCAGTAGTTGTCAGCGTCTTTCATTTTCTGTGGGTCGCGGATGTTTGCCAGGTTGGGAGAATTGTACTGCTCCAGAACGCCTTCCTTCTTGGCAGCGACGAAGCTGTCGATCGGGCCGCCCCACCAGATGTCAAAGGTTGGGTTGTCTTTTTCAGCCAGCACGCGGGCAAGCGCCTCACCCGAGGACATGCGCACGTAGTTCACGGTGATGCCGTATTTGGCCTCGAACTCTTGCTTCATGCCCTGGCACCACTGCTCCTGCGGGGTGCACAGCAGGTTCAGCTCGGTGTCGGTGATTTCCATCGGCTCCTCAGTGGGTGCTTTTGCGCAGGCGGCTAAAACCATCGATAGAACCATCAATAGCGCTATCAAAGCTCCAACTTTTTTGAATATCATCTCTTCTCTCCTTTTGGTTGAGGGTTGGATTATGAGGCGTATATTGCTTCAATCCGATTGAAGCAACCCTGATCAGATTATAGCAATTTTCCCCGAAACATATATCGGATTTTGCCCGGTAATTTGGGGAGAGTTGTCCGGACCAGTCCTCGCGAAGCGTGGAGAAAAGTAAGCCTTGTACTGTATAGCAGGAATTGCAGCGGAATGCTGCTCCCACGGCTGCATGGATGTACTTGAGCGATGCATCGATGCGCAGCGCCGATTCCCAATCCTGCTCCTCTTTCGCCATCAGCCCGATCAACCTGAAAGCCTTCGTGTTGGTGGGGTTATCCGTTGCACAATCGGTGTCCTCCGCATCGTGTATTAATGGGAGTATGCCTGTTCCCGCTCCGTCATATATGTATTTCTTATATTCACATAGTAAAATTTTATAAGAACACGGCTAACGGGAGAAAGGAGTCTTCCATGGATGAGCTGGTCAAACGGCTTTCGGAAAACCTCGGAATCCCCGAGGAGGACGCCCGCAAAGCAATTCTCATCACGGCCGATCACCTGAAACGCAAGTTGCCCGATCCTGTTTATAGACAGCTCGAGATCGCTCTGAAGATGCCCGAAGCCAGCGAGGAAGAGATCAAAGAGCTGGGTTTATTCAGGTTCCCATAAACACAAAAGAGCAGGTGAGTCATTCACGCCAGCGAGCCCGCGTCTGCGGGTTCGCTGTTTTTTTCAGCGGTTGACGCTTGCGTATTTTAGATAAACTTAACTTACATAACGAATATTTTAGCCCCAGGGTAGGATAGCACCAATCCGAGCAGGATTAGTCGATCAGGCTCAACTGCCATGATATCCCGAATCGGTCAGTCAGCAAGGCGTATTTCCTGCTGAACGGGTAGCTGTCCAGGGGCATGAGGATCTGCCCGCCCTGAGAAAGCTGAGCAAACAGCCGTTCGACTTCAGCCTCATTCACACAATTTACATAAAGCGAGGTGGCGGGGGTAAAGTTGAAATCATGCTTGATGTTGCTGTCGATGCACATGAATTCCTGCCCATCGAGTTGAAACAGAGCGTGCATCACCGTACCCTCTGCTCCCACCTGGCCTGATCGATAGCGGGTGATGTTCAATACTCTCGAATTTGGGAAAAGAGATGTATAGAAATTCAGGGCTTCTTCGGCTTTGCCGTCGAACATGAAGAAAGTTGTGATTTTTTGCATCGTTTTTTCCCTCGACCTTTAGAGAAAAAATAGCCTAATTTAATTATCGTTAGGGCCAGCGATTCCATATTCTAATCTATTATTTAGATAAATATTATCATATTTTGTGTTATAGTATTTTTACTTTCCGTGAAAATTCTTCCTTCACCATCGCGATCATCCTACGCGCCCATGGTCTCCCAGTTGTGATCGAATGGATGAAAACGATCCTGAACAAACCGGTAATGTCACCCACCTCCGACAGCGTCTCCGTTCCACGCTAAAAAAGCTGCGCGGACCGATCCTGTTCGCCGCTGGAATCCTTACAGCGCTGCTGGCAGTCTACGTCTACGCCCTGCTCACCCCCAAGCCGGAGTTGATGACCGAGCAGCAATTGAACAACAAGATCCTGGAGGTCATGGCAGAAGCCACTCCCGAGCCGTCGATTGCATCGCAGGTCTACCAGTTTATCCAGCCCTCGCTGGTGCTTATCCAGACTCACACCGCGGGCGGAAGCGGAGAATCTGGCGATTCCCTCGGCAGCGGAGTAGTCATCAGCAATCGCGGCGAGATCCTCACCAGCCTTCACGTGGTCGAGGAGGCCAGCGCCATCCAGGTGACTTACGCCGACGGAACCCGGGCGACCGGCGAGGTCATCGCATCACTGCCCGAAAACGATATTGCTCTGCTGGCTACCGACCAGTTGCCCGAGGTGCTTGTCCCGGCGGTGCTTGGCAATGCCAACACGTCCCAGGTCGGGGACGAGGTCGTCGCGGTCGGCAACCCCTTCGGTCTGTACAGTTCTGCCAGCGCGGGGGTGATTTCCGGGTTCGATCGGACCTTCGAAATCAAGGGCAAGGATATCCGCCTGGAAGATTTAATCCAATTCGACGCAGCCGTCAACCCGGGCAATTCGGGCGGACCACTGTTGAACCGTTTTGGGCAGGTGATCGGTATCGTGGTCGGAATCGTTTCCCCTGGGGACGGCGAATTTTTCATCGGGATCGGCTTTGCCGTGCCGATCAACATCGCCGGAGGCGCAGCCGGCATCCCGCCTTACTAACCGCGATGCAAAGGAGTTGATCATGGCGTTACAAGATCGACCGAAAAACGACGAGTTAATGGAACAGGTCCTCTACGAGGTTAAAAAGATCATCGTCGGGCAGGATCACCTGCTCGAACGGATGATCGTGGCTCTGCTCTCGCGCGGGCAAATTCTGGTCGAAGGCGTGCCTGGCCTGGCTAAGACCATGGCGATTAAAACCCTGGCGGAAGCGATCGGCGGCGAGTTCAAGCGCATCCAATTTACCCCCGACCTTGTACCAGCCGACCTGATTGGCACCCGCATCTATAATCAAAAAACCGGGGAGTTCACAACTTCTCTGGGCCCGGTCTTCACCAACCTTCTCCTGGCGGATGAGATCAACCGCGCGCCAGCCAAGGTGCAGAGCGCCCTGCTGGAAGTCATGCAAGAACACCAGGTCACGATCGGACGTGAAACCCACCGCGTTCCAAACCCGTTTCTCGTACTAGCCACCCAAAATCCGATCGAGACTGAAGGCACCTATCCGCTCCCTGAAGCGCAGGTAGATCGTTTCATGCTTAAGGTTCTGGTCGATTACCCTTCGCCGACCGAGGAATTCGTGATCGTCGA
This sequence comes from uncultured Anaerolinea sp., assembly GCA_964564935.1. GTDB lineage: Bacteria > Chloroflexota > Anaerolineae > Anaerolineales > Anaerolineaceae > Bellilinea. The sequence goes on along the minus strand of CAZMCF010000011.1, from coordinate 16,920 downwards.
GCGGATGACCGGTCAATTGATGCCGGTGCAAAAAGTGCTGAACACCGATGAGTTGGTTCGTTTGCAAAAACGGGTTGACCAGGTCTACGTCGATCCGGCTTTAATTGAGTACTCGGTCCAGATGGTCAGCGCCACCCGCAGACCGGAGGCTTTTGGTCTGGCCGAGTTGAAACCATACATCCTCTTCGGAGCCAGTCCGCGAGCCTCGATCAACCTGATCCTCACCGCGCGGGCGCTGGCGTACGTGCGGGGGCGCAATTACGCCCTGCCGCAGGATCTGCTGGACATGGCTCTGGATGTGATCCGCCACCGCCTCGTGCTTTCCTACGAGGCCCTCTCGGATAACGTCACCAGTGACGATTTGCTCACCAAGATCATTAACCGCATTCCGGTCCCGGTGGTACCGTTACGTGAACCAGAGAATGCCCGTATCAACTCCTGAGCGCATTCTCCAGCGCCTGGATTGGAAGGTCATCCGCCGTCTGGAGGGCCAATTACAGGGCGATTATCGCAGCCTGTTCTACGGTTACGGCATCGATTTTGCCGATTTGCGCGAGTACCAGCCCGAGGATGACGTCCGTTATATCGACTGGAACGTTACCGCGCGGATGAGCGAGCCCTACATCCGCCAGTATTTGGAAGACCGCGAGATTACGGCCTGGTTCCTGCTCGACCTGAGCCCCTCGATGGATTTCAGCGGCAGCTCGGCGCTCAAGCGTAGCCAATTGATCGACTTCACTGCTACGACGGCCCGCGTTCTCACCCGCCACGGCAATCGCGTCGGCGCGGTGATTTACGGCAGCCAGGTCGCGCGGATCATCCCCGCCCGCGGCGGGCGCAACCAGGTTTTACTGCTGATTAATGAACTGCTCAAGCAGCCATATCTGCAACGCGCGCCGTTTACCAACCTTTCCACGCTGCTCGAAGGCGGGCTGAATGCGATCAAAAAGCGCTCGCTGGTCTTTCTGCTCTCTGATTTCATCAGCGAGTCGGGTTGGGAACGTCCTTTGAAGTTGATGAACCAGCGGCACGAGTTAATCGCGGTGCGCCTGTGGCACCCGAGCGAAGTCGACCTCCCCAACGTCGGGCCAATCATCTTGGAAGACGCCGAGACCGGCGAACAACTTTACGTGGATACTCACGATCCTCAGTTACGCACTCGATTTAAGCAGGCGGCGCTGCGCCGGGAAAAAGAGCTGGTCCAGACCTTCAAGCAGGCCGGCGTCGGGGCGTTTTCGCTATCCGCTGAAGAGGACCTGGTGCGGGCAATCGTCCGCTTTGCCGGCCAGCGGCGGCGCTCCAGGCGGGCTTGAAAGGATTCAAGCGATGACCTTTATCTGGCCGACGATGTTGGCTTCTTTGGTCGCCTTACCCATGCTCATAGGGCTTTATCTCTCCATGCAGCGCCGGCGCCGGCGCATTGCCGCCAGTCATGCCAGTTTCAGCAGCGGACAGCGTCTCCAGCCAGGTCGTTTGCGCCATATTCCCTCGCTGTTATTTCTGCTCGGTCTGACATTGCTGTTGGTTTGCATGGCTCGCCCGCAGATGAGCGTCAGCCTGCCACGGATCGAAGGGACCGTAGTCCTGGTCTTCGATGTCTCGGGCAGCATGGCCGCTGCCGACCTCGAACCCAACCGTCTGGCCGCCGCAAAGGCCGCGGCTATTGAGTTCGTCCAGAGCCAGCCGCCCGGCGTATTGATTGGCGTGGTCGCCTTCAGCGAGAGCGGACTGTCGGTCCAGGCGCCGACCAACGATCAGGAGGTTATTTTGGCCTCGATCAGCCGCCTCGAGCCGCAGACGGGAACCTCGCTCGGCTACGGCATTCTGACCGCGCTCAACACCATCTTCCCTGAAAGCGAGGAGGCTCCATCTGATTCGCCCAAATCCACTCCGACTCCAGCAGTGGCCGGATCCTACGGGCCATCGTTGATCGTGCTGCTCAGCGATGGCGAGAACACCGCCCCGCCGGATCCGTTCGAGGCAGCCTTTGCGGCTGCTCAGCGCGGGGTGCGCATCTACTCGATCGGCATCGGCAGCCCGGCCGGCGTAAACCTGGAAATCAACGGTTTTTCTGTGCACACCCAGCTGGATGAAGTTACTCTTGAGCAGATCTCCGGCCTCACCGGCGGTACCTATTTCAATGCCGGCAGCAGTGAGGATCTTCGCGAAGTATACAATCAGATTGCTCCTGAACTGGTAATCAAGCCAGAAAAGATCGAAATCACAGCGATACTGGCCGGCCTCAGTCTGACCATCCTGCTGATCGGCGGCTGGTTGTCGCTGATCTGGTTTGGCAGGCTGCCCTGACAGTATTTGGCCAGGTCGCTTTGGCTGTTTGGAGGTGAGAAATGAAATTCCTGTGGCCGCATTCCCTGTATCTCCTCGTGATGATACCCCTGATCATCGCGGCTTACATCTGGATCCTGCGCCGTCGGAGGAAATATGCGGTGCGTTTTTCCAGCCTGGCGCTGGTTCGTGAGGTAATTCCGCCCGGCGCAAAGCTGCGCCGACACCTTCCATTTGGCCTGTTCATGCTCGGATTGGCTGGACTGACCTTTGCCCTCGGCCGGCCAACGGCCAAAGTGGTTGTACCCTACGGGAACGTTTCCGTCATTCTGGCTGTCGACGTTTCACGCAGCATGTGCTCGACAGACATTCCGCCCAACCGTCTGAAGGCAGCCAAAGCTGCGATGCTCTCTTTCATCGAGCGGCAGGAAGTTAACACCCTGATCGGGATTGTCGCTTTTGCAGGCTTTGCAGAAATCGTCCAGCCTCCAACTGCTGATCAAGAGGCGCTGCGTCAGGCTGTGAATAACCTGAACACCGCCCGCCGAACTGCCGTTGGCAATGGCATCCTTAAATCTTTACAGGCTCTTTCAGAGGTGAATCCAAATATCCCACCGGTCGATGAGTCGGCAAGCGAAGGGGTGCAACCCGCGCCGCTTCTCTCGGGCGAATATGCCCCGGATATTATCGTGGTGTTGAGCGACGGCGCCAGCAACACCGGACCGCTGCCTTTGGATACCGCTCGGCTGGCCGCCGAGCGCGGCGTACGGATCTTCACGATCGGCTATGGCACCGCCAACGGGGCCAGCATGAATTGCGGTGACCAGAGTTTCGAGCGGTACTTTTCGCAAAGTAACCGCGGCTTTAGCGGGGGAGGCAGCTGGCGGCGCGGCATCGATGAGGAAACCTTGAAAGGCATCGCCGAAATGACCGGCGGAGAGTACTATACAGCCACCAGCGCCAGCGAGCTGCACAAAGTATTTGAGCAGCTACCCACTTATCTGGTCACCCGCGACGAGAATATGGAGATCAGCGTGACCTTTGCCGCTTTTGGCATGCTGATGGCCGGTCTGGCGATTGCCCTGTCGATGGCATGGCACCCGTTTCCATGAGATTGACATCATCCCTGCTAACGCGCCTCACCATTACGGCGCGGGCGTCGCGTAGATGACCTCCAACCTGGGCTGTCTTTCCGGCGCTTGTGAATACTCTTTTGAGGCATACTCGACGGTGTGATACTGACCGGTGGAATAGAGCAGCACACCGTAATTCGGGTAATTCCCGTTCACCCACAATTGGACGAGATAAGTCAAATCCAGCGACAGGTAGCAGTTCCGCTGCCCCGGGATGAATTGGGCATACGCCCGGCTGGTGTCAAAATCACCGCCAGGAGAGGACCAGGGCGAAATCCAGGTGGCTGTATCCTCACTCCAGTTTTCGGTCACCCTGTAGAGAGAAGTGATGTTCCTTGAAATGATTGACAAACTATTTAACTCGTGCTATAAACTTTTCTATGCAACAGAACAATGCTGTCAAGCGCAACCGGATCGACACCAACCCTGCGAAGGGGATGTGGTGAAATTCCAGTTTTGACAGATCTCTGACCTGATCGACTAGAACAAACCAAGCCCTCCCTTCACAGGGAGGGCTTTTTGTTTTTGGTTTGAACCTTATTCAACCTGGAGGTGAGCGCTTATGTGAGACCCTGCATGACTGCAACCATCACTAATCCGTTTAGAACTACATCTTACGCGTTCGAGGAAGAGAAAAATGAAAACCCTGAAAATCAATCCATTGTACGTAGTGTTTGCAGGCGCTATGATCCTGGCGTCCTGCAGCCCAGCCCCAACGCCAACCGCCTCGCCGACCAGCGGACCGGCTCCGGTCGCCCAAATCCCGGCCGAGAACCTGGTACTCCCTGGAAAGCTGCTCATCTGCTCCGATATCCCCTACCCGCCGCAGGAGTTCTATGACGAAAACGGAAACCCGGCCGGGGTGGACATCGAGATCGGGCAGGAGATTGCCAGCCGCCTGGGGCTGGAAATGCAAGTGGTCAACAGCGTTTTCGACACGATCATCGCCGCGGTGACCAGCGGTAAATGCGACATCATCATTTCCGCCATGAACATCACCCCCGACCGCAACAAACAGGTCAGCATGATTCCTTACTTCGAGGCCGGGCAGTCGATTGTGGTAGCCAAAGGGAATCCCAATCAGATCAAAGGACCGCTGGACCTGTGCGGATTGGGGGCTGCGGCTGAAAGCGGCACCACCGAAGCCCAGTACCTGCAAGGCAGCGAAAGCTATCAGGATCACGGCCTTACCCAGCAGTGCCAGGCTGAGGGCAAAGACCCGCCGAAAGTGGTGATCACCCAAAAAGATACCGACGCCCTCCAGCAGCTGCAAACCGGCAAAGTAGCCGCCTACTTCACCGATTCGCCGGTCGCGGGTTATTACGTCACCCAGAACCCCGATCTGTTCGAGGTGGTCGGGGAGATCATTGATCCAATTGTGGAAGGAATCGCCGTTCCGTGCGCCGCGGAAGATTGCACGAACGCGCCGCTCAGCCCGGTCGGTCAGGCAGTTGAAACCGCCCTCAAGGATATGATGGCAGATGGCACTTACCAGGCGATCCTGGACCGGTGGAACCTGTCTACCAGCGCGGTCACGCCGTAAATGCGTAACGATAACCAGTAAAGGGACCAGCCAGCCGGCGCGGGATGCTCCGGCTGGCTGACCAGACCCCAGGGCTGCCCACCCGCAGCCCAAAGGCGCATCCGGATCAATATCGAGGATTCTATGTACCATTTTGACTGGGAGATTTTCTGGAAATATCTCTGGCCCGGCAGCGCGCTGCAGGACTCGCTGATCCGAACCGGACTTGCAGTCACGGTCAGCGTCAGCGTGCTCGCCCAATTCATTGGGGTGGTTTTAGGCCTGTTTATCGCCCTCGCCAAGCTGTCGAAAATCCCGCCGCTGCGTTGGCTGGCGGAAATCTACATCTGGTACTTCCGCGGCACGCCGCTCCTGGTGCAGATGATGCTGCTCTTCTTTGGTCTTGGCGTCACCCAAATCTACAATTTTCCTGATCTAAAGCTGGGCGCGCTGGTAATTTCGGGAGCCATTCAGGCAGGGACAATTGCCCTGGCGATCAACGAGGGCGCATACATGGCCGAAATCATCCGCGCCGGGATCGAAGCAATCGACCCCGGGCAGATGGAAGCAGCCAAATCCCTCGGGATGACCTACAGCCTGGCCATGCGCCGGATCGTCCTGCCCCAGGCTGCCAAGGTGATCATCCCGCCGCTTGGCAACGAGTTCAACAATATGATGAAGACAACCTCGATCATGGTGGTCATCTCTGCGGCGGAGTTGTTCTTCGGCTTCACTCAGGTCAACGCCCGTCTGTTCAAGCCGTTTGAGCTCTTTATCGCCGCTTCGCTGTACTACCTGGCGCTGACCACCATCTGGTCCTTCGTCCAGAGCTGGATCGAAACCCGCCTTGGCGAGCGGAAAAGCGCTCTGCGTGCGCCAGGCCTGATCCAGCGCGTCTTCCAGTACCGGGGAGGACGTTTATGACTCCCGCAGCGCCCTCCCCTGACTTGGAAATCGACCCTGATGTGATCGTGAAATTCGATCACGTCCATAAATCTTTTGGACCGCTGCAGGTGCTGAACGACATCTGCCTGGAAGTCCGCCGAAACGAAGCGCTGGTCATCATCGGCCCTTCCGGTTCTGGAAAAAGCACCCTGCTCCGCACAATCAACCATCTCGAAAAGATCAACTCCGGGCGTATTTTTGTCAACGGTCGGATGATCGGCTACACCGAACGGGATGGAAAGCTGTACGAAGAGTCGGAAAGGAACATCGCCAGGCAGCGGGCCAGGATTGGCATGGTCTTTCAGCGGTTTAACCTGTTTCCGCACCTCACCGCACTGGAAAACATCATCGAGGCGCCGGTGAGAGTCCTGGGAACGCCATCCCAGCTCGCGACTGCCGAGGCCGAACGCCTGTTGGCGCGGGTCGGCCTGAGCGAAAAACGCAACAGCTACCCCCGCGAGCTTTCGGGCGGCCAGCAGCAGCGAATCGCCATCGCCCGCGCCCTGGCGATGAAACCTGATTTAATGCTCTTCGACGAGCCCACCTCGGCCCTCGACCCGGAAATGATCGGCGAGGTGCTGGACGTGATGAAAGAACTGGCGCACGAGATGACCATGATCGTGGTCTCCCATGAAATGGGTTTCGCCCGGGCCGTGGCGGATCGGATCATCTTCATCGATGAAGGCTGGATCATCGAAAGCCTGACGCCGGAGACATTGTACACCAGCCCCCGCGAGGAGAGGACCAGGGCGTTTTTAAGCAAAATCCTGCACTAGGCGCAGGCCATCCCATCGCCTAGAGTGACTGGGCAGCTTTCATCTTCCCCAAGAAAGTGAAAATCCGTCCTCCCTGGCGGATTTTCACTTCTGGCAGCATCAACGAAAGATAAAATGTTATTTTTGGATGATCGGCAGGAAAGTCCGATAAATCTTTCCGCCGTGGTCCTCGCCAATCGGGCAGCTGCCCTTTCCGCCGTTCTGAAATGCGTTATTGGCCGCGTCCAGCTGGTTGTGCAGGCCGAGAAAATCACCGGAAATCACTGCGTCGTCCCACATCACCCTGAGCTGCCCGGCCGTAAAGGGATAGTTCATCCCCCAGGCAGCGTTGAGATATGCCGCCACCAGGTCGCGGGCAGCTTTCTGGAAGTCGTCCGCACCGCCGCCGTGGTCGACCAGGGAGATCATATCAAAACCCGCCAGACCTTCAAACGGGGCGAAGAAATCGTTGAACGGCGTCGTCCAAATGAAAGGATTCGTCCCTGCCCCACCCGAGAGAATCCAGTCGGGATCGTTAACTTCATTCCAAAGCCACTTCCCGCCGGCTGAGCCGGTAAGGTTGCCGCCCTGCCAGAATCCCGGCGTGCAGCCTTCCACCCCATCCGTGAAGAAATGGCTCAGGCGGTCGCCGGATTTTGCCCGCGGGAAGGTCCATTCCATAGCGCCGGGGGATAATCCCTCCAGCCCGGCTTCCGCGCGGACGCCGTAGATGTAGCCGGGGGTGAGCCCGGTCCAGGTGGCGCATCCGTCCGTTCCAGCCGGTTGGGTATCAGCGACCACGCCATCCTTGACCAGGGAGAGCAGGAACTCCCCGATCTCATCCTCGCCGCCATTCCTCTGCCTGCTCTTGCAGGCGGTGACCTCAACCGGCTGCCAGTTGCCAAAATCAAGATTGAGGATGGCGCCAGGCTCGCTCAACGAAAAGCTGAGCGCGTGGCAGCCGTCTCCGCCTGGGTATGAAAGCGCCCAGCCCTCTTCAGGCACTTCACAGAATGTAAAGTAAACATTCACGGGCGGCTGCCCCTCGACCAGCGCAGGTACCAGGGTTTCGAACTCCCAATAGCCGTCCTTATCGGAATTGACCTCAGCAAAAACTGGCTGCCCGTCTGCTCCAACGCCAGCGACCGCCACCTGCCAGTGTTTCAGACCCGGGTCGCCGGCATCCCTGACCCCGTCGGCGTAGAGATCCTCGAAAACCCGGCCGCCGAAAAGGAAAGCCTCGGGCGGCTTGCCTTCGCGTACCATGAAGGCCTCATAGTTGCAGTCGCGCGGGTCGACCGGATACCCTCGCTCCAGCGAGCAGACCGCCAGCAGGTAGACGCCTCCGGGACTGGGGGTATCGGCGTATGGGAACAGTCGAATATAGGGCGGCAGGCCGTTAGGAATAGAATCTTCACCGTCCCCTTCGGCTTCGCCGCTATCCAGCCAGTGTGTGGCGCCGGCATAGCTCAATTCGCCGCCGCTGACGGTAAAGGCGCGGTCGAGATAGTTGTCAAAATCATCCGAAAGGTTGTTTTCGCTTCCGTCGTTGGGATCCTGCTGCCCGCCGGGAGCGAGCACCGCAAAGAAGTAAGCGCCATCCTGGCGTAAATCGCTCGCAAGCCCGGCCCCATTCAGCCAGACGTGTTCCTTATAGGTGAAACTGTTGCAGTTCGCCCCGAGATTCTTGCAGGCATAGGCCGATTGGCCGTCGACGTGGAAATTATAGGCGGTTAATCGGGCGCCCTCGGACGCCTCAGCCGCGTATCCGCTCAATGCCAGCAGGATGGCCATCGATGCAAGGGAGAGCAGGGTATTCAGTTTCATTCTCTCTTCCTCTCCTCGCGTCTAATCGCTGGATACGGCCTTTCGGATCGAGGACTGGCTGGCGGCGGAGAATTGGCAGAAAAGCCAGGGTGACAAAAAGCTTAGCTCAAGGTTCCATGTGCAAGTTTGTGACCAACACGGGTAATAAAGGAGTAAATGGGGCCGGGCTATTCCGGTTAAGATGATGCGATCACCATTCCAAAGCAGGCCATGCTTCGGGATGGTGTGGTTTGATTTATTATAGCATGCAGTACTTAACAACAAACTTACAATTTACCGTTAATTTACCGTATGCTGGGATATTTAATAATCGACCCGGCGGTTGAGCGCCGCCCGGTTGGATTTCCCCTGCCTAATTCAATAATACCGAATAATAAATTGCCGCGCCAATGTGAATGAAAGCGATCAGGAACAGGGTCAGCCCCAGAGGGATGTGAAGGTTATGCCAGAGCGAAAACAGGCGCCTCGCTGTCTGCCGCCGGGCAATGATTCGCCGCAGCCGCTCCCGCTCGCGCTGCAGCCGCGCCCGGGTCTGACCCATCCGCCGGGCGTCAGCGCCTGCCTCGCGGTTCCCTCCCCGCGCGGGGGTGGTGGGGATCTCGGCGGCACTCGCCTGTCCGGCTGCCGCCAGCCTGGCCAGGGCATTCTCGATCTCGCCCGCCTGCTGCTCCAGCTCGACCAGGGTCAGCTCGATCCCGTCCGCCGTGCGTGGAATGGCTGTATAGATGTACCGCCCGATAAACCCGCTGATGACGATCAGGACGGTCAGCAGGCTGAGCACGCCGGCCAAGCCTTTGAACTGCCAGCCTGGATGAAGCAATACCATAAAAGGCCCGACCAGGCCGGTGAAAATATGGAACTCCAACCAGTTGTTCATCTTTCCCCAGCGCGCGCGGCGGCTGCGCTTCCGTAGCGAGTAGAGCGTTTCAGTCATCAACATTAACACGAAGCCGAGAATCCCGATGCCGTGACCCCACAGGCTGCTGGCCGGCGGCGTTTCCTGATTAACCACCTGGACGATCAGATAACCAAGGGTGATGAACACCATGGCGATGACCGCGTAAATCAGCTCACGAGATTTCTGCAGCATGTTTACGCGCGCTCCAATAGCTGCCGATGACGGCCGCCAAATCGGCGTTCTCAGCCAGCAGCTGTTCCCGGATCGGTCCGATATCCATCTCCGCCTGAATGAACCGCTGGATCGGATACGATAGGGTCTGGTCGCCCATCACCACTGCGCCGACCAATCGATCCCCGCGAATGTACAGGCGCAGGCGGTTGTCGCCCGCGAAGGTCTGCGCCACCTCCGCCTCGGGCTCCAGCCGCCAGACCTCGCTGTCGCCGCGCATGATCCCGGGTAGATCGGCGTCTCCGCGCGGGCGTTTGCCGTTGCCGTTCTCGCTGCGCCCAACCCTGCCGATGATCGTGGTCACCAGCCCCGCCAGGCGAGTGACGTTGAACGGATACTTCTTTATATAGGTCAGGCTCGCCCCGGTCATATTGGCCCCGGCGACCCGCCCCATTTCAAGAGCCGGTCCCCACAGGCTGTCAAGCAGATATTCCCCCTTTTGCGGGTCAAAGACCTGAGCGACATCGCCGGCCGCAAACACGTTTTCCGCTCTGGTTCGCAGCTGCGGACTGACCAGGATGCCACGCTCCACATCCAACCCTGCTTTGGCTGCCAGGCTCAGCCGGGGGCGGATGCCGATCGCTACCGCGAGCATCTGGCAGGGCAGGCTGATTTCACAACCATCTTCGACTGCCCGCACCCCGACGACTGCCCCTCTCTTTCCAATCACTTCGGCCAGCTCGGTGTGGTAGTGGATCTTTACCCCATCCTCCGCCAGCCTTCGTTCGACGATCCGTGATTCGACTTCGTCCAGCACGCTGCTCCAATAACGCTCGCCGCGCAGGAAGTAATGCACGCATATCCCCTGAGCAACCAGCCCCTCGACCAGCTCCAGGGCGGTGATCCCGCCGCCGACCACCACCGCCGTCTTTGTCCGCCGGGCAGCCTTGAGGATGCACTGGGCGTCATCGTAGGAATCCAGCTTGACCACTCCATCCAGCTTGATGCCTGGAACGTCGGGCATCTGTGCGGACGCGCCGGTGGCAATCAGCAGCCGGTCATAACCGAGCGTCTGATTACCTCCTAACGCCAACCGCTGGTTCTTGAGGTCGATCGAAAACACAGCCTCGGTCAGGATCCGGATGCGATTTTGATCAAAAAGCGTTTTCGAAAAGGGGTTCAACTGCCCGGTGGGAATTTCCCCGGCGAGCAGATACGCCAATCCAGGACGAGAGTAATAAAGATAAGGATCCTTGGTTACGATGGTAATCCTACCCGCGGGATCCAACCGGCGTGCGGTTAACGCCGCAGCCACGCCCGCGGCGCCCATTCCAATCACGGCGTAGTTGCGTGAATTTCGGTCGGCGCTCAATCAATCCTCGATGGAAACGGCCATGACCGGAGCTCTTTCGAAGCGCAGCACGCCGCGAGGGCAGCGCTGGACGCATTCTCCGCAGGTCAGACAGGCGCTGTCGATAACCGGCAGACCCTGCAGGGCATGCCGGCGGACATCGATGCCCAGCGGACAATTGAACGAGCAGATCCCGCACTGGACGCAGCGAGTGGCGTCTGGGATGATGGCGCCGGAGGCCAGTCGCTGCTGCCGGTGGGTGGCTTGCTTAAGAATGGATTGGATGGTTATCATAACAGGTTCAATCACCGTGTTTACGCCCGTCGCCGTGACATTCCATGCAGCGGTCTATATAATCAGGGATGCCCTTCTCTTCATGCTTTTTGGTCATTTTGGCTTGATCATGGCAGGTGAAGCAGGTCCAACTGCTGGTGCCGGAGGGGTGGCATTTGGAGCATACCCCGTCCGCATTGCCGTGGTTGATCGGGAAACTGTGGTTGAAACTGGCTCCCTTCCAACTGGATGTGCTGTGGCATTCGGAACATTGACCGGGGAAATGGTTGGCCGGGCGGGAATGGCAGGCCTGGCAATCGGTTGCCCCGGCGGCCTGGTGGTTGAAACTGGCCGGTTTCCAGGCCATGGTGGAATGGCAGGCTGAGCACTGCCCTGACCAGTGGTTGGCCGGTTTACGGTTGCTATGACAGGCGATGCAGTCGGTCGCCCCGGCAGCCTGGTGGCTGAAGGTGGCTGGTTTCCAGGCATTGGTAGAGTGGCAGGCTGAGCACTGCCCAGACCAGTGGTTGGCCGGCCTGCGGTTGAGATGACAGGCCTGGCAGTCGGTTGCCGCGGCGACCTGGTGGTTGAAGCTGGCCGGTTTCCAGGCCGTGGTGGAATGGCAGGCCGAGCACTGCCCCGACCAGTGGTTGGCCGGTTTACGGTTGCTGTGACAGTTAATACAGTCGGTTGCCCCGGCGGCCTGGTGGTTAAAGCTGGCCGGCTTCCAGGCATCGGTGGAATGGCAGGCCGAGCACTGTCCCGCGAAATGATTGGCCGGTTTGCGGTCCAGATGACAGGACTGGCAATCCACTGCAGCGGCGGCCGGATGATTGAAGGCAGCCGGTTTCCAGGCATTGGTGGAGTGGCAGGCTGAGCACTCCCCCGGATAGTGGCGGACAGGGCGATCTCTCAGGTGGCAGCTCTGGCAGTCAACCGCCGCGGCAGCGGAATGATCGAAGGACGCCGGAAGCCAGGCGCTGGTCGAGTGGCAACTGGAGCACTGCCCTTCGAAATGCCCTTCCGGCCTGTTCTTCAAATGGCAGTCGCTGCACAGCTCTGGCGTGCCGCGGTAGACTCCTTCGGCGTGACAGCTCTGGCAGCTCAAGGATGAGTGCGCCCCGTCCAGCGGGAAGAACAGATGCCTCGCCCCCGGACTGCCTGGCGGAAAGAGGATCATCCGCGGATCGACGCCGGCGGCGACCAGCCGCGGACCGGGTTCGACGGATTCCGCAGGCAGGGTCATCTCCACGACCTCCCAGCCGTTTCGCAGCTCCGCCAGGGGGTGGTCGGCATCGGCGGCCATTTCTTGTAAATCCAGCAGTTGTTGGTGAAAATTCGCCAGGATCAGCGGGGCAGCCTCTGGCAGGTAGGTGGTCTGGTTCAACAAGCCCGTCAGGCGCTCGAGATCTCCGAGAAAGACGGCCCGCAGGTCGGTCTCGCCGTCCGCCGGAACGCCCTGGAACAGGTTCAGGACATGCTCGATCTCGCTCGAAATTGCCTTCAAGGCGTCCCATTCCGCAAGCGCCCCAATGCTCCCCTCGAGGTCGTCGATCCGCCTTTCGAGCAGGGTCAGCCCGAATTGGGCCCGCCCTTCAGGATCGGCGATTACCCCCTCATAGCGGTGTTCGGCCCACTCCTGAACGCTGAACAGCGCCTGCCCGGGGTGGAAGGGGGCAACGAGCGCCAGGGCCGCCGCCGTCGAAACGCCGATGAGCCCCAACAGGAGCAGGATGAGCGTCAGCAGGATCAGCGTCTTGAACCGCATCCGTCGTTCCTCACGGCCGGTGGACCAGCCCGTCCAGGTGACAGGCGGCGCAATCCGGGATTTGCTCGGCGGGGATACCCGCGGCCTGGTGGACCTCGATCATCTCCGCCTCCTCATGATCGTGACATGTATAGCAGGTGTATTCCGTATAGGCCCCGGCATGGCAGGTGCCGCAGGTCAGGTCCTGCTGGCTGCCGTGATCGAGGGGGAACTCATGGATCGTCAGGCGGGCCGGCTGCCAGGCTGTATCCGTGTGGCACATCTGGCATCGCAGCCCGAAGTATCCGGCGTGAATTTCCGGCTCCTCATGACAGGTCGCGCAAACCGTCTCGTCCTCGCTGAACGGCCGGCCGGTGTGGCAATTCGCGCAGCTCAGTTCGGCGTGCCTGCCTGCAATCGGGAACACGGCGGCATGATCGAAGCTCTTCATCCGGTCGACTCCGTCATGGCATTCCAGGCAGGCCGGGCCGAAGGACTGGACGTGCCCGGCCATAAACACGGTATCCCAGCGCGCGTGGCAGTCCTGGCAGGCAAATCCAGGCTCGGCGGCGGACAGGGGTAGGTGGCAGTCGGTGCAGGAAATCGGCGTTTGGGTGTAGTCTGTCTGGTGCAGGCGGAGCGAAAAGCCGGTCTGCTCGTGGTCGAACGGCTGCCCTTGCCAGGCAACCACTTGCCAGGTCTGGCCCTGGTGGCAATCCCCGCAGTCCGTCGAGAGGATGCCGGCGTGGACCTCCGGCTCGGCGTGGCAGGCGGCGCACTCGCCGCTCAACGCGCCCGACTCAGGCGTATGACAGTCCTGGCAGGCGGCCCGGGCGTGGCGCGGATCGAGGGGGAAACCGGTCGCGGCATGATTGAACTGGTCGCGGGCGAAACCGGCCATGGCAAACTCGCGCCCTCGGTGATCCGGATGGCAATCCCGGCATTCAACCGCGTTCGCCATCTGCCCGTGAACTCCGCTTTGCTGAGATACCTGTACGCCCACGTCTTGATGACAGTCCATGCATAAATTGGCTTGCCGTCCGCGCAGCGGCTGATGACAGAGCTCGCATTCCCGCTCGAATTCCGCGTGCGAGCGAAAGCTGCTCCGGGCGGTTTTCGCCGCGCCCGCGGCGGATAACGGACCGGGATCGAACATGCGGTTCCCGGAAAGGATCAATACGATGGCAAGGATCACGATCGCGGCAGCGGCGAGGAGCAGGTTTAACGGCGAAAACAGCGGCAGTTCCTTCCCATCGGCAGGCTGCAACTCAAACCTCCTCAGGCTGTTGGTGATAACAATTGACAACTAATTTAGTCGTATTATTCCAATTAAAGTTATGCATGAAAGAGCTACTAATTCCGTCAACCAGGACTTTGCCGCGCTTGATCTTAACGGGATTTATCGTGATCTTATCAGACCTGGTTCGGCGCAGAAAGCGTATTTAATTCGGGATTGGGGTACGTATTTTTATACGCCCCATAAGGCTCTTTTGCTCCGATTCATGCAAAGAAGGGGCTTTGGTAATATGCCCGCCCCGGTCTTCAATCGCGCGCGGTCAGGAGACCGGCGCGATCTTCCTGTGGGCGCGGCGCCTGACCGCAGGTCTCCGGGAGCAGCCGCCCTCAGCAGGTGACGTGAAACAGGCCGATCCCTGAGCCTTCCGCCTCATTCCAGTACTCGATCGCCTCCGGGGTGGGCATCAGTTTCACCGGGCAGCCCTTTTTCTTGAAGAATTGCGCGGCCTCGTCCGAAAGCCGCACCATGCCGGTTTGCCCCGTCCCAATGAGGAGCCACTCCGTCCCCACTTCGTAGATGTATCTGGCCTCGGCCTCCGAGAGGATGTGCGAGGTGCCGAATACTTCCTTGGAGAGCTTTTTCTTGCGCTTCTCGACCTTGCCGTCCAGGCGGATGAGCACGTCGTGCTCGTACTTCTGCCCGGCGATGGTGATCGAGCCGAATTTGGTTTTATCGATTTTGGGTTTCATCTGCCGCCGCCTTCGATTGACCGGTCTATACAACTAGTATTATACAAAAATGGATGCTGCAAAGGACCCCCTACCCGATTGACCTGCCCGGCGGCTTATCTTATACTACAATCGTTCGGGGAAATGAAAGAGGAGATTCGGATCGTCAAGGGGGAGGAAAGCTAAAAACAGCTGGACAACCACTTTATCTTATGTCATAATGTGTGCAATACCTTAGGATATTCCTAAGTTTTTGCACACATGAGCACAAAACCTGATTACGACCGGCTATATGAATTTGCTGAAGAGCAGGCGGGTTACTTCACTGCTAGCCAGGCTCAAGAGGCAGGTTTTTCATGGGAACGCCTGACGAATTCAGTCAAGAGCGGAAAATTCCTGCGAATCGCTGCGGGGGTGTACCGGCTGTCTCAATTTCCCCGCCACCCCCATGAAGATCTGTTTTACACCTGGCTGTCCGTCGGCCCCAACTCGGTGATTTCCCACGAAAGCGCCCTGGCCTATTATGATCTGTCTGACGTGCTGCCCTCTGAAATTCATGTCATTGTCCCGCGCACGGCTTCCCGTCGCAGAGAGAATATCCGCCTGCACACCAACCGACTTGCGCCGGATGAGGTGATAACCCGTGGTGGTCTGCGGGTGACAACCGTAGCGAGGACGATAGTCGATGTCGCCTCAAGCGGCCTGGCCGAGGAACTCGTCAGGCAGGCGATCCAGGAAGCTCTGCGCAAAGGTCTGGTCTCAAAGAACGACCTGTTTTCCCAGGCTGAGCAGCGAGGCGGACGGGCAAAAAGGATCATCATGAACGAGGTCAAGTAAAACTACGAGCTCTACGGGATGATGGAAGAGGAGATTCGGATTGTGAAAGTGGAAGGGTAACCATCTATGAAAAATACTCAGTAAAATTTAATGTAACTATGAGCAATAAATGCAATAATATTAATTAAATATAAAAAAATCAATTTGGTGATCGCTATGAAGTATGTCAATGAAAAAGACCTGCAACAGGATCTGTTTTCTCGCGATTTAGGAATATTTAATTTTAGTATCATATACACAAGAAAAGAGTATTCAGTCGGTAATTGTATACCTGATATTATCATTATAGGGTTCCACAATGATGTGAATCAAATTCAACTTCCAAAGAAATTTACTACTCAACATATTTTTATCTTATGGCTTATTAAGAAGACAAAAAAAATTACTCTCAATGAGTTGGCCTCATTAAGTTATCAGAGAATGTCTAAAATTAACCAGATAGTTTCCGATTTATTGAATTATGGCACCATTTCTAGAGGTGAGAATGGAACTTTAATACCAAATGATTCATTTTTTTCATTCAGTTCTGAAATTGTTGCTATAGAAGCTAAATTATCACATTGGCGTCAAGCAATACGACAAGCGAAGAGATATCAACAATTTGCAGATAAAGTTGTTGTTGCAATGGATGAAAATAACACGCCCCGCTCTACAGATGTTCTCAAACATTTTGACGAGAACAGGGTTGGCTTATGCGCCGTTTCAAGGACTAATATTGAATGGCTGGTCCTACCAAGGAATAACCCTGTGGAGAGCTTTGAAAAAGAAATAATCATATCATCAGCACTATCCAAATCAAATCAAACATTATGGGTTCGCCGAAACTTTATAAAAGCATCTTTCCAAGCGTAAACATGATCCAACTTGGTTTTGGGTTGTTTTGGTAAGATATCTTCAATCAATTTAGCCCGCTCTACAGCCTCAGTAAGCCATTTTTGAATAAAATCTAGTCGTTCTTTCTTTGAAAGCGCGGAAAATATTCGTTCAACCTGAATTGCTGAGTATAAATAATGTTCTATAGTAGATGTTACATTTGATCTTGAATATCGCCAGTCAATAATATCACTTACCTTTGCTCCTCTAGATAAACCAGTAAAAAGACTTTCAGAAAATGGTGTTAAATCTTTTATAAGTTCAAGATAACCAGCACTATTAATTGTAGATTCAAGTCACAAGTGCAACTTTGATGGTTGAAAGAGGCAAGCTGGTG
>CAZMCF010000010.1:65683-88876 GCA_964564935.1 uncultured Anaerolinea sp. | reverse complement strand
AGACCAAGGGGCGATCGATCTGCCGTGTCCCTGTCCGATCTCAATATCTTACTGTATCTTTATCATACAAGGGGCGCAGGGTTGATCGATCAGGCATCGGTCGCGCATAGTCCCCTGCGCCCGCGCGTGCCCATACCCGCGTGAATGTCGTAGGGGCGCAGGGTTGATCGATCAGGCATCGCCCGCGCATGATCCCCTGCGCCCTATCGAATCATTTCCTTTCCTTGACTCTGTTGATTGAACCAAAAATCAACAGGCCATCAGCCGTTATGGATCATCTGCAGCATCTGCGCATGCAGGGACGGGTTGGCAACGACCAGGTCGCAGGGCGGTTCGAGCAGGTTCAGGCTGCCGTCCGGGCGGGTAACCAGCGCCCCGGCTTCGCTGGCGATCAGCGCGCCGGCGGCCATGTCGTAGGGGTGGAGATCCTTTTCCCAGTAGCCGTCGTAGCGCCCGCAGGCAACGTAGCACAGCTCCAGGGCGGCGGCCCCGGGCAGGCGCACCACCTGCCCGACCCGGGCGAAGCGGGTGAACAATTCCAACGCCTGCGCGCCCTCGGGCTGATCCAGGTTATGGGCGAAGCCGGTCACCAGCAGCGCCTCGACCAGTCGGTCAGCCCTGGCGACTGCCAGCGGCGTCCCGTTCAGACAGGCGCCTTTGCCTTTCTCGGCGGCGAAGGTCTCGTCGCGCAGCGGGTCGTAGACCACCCCGAGCCTGACCTCCCCGGCATCGGCGTAGGCGATCGAGACGCAGAAGAAAGGCACGCCATGAGCGTAATTGACCGTGCCGTCCAGCGGGTCGACGTACCAGGTGCTGGTCTGGCGTCCGTTGATCTGCCCGCTTTCTTCGCTGAAGATGGCGTGCTGCGGAAATTCGCGCTGGATGTGAGCGATCAGGAACGCTTCCGAACGGTGGTCCATTTCGGTGACCAGGTCGGTCCGGCCTTTTTTCTGCACGTCATGCTGGAGGCCGAAGCCTTCGCGGAGGATCTCCCCGGCTTCGTGAGCCCAGTGGATCAGTTGGTCAAGGGTTGGCTGCATAGTCCTATTCCTACCAATAAAAATTAAGGCAAATTTCCGCCCGTAAGGGGCATTTATACCATAAAGATGCAAGATTACCCCAACGATCCCCATCGCGAAATGGATAGGGGCGGGTTGCTACCCGCCCGCATGGATCATTTACGTCGAGCGGTCACGACGGCCGTCCATACAGACCTTCCGGTTTTGAAACCCATCGCCGATTGGACGGGGATTTGATCGAATCAGCCGCGAGGATCGCACCCTGATCCCTGCCGCGGATTGGGTAGGGGCGGGTCCCTAATCGCCCGCATGGAAAATTTTCGTCGGGCGGTCACAACGGCCACCCCTACAGATCTTCCTGTTTTAAAACCCATCGCCGATTGGACGGGGATTGGATCGAATCAGCCGCGAAGATCGCACCCTGATCCCTGCCGCGGATTGGGTAGGGGCGGGTTCCTACCCGCCCGCATGGATGTCCGACGGAATCCTGTTATCCATCCGGCAGCCCAAGGAGCACTCGAAAATATGAGATTTAAGCCTGCCCGTTTTCGCGCAGCAGCTCGGCAAGTTGGTCCAGCTCGGCCTGGATCTCATCCCGGTTGGCGATTGCCTCGCGCAGCAGGTTGATAAAAGCCGGCTTCTGCTCCTCCGGCAGGGTTTGCAGCAGGCGCTCGGTGCGCTCGATCTGGGTCAACTTATAGCGCAGCTTGTTCTCCAGCCGTTCGCGGTATCCGATGAAAAAGCGCCGATCCTCGAGCGGCTCGGGCTCGCGCGCGAGATCCCTGGTCAGGATATCCGCGACCGCCAGGAGCAGATCCTCCGGGTCGATCGGCTTTTCGATAAAGCGCTCCGCTCCCAGGCTGAGGGCGAAAGCCTTGTCCTCGGGGGTCAGGTAAGTGGCCGAGATGAAAATAATCGGGATTCGGGCAGTGATGGGTGCTTTGCGCAGCTGGTAAGCCAGGCTGTAACCGTCCATCTTGGGCATGAGAATGTCGGTGATCACCAGGGCGGGCGGCTCGCTGGCGATGCGCTCCAGGGCTTGCTGCCCGTCCGCCACTGCAACGACCGGATAGCCCTTGAAGCGCAGGGTCACTTCGAGCAACTCGCGCACATGGGGATTATCTTCGACGATCATGATCGGACCGCTGGGAATGTTCATATCTGGGATTGTAGCCGCTCCGCCGCGGTTATACAAGCGGCAAGGTCAGCTTTCCCCGTGAAATTCACTTGACAGTTTTGCAAAGTAGGCCTCGAGGAAATCATGACGCTGCTCGGCAATGACCCGGGCGGATGCGGTGAACAGGCGGTCCTTGACCTTGCGCAGTTTGAAGAGGTGCTCGTGGTAAGCACTGTGCGGCTCGCCCGGCTCTTCCTCGCCGGTTTCCAAAAAGTGCTGCGAAGGCTCGGCGTAGGCTGGCTGACCGGCCTGGATGGCGTACCCGAGCACGCGCACCACCCCGATCGCGCCGAGCACGTCCAGCTTGTCGGCGTCGAAGAGCACTTTGGCCTCCAGGGTGGCGGGCGGCTCGCGGGTGTCGCGGTAGCGGTGAGCGCGGATGCAGTGCTGCACCGCGGCGATCCGCTCCTCAGGCCAGCCCTCCTCGCGCAGGATTTCGGCGGCGATGTCGGCCGACTGCTGATGATGGTTGTGACGCTCCTCGCCCGCCGGGTGGCTGCCTTCAATATCATGCAGCAGCGCCGCGGCGCGGACGATCTCCAGGTCGGCGCCCTCGGCCTGAGCCAGGCGTTCGGCCATGCGGTACACCCGCTGGATGTGGTCAAAGCCGTGCACCGGATCGCGCTGCGGGTACCATTCACGGGCTCGCTCTAATGTAAGCACTCATCCCTCCAAAACGGTAATCGAAACTCAGACGACGAAGACGCCGCGCTTCATCACCCGCTCGACCAGGTTGCCGCCGAAGCGGTAGCCCAGGTGGCGGTAATCGCTTACGCTGAGCACGATCAGGTCGGCCTGTTTACCCGGCTCGAGCGATCCGATTCGCGCATCCTGGCGGATGGCGGCGGCGGCGTTGATGGTCGCCGCGGCGACGGCCTGGGCCGGCGTCAGGCGCAGGTAGCGGCAGGCCAGAGCGATGACGAACTGCATCGATTCGCACCAGGCGGTGCCGGGATTCAAATCGCTGGCGACCGCCAGCAGACCGCCGGCGGCCAGAACCTCGCGGGCGGGGGTGAAGTTTGGCTCGGCAAGCCCAAAGGGAGTGCAGGGCAGCGAAACGGCTACGGTTCCGCTGGCGGCCATGGCGGCAAAGTCTTCGCGGCTGGTCTTGACCAGGTGATCGGCCGAAACTGCGCCAAGCGAGGCTGCCAGCGCCGCTCCGCCCAGGTTGTCGAATTCGTCGGCGTGGATCTTGAGGGGAAAGCCCAACGCCCTGGCCTCGGTCAGGATGCGGCGCGACTGCTCCAGGTTGAAGGCGATGCTCTCGCAAAACACGTCCACCCAGGGCAGCGGGCGTCCGGGAGCGTTTACCCGCCACCACTCGCGCGCTTCGGGCAGCATCTGGCGGCAGAGCAGGTCAACGTAGTCATCGGGATGATCTTTGTACTCGGGCGGGACGTCGTGCGCGGCGAGGTATGTCGGCCAGAGCTCGAGCGGACCTTCCGCGTCCAGCTCGAGAATGGCCTGCAATTGGGTCAATTCGCCGGGGTGCTGGAGGGCGTAGCCGGTTTTCGCTTCGGCGGTGGTGGTGCCGTGGCGCAGCATGGATTGGGCTCGCGGGCGGGCTGCTGCTTTCAATTCCTCCAGGCTGGCGGCGCGGGTGGCGCGTACGGTCGAGTTGATCCCTCCGCCGGCCGCGGCGATCTCCTGGTAGCTTTTACCCTCCATGCGCATCTCGAATTCAGCCGCGCGGTCCCCCGCCCAGATCAGGTGAGTATGCGGGTCAACCAGGCCGGGCATGACCACCCTCCCGCCGGCGTCGAAGCGCTCCTCATGAGGAAAAGCCTCCAGCATTAGCTGGCTGGGTCCGGTCATCTCGACGATCCCGCCGCGCACCAGAACAGCCCCGTCGGGGATGATCCCCAGACAGCCGAGGTCCGCTCCGCGCTGCGGACCGCCGCCCAGGGTGAGCAGTTGGGATGCCGAGTGAATCAACATTTGAAATGATTATAGCGGAGAAAAAAATGGACAGTTCGTCCTTACGCCGGCTGTATGCTCTCATCAGGCTGCTTCAGTCCAATTTTTAAGCGTGAGAGCAGCGCGATCGCCACCAGGTTGAGCAGCACGTTCAGAGCGGCGTTGGCCGGAAAGCCCCAGTGGGTGTATAGTAGCGGTCCGATGGTCGAATTCACGGCGCGCCCGATGGAGAAGCTGGAAAGGGTGGCGGCGATAGCCGTGGCGCGCAGACCGGGCACCGCCTCGCTCATTAATGGAATTGTGCTGACCAGTGAAAACTCGTAGGTCATGTAGAAAAGAAACAACCCGATCAGCGCACCCGCGGGGCTGCCGCCGAGGAGGACCAGCGCGACAATCGACAGGCTGTTGAGCAGCATTCCGCCCAAAACCGCGCGCTGCTTGCCCAGGCGGTCGACCAGCCAGGTCGAAAGGCTGGCCCCGCCCAGCTCGCCGGCCCCGATGAGGAAGGATGCCGCGCCCAGGGCTGTAAGCTGCATCTGGAAGGAATCCTCCAGCCACAGCCCGAAGACGACGTTGATCGCTTCGTTTCCGGCTGCCATGGTGAACGCCATCGCCAGGCCGATCAGCAAACCGGGCGAGCGGACCGCGCTGCGCAGGTCAAAGCGGACGCCGTTCTCGCGCTGGCGCCGCTGATGCTCCCGATCCGATGGGATCAATCGGCGAAAGACCAGGAAGTAGACCGCGCCGAGCGCTAAAAAGAAGAAGTACGGCGAATACCAGCGGCCTGTGGTAGAGATCAACCAGCCGACCAGAGG
Source organism: uncultured Anaerolinea sp. (assembly GCA_964564935.1). Lineage (GTDB taxonomy): Bacteria > Chloroflexota > Anaerolineae > Anaerolineales > Anaerolineaceae > Bellilinea. The sequence goes on along the minus strand of CAZMCF010000010.1, from coordinate 83,948 downwards.
CACGCCGATGAAGAAGGCCAGCGACCAGCTCAGTTCGGTAAAGCCAATGACCCGCCCGCGGCGCTCGAAGGCGACCTGGTCGCTTAATAAAGCCTGCATGGCGGGCACGTATATCAGCGCGGAGGTCATCATCAGCAGGGCGCTGACGAAGAAGACGGGAAAGACCGGCCAGAGCACGATGAGCAGCGCCCCGATCGTAAAGCCGCCAATGCCCAGCAGCATGCTGATCCGCCGCCCCTGGCTGTCGGCCAGCGGGGCGAACAGCGGACCGAGAAAGCCCATCATTGCCCGCACGGTCAGCAGCAGCGACAGCGAGGTCAGCGAGACCCCCAACCCGTTCTGGAAGGTGGACATGAACGGGTAGATCATCCGGAAGTTGGTGTCGAACATCAGCCGCGCCAGGGTAAACAGCAGCAGCGGCATTGTCAGCAGGGACGGCCTGGGACGCGTCTGGTCAGTCATGGCGGGCCAGGAGGCGGTAGAACAGCCAGGCGAGTTGGGCGGCGATCAGCAGGCACAGCCCCAGCAGGATCAAGAAAAAGACAGGGATGGCGCTCGAATTCGACCCGAACACCGGCGAATCGGGGTGAAGCACGTTGGTGATCCTGCCGAGCTGCCACCAGAGCAGCGCGGCGAATACCAGGTTGGACGCCGATGAAATTTGGGGTTGCTTGAGGATCCACAGGCCGAGCTGGAGCAGCAGGGCGGCCACGCCGAAGGTGAAGGGCACCCGCCAGCGAGGCTCGTCCCAGAAGATGCCGCCCCAGTTTTGGATCTGAACGACCAGAGACATGGGCAGATAGACCAGCCAGAAAACCAGCCCGGTGCGGCCGATCGCCAGCGAGGCGTCGTGCCAGACCTGGCGCCGGCTGAGCAGCCCGATTAATCCTGCCAGGCCGGAGGCGGCGAAGGCGATCTTGCCTGCCCAGACCATCCCGCCGTGAAGCAGCACCAGACTGAGGTTTCGGCCGAGGGTGCGCTCGACCGGGCCGACCAGGGTCAGCCCGGCGGTGACCAGCACGCTCAGCCCCAGCAGAAACAGGAGGCGGTTGAGTCCACGCGATGGGGAAGATGCCATGGTGAAATCCTCTGATCTGTCAATCAGTCCACGAAGGATGAATGCGAATCAGCCGGCCCAGTCCTGCAGCAGCAGATAGTAGAACTGGACCATGCGGGCCAGGGTCTGGATGGAAATGCGTTCGTTCACCCCGTGGAAGCGTTCAAGGTCCTTGTGATCCAACTCGAAGGGGGTGAAGCGGAAAACCTGGCCGGTCAGGCCGGTGTAATGGCGCCCGTCGGTGGCGGCAATGGTCAGGTAAGGCGCTGCCACCGCCTGGGGATAGACCTGGCGGACTGCCCGGCTGAGGCTGCGAAAAGCTTCACTGCCGATATCCGCGAGAGGCGACGCTTCCCACGCCCCGCCTTCCGGAACCGCGATGTTCACCCGCTCGTCAGCGATCGTCCGGCGGACGAAATCACACATGCTGGCGATGCCGTCGCCAGGCAGCAGGCGGAAGTTGACGGCTGCTTCAGCCTTCGGCGGGAGGATGTTGTCCTTGATCCCGCCCTGGATCAGGGTCACTGCAGTGGTGGTGCGGATCGCGGCGTTGGTCTGCGGCGAGGCGCTCAACCGCCGGCGAAGCAGCCCGCCAAACAGCCAGGTGTTGGCGATGACAAGCTGCAGCCAGGGCGAGGCGGCCGCGCCGACCGCCTTATAGCTGCTGCTGATGAAATCCAATCGGGCGGGCAGCGGATTGGATTCCAGGCGCTGGATCGCCCGGGCCAGCACGCCGATCGCGCTGCTTGCCGGCGGCGCGGAGGCATGCCCTTCAACGCCTTGCACGGTAAGGCGCAAGGTCAGGTAGCCCTTCTCGCTGACGCCAATCATGGCCGCCGGGCTGTCGACACCGGGCAGCACGCCGTGGACGACCCCGCCGCCCTCGTCGAGGACGGCCTCTAGCCGCTCGCCGCGCGCCTCCAGCCATTCGGCGATCCTGGCCGCTCCGCGGTACCCGCCGATCTCCTCGTCCTCGCCAAAGGCCAGGTAGACTGTCCGCTGGGGCTGGAAACCGGCTCGCAGCAGGGCTTCGACCGCTTCAAGGATGGCCACCGCCTGGGATTTATCGTCCAGCGCGCCGCGCCCATAGACGTAGCCGTCGGCCAGCGCGCCGGAAAAGGGCGGCTGCTCCCACATGTCCAGGCTTTGCGGGTCAACCGGGATCACGTCCAGGTGGGCGCACAGCATCACCGGCGGCAGATCGGGCTGAGCGCCCTTCCAGATGTAGAGCAGGCCGTAATCGGAAACGTGCTCGCGCTGCAGGGCAGAGTGGGCCAGCGGATAAGCGCGCTGGAGCTCGAGCTGCAGCTTGACCAGCTCGAGCGGGTCGGCTGGCTGATCCATGTCCTCCGAGACGGTCTCATAACGGACGGCCGCTCCCAGGCGCAGCGCCACAGCCTCGGCGTCCACCTCGGGCAGCTCGACCGGCTCGACTGGTTCAGCTGATCGCAGATAGGCGCCGGCACGGATGAGCAGCAGCGCCGCCAGGAAGACGATCAGCGCCAGCAGAATGATCAGGATGGTTGCCCACATGGGGAACTCATTGGGGATGGTTGTACGTTCACGAGGTGGAATCCTACCACCGGAGAGGTGGAAGGGCAAGCCTGGAGATTTTTCTCAGAATGGTTGAATTTCTTTCTAGTATTCAACTCAAATTTTTGTATAATAAGAAACCGGTAGAGTGCAGTCTTCCTTTTTGTTTCCCCTCTTTCGATAGCAAATCTCTCGTCACTCTGGCGGCGCAGGCCGGTTCAAGCGGAGTCCATCGTCAAACACCCTTAACCCAAGGGATAACGCTTCAATAAACCAGATGTGTTAGAGACATTTTTATCGAATACATGAAGCGTCGATGATCCAGCAGCAGGCTGTATTCACCTTGTGAAAGAGGCCGTACATTAATTAAATTTTGGAATCATCCATCATGCCGGAGGGCATTTTTCACCCTGAGATTCTAGAGAGAGGAGACCGATGATGTTCAAGAAATTTCTTTTGATGACCATGGTCCTGGTCACGGCGCTGTTTGTAGCGGCTGGCTGCGCTCCGAAAGGCGAGGAGATGATCAAGATTGGCCTGCAGGGCCCTATGACGGGCGATTACGCCTACGAGGGCAAGGGTTTTGAAAACGCCGTGCGCCTGCTGGTCGAGCAGACCAACGCCAGCGGCGGCATCCTGGGTAAGCAGGTCGAGCTGCTGGTCGAAGACGACGCCGGAGATCCTACCCAATCGGCGCTGGTTGCCCAGCGGCTGGTGGATGCTAAAGGCGCCGCGGTGATCGGCGCGTACAATTCCACCGCCACCGAGCCCGCCTCGCAGATCTACAACGAAGCTGGCATTTTGCACATCACACCATCCTCGACCGCCGTCCGCCTGACCGAGAAGGGCTACCCGCGCTTCTTCCGGGTCTGCTTCCTGGATGACCGCCAGGGGCTTTTCGCGGCCAAGCTGATGAAAGAAGTGATCGGGGCGGCTAAAATCGGCATCCTGCACGATAACTCGACCTACGCTCAGGGCCTGGCCGAAGAGACCCGCCGCTACGCCGAGGAGCAGGGTCTGACCGTCGCCTTTTACGACGCGATCAACCCCAACGATAAGGACTTTACTCCCATTCTGACCAACATCGGGGCGCAGAACCTGGACGCGGTCTATTTCACCGGTTACCACTCCCAGGCCGGCCTGCTGCTCAAGCAATCCGCTGAGCTTGGATTGGATCTGCAGTGGGTGGCCGGAAACGCGAGCAACAACCCGGTGATGGTCGAGGTCGCCGGCGTTGAGAACGCCGAAGGCGTCTACGTGACCACTGAGCCGCTCCCGAAGGATCTGAATTACCCCGAGGCGAAGAAGTTCATCGCGGATTATGTGGCCAAGTACGGAGAAGAGCCCGAAAGCGTATGGACGATCATGGCTGCTGAAGCATTCAATGTCATCCGCTATGCAATGGAAGCCAAGCAAACCACCGACTCGGCAGTCCTGGCGGAATATCTCCACAATGAGATGAAGAACGTCAACGGGCTGACCGGCCCTATTTTGGGCTGGGATGAGAAGGGCGACCGCCTTGGCACCATCCACGTGGCCTACGTGATCGACAGCCAGGGCAACTTTGTTCTGAGCGAGAGGCAGCCGTCGCCGTAATCTGGCAAGAACAATCGAAGACAACCGGAAGGGGCGGGAATACCCCGCCCCGTTATCCTTATTGGAAAAAGGCAAGCTCGCCATGCAACTTACCCAACAGCTGATCAACGGCATCACGATCGGGGCGTTCTATGCGCTGGTGGCGCTGGGCTATACCATGGTTTATGGCGTGCTGAAGATGATCAATTTTGCTCACGGCGATCTGTTCATGTGGGGAGCATACCTGGGTCTGACCGGGCTGACCCTGCTGGGCGCCGTTGCCGCCAGCAGCAGCGTGTGGATGGCAGTGCCGGTGATCATCCTCGTCATGGTGTGCATCGCCCTGGCGGGTGTGCTGGTTGAAAGGGTGGCTTACCGCCCGCTGAGGAGCGCCGGCCGCCTGGCGCCGATCATTTCCGCGCTGGGAGTCGCCTTTGTGCTCCAGAGCCTGGCGCGCAACATCTATGGCGCCAGCTGGAAAACCTACCCGATCGGCCTGTCCCAGTTCGGCGGCACACTCTTCGAGGGCGTGCGCATCAACCCGATGCAAATTATCGTCCTGGTGATCAGCTTCGTGCTCATGGCTGCCCTGTACCTGTTTGTCCAGAGAACCAGGGTGGGGACGGCCATGCGGGCTGTTTCGCTCGATCCAGGAGTTTCCTCTCTGATGGGGATCGACGTGAACCAGATCATCGCGCGGGTCTTCCTGATCGGGCCGGGGCTGGGCGGCGTGGCGGGAATGATCGTGGCGCTCTATTACGGTTCGTTCGATTTCACCCTCGGCTGGACCTTCGGTCTGAAAGCTTTCATCGCCGCTATCCTCGGCGGCATCGGCAACATTCCCGGCGCCGTGTTGGGCGGGATGTTCCTTGGGATCACCGAGACGCTGGCCTCGGGCTACATCTCCCCCCAGTGGAAGGATGTGATCGCCTACATCATCCTGATTCTCATCCTCATTCTTCGCCCGACCGGGATCCTGGGCGAGCGGGCTGCCGAGAAAGTATAGGAGGGGAGAATGGCTTCCCTGTTGACGACCCTCCGCAAGAGACCGCTGGTATGGCAGTTCGGCCTGTTTTTACTGGCGGTGCTGCTGCCGCTGCCCATGGGCGATTACTACCGGACAGTCGCCTGGCGGACTGGCCTGTACGTCATCCTCGGGCTCAGCCTGAACATCGTCGTCGGTTACGCCGGGCTCTTCCAACTGGGGCATGCCGCGTTTTACGCCCTGGGGGCATACGCCGCGGCGATTCTCAACCTCAAGCTCGGCGTGCCGCTCCTTTTCACTTTTCCGGTCAGCGTCCTCGTCGCGGCTTTATTCAGCTATTTGATTGCCCGCCCGATCATGCACCTGCGCGGGGACTATCTTTGTATCGTGACCATAGCATTTGGAGAAGTGGTCCGCCTGGCGCTGGTCAACAATATCTTCGGCATCACCGGCGGGGCTAACGGGTTGAGCGGCATCTCCCGGGTGGAGGTGTTCGGGTGGGAACTGCGCGCGCCGCTCTATCACTACTACCTGGTGCTGTTGATTCTGATTTTCACGATCTTCGCCATGCGCCGCCTGGAGAACTCCCGCCTGGGGAGAGCCTGGCACTATGTGCGCGAGGATGAAACCGCGGCCAGGGCGATGGGCATCGACACAACCTATGTCAAGATGATGGCTTTCGTGCTCGGATCCGCCTGGGCAGGCCTGGCCGGCTGGCTGTATGCGGCCAAGTTGACCGTGGTTTCCCCGGAACTATCGCGGTTTATGGAGTCGGTTATCATTTTCTCCGTGGTGGTTCTGGGCGGGGCGGGCTCCATTCCGGGAGCGTTTGTCGGCACGCTCGGCATGGTCACTTTACCCGAGCTATTCCGCCCGCTGAAAGACTGGCGCGACGCCTGGATGGGCGTGGCCATGGTGTTGATGATGATCGCCCGCCCGGAGGGCCTCTGGCCCAGCCGCCGGATCGCCCTTGAAATCCGCGAAGAGAAAGAAAAAGCCGGGCCTGCCCCCGCTGTCAGCAGCTAGGAGATGGCGCAGATGGATGCACTCCTCGAAGTCCGGAATCTGACCAAGCTGTTTGGCGGCCTGACAGCGGTAGATTCGGTCAATTTCGAGCTCCGGGAGGGGGAAATCCTGGGGCTGATCGGCCCAAATGGCGCGGGCAAGACCACCATATTCAACATGATCACCGGATTCTATACCCCGACGAAAGGCGAGATTTATTTCCAGGGCCGCTGCATCGCCCGTCCCCGCCTGCCATTCACCGAGAAACTGCGCGGCTGGATCACCCGCCACACCTCGAGCTCCAAATCGGATGGATCTGCGGCGGATCATCGCAACCTTCAGCCCCACGAAATCACCCATCGCGGCATTGCCCGCACATTCCAGACCATTCATCTTTTCAAGAATCTGACTGCCCTCGAAAACGTGATGGCCGGGCTGCACCACCGCACGAAGGCAGGTTTATGGGGAGCGCTCTTCCGTCCCGCCTCCCAAAGGAAGGAGGAGGAACTGATCATCAAGGAAGCGGAGCGCCTGCTTAAGTTTATGGGGATCAGCCAGTACCGCAATGAGCTGGCAAAGAACCTGCCATATGGCGACCAGCGTCGCCTGGAGATTGCCCGCGCGCTGGCCACCCAGCCGGCGCTGCTCACCCTGGATGAGCCCGCGGCAGGACTCAACGAGCAGGAGACGCTGGAGCTGGAAGAGTTGATTCGCGCGATCCGCGAGAGGGGCGTGACCATCCTGCTGATCGAGCACGATATGAAAATCGTGATGGACATCTGCGAGCACATTGTCGTGGTCGATCACGGTAAGATAATTGCCGACGGCACCCCTGCGGAGGTACAGAGAAACCCGCTGGTGATTCAGGCTTATCTCGGGGAAGAGGAGACTTGAGCGTGGTTTTGCTATCGGTCGAGAATCTGCATACCTTCTATGGGCATATCCACGCCTTGAAAGGCATCGAGCTGCAGGTCGAGGAGGGCGAGATCGTCACCCTGATCGGCGCAAATGGGGCCGGCAAATCGACCATCCTGCGGACGATCTCCGGGCAGGTCCGCCCGCGGCAGGGAGAAATCTTGTTCAGGGGGACGTCGATCAAGGGAATGCCTGCGCATAAAATCGTCCGTTTGGGAATTTCTCACGCGCCGGAGGGACGTCAAATCTTCTCGACGCTCACGGTGAACGAGAATCTCAATATGGGGGGATACACCCTCGGCGGCGATCGCCAGGCGCTCGAGCAAAATAAAGAAAGGGTATATTCGCTCTTTCCCATCCTGAAGGAGCGCAAAGAGCAGCTCGGCGGGACGCTCTCCGGCGGCGAGCAGCAAATGCTCTGCATTGGGCGGGCTTTGATGGCCGAGCCTTCGCTGCTGATGATGGACGAGCCCTCTCTCGGTCTGGCCCCGCTGCTGGTGCGGCTGATCTTCGATACGATCCAGGAGATCAATGTCCGCGGCGTGACCGTTCTGCTGGTCGAGCAAAACGCCCGGGCGGCGCTGAAAATCGCCCACCGGGCCTATGTGCTGGAAACCGGTCGCTGTGTCCTATCGGGACCAGCCGCAGAACTGCTGCGGGACGAGCGGGTGCGCAAGTCTTACCTCGGCGAGCGCTGATCTCGCCGCAAGGCCGTATTCGTCTATTTCTCCCCTGACTCGGCCAGGATTTCCTTCAACCGGGGGTAATCGGCGTAGAAACCGCGGTACTCCGCCGGCAGCAGCGCGGCGATCTGGCACATGATCTCCTCAGTCTGCCACCTCAGGTCATCCTCGCGGTTCTCGCGGGAGAAAGACGGCAGGTTGATCGGCTTGCCGAAGCGCACCTGGATGCGCGCGGTGCGGAAGGTCAAAATCTTTGCCAGGGCGGTTTCCGTGCCGGTGATGCCGACCGGGACGATCGGTACCCGCCCGCGGTGGGCCAGAAGGACCGTGCCCGGCTTGCCCTCCAGGAGCTGCCTGGTTTTGCTGCGGGTTCCCTCCGGCGCGATGCCCAGCGCGCGCCCCGACTGGAGCGTCGCCAGAGCCTGGCCGAAGGCGGTGAAATCTGCCTTGGTCCGGTCGAGCCAGATGCCGCCGGCTTTGACCGCGAACCAGCGGATGAACGGATTTTTCAAATATTTATCTGCCACCAAGGCGGTGATGTCGGCCCGGACCGGGTTGACGAACAGGACAGGGATATCCAGCCGGCTGATGTGGTTGGTCGCCACGATCACCCCGCCGGTTGGGGGCAGGTTTTCGATGCCGAAATATTCGGTGCGGGTCAGGTGCTTGATCAGGTAAGCGACCAGCCGCTGCAGCTTGTTGCGTTCCAGTTCGCGTTTGTCTTCCATAATTTTTGTTCTTCGCTGATCTTTAACCCGCAGGATAGTCTGGTGATGCGCCGAAGTCATTCCTCGCTCAACTCCACCTTGGCGGGCGTTTTGGGGTGTGCTTTTCCTTCCCGGCGGGCTTTGACCGCTTCGATCACCGCCGGCATGACCGAGATCAGGATGATGGCGATCACAACCAGTGAGAAATTGCGCTCGATGAAGGGCAGGTTTCCGAAGAAATAACCCAGCCAGAGGAAAGCTGAAACCCAAACTACGCCGCCGACGACGTTGTAGGTCAGAAAGTAGCCATAACGCATTTTACCGATCCCGGCCACGAAAGGAGCGAATGTTCGCACAATAGGAACGAAACGGGCCAGGAAAATCGTTTTCCCGCCGTGCTTGTCGTAGAAAGCCTGGGTGCGCTCGAGATATTCTTTCTTCACCCAGCGCAGGTTCGCCGCGCGCGGACCGATGTAATGTCCGATCCAGTAGTTGGCGGTGTCGCCGAGCACCGCCGCGATTATCAGCGTAATCCACATGGCGTAAATATTCAGCGAGCCCTTGGCGGCGAAGGCCCCGGCGGCGAACAGGAGCGAATCGCCGGGCAGGAAGGGGGTGACCACCAGACCTGTTTCGATGAAGATGATCACGAACAATACCGCATAGGTCCAGACGCCCGCGAAGCGGATAATCAGATCCAGGTATCTGTCGATGTGCAGGACGAAATCGATGGCTGTCTTGATGAATTCCATGAATGATCTCCAGGTTATTTCAGTAAATCCTCGCCGGGTATGGGTGCACTAACCAGGCCAGACGCCGCAGCTTCGGCGGCAGCCTGAACGGCTTCTTCCCTGCGCAGGCGGAAGTTCATGTAGAACAGCAAGGCCAAATTCAGCGTGAACAGGACGTAAACGATCACCGCCGCCGCAGTGTTTAATCCATTCGGCAGCAGCGCCGGGCTGGCAGGAACCGGTAAAAATGTAGAGATTCCGGCCAACACTCCGGCGGAGTTCCAGGCGGCGTGGATAAAAACCGCCAGCAGAAAGGTAAAAATAAGCCGTCTGAGCTTCTTCAGGTCTCGCCAGGCTGAGGCCAGGCCCCAGCCGACGATGCCTGCGGTCACGATATGCAGCAGGCCGGTGCCGACCCTGGCAAGCAGAATGGTTGTGCCGTTGCCGTTCCCGGCGGCGCTCAATGCGGTCAGGTTTTCGTAGAGGGCGAAGCAAGCTCCGCTCCACATCCCGGCGACGAAACCCTGGGCCGGCCTCAACCGCTCCCCGGCCAGCAGCCAGACCGCCAGCGGCTTGAACAGTTCTTCCAGCAGCGGGATGACCCCGGCGACGATTGCCAGCACGATCGCGATGACCCCCGGCCGGTTCAACAGTTCGCCGGCTACATCCTGGAGAATTTGAGGGTTAAGGTTGAAATCACTGAGGAGGCGCGCATACCTCTCCAGCTCGACCGCCAGGTCAGGCTGAAAGCTGACGTAGACGCCAACCCCCAGAAGAATGAATATCATCAAAACGAGTTCAAGGATCAGCAGCACCGGCAGGGTGATCACCAGACTGACGCTGACCGCTCCCCAGGTGCGGAGGGGCGATCCGGTCGAAAGCCCGCGCCGGCCGATCTCGAGGTACAGCCACAGCGGGATGACCGTGGTGAGGACTACCAGGGGAGGCAGAAGCAGCCAGGCCATCGGCGAGGTTTCCAAAGGTTTGAACAGGAACACCAGCCCGATCCAGACCAGGGCAGCCAGGCTGGCAAAGATCAAATTTCCCGGTCTGGGGCGCTCTACCAGCGGCTTGCCGCGTAAATCCAGAATGGAAAGCACCACGCCCGGAATGCACAGCAGGGCGACCAGGGCGGAACCCCAGCCGAGATTCAACACCGAAACCCCGTTCGCGCCGGGTATGGAAGTATCCAGCAGCTGCAGGCCGCCGCTGAGAATCAGCAGCAGGCTGACTCCCAGAGCGGTCAGCGCGCCGGCTCCACTGATGATCAGCACCAGCCAGGAAAACCAGCGAGCCCCCGGGCGAGACAGCATTATTTTTCCTCGATGGTGATGGTCAAAATCCGGTCTCCAGGGGGCAGGGTTTCTCCCTGGGCTGTGGCCGGGTTGCGCAGGGTCAGCTGCTGGACCACGTCCATGCCTTCGATGACCTCGCCGAAGATGGTGTAGTTGCCGTCAAGGTCCGGCAGAGCCTTGTAAGTGATGAAAAACTGGCTTCCATTGGTGTCCGCGCCGGAATTGGCCATACCGACCACGCCGGGATGGTCATATTTCAGATCCGCGGAAATCTCGTTGGCGAAGGTGTAACCCGGTCCGCCGGAGCCGGTCCCGCTCGGGTCGCCGGTCTGGGCAACGAAATCGGCCAGCACGCGGTGGAAGGTGACCCCGTCGAAGTAGCCTTCGCGGGAAAGGAAGACAAAACTGTTGACTGCCAGGGGGGCCTTATTGGCGAACAACTTGATCTTGATGTCGCCTTTTTCGGTCTTGAGCGTGGCGGTATATGCCTTGCTCTGATCGATCACAACCGGCGGGCACTGGTTGTACTGCTTGTCCTTCATCTTGATCAGGTTCATGATGATATCCAGGGTGGCCGGATCGTACGGCACCTGGTCAGCGGGGACGAAGGTCAACTCGCCGTTGATGAAAAAGAACATGGAGGGCGTGCTGTTCAAGCCCATATCCAGCGCGGATTTGTATGCCTGGTCGATCCTGGCGGCGATCTCGGCGGAGGTCAAATCCTGCTGGTAGCGGGCAGCGTCCAATCCAAGTGTATCAGCCTCTTCGACGATCCAGGTTTCGAAATCGGCCGGAGTCATGGAGGTCCAGACCTGCCAGTTTTCCTCAGCAAGCAAAAAGTCGTGCATTTCCCAGAACTTGCCCTGCAGTCCGGCGGCTTCAACCGCCCGGGCGCTGATCACTGACTTGTCATGAATGTTCAATGGGAAATGGCGGTAGATCACCCGCACATCGTCGGGATGGGCGTTCTCATATTCCTTGAGATACCGCCCGGCAAGCGAGCAGTAGGGGCACTGGAAATCGCTGTAAACGAGCAAGGTTAAAACAGCGTTTTCCGAACCGCGCGACCAATCCTGGCCGTTGATCGCCGGCAGTTTGACCGAAGCCGGGTCCCTGGGTTCCGGGAGGATGTTGAAAAGGGTACACTCCATCGCCGTCTCCTGGACGGCGGTCGTGGCGGGGGTTGGGGCAGCGCTGCTGCAGGCTGATAAAACCATCGCAGCCAGCAGAATGATGGCGAGCCAGAATTTACGCATCAACTAAAGTCCTACCTTTCAACGATAATCCAAATGGCAGTGAGCTTTTCAGGGGCGGAGGCGAGCCATGATCGCCCGGCGCATCGCCGATTGTACCACTTCCGGCGGCTGGCTGGCGTCTATCACCACCCAGCGCTGGGGCTCGCTGGCCGCAAGCTCGAAGTAGCCCTGACGCACCCGCCGGTGAAAGTCGATATCGTAAGCATCCAGCCGGTTCCATTCTCCCCCAGCGCGGCGCTTGCGGGCAAGGCCAAGCTCGGTCTCGATATCCAGCAGAAGGGTCAGGTCCGGATACAGCCGGCCGGTGGCAAAATCGAGCATGCTGCGCAGGATGTCCAGGTCGACACCGTGCCCGTAGCCCTGGTAGGCCAGGGTCGAATCGGCGTAACGGTCGCAGAGGATCACCTTACCCTGAGCCAGAGCCGGGCGGATCACCTCGGCGACCAATTGGGCGCGGGCCGCAAGGAAGAGCAGAATCTCGGTGCGCGGATTCATGCCGGTGTTCTTCAGGGTCATGATCACCTGGCGGATTTGCTCGCTGATTTCCGTTCCGCCGGGTTCGCGCAATGGCAGAACAGGGACGCCTTCGCTTTTCAAATACTCAACCAGCGGGGGAACCTGGCTGGTTTTCCCGCTGCCGTCCGGGCCTTCCAACGTGATGAACACGGCTGAGTAACTCCTTGCGGCTTAGCCTTATTCGCGGTAAATTCGCACCCGGCGGTTCGGCTCTTTACCGTAAGAGTGCGAGATGAGCTGGGCTTCACGCGCCATTTCGTGCTGCAGCCGGCGGATTTGGGGCGAAGCCGGCGGCAGGTCGGCGAAGCGCTGCCCGTTGAGCACGTTTTGAATGGCGATCTGGGTCTGGGCGGCGATGATGTCCCATTCGGTCGAGCCGGCTTCCACGCTCAGGTTGAACAGCTCGGCCAGCGACTGTTCCATCTGGTTGATCGTGTTGGCGCGCAGGACGTAGATGGGCATGCTGCGCTCTTCGGCCACCACGATCGGATGCTGACGCGTGCGGTAATAGGTCCGCAGGGTCATCAGCACTTCGGCCTCATCCAGGTTGTGGACGACCAGGGCTGGCACGCCGAGACGCTTGGCCGCGGTGATCAGCCGGTTGCGGGCCACGCCGTAAGGGTAGATGCGGATCGGCTGGAGGGGCGCTGCGGGCTGGGCAGCGGCGCCGGATTCATCGCCGGCAAGGGCTGGGCGTTCCTCGGCCTGACCGCTAGCGGCGCGCGGCTGACGGCTGATCGGGAGCGTTTCGCCGTTGGCGTACGCCCGGCGCGAGGTCTGCGGCACGGGACGCGAGGCTGGCAGGGGCGCCGGTTTATGAATGTGGATCTCGCCGTTTTCGTCGCGGTAGCGGATTTCGGGCTGAAGCGGGTAGCCGCGCACCAGCGCATCGACCGCGGCAGCCACATCAGGGTGGACGTGCAGCCGGTCGCGTTCTTGAATCTCGATCAAGACGTCAAATGTCGGCGGCGAGCGGCGCTCGAGCACGGTCTTCTGCGTGCCGCGCCGGCGGGCTTCCTCATCCGAGAGGGTTACCGATTCGATTCCGCCGACCAGGTCGGAAAGGGTGGGGTTGAGCAGCAGGTTTTCCAGGGTGCGTCCGTGGGCGGTGGCGACAAGCTGCACGCCGCGCTCGGCAATGGTGCGGGCCGCCAGGGCTTCCAATTCGCGCCCGATCTCGTCGATGATGATCACCTCGGGGTTGTGGTTTTCGACCGCCTCGATCATCACCTCGTGCTGCAGCGAGGGTTTCGATACCTGCATGCGCCGCGCCCGCCCGACTGCCGGATGGGGCACATCGCCGTCGCCGCCGATCTCGTTGGAGGTGTCGACGATGATCACCCGGTGTTTTTCTGCCAAAATGCGGGCTGATTCGCGCAGCATGGTCGTCTTGCCGATCCCCGGGCGGCCGAGGAGCAGGATGCTCTTCCCCGACTCGACCAGGTCCTGGATGATATCAATCGTTCCGTAGACCGCCCGCCCGACCCGGCAGGTCAGCCCGACGATGTGGTTGTGCCGGTTGCGGATGGCCGAGATGCGGTGCAGGGTGCGCTCTAACCCGGCGCGGTTGTCCGCGTCGAACTCGCCGATTTTCGAAACGACCGCCTGGATGTCCTCGTGGGTGATTTCCCGTTCGCTGAGCACGACCTCTTTGTGGACGAAGCGCGCCACCGGCAGGCGGCCCAGGTCGAGGACAATCTCGAGCAGATTGTCGCTGTCGTCGGCCTTGACCACCGCCGCCGTGATTTTTGGCGGAAGGACATCGAGTAAGGCTTGCAGGTCGTCAGTAATTTTTTTCTGGGTCATGGATCGCGTTATCGTTCCTTCTTACAAGTAATTTTCATGAAGACTCATGGTCAGTTTGAGTTGCGCCGAAGTCTGATTTTACCGGTCCCTTGCCTGCCAGGCGACGCGGAAGCAGCGGCAATGGCGTCTCGCCGCCCTGGGTATCGATCAGCGCGGGCTGGTGTTTTTCCAGCGCGCCGTTGCGCACTGCGTAGGCCGATGCTCGCTGGGCGGCCGCCAGATGCTTGACCAGCAGCGCCTGCCGCTCGCCGGCCTCGGCCTGTAATTCCGCCAGCGGTTTTTCCAACCAGGCCTGGTACGAGCGGACCGAGAAGTAAGCCGGGCGGCCAAGATGGAAAGGCAGCCTGGCCAGAAACGACCCGAGCAGACGGGGCACATCTTCGCTGGCCGGGTGGATCAGCGGCTGGAGGTAGATGCCGTTCGGTCCGAAGACCGCTTCGATATACCCCAGCATCTCGCCGTTCTGTTCGTAGACGAAGCCTTCGGTGCGTTCGGAGAGCGGCTCGGCGCTCTGCACCAGCGGCGGAACGAGCGATTGGAACAGGCTGCGGATGGCCAGTCGGTCGAGATCGGTGGCCGGCTCCCAGCGCCTGTCCGCGCCGCCTTCGGGGTTTCTAGCGATCTTCCAGACGCGCTGCCAGGCATAGACGCCAAAGCCGCAGCGGCGCAGCGATTCCAATGCGGGGCTGGTTTCATCGATCTCGGCCAGCAGGCTGAGCGCGCCGCTATCGCCGGCCGCCCAGGCCAGGTGCTCAAGCAGCTTGCCCAGCTCGGGCGAATCCAGCCCACGGATGGGCAGGATGTATGCGATTCGTGCAGCACGCTCCCCGGGGTTGTAATGGATCTGCCCGATCAGGGGCGGTTTACCGCCGCCTGGGCGCAGAACGCCGGTGTAGCTGCCGTGTTCCAGGCGCATATTGGCCAGCGCGGCCCATAAACCCACCGGGTTGCCGCGGGTCAAGGCCAGGGCGGTGTCCATGCACTGTACCTGGCCGCGATAGCGGTAGATGGCTGGCAGATCGTGCCAGGCGAGCGCTCGAGCTTCTATCTTGCCAACTCCATAAAGTACCGGTGGAAGCGGTCGTCCTCGGTCAGCTCGGGGTGGAAGGAAGTCGCCAGCCAGCGTCCCTGCCGGGCGGCGACGATCGTCCCATCCGGCAGCGAAGCCAGAACTTCAGCCGGGGGATGGACCTCCTCGATCAATGGGGCGCGGATAAAGACTGCATGAAAAGGCCGCCCGCCCGGCTCGACCTGCGCCAGGCAGGGCACTTCCAGGTCGACCTCGAAGCTGTCCACCTGGCGGCCAAAAGCGTTGCGCTGGATGGCGATGTCCATCAGTCCAAGCAGCGGCTGGTCGCGGTGGATATCCTTGGAGAGGAAGATCGCCCCGGCGCAGGTGCCCCACACGGCGTGATGAGCGGCAAAGCGGCGCAGCGGCTCGATCAGGCCGAATTCGGCGGCCAGTTTGCCGATGGTGGTCGACTCGCCGCCGGGGATGATCAACCCGTCAAGGTGGTGTAAATGGTCAGGCAGTCGCACCTGAACCACCTGTGCGCCCAATCGTTCCAGGATATTTTGATGTTCGCTGAAGTCGCCCTGCAGGGCGAGCACGCCTATTTTCATGCGCCTCTTGACCGGCCGCACTGAGGCGTTCCGGCTTCCTTAATAGAAGAAATTGTTTATTATTTTGATTCTACCACGCAGTAATAGAGGCAGCAACGCATGGAGGTTCTCCCCCGCCCGCGGATGGATGCTGGGGTGTCACCGCGAGCGCCACCCGCTGTGCGGGTGCAGGCGCGAGGAGAAATCTTCATTCGTGGCAAGATTTCCCACTTCACTCAAAATGATAATGCCGTCCGACAATCGCCAACCCTTTCCTATCCCCAAGGGGCTGGGCGCTCCCTTCCTACGCTGCGCGGGGATCTGGGGATCGGCCTCTGCCCGCTGTTCATATTCAATCAGTATGATTCTTGTGATTCAACCGCGCAGGATGGCGGTGGCGTTCCTTCAAGTGGTAAGGCACGTCAATCACGATCCGATGTACGCCCTCTTTTTCGCGCTGGTAAATGAGGGCGTTCTTGATCAATCGCGCAGACTGGTTATGGAGCGCATCCTGCCAGGGCCTGGCTGGGATGAACTCGGGCAGGATCAGCACAGCCTCCTTGCCGTCGTGGGCTTCGCGGTCAGTCCGGTCCAAAAAATTGAGCAACGGCTCGATCAGCGAGCGGTAGGGCGAGGGGACGATCACAAGGGGGATATCCGGGAACCAATCCTGCCACTCCTTGCGCACGTCAAAGCCGCGCCCGGGCTCAATATCGATGTACACGGCAGTGATCCGGTCGCTGATCGAGCGGGCGAAGTTAACCGCCTCTACAAGACCGCGGTGCACTCCCGATACCGGAATGACCACCCGCGGCTGGGGCATCGGGCGCAGGGAGGGCGGCAGCCCGCGCAGCGAGAGCTGCTCACCCACTTCCTGGTAGTGGGTGCGGACCCGGTTGAATGCGGCGACGATCAATGGGATTACTAAAATCGCCATCCAGGCGCCCTGGGTAAATTTATAGTAACTGATGATCAGCAGAGTGACGCCGGTCACCCCCGCGCCCAGACCGTTGATGAAGGCATGCCCCAGCCAGAACTTCTCGCGCAGCTTGATCCAATGCCTGACCATGCCGGCTTGCGAAAGGGTGTAGGCCAGGAAGGCGCCAATGGCAAAGAGTGGAATGAGCGCGTGGCTGTCGCCTTTGAAAACGACGATCAGCAAGGCGGTCAACCCGCTCAGG
The DNA here is from genome assembly GCA_964564935.1 of uncultured Anaerolinea sp. Classification (GTDB taxonomy): domain Bacteria; phylum Chloroflexota; class Anaerolineae; order Anaerolineales; family Anaerolineaceae; genus Bellilinea. The sequence continues at coordinate 67,101 of CAZMCF010000010.1, read as the reverse complement.
ATCAGGATGCCGTTCGTGTAGACCAGACGGTCTCCGAGCATGTTCATCTGGCGCGGCAGGAATTTGTCGTTGGCCAGGATCGCGGTCACCCGCGGAAAGCCGGCAAAGCTGGTATTGGCCCCGACCGCCAGGATTGCCAGGGTGGCTGCCTGGACCAGGAAATAAAGCGGTCCGCCGTCCAGCAGACGCCGTGCCAGAGCGGAGAGGATGGTTTCCTGCTCGCCTGCGGTGACGCCAAGATACTGGGTCACGCCTACGCTACCGAGGAACAGCACGCCCATCAACAATGCCATGATCGCCATGGTAATCTGGGCGTTGCGAACCTCCGGGTGGCGAAAAGAGGGCACGCCGTTGCTGATCGCTTCGATTCCGGTCAGCGCGGTGCAGCCGGCCGAAAAGGCGCGCAGCACGATCAGCCATGTGAGGGGTTCGCTGGCAGGAATCGCAGCCGGGTGAATGGCAACCGCGCCGCCGCGCAGGATGGAGATCAGCCCGTAAGCGATCACCGGCAAGAAAGCGGTCAGGAAGCCGTAGACCGGGACTGCCATCAGCGTGCCGGTTTCACGAGCGCCGCGCAGGTTGGCCAGGGTGAGCAGCGCCAGCAGGCCCAGGGCGATCCAGGTTTGATAGGGCCAGAGGGTCGGGAAGGCCGAGGCGATGGCCGACACCCCGGCGGTCAGGCTGACCGCGGCGGTAAGGACGTAGTTGACCAGCAGCGCCGCGGCGGCGACCTGCCCCGGCAAGGTGCCGAGGTTTTCGCGGGCCACGACGTACGAGCCGCCGCCGGAGGGGTAGGCCTGAATCGTCTGAGTGTAAGAAAGGGCGACAATAGCGAGCAGGAGGGTAATGGCGATTGCGATCGGGAAGGAATAAGACAATCCGGCTGCGCCGGCTACTGCCAGCCCAAGATAGATCTCCTGATTGGCGTAAGCAATCGAGGACAAAGCGTCAGGCGAGAACGTCGCCAGGGCGCGGAATTTATTTAGTTTTTTCTCGGCCAGGAGGAATGTTGGCAGCGGGGAGCCGGTCAGTATAAATTTTAATTTGGAAAGCATAATCACCAGGTCAGCCGGAGGGTAGAATACCTGCTGATTTGTTCCGGTCGAGCGTTTGAGGTGATTATATGCCTGGTTTAGGAAACAGGATAGTGTAAAGGAACGCCGAGTGTCAGGCGTTCCTTACCTGGAAATGTTGGGTGATTAGACGGGACAATCTCCTCTCCCGCTTGCGGGAGAGGTTGGGTGAGGGCCAACGAGACCGGCCGGGAGATTGCTTCGCCGTTGGATCGCAATGAACACTGGAGGCTGGCGGGCCGGGATACCCTCCCTAAGAAATTGGAGCAAGGCGTTCTCTCGTATGGTCGATCTCCTCTCCCGCTTGCGGGAGAGGTTGGGTGAGGGCCAACGAGACCGGCCGGG
>CAZMCF010000010.1:0-65583 GCA_964564935.1 uncultured Anaerolinea sp. | reverse complement strand
AGATTGCTTCGCCGTTGGCTCGCAATGGCACGCAGGTGCAGCCCCGAGCCTCGCGCTTAGATTGCAAATCGGATGTTGAGCACCTCGCCCTCCTGGACGATGTACTCCTTGCCCTCCACGCGCAGCTTACCTTTAGCGCGGGCCTCGCTCAGGCCTCCCAGCGCAACCAGGTCTTCGTAGGCCACCACCTCGGCGCGGATGAAGCCCTTCTGCAGGTCGGTGTGGATCTCGCCGGCGGCCTCGGGCGCGGTCGCTCCGCGCCGAACCGTCCAGGCGCGGACCTCGTCGGGGCCAACGGTGAAGAACGACATCAGCCCGAGCAGGTCGTAGGAAAGGCGGATCACCCGATTGAGTCCCGGCTCGGTGATGCCGTACTCCTGCATGAACAGCTCGGCGTCATCGGGCGGCAGCTGGGCAATGTCCATTTCCAGCTTGCCCTGCAGAGCCGCCACCTGACTGCGCTGGTGCGGGTAGCTGATCGACGGCTCGGGCTGGCCTTCGCCAAGGTTGAGCAGAACCAGCACCGGCTTGCGGCTGAGAAAACCGAAACCGGAAAGCGACTTCTCCTCTTCAGCGGACATGTCCATGTCGCGCAGCGGCGCCTCGCGCTCGAGCTGGGCGCGCATGCGCTCGAACAGCTCAATATCGCGGTCGATCACCGCCCGGTCGCGCCCGCCGCCTTTGCGGCGCTCGTCGGCCAGGCGCTCCAGCTTACGCTCGACGGCGATCAGGTCGTTGAGGACGAACTCGCCGTCCATGAGGGCGATGTCGCGGACCGGATCGACGCTGCCCCGGGGATGGGGGACGTTTTCGTTCTCGAAGCAGCGCACCACGTGGATGAAACCGTCCATCTGGGTAAGCTGGTTGAGCAGGGTTCCGGAAATGCCGGTCTTGCCGGCAGAGCCGTCCAGCCCGGCGATGTCGGCGTAGGTGACCTTGGCGTAGGTGGTCTTCTTGGGGTTGAACATTTTCGAGAGGACGTCAACGCGCGGGTCGGGCACGTCGACGACGGCGGTGTGAACTTCGATCCGCCCGGCGGCTGTGCCGGTCGGCTGACTGCCGCGGGTGAGGGCGTTGAACAGGGTGGTTTTGCCCGATTGGGGCAGGCCAATGATCCCAAGGCGCATGGGTATAGATACCTTGACCCTTCCGGTGAGATTCGATATACTCAGATTGCTCGCCGAAGTGGCGGAATTGGCAGACGCGCACGACTCAAAATCGTGTACCCTCCGGGTATGTGGGTTCGATTCCCACCTTCGGCACTAAAATTATAACACTCCCCCCTGGCGATTCGAGCCCGGGGAGTTTTTTTCAAAGAGGGGGAAGCGTCCTTTGGGATCTGATCTGTTGCGGTCTAACTTTTCAAATTCTTTTCCCCAGGAAACAAAATCACCCTTGACAAACCTTGCTTAAATCGTAAAATTACGATAAAGGTGTAACAATGGCCAGATCCAAACCCATTCCGATCGCTACTGATAAGGCCCGCCTGGCGGCTATGCTCAAGGCCCTGGGCAACCCGATCCGCTTCAAGATCGTCGAGTACCTGGCCGAGCACCAGACCTGCCAGACCCAGCAGATCGTCCAGGCCACCCCGCTGGCTCAGTCGACCGTCAGCCAGCACCTCAAGGTGCTGCGCGAGTCCGGGTTGATCATCGGCGAGATCGACGGCCCGGCGACCTGCTACTGCCTCAACCCTGAGGCCATCCTCTGGCTGAAGGAGCAGATTGGCGCCTGGCTGCCGGAATGCTGCGCGGTTGTTTCCCCCGTCCAAACGGCTGGTTCGCCTGAGGAACCCTGCTGCTAACCGGCCATAACCCCCTCAAGGAGAACATTCATGAGCACGACCCCCGCTTCTGCTGATTATTTCGAGCGCGTCGCCGCGGAATGGGATGCGCTGCGGAACGGCTATTTCGATGAAAACCTGCGCGTGGCAGCCATTGCCAAAGCCTATCTGCGCCCGGAGATGACCGTCGCCGACATCGGCTGCGGCACAGGTTTCATCGCCGCCGGCCTGGCTCCGCTCGTCCGCCAGGTGATCGCCCTGGACGGCTCGCCGGCCATGCTGGACCAGGCCCGCCAGAATCTAAAGCATTTTCCCAACATCATTTTCCAGCAGGCAGATGGTTTGTCCCTGCCGCTGCCGGATTGGAGCGTCGACGCAGTCTTCGCCAACATGTACCTGCATCACTGCCCCGACCCGCTCGCCGCGATTCGCGAAATGGCCCGAATCCTGCGCCCGGGCGGGCGGCTGGTCATCACCGATTTAGAAGCCCACCCTCATGCCTGGCTGAAGGAGGAAATGGCCGACGTCTGGCAGGGATTCGAGCGCAATCAAGTGCATGAGTGGCTGCGCGAGGCCGGTCTGGTCAACCGTATCGTTGAATTCAGCGGGCATTCCTGCTGCGCCGAGATTCAGACCGCACCCGCGGAAACAACCGAGCCGAAAGAGGCCAACATCAGGGTGTTCGTCTCGGTTGCCAGCCAGCCCCTGGCGGGCATGCGCGAGCAGGTCCGCCAGCGTTACGGCGCGCGGGCTGAGGGCAAGGGGGGATCGTGCTGCGCTCCGCAGCCGGATGCGCCTGTTACCGGCGGGTGCTGCGCGCCTGCAGTGGATCAGAGTGGCTGCTGCGCGCCGAACAGTCTGGCCCCGGTCTCGAGTGCGATCGCGCCCGGTTACACCGTCGAACAAATCCAGGCGGTTCCGGAGCAGGCGGCCGAGATCGCCCTGGGCTGCGGCAACCCGACGGCGCTGGCCGGGCTTCGCCCCGGCGAGGTCGTGGTGGATATCGGCAGCGGCGGCGGGCTGGACGCCATCCTCGCCGGGAAGGCGGTTGGTCCAACCGGCCGGGTGATCGGCGTGGATATGACGCCGCAGATGCTCGAACGGGCGCGCGCCGCGGCGGAAAAAGCCGGGCTGTCCCAGGTCGAGTTCCGCGCCGGGCAGGCCGAGGCGCTCCCGGTGGAAGACGCCAGCGCCGACGCGGTCATTTCCAATTGCGTGATCAACCTGACCGAGGACAAGAGTCTGGCTTTCGCCGAGGCCTTCCGCGTGCTGCGCCCCGGAGGGCGGCTGGAGATCAGCGACATCGTCACCGACAGGGCTTTTCCGCTCGATCTGCAGACCGACCCGGCCGGCTGGGCCGAATGCGTTTCCGGCGCGCTGCCGGAGGGCGAGTATCTGGATTTGATCCGCGAGGCGGGCTTTGTCCAAATCACTGCTCGACGAAGCGCGGCGGATCATTGGGGGGACGTGCGGATCTACAGTCTGGCTGTGTCCGCCAGGAAGCCGGAGAAATAAGCGGCTGGAATCCGCAGGCGCAATCCGATCTCTGCTCACGGCGTAATGTAAGCATCACGCTGACCCCCGGCGTCTCTGGGAAGCCCGTTACGTAGATCAAAACGGTTGCCCTGCGGCGCCACGCGCGCCGAGAATTGCCGCAGGAATATTGCCGCGCAGTGCTGCATTTGATTTTAAATCGGATAATCTATATAATATTTATAATATAAAGAGACCGGCAACAGTCCACCCCAGGGCAGGAACTAGCATGCACTCTGCCGGAGTCCGCCAACCGCTTATCCATATCGAGTAAAGGAGTGTAAGGGATGAAAACTGGTTTCAAGCGAACGCTCAGTATCGTGATCATTGCGGCTGTGTTGTTTTCCCTCCTGCCGGTGCTTGGCACCCAGGCCGCGCAGCCCAAGATCAACTTCTGGCTAACCGTGCTGCACAATAACGACGGTGAATCTCAATTGATCGACCTGGGTACCGGCCTGGAAGATTTCGGCGGGGCAGCTCGATTCAAGACCCTGGTGGATCACCTCAAATCCGCAGCGGTAACCGGGATCCCCTCTTTCCCGCCGGCTAAGAGCGCCGTGATCATGGTCTCCTCGGGCGACAACTTCCTGGCCGGGCCGGAATTCAACGCCGGGTTGGAAAAAGGCGTGCCATTCTATGACACCATCGCCCTGGACCTGATCGGCTACGATGCGATTGCTCTGGGCAACCACGACTTCGACTTCGGCCCGGATGTGCTCGTCGATTTCATCGGCGGCTATCAATTCAGCCAGCCGCCCTATTTGAGCGCAAACCTGGATTTCTCTCTAGAACCGGGTCTGCAGGCCTTGAAGGATGCCGGGCGGATCGCCGCCAGCACGGTGATCAAATATCGCGGTGAAATGATCGGCGTCATCGGCGCGACGACACCCGCCCTGCGTTTTATCTCCAGCCCGCGTCACGTCCAGGTAATGGAAGATATCTCCGGCGCCATCCAGGCGGAAGTGGAAAAGCTGACCGGCATGGGGGTCAAGCACATCGTATTGATCAGCCATCTGCAGAGCGTCCTCGAAGACCTGTCGCTGGTGCCCTTCCTTTCAGGAGTGGATATCGTTGTCGCCGGCGGCGGTGACGAGGTGCTGGCCAATCCTGGCGACCTTCTGATCCCCGGCGACGAAACCCGCGTCTTCGGATCGTACCCGCTCTGGGCGAACGATGCCGATGGTGCGGCGGTGCCGGTGGTGACAACCGCCGGTAATTACGCCTACGTAGGCCGGCTGGTGGCCGGGTTTGATAAGGCAGGCAATCTGTTAATGATCGATGAAGAAACCAGCGGACCGGTGCGCGTTGCTGGGGGGAGTAATTTCGACGCGGTCGAACCCGACGCCGCCATGCTGGACATGGTGGTTAATCCGCTCGTCGCTGACCTGGCGGAAATGGCGGCGACCGTCGTCGGCGTCAGCAATGTGGTTCTGGATGGCCGGCGGGTCAGTGTGCGCTCGATGGAAACCAACGAAGGCAACCTGGTGGCGGATGCTCTTAAATGGCAGGCCGAACAGCTGGCAGCCAGCTTCGGCGTGGCCGCGCCTGATATTGCTTTGCAGAACGGCGGCGGCATCCGCAATGACAGCCTGATTCCTGCGGGCAACATCACTCTGCTGGATACATTCTCGATTGTGCCCTTCCCGAACTTCCTCTCGGTGGTTGAAAACATTCCCCGCGAGCAGTTTAAAGAGATACTCGAGAACGCGGTCTCACGGGTCGAATTCGGCGATGGGCGTTTTGCCCAGATATCCGGCTTCTCCTTTACCTATGACCTGACCGGGACGCCGCAGGTGCTTGACGCCAGCGGAAACGTGGTCACCCCAGGCACGCGGGTGGTCAGCGCCATGCTGGATAGCGGTGATCCGCTGATCGCGGGCGGCGCAGTTGTGCCCGGTCCGGCCCTGACCGTGGCAACCATTGACTTTCTCGCCCGCGGCGGCGACCAATACCCCTTCCGCGGGGCAGCCTTCACCACCCTGGGTGTAACTTACCAGCAGGCGCTGGAGCACTACATCAGCATCGGCTTGAGCGGTCTGATCACTGCCGCCAATTATCCGGAGGGAGGTGAGGGGCGAGTCGTGCGTCTTCCTTAGACGCTACCCTGCCAGATTAACTGGAACTGTAGATAGGGCAGCCAGTGCTGGCTGCCCTATGATTCACGGACGGGATGGCAGGGAATGGGAGGATTCAGTCGCCGCCCTGTGCTACCTCTGCCCGCAGTGGACCGCCGCGAGAGCCGCTCCTCACAGGCTACAATTTCCAGAATAGAACCATCCCCGCGAGCAGCATGACAAAACTGACCAGCGTCAGCCGCCAGCCGATTTTGAAAAAATCGCTGAACCTGTAACTGGCCGGGGCGATCATGAGGATGTTCACAGGGTGGGCCATCGGGGTGAAGAAGGTCGCCGAGCAGCCTATGGCTGTCGCCACTGCGATTGCCTGGGCGTTGGTGCCCATGGAGATCGCGGCGCTGATCGCAATCGGCCCGGTGACCAGCGCGGCGACCTGCCCGCCCATCACCTGGGTCAGCAGTCCGGTGAGGATAAACGCCCCGGCCGCCAGCCCGAGCGGCCCGAGCGGGGTGACGACCGCGGTCATCCAGCCGCCGAAGCGCGCAGCCAGCCCGCTCTGGACCATCGCCAGGCTGACCGCATACATCCCGCCGATCAAAAAAATCGCCTGCCATTCGACGCTGCGGTAAGCCTCATCGACCGACACCACCCGGGTGAGCAACAGGTAGAATGCGCCGATCAGCAGCGAAAGATAGACCGGAAAGCCGAGGACAGAGGCAAGGATCGCCAGTAATATCACGCTGATCGATAGCGTCGCCTGGCGGCGGTCGACCGGCAGGTCGCTCTGGCTGGCTTCCAGTACGATGAACTCCGGGCTGCGCTGCAGGGCCCGCAGGCACTTGACCGAGCCGACCACCAGCAAAGTATCGCCCAACTCCAGATTGAAATCGCCCACATTGGTGCGGTGGCTCTGACCTTTCCGCTGCAGAGCCACGGCCGTAAAGCCGTAGCGGCTGCGAAAACCGATGTCTTTGAGGGTCTGCCCAAGGATTCGCGAGTGGGGAGCGGGCATGACCTCGGCCATGATCACCCCGGGGGTACTGATATGGTTGGCGGCTCCGTTCCGCCCGACCACAACCCCGTGAGTTCTCAGCGGGCGGATGCGGTCCTCGCGGCCGACTACCAGGAGGATGTCGTCAGCCTGCAGGATCGCGTTGGGCGGCGGGGAGAAGATGGCCTGATCGCCGTGCCAGATGGCCATCACGCTCAAGCCCAGGTCGCGGCCGATGGCCGATTGGGCCAGGCTTTGCCCGACCAGGTCTGAATCCGGCAGGATGCGCGCCTCCCACATGCGCTCATCGAGGTTGTAGTATCTTTCCAGCTCGGCGGGGGTCGGCCGGGCGATCATCATCTCGGGCGGCGGGTTGCGCTCGGGCAGCAGCCGGCTGCCGTACAGCCAGAAAAAGAGCAGGCCGGCAATGAGGATCAATCCGCCGGTCGGAGTGAAGGCCAGGATGCCCAGGCTGGGCTGCGGCGGCTCGGCGATCGGCAGCAGACCGCTGACGATGATGTTGGCAGTGGTAAAGTAAGTTGCCACGCCGCCCAGCATGCTCCCGTAAGCCACCGGGATGAGCAGCTTGCTCGGGCGGATGCCCGTCCGCCGGCAGACCTCCATGGCGCTGGGAAGCAGCAGCGCTCCGGCGGCCAGGTTGTTCATCACCAGCGAGAGAAGCGCGGTAGCGCCGGCGAACAGGACGATCAATCGCCGCTCCGATGCGCCGCCGATGCGCAGCAGGCGGCGGACGATCCAGCGCGAAACCCCGCTTTTTTCCAGGGCGCGGGTGAGGATGAACAGGCTGATCAGGGCGAAGATGATCGGCTGGCCGAAGCCGGAGAGGGACTTGATCGCCTCGCCTGGAGATGAGGGCGGGCCGAGGATGCCCATCCCGAAGAACTGGGCTGTTCCAAGGATGATCGCCATGCACATCGCCGCCACGTCCATACGCAAGCGGCCGGTCAGGATGAGAAAAAAGGCGGCGGCTATGACCAGGAGCAGAAAGATTTCAGGCAGGGTCATCGGGTCGGAGATGTGATCCTTGATTCATAAAAATTCCGAAATCCTGCTACCATTTTAGATGAAAATCTCCCTGCTGGCTCACTTTTGGTGTGCTTTCTTACAAAAAGATCAGGCCTGAATCTCGACCACCACGCCGTCCTCGGCCCAGTTGTACAGCCACTCGGCTGCATCCAGCCTGAGGATGATGCAGCCGTACGAAGCCGGTTTGCCCAGAATGCTCTCCCACAGCCGCACCCCGCTCTTTAAAGTCGGCAGGCCGTGGATGCCGTTCATAAAGCCCGGCCAGGCCTCGTAGATGCCGAGGAAATGCGGCATGGTCAGCTCCCAAACCGAGGCGTAGGCGGAGAGCTCGTGGGTCTGCACCTGGAAGACGCCCGGCTGGGTCGGCGAGCGGTCGACGCCGGTGCTGATGACGAACTCGCGGATCTCCTCGCCGTTTTCGTAGATCCACATGCGCTGCTGGCTGATCGAGAGGACGATCCGCTTGCCCCAGACGACCGGCAGCGGCAGCAGGTCGCTCCTGGAAGGGATGTTGAGCGTCTGCCCGGTGAGGATGTTATCGAGATCGATGCCCGGATTGGCTTCGAGGATCATCCAGAGCGGGATGCCCATCCGGTAGCTGATCTTGAGCAGGGTGTCACCCTCCTGGACGGTGTAGGTTGTCGCCGCGTGGTGGACGACTACCCGGAACGGCTGATCACTCTGCCAGCGCTCGGTCACCGCGTAAGGCGGGTCAGCCAGGTCGAAGGCGCGCCCTCCGCCGAGCTGACTCTCGAGCTGGTTCAGGTAGGACAGGAAACCATTCTCATCAATGTGGATGACCGGCTCGCCGTTTGTCAGTTCAGCCTGCATCCAGCCGCCCAGCGTTTCGCGCGGGACAACCCACTCGAGCATCTCGTCCACGATCGGGTCGTAACCGTGGACGCGCAGCGGCCGGTTGAGCTGTGATTCCAGTTCGGCGATTTGCGCGTCAAGATCTTCGACCGGCGAGGGCACCGGCTGGGTCGCCAGGGGCAGATAACCGCTCAGAGCGATCAGCGCGGCGTTTTCAGCCATGTTCTTCAGGGTGGCATCGACGTCGAAGCGCGCCCCGGGCGCGCCGGGCACTGCGGTCCACCGCCCGTTGATGAACCCCAGCGAGGCCGGCTCGGGCGGGCGGTCAACCAGCGGCCCCCAGTTTGCCAGCTGCGCCGCGGCGACGTTCGGACTGAAGACCACCACCGGCTGGATCTCCTCCGGCCTGGCGCCGGTCAACATGCCGAGCAGCTGGCTGAAACGCTGCTCGCCGCGCCCGTAGGCGTAGGCTCGCCCGGCGCTGGCCTCGGGGTCCACCCAGATCCCAAATTCAAGGGGTCTGGCTTCCCAATAATTCCTGCCGTCGCTGACCAGCAGCGTCCGCTCGCGGTTCCAGGCGTTGTCGATGACCGCCGCGGCCTGCTCGAGGCTCAACCCGCCGACCTCGGTATCGCCGACGCGCGCGCCCGGCGCGATCGGCCCGGCGAAGCGGAAATAAAGGTACACGCCGGCCAGCAGCCAGCCGATCAGCAGGACCAGGCCAACCGCAGCCAGTCCGTAGATCCACCAGGGCGCTGGCTCCTGACCGGCATCCTCTTCATAAAAAACCGCAGTCTGCCGGCGGTAGGGCGAGGCGTTCATCGGCATACCTCTAAGACGGGCGCGGATGCCTTTGGTTCCCCCGCCCGGGGCGGAGCCATGCTTACCATTTCACCCGACGCGGGAAACCGAACCCGCCCAGGCGCACGCTGGCGGGGTCTTCCGGCCAGATGCCGGCGATCTTCGTCCCGCACTCCGGGCAGGTCCCCTGGGCGGTGATGCGGTAATCCAGCACCACGTAACCGCGCCGTTCGATCAGCAAGGCGCTGCACTTCGGGCAGTAGGTGTTTTCCAGCGGGCCGACCCGCCCGGGCAGGTTGCCGGCATAGACGTAGTGCAGCCCGGCTTCCTGGCCGATCTCGGCGGCCTGCTGCAGCGCCCGCGGCGGGGTGGGCGGCGGGTCGGTCATTTTATAGTCGGGATGGAAGGCGGTCACGTGCCAGGGGATGTCGGCCGAAACCGAGCGGATGAAGCGGGCCGCGTCCCACAGCTCCTCGGGGCTGTCGTTGAAGCCGGGGATGACCAGGGTGACCACCTCGACCCACAGCCCGAGCTTATGAGCGTTCTGGATGGCATCCAGCACGTGCTGCAGCACGCCGCCCAACTGGCGGTAATGCTTATCGGACATGGTCTTCAGGTCGATCTTGTAGCCGCTCAGCCAGGGGCGCAGATAATCCAGCGCCTCAGGGGTGGCGTTGCCGTTCGAGACGAAGCCACACAGCAGACCGGCGGTTTTGGCCTCTTTGAAAATGCTGACCGCCCACTCCGAGGTGATCAGCGGCTCGTTGTAGGAGGAGACGACCACCTGGGCGCCGCTGCGCAGGGCGTACTGGATCATCTGTTCGGGCGTAATCGGCTGGATGTAGTTGATGCTGCTGTCGGCGGCCGGGTCGCGCAGCGCCTGCGAGGTCAGCCAGTTCTGGCAGAAGTCGCAGTGAAAGTCGCAGCCGAGCATGCCGAAGGTGAGCGCGTCGGCGCCGGGCAGAAAGTGGGCAAAGGGCTTTTTCTCGATCGGGTCGATCTGCAGGGCGGCCACGTAACCCCACGGCACGCGCAGCTCGCCATCCTGGTTGAAGCGGACTTTACAGATGCCGCGCCGTCCGGGCTTGATCAGGCAGCGGTGGGCGCAGGCAGTGCAGCGCAGCGCGTCTTCCTCCAGCGGGGTAAAGAGCTCCCCGGGGCGGGTCAATTCATCTAAACGATCAGAAAGGGTGACCATAATTACACCTCGTTTGGTACCAGTAAGAGATGGCTCTACTGTTTATTATAACGACTTCCGAAAAGTCCAGCCGGCGGGCGGCCGAGACTTGCCTGCCATTACAAACTCAACCATAGATTCAACTTTTACCGATCTAAAAGTTCTGATAATATTATGGCTAGCACTGATCTGCTCCGAATTATTATTGAATTATTGCTGTCTCAAAATTACTTAATCCGATTGGACGATGGGGAATTATCGGCAGCGGGGTAAAAAAGCACATCCTCGAGGCGGAGCAGCAAAAGCAAATCTATATCAACTTATTTGTTATGGCCGATTCGCGCGGTTGTCCCACGATGGTATTGATTACAAACTTGCGCCTTTCCGTCCACCGATTGGAAATCGACATTTCCATCAACAAGAAAATCATCCTTGAACAATAATATCATATGTGATATCATGGAAAAACAAAAACGTGATAGGATAAGATGGGAAATAAATCAACTCCGATCAAGGATTGCCAATATCCGCAGCCGCGAGTTGATCTCCCTGGCTAAAAAACTAGGCAGGTCTCTCTTTCCCAGAGGAAAACATCCGACTTATGTGAGCGACATTTTGCTTAATCGCCCGCCGCTCAGCATTCCAAACCACTCCGGCGCTCTTCCAAAATACACCGCCGAAAGTATTTTAAACATCCTTGAGGAAGATCTGGATATCATCGATGAAAAGGAAGAAAAATAAATAAGGATGTGAAAAGGATCGATCACATGGAACCAGAAAACTACTTGAAGAAGCCTTATTCAAGAATTATCGTCCCGGATGAGGGCGGTCTCTATTCGGGGGAAATCCTGGAATTTCCAGGATGCTTCGCGGTTGGGTCTTCTCCCGAAGAAGTAATTCGGAATTTAGAGGAGGCTGCATTATCCTGGATCATGGCTGCCCAGGAACAAGGGATGCAAATCCCTGAGCCTTTCAACAATCAATCTTTTGGCGGAAAAATTGCTTTGAGATTGCCCAAAAGTTTACATAAACAAGCGGCAAGATTAGCCGCATTGGACGGCGTAAGCCTAAACCAATTTCTTGTGGATGCTATCGCAGAAAAAGTTGGGGCCGAAAAATTTTATCGCGCTTTAACCGAAGATTTATCCAAAGAGATTGCTTCAAGGAAAATAGTATTTATCAGTATCAGAAACCAGTTTGACGAATGCAGTAGCAGCGCAACGACCGATGATGCATTGCCGATCAATTTCCCCGAATTATCTCAGGCCAAAATGCCTTCAAGGAGACTCGAGCATGCCAGAAATCACTAACCTGGTATTTACCCACAAAGAGGTTGTGACAGCCCTGATTAAATCGCAAAATATACATGAAGGAATCTGGGGTCTGTATGTAGAATTTGGTATCTCGGCTGCCAATATTGGGCAAGGACCAGAAGATATTCAACCAGCAGCGATAATTCCAATCCTCAAACTTGGCCTTCAGCAGTTTAAGAATGTGACCAATATATCCGTCGACGCCTCCGTCGTGAATCCGGATCCAAATGAGGGTAAACTGGCGAAGGAAAATCCGGGCGTCGGAGAAGGATGAATTTTATGATCAAAAATACGCTGTACTACGGCGACAATCTCAAGGTCCTGCGCGACTACATCCGCGACGAATCGGTCGACCTGATCTACCTCGACCCGCCTTTCAACTCCAACCGCTCCTACAACGTCCTGTTCAAGGACGAATCCGGCCAATCTTCGGAAGCCCAGATCACCGCCTTCGACGACACCTGGCACTGGGGACCCAGCGCCGCGGAACTGTACGAAGAGCTGGCCACCGGCCTGAACACCCATGTGGCGAATATGATCGTCGCGCTGCGCCAGTTCATTGGCGAAAACCAGATGATGGCCTACCTGGTCATGATGGCTGCCCGCCTGGTCGAGCTGCACCGCGTTCTCAAGCCCACCGGCAGCCTTTACCTGCACTGCGACCCTACTGCGAGCCATTATCTAAAAATATTATTGGATACGATTTTTCAATATAAGCATTTTGGTGCCGAGATTGTTTGGAAGAGAAGTAGTGCTCATAGTGACACAAAGCAAGGGCGTAAACTTCATGGAAGAATCCATGATGTAATTTTGTTTTATCCAAAAAGCGATAATTGGAAATGGAATCCTGTTTATATTCAATATGATCAAAGTTACTTAGATCAATTCTATCGATTTGTAGAAAGTGGAACCAATCGTCGTTTTCGATTGGGTGATTTAACAGCCGCAAAACCAGGCGGCAACACGCAATATGAATGGAGAGTAAAAAAGAAAATAGGTACTGAAAAGTGGGAAGCGGATTTAACATCCGAATATGCGCATCCCAGGCAAGATTATGAATATAAGGGAGTACTTCCTTACAAAGGGAGGTATTGGGCGTATTCTTACGAAAATATGGTTAATTATGAAACCACAGGGAGACTTTTCTATACCAAATCTGGTATGCCTTCTTATAAACGGTATTTGGATGAGATGCCAGGTGTTCCCCTTCAAGACATTTGGAGTGATATTAAACCGGCTATAGGCAATGAAGACCTTGGCTATCCCACCCAAAAACCCCTGGCCCTGCTTGAGCGCATCATCCAGGCCAGCAGCAACCCCGGCGACGTGGTCCTCGACCCCTTCAGCGGCTGCGGCACGGCCATTGCCGCAGCCCAAAAGCTCGGCAGGCGCTGGATCGGCATCGACATCACCCACCTGGCCATCGCCATGCATAAAGCGCGGCTCAAAGACATGTTCAACCTCGAGCCCGGCAGGGATTATCAAATCATCGGCGAGCCGGAGGACCTGCCGGCTGCCCGCCAGCTGGCGCAGGACGACCGCTATCAATTCCAGTGGTGGGCGCTCTCGCTGGTCAAAGCCCGCCCGCTCGGCGGCGAGGCAGGCAGTAAAAAGGGCAAATTGGGCGCCGACCGCGGCATCGACGGCATTATCCCCTTCATCGACGATTCGAGCGGCAAACCCAAACAGGTCATGGTCCAGGTCAAGTCCGGCCATGTCAATTCAGCCATGGTGCGCGACCTGCGCGGGGTTGTCGAGCGAGAAAACGCCGCCATCGGCATGCTGATCACTCTCAACAATCCGACCTCGGAAATGCAGAAGGAAGCCCTGGCAGCCGGATTCTATACCTCCCAGCTCTGGCAGAAGAAATATCCCCGTCTGCAGATCCTTTCGATTGAGGATTTGTTGAACGGGGAGGAAGTCAAAATGCCGCCGGCCCACGGCGCGTTCAAGAAGGCCGGGCGGGTGAAGAAGGAAGAGGGAAGTCAGGGTGAGTTGGATTTTAAGGGGGAGGTTTCTTAGTGATGCGGGGTTGTTAAATGTGCCCATATGACTAGATGGAAGGAGGTTAACCCAATGAAAGGATCAAAAATTCGATATATTATCACTATCTCAGCGGTAATTATAATTGTTCTGCATCTTGTGATACCGAATATGGCAATTGACGAAATCACACTTGGATTAATATTAATTGCTATCGTCCCATGGCTTGCTCCCTTATTCAAATCTATAGAGGTTCCCGGAGTGTTTAAGATCGAGTACCAAAAGATGGAGAAAGCTACTGCATTGGCCGATGAAGTAGGGCTTTTAGCACCAATGAAGACAATGGATAACGCGCCAAAATACTCATTTGAATTGACTTCAGATGCTGATCCAAATCTTACTTTAGCAGGACTAAGAATAGAAATTGAAAAAAGTCTCCGGAAGATAGCAGAATCACGTAACATCCCAGTACAAAAACAAACAGTTGGAGGCCTTATGCGACTACTAAAACAGGATAATGCATTAACCAACGAGGAATACGGAGTTCTATCAGACTTGATAGGATTGTTAAATCGCGCCGTACATGGTGCTAAAGTTGACAATAATGCTTACGATTGGGCTTTAGAAACAGGCCCAAGATTGTTGAGATCGCTTGATGACATCATCTCACGTCAATAGTAGGTCATATTGCTAAACATATACTTTAACTAAGAAATGTGTGATTCATGAATGTTTACCGCTTACCTTATGAAATTAAATCCGCGTTGATTGAGGTTTGTGGGAGGTCTTTTTGGTATAAACAGCCATTATTCGATATTTTTGCCCGCGCAGGAATTCCAGAAGAAAATTATTTGAAGTATGAACATGAATCTAAATTCAAAATTGCACGCCAACTAATCGATGATTTGGAAAGAATGGGTGATGAAGGCTGGCAACTTCAAAGGCGTTTAGTGACAGAACTCTGTATGCTTCGCTCACTTCCTGATTCTGAAGTACAAGATAAGGACGCCGGTCTCGCAGCGCTCCGTAAGATTAAAGAACTCGCGATAGAGCAAAAACTGTTTGTTGAGGAAGAAAAAGTAAAAATTCAAAAAGCAGCTATTCATGGAGAGATTCTGGTTCAAAATGCAAGGGAACGCGCTCGTCGATTAGCTGAACTTCACAGCAGGTTTACTTCAATGATTACATCTTCCGATCTTCAGGCGCGCGGATACAGCCTTGAACACCTCTTGAAAGATCTGTTTGCGGTTTTTGAATTGCGTTATCGTCCATCTTATCGTGCTAATGGTGAGCAAATTGATGGTTTTTTCGCATTCGGTGGTTTTGATTATCTAGTTGAGGCTCGGTGGCGACAAGATCCCCCAACTCTCCAAGATCTATTAGCTTTCAAAGGAAAAGTAGATAGAAAGATTGAAAGCACGCGAGGTCTATTCGTTTCAGTACAGGGATTTCGGCCTGATACAATCCAGGGATTGCGCGAGGCAGGACCAGCAAACCTGATTTTATTTGATGGGTATGATCTTACGTTGATATTAGAGGGACGAGTTAGTCTTGTTGATGGATTACAAGCAAAAATCGACAAAGCTTCTCAAGAAGGCATTCTGTACTACCAGTTAAGGGAATTGTTCTAAAATACTACCCAATAAAATAGGGATAATACTTGTTCGACATCTCAGAGGTAGACAAAATTGTCGGGACAAAGTCCCGACCTGCACTCTCCCCGCATCCGCCCGCCCCGCGGGTATAATTACCCCATGCCTAAACCGCAAACCCGCTTCGTCTGCCAGGAGTGCGGGCGCACCGCCCCGCGCCAGCTCGGGCGCTGCCCCTCCTGCGGCGCTTACGGCACGATGGTCGAGGAGATCCTCGCGCCGCCGCCCTCTGCAGCCGCCAAAGCCGCCCGCGGACTGGGCGGGCGTTCGACCCCGCGCCGGCTGAGCGAGATCAGCGGCGAGGCCGAGGAGCGCCTGCCGCTGCCCATCGCCGAGTTCGCCCGCGTGCTCGGCGGCGGGGTGGTGCCCGGCTCGATTGTCCTGGTCGGCGGCGACCCGGGCATCGGCAAGTCCACCCTGATGCTGCAGATGACCCTGCTGATGACCGGCGAGCTGCTCCGCATGGGCTATCCCTCTAAAGACGTGCTCTACGTCTCCGGCGAGGAATCCGAGCGGCAGATCAAGATGCGCGCCCTGCGCCTGCTGCGCGAGGACGAACAGCCCGCTCCCGCCCTGCCCGATAACCTGCTGCTGGTCACCGAGACCAACCTGAACACTATCCTCGAGCACGTCGAGCAGATCAAGCCGGGCCTGCTGGTGGTCGATTCGATCCAGACCGTTTACATCCCCGAGCTGACTTCTTCCGCCGGCTCGGTCAGTCAGGTGCGCGAGTGCGCCTCGCGCCTGCGCGAGCTGGCCAAGGCCAGCGGGATGGCGGTCTTCGTCGTCGGGCACGTGACCAAGGAGGGCATCATCGCCGGGCCGCGCGTGCTCGAGCACATCGTCGACACCGTCCTCTACCTGGAGGGCGACCGCTTTCAGTCCTTCCGCCTGCTGCGCTCGGTCAAGAACCGCTTCGGCGCCACCGCCGAGGTGGGCGTGTTCGAGATGCGCGAGCGCGGGATGATCGAGGTGCCCAACCCGTCCGAGGTCTTTCTGGCCGAGCGGATGGTCAACGCGCCCGGCTCGGCCATCGCCGTGACCATGGAAGGCACCCGCCCGCTGCTGGTCGAGCTGCAGGGATTGACCAGCTTTTCCAACCTGGGCAACCCGCGCCGCACGCCCAACGGGGTGGATTTCAACCGCCTGCTGCTGATCACCGCCGTGCTGACCCGCCGGCTGGGCTTGCGCCTGGCCGATCAGGATGTGTTCGTCAACGTGGTCGGCGGGCTGCAGGTCAGCGAGCCGGCCGCCGACCTGGCCATCGCCGCCGCGATCGCCTCCTCCGCCCGCGACCAGCCCGTCCGCGCCGACGCGGTGCTGATCGGCGAGGTCGGCCTCTCCGGCGAGCTGCGCTGGGTGGGGCAGATGAACGCCCGCCTGCGCGAGGCGGCCAAGCTGGGCTTCAGGGCCGCCGTCGTCCCGCGCGCTACCCGCCGCAGCGAGCCCTGGCCGGAGGGCATCCAGATCCTCGAAGCGCGCTCGCTGCGCGAGGCGCTCCGCCATGCGTTGATCGAACAAACCGAAGCGGGCGGGTGATCCCTCGACCGCCGCTGAATTAAGGAAAATACCCATCCAGTGTTCCTCAAACGTCTTCAACTAGCCCTCATCCATGCCGCCGTGGCCATGACCCTGGTGCCGATCAACAGCACCCTCAACCGGGTGATGATCAAGGAGATGGCCGTTTCGGCCACCCTGGTCGCGGTTCTGGCTTCGCTGCCCTACCTGTTTTCACCGGCCCAGGTGCTGATTGGCTCGTATTCCGACCGGCATCCCTGGCTGGGCTGGCGGCGGACGCCCTACATCGCCGCCGGACTGCTGCTCTGCGTAGCCGGAGTGGCCCTGGCGCCGCAGGCGGTCTTCCTGCTGCCCGAGAACCGCGCCCTCGGCCTTATCCTCAGCCTGCTGACCTTTACCGCCTGGGGGATGGGGTATAACCTGGCCGCCGTTTCGTATCTTTCGCTGGCGGCGGAGATCGATCCCAAGGGGCGCTCGCGCACCATCGCGGTGATGTTCTTCGTGATGGTTCTCGGCATAATTCTGACCGCCGTTTCTCTCAGCCGCCTGCTCGAGCCGTACTCGCCCGAGCGCCTGGAGGGCGCTTTCAGGCTGGTTGCTGCGGCCGCTTTCGCCCTGGGGCTGCTCGGTCTGTTCCGCCTGGAAGCCCGCCGCCAGCCCGCAGCTGAGCCGCCCGCCGGCGAAGAACGCCAGCCCTGGGGACGGCTGATCCGCCAGGTTGCGGCGATTCCGCAGGCGCGCCGCTTCTTTCTCTACCTGACCCTGCTGCTGGCGGCCATCCTCGGCCAGGACGTGCTCCTCGAGCCGTATGCCGGCGAAGCCTTCAACCTGACAGTCGAAACCACCACGCGGATTACTTCGATCTGGGGCGCCTGTATGCTGGCGGCCCTGACGCTGGCCAACCTGCTCGAAAAACGCCTGGGCAAGCGCCGCGTGGCGGTCATGGGGGCCTGGACCGCCTTCAGCGGCTTTGTCCTCATCGCCGCGAGCGGCCCGCTGGGCGCGCTCAGCGGCTTCTATCTCGGCGTGGTGTTGCTTGGGATTGGTACAGGCCTGGCGACGACTTCCAACCTCTCGCTGATGCTGGACATGACCACCGAGCGGGTCGGACTGTTCATCGGCGCCTGGGGGGTGGCCAACGCCCTCTCGCGCCTGCTCGGGACGGTGCTTGGCGGAGCTGTGCGCGACCTGGCCACGGCGATCAGCGCGGATCAGGTCGCCGGCTATGTGGTGGTGTTTATCATCGAAGCCCTGCTGCTGGTTTTCTCGCTGTTGCTATTGCGTCGGATCGACGTTAGGCGTTTCCAGGAGCAGAGCCGGAAGGTCGGGGTAAGCGAACAAGCAGCTTTATTGAACGAAGCTTCCTAGTGGTATTAATGGTGAATTTTTTAGATGAAGGAGAATAGCGTGAGCGATCAAACCCCAATAATCCTTGCCCGGCCGTTTTCCCGCGTGCGGCGCAACCACGCCCTCGAGCACGCCACCCTGCAGGTGCTTGCAGAGAAGTTCTCCGGCCGCCGCTTCGCGGGTTATTCGACCTTCGCCGGCTTCTGGGTGTTCGGCCAGGTGGAAATCGAGGAGCTCCAGGGCGCGGTCGAAGAAGCCCAGAAACGCCTGCGCGGCGGCGAGCGCCGCTTGGCGATCCATCCCAACTGCGGCACGAACTTCGCCTTCGCCGGGCTGGCGGCCGGCTTTGCCGCCTGGCTGGCCATGCTCGGCGCGGGCAACACGCTTCGCAAGAAGCTCGACCGCCTGCCGCTGGTGACCAGCCTGGTCACCCTGGCGTTGATCCTGACCTACCCGCTCGGCGCGCAGATCCAGGAGAAGATCACCACCGACGCCGACCTGGGCGATCTGCGCGTGGTGCAGATCGACCGTTTCGAGCGCGGCGATCTGCCCATCCACCGCGTCGTCACTCGCGACCTGCCAGCGGCGGCCTGATGCCGGCCGGAATCGGATGAGCGAAGCGCCGCCAGCCTCCCCACTGACGCCCCCGCGGGTCTATCTGCTCTACGGCGATGACCGCAGCGCCTTGCTCGACTATCTTTCCAGCCTGGTCGAGCACGTCAGCGAAGACCCCGGCATGCGCGAACTGAATACCACCCGCCTGGATGGCAGCAAGGCCAGCCTGGAGGACATCCAATCGGCGGCTTACGCGCTCCCTTTTTTGACCAGCCGCCGGCTGGTGATCGTGACCCATCCGTTCGAGAAGATCAAATCCGAGGGGACTCAGCGGCAGTTGATCGCCATTCTGGAGGGAATGCCGGCCAGCACCGCCCTGGTGCTGGAGGTGGATGATGTTTATGTTCCCTCGGGCCGCGAGAAGGGCTGGCAGATGATGGAGAGAAAGGGTGGGAAATTTCTGCTGGCATGGGCGCAGAAGCACCCATCCCTGGCCTATATCAAAGTGTGCCAGCTTCCGCACCCTTCTGCCATGCCGGACTGGATCCTGAAAGAGGCGAAGCGTCAGGGCGGTCGCTTTACCCCGCCAGCTGCGGCGGCCCTGGCCGACCTGGTCGGGACGGACACCGGCCAGGCCCGCCAGGAAATCACCAAGCTGCTCACCTATGTGGACGGGCAGCGGGCGGTCGGCGTGGAGGACGTACAGGAGCTGGCTGCCCCCGGCGGGCAGGCCGACGTCTTTGCCATGGTCGATTCCATGGCGCTCGGCGACGCCCCAAAAGCGCTGCGCCAGCTCGGCCGGCTGCTCGAAGAGCAGGATATCCACAGCCTGTTCGGCATGATCGTGCGCCAGTTCCGCCTGCTGATCCTGACCAAAGAGGCCGTGATGGAGGGCATCCGCGGTCCAGAAGCGCTGGCGCAGCGCCTGTCTATCCACCCGAAAGTCGCTGGCAAAATGCTGGTACAGGCTCAACATTATTCCCTTACAGATTTGGAAGGTATCTACCACCGCCTGCACGAAATCGATAAAATGATAAAAACCGGCCAGATCGATCCCGATATTGCCATCCAAACCTTTGTGGCCGAATTAGCCGTATAGTCCGCCGTTCGCAGGCTCCCCACCTCTTCAATCCAACCGTGCGAACCTCAGGCCAGCTCCTGGGCCGGAACTGGCACGATCCTTGTTACTCGATTCAGAGCGTTTTGTGCTTAGTTGCGCCTGTTTTGGGCGAGATTCCGAGGAGACCTGATGAAAAGATTCGGCCCGATCCTGCTCTTTCTGACAATGGTCGCTGCCCTGCTGGCCGTCCAACCGCCCAGGCAGGTTTCGCAGGCTGCGCCCAACCCGCCGCCCGCAGTCGGAGAGATCGATCCTGAGTTGGAACAGGCAGTGCAGGATAAATTCGCCAGCCAGCAGAAGAGCATCGATTCGCTCCAGGCGCTTGATTTCACCATCGACCATGTCATCCCCTCGAAGGACAAAACCTGGGCGCTGCTCTGGCTGGCCCCGGTTGATCCCGTAAGCGGCGAAGTCATTGCGACCGAACCCAGGCTGGCAATCGGCCATCTGGTCGATCCAAAATCAAGCCAGTGGGAGATCATCCTTCAGTCTGAAAATGAGTGGAGTAAGGCGGTAGAGCAGCTGCCGGCTGACCTGCTGCCCGAGCAGTTGGAAAAGTCGATCAACCCCTCCCCGGCCGAATTGCAGGCAGAGGTACAGGGGACCGTGTTTCGCGGTTACAAGCTCCCCTGGGCCAGCGGTGTTCAGAAACGGCTGAGCGGAAGCATCGGCCACTTTTTGATCTATAACTCCTGTTCCGAACAGGCCTGCCGCTACGCCTACGACTTCGCCGACGGGACGATGTTCCCCCTGCTGGCCTCCAAGGGCGGCACGGTTTATATGTTTTACGACGGCTGTCCGAATTACGACTACACATGCACCAATTACCTGGTCCTCAAGGACGAGAGCACCATTCCCACCACCTATCAGATTTACTATCACATGGCAAATGGAAGTATCCCCGCCTCGTTGAAGAGATTCGGCGAGCCGGTTGTCCAGGGACAATACATCGGAAATGTAGACGACACCGGCTACAGCAGCGGGCACCATCTGCATTTTCATGTCGCCACATCTATATGGACCTATCAAACGTATTACGGGCAGTATGTCCCCTGGGGTTATTCGGTCGACATCCGCTTCGACGACGTGGCGATCAATGACGGCACACCGCGAACCTGCTATGAAGCCCAGCATTTTCCCAGCTATGGAACGGAGTGCTACCCTGAGGACAAGTTTACCTCCGGCAACGTCGGCGCCAACCCGCCGACCGGCAGCCTGAGCCTGCCCGCCGCCGGAACGGAAGTCACCGGCCCCGGCCTGACTGTCGCCGGCACAGCCAGCGATGACCTGGGCGTGACCAAAGTCCAGGTGATCGCCCGCGGGCGCGACGGCATTTGGCGCGACGTCGGCCCGGCGATCACTTCCGTGCCCTTCACCGCCAGCGTGGATTTATGCTCGGCATCCGTCCCCGACGGGCCGGTGGACATTGCCCTGCGGGTGTGGGACGTGGAAGGCAACGTTGCTCCCGGAGCGCCCGGGCTGCGCACGGTGGTCAAGAATTACGCCTGCGCGCCTCCGCCGCCAGCCTGCACTCCCACGGCGGATAAGATTGTGCTCTACAGCGAGCCGAACTACCAGGGCGCCTGTCGCGAGTATCTGAAGGAACCCAACGGGGGTGAGATTACCGTGCCTGATCTGTCGACCGACCTCAATGTGGGCAACGACAATGCTGCCTCGCTTAAGGTTGGGTCGAATGTCCGCGCCCTGCTTTTCAGCGATAATGGCTACGGCGGGCGCCATGAGAGCCTCGAGGTCAGCGATCCCAATCTGGCCGACAACCGGATTGGCGCGGATACGCTGTCCTCGCTCGTTATCCAGCCGCGAAATATGGATGTGGGCGAACCATCCAGGATTACTTTCCCCCCTGTGGATACCGATATCAACCCCAGCCCCGGGGAAGTCTTTTCCGGAGCGGAATCGCTTTCCGCGGTACTGTATGCCAGAGGGGCAACCACTTTTAACCTGCAGCTTGCCCGGATGGAAGGCGGCAACCCTACGCTGGTGAATTTCTATCAAAATATGAATCAGCCGATGGTTTCACTGGGAAGCCTTCCGCCCGGGTTATATCGTCTGATTGGGATTAGCGCCAATAGCGGCGGGGACAGCAACACCGCGGCGTATTACTTCACGGTGGACAATACCTCGCTTTCAGCAATCTCTCCAAAAAGCGTACCCTTCCTCGATGGATTGGATGAAAACACCGGCGACTGGCAGGCGACCGGCGGCTGGAACCACGCCACGCTAAATGACGGTCGAACCGGCTGGCGCTTCAGCGGCTACACCGACCCGAATAAGCCGGTCAATTATGGCAGCCTGACCTCCCCGCCGGTGACCCTGCCTGCTCAGGGCGCCAGCTACCTGCGTTTCAGCTACCGGGCGGTGACCGAGAGCAGCTATTCGTTTTGGGACCAGCGTCGGGTGCAAATCTCGGTCGACGGCGGTCCGTTCCAGGACATTCAGGTGGCTGAAAACGGCGGGCCTTTGAACGGCCAGCAGAAAGATCCGTTGTGGGATGACGCTCAGGATTGGTGGCTGGTCAGCCCTGCCATCGACCTCTCGGCCTATGCCGGGAAAACCGTGCGGGTTCGCTTTTACTTCTTCACCGGCGACGACTTGAACAACATCGGCGACGGCTGGCAGATCGACAGCGTCAGCATCAGCAGCGAGCCCGACGATACCTCTTGCGCCGAATCCACGCGCAACGACGGCCTGGCGGCCGCCACACCGGTCAGCCTGGGGCAAACGGTGACAGGCGCTCGGATTTGCCCGCGGGGCGACGTTGATTTCTACAAGTTCAGCGGGACCGCCGGGCAGAAAGTCGCCATCCGCGTTGACGCCGGCGCGATCGGCTCAAACCTGGATCCCTACCTGTTCCTGCTGGACAGCAGCGGCGGGCTGATTCTCGAGAATGATGACATCGACGCCGGGATCGTGCGCGATTCCGCGCTTGCCGCAGTGCTGCCCTACACCGGCGTCTATTACCTGAAAGTCAAGGCCTGGGATCACCCGCAAGCCGGCGGAGCCGACCAGTCCTACACCCTGCGCCTGATGAGCGACACTACGCCTCCTGCGGCGAGTATCGCCTCCCCGAGCAATTCCTGGATCCCGGGGTCTGTCTTTGATGTCTCCGCCAGCGCCCTGGATTCAGGCAGCGGAATCCTCCGGGTGGATTTCTACTGGCACAGCCCTGATTGGGTCAACGGCAGCTGGGAGCTGATTGGACGCGACGCCGACGGCAGCGACGGCTGGAGCGCGACCTACGACCTTTCCGCCAGGGGGGAGCTCACCAACAGCGGCATTTATGTCGAGGCGCGCGACGCGGCAGATAACACCCGGGGATCGTTGCTGCTCAGCCTGAAGATCGACTCGGAAAAACCGGTCTCGCAGATGAAACCCCTTGCAGGCGAAACCCGCAGCACCGCAATACAGCTCCAGTGGTCCGCTTACGACAGCGGCAGCGGCCTGGCCGAGCTCAACCTGCAATACCGCCAGCCCGGCGGCGTCTGGCAGGAGTGGCTGCCAAATCCCTCGATAACAGCGTCGGAAAGCTGGTTCCTCGGCCAGCTTGGACAGACTTACGAATTCCGCATGCGCGCCAGGGACAACGCCAACCTGCTGGAGGACTATCCGCCCGCTGCGGAGGCTTTCACAACCATCGATAGCGCCTGTTCGGCCGAGCCGGATATCTACGAACAGAATGGGGCGGATAACAACCGCGAAGGCGCCGTGCCGCTGCCCCTTGAAATGAATCAGGAGCACAATCTGTGCGGACTGAGCGACGCGGATTGGGTGTCCTTCCCAGCCCAGGCCGGGGTTAAGTGGATGATCGCCGGGATATCTCTCGGGGGCGGCGCCGCCGTAAGGCTGGAAATCTACAACAGCGCCGGAGCCCTGCTCGAAAGCTTCCAGGCGCCCGGATTAGGAAAACACGCAGTGCTGATCTGGACGCCTCCTGCCAGCGGCACCTATTATCTCAAAGCGGCGCCGCTTGTGGAGGGCCTGGTCGGTACAGACGCGCGTTATGCCCTTTGGATCGGATCGCCGAAGGAAATTTATCTTCCGGTGGTTGGACGTTGATCTGGATGGAAAAAGACCCATCAATATGACCCGGAGGAAAAGCCCCGCCTCCGGGTAATTTTCAATAAAACCAACTGGTTTTGTGCTATGATTTTATGGGTTTCCAGCACTGGCTGGATAACCATTGCCGCTTAAACAGGGGAGGGAAAACAGGAGGACGGATTATGGATCGATTGACCAGGGTTATCCAGCTGCTCGAACAGGCCTGGCAGATGGAACACCAATTCTTAATCGAGGAGCCTGTGGAAGAGCGCGACCGTCCGGGAACGTTCGAGCATTGGTCGCGCAAGGATGTGATCGCGCACATCGAAACCTGGAATGAGCTTCTGGCGGCCAATATTCAGGCCAGCCTGAGTGGGGGGACGCCGGTGGATCACGGCGATCCTGACGTGAAGAACAAGGAGATATTCGAGACGCATTGCTCGAAAACCTGGCAGGAAGTCTTTGACTACGCTGCCCGGGCACACCAGTGCCTGATCGATGCGGTCGTGCTCCTCGGCAACGAAGGGTTGGAGCGCGGGGACGTGATTCCGTGGGCGGATGTCCAGCCTGGCTGGAGGTACATCGGCGGGGGTACGTTCAATCATACCCTCATCCATCTGGGAGAGTATTACCGCGACCGCGGCGACATCGGCCGATATGTCAGCTATCTTGAAAAGATGTGTCAGCTTTCAGCGGGACTGGACGACGATCCCTCCTGGCGGGGCAACATAGACTACAACCTGGCCTGTGCCCATGCCCTGAGCGGTCAAAAACAACGCGCGCTGGAAGAGCTGTGCGAGGCGTTGCGCCTGAACCCGCGGTTGGTGGAATGGTCAAAGCAGGACCCCGATTTAGAATCGCTGCGAGACGACCCGGCCTATCAGGCCTTATACACCTCGTAACTTATTCTGAAACTGCCTGCCGGGTGTTTGCTATCGGCCGGCATTAATCCAGGTTCAACACTTTTTTCCGCTCCTCGCCCCACCTGAGCGCGTCAGCGATGCCCTGCTCAATGGGCAGCCTGGCTTTCCAGCCGAGCAGCTTCTCGGCCCGCTCGGCGCTGGCGCACGAGCCGGCGATGTCGCCCGGGCGCGGGTCGGTCTCCACCACTGGCAGTTTCTTGCCGTAGACCTTTTCGAAAGCCGCCAGCAGCTCGCGCACGGTCACACCGCGGCCGGTGCCGAGATTGATCACCAGGTAGTTGTCGGGCGGATTGCCGGCCCGCTCGAAGGCCTGGTCGAAGTTGAGCACCGCAGCCAGGTGCGCCTCGGCCAGGTCCCAGATATGGATGTAATCGCGCAGGCCGCTGCCGTCGCGCGTCGGCCAGTTGGTGCCGGTGAGCTGGAAGTAGGGCAGCTTACCCAGGGCCACGTCCACCATCTTGCCGAGCACGTGAGTCGGCTGGGGGACATGGATGCCGGAGCGCATCTTCGGGTCGGCGCCAATCGGATTGAAGTAACGCAGGGCGATCCCGCGCATCCCGTAAGCCGCGCAGAAGTCGCGCAGGATCATCTCCATCATTAACTTAGTCCGCGCGTAGGGGCTGGTGGTCGCCAGCGGGGCGTCCTCATCGACGACAAAACCGGGCACCACCCCGTAGATCGATGCCGACGAGCTGAAGACCACCTTCTTATACCCCAGCCGGTTGAGGTGATGGAACAGCTCGATCGACTTGCCGACGTTCTCGCGGTAATACTCGTAGGGTTTCTCTACCGATTCCGGCACGACGATCAGCGCGGCGCAGTGAATGGTCGCCTGGATGTCGGGGTGGTCGCTGAAGATCTGCTCGAGGATGCGCGGATCGGCGATGTCGCCCTGGTAGAAAATCCGCCCGCGAGTGAATTCGACCCGCCCGGTCGAGAGGTTGTCGAGAAGGATGGGGGTGTGGCCGTTATCCAGCAGGACCGAAGCAACTGTGCTGCCAATGTAGCCTGCTCCGCCGGTGATCAAGATTTTCATTGAAGTCTCCTTGAACGGGATGTCCGTATTTTACCGTGAAGAGCAGTTAAATTCACGGAGCATAGTCTGCGAGATTTGATCTTTTTCTGTGCTTTCGGGAGTTTGCGCAACGATCCGCTGCCACAGACGGCAGAGTACCGGCTGCATTGCCGGCGAAACGTCCGCCGACTGGCGGCTGAGGTCTGCCGCCCGCTCCCACTCGCCAGTGTGGGCGTACCCTTCGATGAATGGCAGCCGTTCGCTGGGATCATTGGGATAATCGTCCAGCGAAAAGGCCTGGTCGCCGAGGGCCGCGACTTGCTGCCAGTCGCTCTCCTGGCGGGCCAGGTCGGCCTTTTCAAAATAATAGCACCAGCCGTGAGCCGGTTCGGGATCGTACAGAAACGCCGGCAGGGCCGCCGGGATGTCCGGGCTGGCCAGAATCCATTCGCTTGAGCCCAGGCGGGCCGCCACCTCGCGGATTTCGACCGGCACAAAAAGGTTGACCGATTCGATCTCGCCGTCGAGCACACGTAAACAGGCAGGCGGTTGATAGTAAATCACGACGGTCTGGTCGGTGCTGCCGTGAAACCGGGCGGCGAGGTAATCCAGATCGATCGGCAGGCCGGGCTGCAGGGCGGGCAGTTCGGGTCTGCCCAGCCTCAGGACCGGGTAGAGCAGCAGGTAGCTCATCTCCTGAGTTTGGTTTTCGGGGGCGTAGATCCAATTGACCGCGGCGGTCAGCGAGTTGTCGCTGTAATACTTCAGCGGCAGGTCATTGGTCAACAAGGTTGTGCCTTCGGCAAGGCCCGGCACGCGCCAGGCCAGTTGCCAGAAGAAGGACTTCTGCTGAGCCCAATCGCGCCGGTAGCTGGTCGCGTTAAGGAAGTGGTAACCGATGGAGGGGACGATCAGCGCAGCAGCCAGCCCAATTCGCAGGGCTGACTGGAGCGGCAAAGCCGCAAGCAGCCCGGCGAGAAGCAGGCCGCTGCCGAGCATGAAGGGCAGGGTGAAGCGGTCGTTGGGGAAAACCAACCCGACCGGCAGGTCGGTCAGGAAAAAAGGCCAGCCGGCGATCAACACGGCAACCACCCCGCAGACGGCCATTTCGAGGCCGTCGCGGGACCAGCCAGACCGGTGGCGGGATAGCGGAGGGGCAGATTTTATGAACAGAATCAACGTGATCAGTAACCCGCCGAGGAATGCCAGCAGGTAGAGGGCAAAATTCAAAAGCCCCAGACTTTGCGGATTCGGAAGAGTGAAGGCTTTGCCCCAGGCAGCAATGCTTGCTATCCAGGTCTGATCCAGCCAGGTCCAGAGAAGCTGAAGCAGGCCGTTCGGGGGTCTTTCCCGGATGCGTTCCAGTGCCTGCGGCTGGTAATTAAAGGTCTGGTAAGAAAAGAAAAAGAACCGCCAGATCGCCGCTGCCAGGAAGGTCAGGGCAAAAGGCAGCCAGGCCTTCAGTGCCTTGAGGATGCGTTCGCGTGCTTTCATACCGCTCAGGGTGGGAGAGAAGGCAATCAGCAGTGGGCGAACCAGCTCGAGCAGGAAGAAATATTCCAGGGTGACCAGGTTGACCAGCGACGTTATCAGCGCAAGCGCCAGCCACAACTGCTTTCCGCGCTTGCCAGTCATGGCCTGCAAGCTGGCGTAAAGCGAGAAGAAAAAAAACCATAGCACCAGAAAAAAGTGCCCATAGACCATGCCAATCGGCTGCTGACCAAAGCCGGGGTAAACCAGGACCGCCAGGCTGGCCAGGACTGCCGCAAAAGTCTGGCGCGGCCAGACCTGCCTGAGCGTCATCCAGAGGGTTACGGAACACAGCCAGCGCCAGAACAGGCCGAAAAGCTGCCATTGCCAGGGCGCATCGCTCAGGAGGCTGTTCGAAAGTTGATAAAGCAGCCCCCACAGCGGACGGTTGGTTGAGAAATAGCGCGCCAGCCCCGCAGAGGAGTAAGTGCTGGCGATCCAGGTAAGGGGGTAGTCGTCCCAGTAGTAGCCCTGCCAGAGGAACAGCAGCCCGTAAGCCAATCCCCCGGCTGCGAGAAGCAGGAGCGGGATAGCAAAGCCGGGCAGCGGGGAGGCGAGCCAGCGGCGCAGTCGGTTAATCATCCCCGGTATTCGACCTCGGCTTATGGATGTTGCGGATCAGGTAAATGGGACGTCCCTTAGCTTCCTGGAAAATGTAGCCGACGTAGATCCCGATTAAACCGAGGGTGATCATCAGCGCCCCGCCGACCACTAAGAGCACAAACATCAACGAGCTCCAACCAGGGGCAAGAGACGCCTGCCGTCCGCTGATCCAGAAACTGAGCACATAGACCATCTCGGCAAGCGCCATCAGCAGAAAAATGCCGCCAATGGTGATGCTGATATACAGCGGCACCAGCGAAAAAGAAAATATGGCGTTCATCGATAAACGCAGCATCTGGCGCAGCGAGTATTTCGATGTACCGCCCAGCCTTTCTGCAGGCGTATAGGGCAGGATCACGGTGCGGTAACCTATCCAGGCCACCATCCCGCGGATAAAGCGCTGGTATTCGCGCATTTTGCAAAGCGCATCCACCGTGGAGCGGTTCATCAGGCGAAAATCGGCGCTGCCAGGCAGGATGCGCGTGCTGCCGATGCGGTTGATCAGCCGGTAGAATAAATCCGATGTCCTGCGTTTGAAGGCTGAGCCGCGCTGCGCTTCCACCCGTTGGGTAAGGACGATATCGTAGCCGGCCGCGGCAAGGTTGAGCATCTCTGGGATGAGCTGCGGCGGGTGCTCGCCGTCTCCATCCATGGTGATGACAAGCTCGCCTTTTGACTGGTCCAGACCGGCGGTCAAAGCCGCCTGATGGCCGAAGTTGCGGCTCAACTCGATGACTGTGACGCGGGCATCTGCCCTGGCGATTTCCCTCAGAACAGGCAATGTTTGGTCTGTCGAGCCGTCGTCAACGTAGAGGATGGATATCGGGTTGGGCAGCGTGGCGATCACCGCGCTCAGCTGCCGGTGAAATTTGTCGACCGCTTCAGCTTCATTGTAAACAGGGATGATCAGGTCAACCGAGGGGTGGAATGCGGTTTGAGTGTCGCTCAAGGGTCGTTCAACTGGCATGGGGATGATCGTGCGCGCTGTTTCATTCAGGCAGACTGCTGTATAAAATAAGTATAGCAACAAAACGATCTTCACGCAGCCGGTTCAACCAGGATGTTTCCAAAAGCGTTGACCAGGTTGGGTTTCTATTCGCGAAAAGAGAGCAGCGAGGGGTCGGACTCAGGTGGGTCAGGGGGTTTCCACCTGAATGATCTGTGAGCCGTTCTCGTTTGTGTGGAACTCGTAGCGGGCGCCCTGTGCCTCGAGCAGGATGCGAAAACCGGGGGTGATCACCTCGGCGCAGGCCAGGCCAGGCGAGGCAACCCCCAAACAGGCGTTCAGCCAGTAGACCTGCAGGGTCTGAATGATGGCCACCTGTCCTGGGTCGCTCAGCCCAAGCTGCCCGGCCAGCACTACCCGAGCCGCTTGAACCGGCGGCTGGGCATCCGCCACTGGGGGGAGTACCATGCGCAGGTTCGCTCCATCCGCGTCGGTACGGTAAGTGAACAACGCGCCGACGGCCTGCAGCTCCACCTGGTAGCCGTCGACGATCTGCTGGGCGCATATCTCGGCCGGTCCGCCAAGGTCCAGGCAGGAATCGGACCACTGGCCGGGTTGGACGGTCAGGACGGCGACCGCGGCGCTGTCGAGCCCGAGCAGTCCAGCCAATGCGGACCGCGCCGCCTGGGCGGCGGGAGGAATCTCGCTGAGCCGGGGGGTCGGCGCGCCGACCGGCTCCCCGGCTAAGGGTGTGGCGTACGAGCCGTGCGGGAGGGGGGTCTTCCGGTCGACCGGCGGGGTCTGGACGGCAGAGGCGCAGGCTGCCAGGAGCAGCCCGCCCAGCACAAAGGCGGCGGCAGTTCTTCGCATGGTTACTGGATCCTGATCGATTTCTTTTGGCCGGACACTTCTGCTCTCGAAATATACCATGATTTGAACGGCCATCTCCAAAAATAGCGTCTCGAATCATCCTGGAGCAGGACGGGTAAAATTCCCACATTCGCGATGATCCAGGATGATCACTCGACATCCTCAGAAGTTGAACGGCAGGAGTACCGCGGCGACCAGGACGAAGGCGATGGCGGTCGCGGCCAGCGTTCGCGGTCAAAAACTGCTTAATGATTACGGATTGGATTTGGTTGCGTTGAGCGCTATAATCTATTTATCCCCCCATGCCAAAAGCGCAGCTGGTCAAAAAAGCCGAACAATCCGCCCCGGCGAAACAGGCTCCTAAGGTTGAGCGCGAAACACCGGTGGTGGCAGGCATTCCTGCGCCGCAACCCCTGCTCGGGCTGCCGCGGCAGCTGGCCCGCGAGCAGGCGATCTATCTGCAGAAGTCGGCCGGCAACGTCGCGGTGCAGCACTATCTGACGGGGGCAGCCATCCAGCGCGGCAAAGACCCGCCGCCCCCTGGCGGGGCAGCGCCGATCCCAGTTCTGCCCTCTTTGGAGGAGCGCCGGGCGAAGGCGCTTTTCATTCTCAAAAAAGGCCTCGGGGGTCGGGTCAAGGTCGAAGCTCAGGTTTCGGGCGCCCTCAATGAATCGGATCTTCGCGAGGCGTACGACAACGCCATGATTCGCATGGGCCGCACCTTTCCGGCAAAACAAGGGGAGGAACCGAAAGCATGGGAGAAGGGCGACTCGCTGAAATTCGCAGGCACATCGGGAGATTTTCCCGGCTTTTACGACCCAGGTAAAGGTCAGGTGATCATTGATCTGAAAAGGCCTCCCGACGAGCAGGTGGCAACCATCGTGCATGAGATGATCCACGCCAATGCCTCGCCGGATTTTCCGGCCAGGTTTGGGCGTGGATTGGATGAGGGCATGACCGAGAAGCTCACCCGGCGGGCTTTCACCGCCGCGGGTTACGCCGCCCCAACGGGGTATTTCGAGGTCGAGATCAGCAAGGCAGATATGCTTGGCAGCCTGTTCGGAGAGGGTGTGCTGGAAGCCGCCTATTTTGGAGGTCCCCAGATCTTTCAAGGCATGTTTATGGGGGTGATCGACGACGAAAAAACATACGAACGATTCTGCTTTGAAGTCAGAAAAAGTAACTGGGAATGGTTGGACGTCTTCGCAAACCGCTGGCGCCAGCTAATGGGTAAGTCTGAGATTGAGAAGAAGATCGGCGCGATCCAATCGTTGCTCAGCTGGTGGGTCAGTGATGAAGATCTCAGCCACATTGAAGGCATCCTTGCCAGTTGCACCCCAGACGAAAGAGCTCAGGTACGCACCGCGATTCTCCCTCAAGTCAGTTCGCTGGTGGACCATGGTCAACGGGCGCGCCTGCGCCTTGCATTAGGCCAGTAAGCCTGGGTTTCCGGTGGTTTCCGGCAGCTTAAGGCTGGCAATGGGATGGCGCAGCGCAGGACGGTATCGTCCTGACGATCGTCGGTTTTTCAGCGCTGACGAGCGGCACGCGATCGATGAACCCGATGAAAAGATGATAGCAGGGTTCGTCTGTGACAACCAGGTACCGCGCATTAGCCGATGGCGGGTGAGCGCGAAAAGCTCGCCATTCGCTTACTCTTTCAGTCGCGCCAGAACATACTCGCCTGGAAGTGTAGGCTCCTTCATGCCTTTCGCGAACATCGGCGGGAACCAGGAGTCGTCATACCAGCAGGCGACCCAGCCGGCCAGGCGCTCGTCGGCGTAAGCCAGCAGCGGCTCCCCATAATTCTCTACATTGCCAACCAGATAATCGTGTTTCGGGTCTCCGTCCGGTTCCATAAAGCCCCATTCGGTCAGCAGCACCGGATAACGCTCAGCCGCATTTCCGAACCAGAAATCCCAGAGCGCCTGCGAATGACCGGGATAAATATGGGCGGCATAGGCCAGGTTGCCGTCGTCCAGCGGATTTTCGAGCACCCAGGAAAGGTCGCGCGAATATTCCACCCCACCGGCGATGATCAACTGCTCGGCGCCCTGCGCGCGGATCACGTTGATCAATTCCTGCGCGTGTTCTCGCCAGGCGTCGGCTTTGATATTCGCCGGCTCGTTGAAGATTTCGAAAATGACGTGCGGGGCGTCCTTGAAATAAGCCGCGGTCTGCGTCCAGAAAGCCACGCTCAGCTCGCGCGGAGACAGTTCTTCCAGGACGATCATTTCCTCGCCGGCGCCGGTGGCGATGTTGCCGATGTAATGCAGGTCGATGATCGCGTACATGCCGTTCTCACCCGCCCAGCTGACGATCGGGTCGAGGTAGCGCCAGAGGTAATCGGCGTCTCCGGCGTAGGATTCCGGATCGACGGCGATGCGGATAACGTTCGCGCCGCTGGCGGCAATCTCGTCGAACAATCTGCGCCCGAAGCGGTTGCGCGAATGCAGCCGGGAGGGTCCCTGCGGCATCACCCCGCGCAGGAAAATGGGTTCTCCGTCCGGATCGACCAGCCGGCTGCCGTTGGCGCTGAGCCTGCCCGGAAACGCGGCCAGGTTTTCATGGCTGTAAGCCGGTCTGTGCTTCACCGGCAGGGTGATTTTTCCGTTCGGAGAAACGACTATAAAGACCACCAACGCGGCGATCAGGCCGAGCAGCCCTGACAAGATGATTCCCAGGATCTTCAAGATTTTTTTGAGCATGACGACATCTCGTTGAGCGGTTTCAAGGATAGAATAACACTATGCTATCATAAGCCCTGGCAGGCTTAAGGTCATCGCCAATTGATCGTATTCGGCGGGCAGCACTTAATTGGTATCGCCCATTAACAAAAGGACTACGCAGAATGTTGAACACCGACGAACTCCTTGCCTTATACGACCGCGAAATGCGGATCGAAATCGAATACCCCGGGATGATCAAAGAGGCTTTTCCCGATCTGGTGCGCTTCCTGCGTCCAGGCCCGGGGATGAGCTTCATCAGCTATAGCCGCCTGACAGCCGAAAACGCCGATCAGCGCATCCGCGAGCAGATCGAACGCTTTTCCGGCTGGGACGGACCCTTTTCCTGGGATCATTACAGCCACGATCAGCCGCCCGACCTGCTCGAGCGGTTGACCGCTCACGGCTTCGAGCCCGAGGATGAGCCCGGGTCCGTGATGGTCCTCGACCTGAGCCAGGCGCCGGAGATCCTGTTCGAGTCACCCGGCGTCCCGCTGCGGCGAATCGAGCGCCGGGAAGAGCTCGCCGAGGTGATCCGCATCGAGGAGGGAGTGTGGGGCGGCAGCTTTGCCTGGATCGACGAGCGCCTCGGCGAAAATCTGGAGATTCCCGGCTTTCTCAGCGTCTACCTGGCTGAGGCAAATGGGGTGCCGGTCTCGGCTGCCTGGATCTATTTCTTTCCGAACAGCCATTTCGCCGGCCTGTTTGGCGGTGCGACCCTGCCCGACCAGCGCGGCAAGGGGCTGTACACCGCCCTGCTCTCCGCCCGCGCCAGGGAAGCCCGCCAGCGCGGCTACCGCTACCTGACTATCGACGCCGGCCCGATGAGCCGGCCGATCGCCGCCCGGCGCGGTTTTCGCTACCTGACCACCCTCACAAGCTGCGCCTGGAAGGGCGAGCGTTCGGACGGCTAGACGGCCAGGCCGAAGAGCCGCGCCCTCACCAGCCTTCGGTCGTCTTCGCCGAGCAGACGGATCGGCTGGCCGGCGAGTTGCTGCTGGATGGTTTCCATCCTCTCCAGCGACTGCTCGTAGACCGCGTAGATCTGCTCGGCCAGGTCGTCTGCGGCGATACGGTTGATCGACACGCGGCTGCATTCAACGCAGGCGTGGATCAACATCAGCTCGCCGCTGTCCGGGCGGGCGTATCTCTTCGGGCTTTGCTTAAGAGTCAACCCGACCGGCCGCATAGGCGCTTTACAGGCGCACAGCCGGTCCCCGGCGGTGAACAGGTCGAGGTGGCGCGACCAGAGGCAGTAGGGGCAGTGGTTGCGGTTGAGCACTCCGGCGTAGTGCGGGCTGGCGGCTACCTGCGCGCCGCAGTGGACGCAGCGGAAACTCATCTCCGCGGAGGGATCGCCTTGCCGGGTAGACCAGCGCTGCTCGGCCTTCGAGCGGGTTTCGATCGTTTCGTAGGGCGAGAAGTACAGATTCCGTTTCACTGTAACACCTATTCTTGCAGCAGTCTGACGTAGCTCTGGTAGCGCATTGGGCTGATCTGCCCGTCCATCACTGCTCTGCGGACCGCGCAGCCGGGCTCATCCACGTGCCGGCAGCCCAGCCCGAAGCGGCACTTGCCCAGGAGCGGGCGCATATCGACGAAGAGAGTTGCCAGATCTTCGGGCGGGACGCCCCACAGACCGAACTCGCGGATGCCGGGTGTGTCGATCACGTCGATGCCTGAATCCAGCGTATACAGCACCGCCTGCGAGGTGGTGTGGCAGCCCTTGCCGGTGATCTGGTTGACATCGGTGACTCGCAAGTCGAGCCCGGGCTGAAGCGCGTTGAGCAGCGAGGACTTGCCGACCCCGGATTTACCAAGCAAAGCAGATAACTTACCGCTCATCGCCTGGCGCAGCCCGGCGATCCCGCTGCTGTCCACGGTGCTGGTGACAGCGACCGGATAGCCGATCCGCTGATACTCCGCCAGCGCCGCAGTGAGCTCAGGTTTGAGCTCGCCGCGTCCGTCGCGGGCCAGGTCGCTCTTGGTAATGCAGATCAACGCGGGCGCTTCGATCAGCTCCGCCAGGGCCAGGTAGCGGTCGAGCAGCCGCCAGCGCAGCTCGGGATTGGCCGCGGCGAAGACCGGGACGATCAGGTCGAGGTTGGCGGCGATGACCTGCTCGTGGGCGCGGGCGCTGGGCATGGGCACTGCCGAGCGGCGCGAGAGCGCATTGCGCCGGGGCAGGATCTGGATGATCTGCCCGCTGCCGTCCGCTGCGCGAGTGAATCGAACCACGTCGCCGACGACTGGCGCCTGCCCGTCGGACTGCTTCGTGCGGGCAGATGCGCTCATCCGGCAGGACAGCTCCTGGCCGCCCGCGCGGACGGTGATGATGGGTGGATTGATTTTGATCACGACGCCGGAGGCGCCGGTGTTTTTGTAGTTATCGGTCATTGTAAGCACTTGCCTCTGGTTCCATGTGCCGGTCGAGGCGCAGGGGCGGTGGGAAAACAAAAACGCCAGCCGCGGAATGCGATCCCGTGGCTGGCGGTTGGGCTTGAAGAAAGCTGGCTGGGAGTTTTTTACTCTCCGGCGCTGCGTAAATCTAAAAGTCCGGGGCTTAACCTGATCGGTTAAAGAAAGCCACGGGAGCATGAACGCTACCGTGGCTGATACAGCAAATGATCAGACCCTGCAGTCTGCCTTTATCTGGCAGGCGCGTTCATGCTTCTAGATTGCGACAAACGCCGAGACCGAATTAAACACACAACACCTTTCTGATTGATTGAACAGCTATGCCCCGAATGTATCACTTTTCCTCTTGATTTGTCAAGAAATTGAGGAGTGATCTTGGATATACCACTTTTGTTTGAGGTTGGCCAGTGATATTTGTTGCATGGTTGTCGGGAGGCGATGAAGCATTCAAGAGCCATATTGTCTTTAACTTACCGAAACTCACCAGCGACTGCCAGCCCGACAACCTGCCAGATTTTGGTCAGCCCCATCAAGAGCGAGAACATTGAGTTGGCAATGCACGGTTGTAAATAACTGTGCTATCCTCAATTCATATTTCCTCCCTTGACTCTCCCGCCACTGGAGGGTGTATCCTGGCAGTACATAAGCGCTTGTGACGAGGTGTTCATGTTCAAGATTGGAGATTTTTCCAAGATCAGCCGGGTGCCGGTCAAGACGCTGCGTTACTACGACCAGCTCGGCCTGCTCAGGCCGGTCGAAGTGGACTCTCTCAGCGGCTACCGTTATTACGCTGCCGACCAGCTCCCGCGCCTCAACCGCATCCTGGCCCTCAAAGACCTCGGTCTCAGCCTGCGGCAAATCCGCGCCCTTCTCGACTGCAGCCTGAACGCCGCGGAGCTGCGCGGGATGCTGCTGCGCCGTCAGGCGGAGATCGAACAGCGGGTGCGCCAGGAGGGCGAGCGGCTGGCGAGGGTCGAGGCCCGGCTGAAGCTCATCGAAACGGAGGAAAATATGCCAGACTATGAGATTGTGATCAAACAGGTGCCGCCCCTGCGGGTGGCCAGCGTGCGCGGGATCATCCCCGCTTACCCTGAGCAGGGCGAACTGTGGAATGCATTGGAGAGTGAATTGGCCCGCCAGCGGTTTCATGGCAGCGAGCCGTGCTTCACCATGTACCACGACGCCGAGTACCGTGAGAAGCAGATCGACGCCGAGGTGTGCGAGCCGGTCGGCAACGCGCCGGTGCAGAGCAGCGGGCGGATAAAAGTGTATGAACTTCCGGCGATCACTGCTGCCGCGGTTGTCCACCACGGCAGCTTCGCCACTCTACCCAATGCCTATAAGGCCGTGCTTAAATGGATCGACGAGAACGGCTACCGCATCTGCGGGCCGGAGCGGGAAATCTACATCTACACAGGCAAGGGACCGGTACGGCAAGACGACCCCAGCTATGTGACCGAGGTTCAATTCCCGGTTGAGAAAAAAAGCTAGTCCACTTTAGCGAGAGCGAGGGGGCGTGGCAATCAGCGCACGCCCCACTCGTCATACAGGCTGTCCAGATCGCAGCCGCAGGTATTTTCGAAGCTGGCGAGCAGCTCGTCCGGGCCGGCGATCTGGTATTGATTGGCGGAGAAATAATCCTGCAGCGCCCCATAGAAAGCATCGTCGCCGATCTGCTCGCGCAGCGTCTCGAAGAACAACGCGCCCTTCTGATAAACGATGACCGCATAAGCGCTGGGAATTCCGGCAAAGGCGCTGACCGGTTGGGCGATCGGCAGCCTGCCGGTTTGCGATTCGATCTCCCTCACCCGATTTTCGTAGAAAGAACGGGTGCCTTCGTACATGGCCGGGTCGAACCTGGATTGATAAAGCTGGGCCGAGAATGTCGCCAGGCTTTCATCCTGCCAGGGCGAGCGGTGCACGTCGTTGCCGACCAGCCCGTACCACCACTGGTGAGCGACCTCATGGGCAATGACGGTCGACAGCAGTCTGGGACTCTCGGTGGTCGTGTAGAGTTGGTCGCGGATCAGGATCAGCCCGGGGTATTCGACCCCGCTGGCGTTCTTGAGCGGCAGGGCGACCACATCAAGCTCAGTGTAGGGGTAGACGCCAAATGCATCATCGAAGGTTTCCAGCGAGTCTTCGGCGACCTGCAGCGCCTCGGACCAGGAGGGTTCGGTTTCGGGCAGCGCCCAGTGGTGCAGCAATGTATCGTCAATCAGCTCACTGCGCTCCTCGAACGCCGGGCTGGCCGCCCAGACGAATTCGCGCACCGGCCCTCCGGCGAACTGGTAGACTTCTTGATCCCCCTCGCGGCGATGGTCGAGAGTGGCGCCGGTGGCAGCGACTTTCCATCCGGCCGGCGCGCGCACCTCGGCCAGGTACAGGGCGATCTTGCTGATTACCGGGTCTCCTTCGGGCAGGATCGGATCCGTCCGCCATTGACCGCCCTCGCGCACGGCAATCAGAGGGTAACTGTTGGCCAGCATGGCGATCGGCCCATTGCTGTTCAGGGTGAACACGCCGTAGGTGTCCTCGCCGGGAGAATCGAGCGGGAGAATCCCGCTGAAGGCCAGCTCGAGGACCACGGTTTGCCGGGGAGCCAGCGGCTGGGGCAGAGGCAGGCGGACGGCGCTGCCGTCGGGCAGCAGCGGTTCGGGCGCCAGCGGCTGATCGCCGATTTGGGCTTCCTGGAGGGTCAACTGCCCGCCGTAAATCACCGGCGCGTTGGGGTAAAGGCGCAGGACGATGTCGTCCAGCGCCTGGCTGGAGAGGTTGGTGAAGGTGATCCGCGCCGAGCCGGTGTAGCTGCCGCCCTCGCTCAGGTCGAAGCGCAGGTCGTAGCAAGCGTCGACGCCCAGGCGGTTCCAGTCCGGCAGCTGGTCTGGCAGCATCGCCAGGGCCTGCATTTCGAGGTTGCAGGCAATCAGCGCTTCAGTGCTGGAGGTCGCGGCTTCTTCCAGGGACGCAAAGGTGGGCGTGAGACCGGGCAAGGGCGTATCGGTCGGCTGCGGGGCGGCAGTTGGCACGGGCGGCTGAACCGTTCGGCAGGCGCTCGCAAGCAGCGCCAGAACCACCAGAGCGGCGATGCTCATCGTGCGGGCTTTCATCATGGATTGATCTCCAGGGATATCCGGGGTTTAACGGAGTCGTATCGCTTGACAGGGATAGTTGAATTATAGAGGATATTTGGCCTCGGCGGCTGATATCAGGATTGATCGTCTATCAAGTTCATGGAGCTAACAACGAACGCCGGTCACGCGAGAATCATCGGGGAACACACGTGGTCCGCAGCGGCGCGCGCTCCTCGTTCAACGATCAAGATGTGGAGCGGGTTGGAAAGCGGGCGATGATCTGCGCCGCGCCAGCGAAGAATCGGATGATTCTGGTAAACCTCCACAGGAATATGTCCCGGACGGTCATCGCTGCCCCCGCAGCACGGCAGCGGCTACTGACCCGGGCGATGTCCTTACAAATTTGTCGATGCGTACAAGTCTGTCCAATTATTATCCGGTGGTAAAATCAGCCCCGGAAGACATAATAGGAGGAATCATGCCCGTGTCGAAGCGAATCCTATTATTGTTAGGCGCATTATTGGTGGGTTTATTAACCGGCTGCATGAAATCCGCTCAGGAAACGGTCGAGGATACCCTCGAATTGAGGGTCAAATTGACCATGAAGGAACCCGGTGAGGTTTCCATCTCCGCCGGACTGTACAACTCAGGCCGGTTTGAATATCCGGGAACCGAGAATTACAACGGTTTTCTAACAATTCTTGACGAAAACGGTAAGCTGCGCGCGCTGGGCGAGATGGACAAGATTTCATTGCTTGCCGCTGGCGAGACCTTCTACCCGCTTACATATAACCTGGCCGTCGAACCAGGTGTATACCGCTTGAAATTCGGCGCGCTTGACAAGCCGCCGATTGAGATGCAGTTTGAGATCGTCGAGAAGAATGGCACGCTGTACATGACCGCGCCGGGAGAGTTCATCGATCCGCTCACGGAGTACACCAACGCGAGCTGAGCAGAAGGGACTCGCGGATTGTGTTGATCACTTGCCTTAGCAAGAAGCCGGACCGGCGCTGAGATCGCGGATCCACCGACGTGGTCAGGTCCACAATCCGGTTATTCGTCGTTTTCTGGCTGGTGCGATGACAGCCTCTCAAGGCGTCTGCTCAAGCCTGGGGGGATTTCTAAACTGCCTTATCCTTCCCGCGGCGGAGAATCGTGGGAGCGGGGAGGGAAATGGTTCTACGCCGGTCACGGCGCGCAAACAACAAGGAGATCAGCAACATGAAGAAATGGACTGTAATTGGCATCCTGTGCGCCCTTCTCTTGACGGGCTGCGGACAGATGATCCAAACGTCCGTCGAGGATGATCTTGAATTGAAAATCCATCTGACGATGGGAGACGATGACAAGGTCGATGTTTCTGCGGGGCTGCACAACCCCCGCAAAGAAGATTATCAGGGCAGCCAGACTTACGATGGCTTGCTCGACGTATTCAATGAAGCCGGCGATGTCCAAGTGACGGGGGAAACCTACGCCTTCGAAAAGCTGACTGGCGGCGAGACCGCATTCCCGTTAACCTATCACCTGACCCTCGAACCCGGTAGCTACACCGCGCGATACTCCGCTCTGGGTAAAATTCCACTCGAGGTGCCGTTCGAGGTTGTGGACAAGGACGGGACCTTGTATCTGGCTGCGCCGACAGAGTACATCCATCCAAACACGCCTTTTACCCGCGCGCAGTAAGGCGTCTGCCCTCGTTCTTTTTTGGAGCAATACCCCTGGGGTTCATCCTGACCCCAGGGGTATAAACATCTTATTCCTAAAAAATCGTGTCGATCAGCTCTTCCGCGCTTTTCTGCGGACCGGATTTCCCTAAAAGTTTCTCCCAGAAGGCCGCGTCGTAGCGGCGTGAGCGCACCGGCAGTGGCATCTTGACCCCCCAGCCGAGCACCAGCACTTCCTCCTTGGGCTGCAGGCGGGAGAGCATGCCGCGCAGGGCGTCCCGTCCGGCCAGGCCGGAGAGCACCGCGGCGATGTCGGCCTCGTCGCCCAGCCAGCCGGAGATGCGCGTGCCGAGCTGCGACATAACCTCGTCGTAAATCTGCGAGGGGCGCTGGTCGATGATCAGCAGGGTGACGTAGTACTTGCGCATCTCGCGCGCGATGGTGCTGAAGGCAGTCTGGGCAGCCATCTCGCGGTTGAGCAGCTTGTGAGCTTCCTCGACTACGATCACCAACGGCCGCGGCTCGCTCTGGTGGGTACTGCGGTACTGGTTAGTGCGCTGTTCCCAGCGCTCGCGGATGCGCCGGGTGAGCAGGTTGGTCACCAGCAGATAATCCAGGTCGGATTCATTCTTGCCAAACGAGAGGATGACGTGATAGCCCTTATCCAGTAATTGGATGATCTCGCCGATGGGGTCACCCGCCGGCTTTTCCTGGATGTAAGGCAATGTAAAGACCCGCCCGAGTTTAGAATGCAGCCCTTCGGCGGCCATCACGTTGATCCCGGCTGAGTTAGCCCAGGCAGCCACACTGCGGGGATCCGGGACTCTCTTTCCATCCTCGGTCTCGATCATCGCGCCGTGGAGCATCCTTTTGAACCTGTGGAACCAGTCACTCCCAAAGTCGTGCCAGAGCGCGTCGAGGGTGGTCGGGGTGGTCTCCTTGAGGTTCAGCTCGCGGGTGAGCATTTCGATATCGGCCGGGGTGATTTCATCTTCGGCCAGAACCAGATTGAAGTCCGGCGTCTTCCCGCGGATCATCGCCCCGGCACCCAGGCCGACCACCTGCACCCGCGGGCCAAACCTGGTTTTCAGCCCGGGCACCAGCTCACCGGTGTCAGAGGAAGTATCGTCGTAGGCGTATTCGTTGTGCATGTCGAAAACCAGCACCGAGGTCTTGTTGTGCTGGATTAACCCGGCCAGGAGGATGCGGGTCAGGAAAGACTTGCCCGTGCCAGTCGCGCCAAAGATGCCCGATGAACGCTGGACGAACTTCTCCAGATCGATGCAGACCGGGTGGCCCTGCTCGCGGGTAACGCCGATCTCGAAGTGCTTGCCGCCAGGCTCGCCGAAGATGACCGCCACGTCGCCGGCGTGGGAGAGGCGCACCGGCGCGTGGTGCGAGGGTACAGTCTTGACCGGGATCAGCCGTTCCTGATCCTCGGGATGGGCTTTGCGCCACTCCGCGTATTCCGGCGAGGCCGGGTCGGGGCCGGTTTCCATCATCAGCGCGGGCAGCACTTCCAGGTTGGTGTAGAGCGTCTGTCCGTGGAGCAGGCCGGCCAGACCGGCCGGCAGGCGCATCTCCGACTGCTCGTCGGCGAAGCGCGGGTCGGTTGCGCCGAGCTGCAGGTCGGTCACCAGGCCGTAGAAATTCCAGCCGCCGGACTCGATGACCACAAAGCTGCCTTCCTGCACCTCCTGGGGAGGGACGGTCAGGCGAACGCGCAGGGTATCCTTCAGGTTGCCGCCGACGATGTAGCCGATCGGCTGGCGGGGATCATGTGTCTGGGAAGGGGTGTTGCTTTCCATGGCGGTTCTACTCCGGGTAGATTTCGGCGACAGTGCTGAGCACGGTCATCAGGGTCGGGTAGTCGTCGCGCAGCAGGACGATCAGCTCCTGGGTGGCCTCGCGCAGCCAGTGCTTGCGGCCGGACTGGGCGTGGGCCAGGGCCGCCTGCTGCAGGTGCGCGGTGAGCAGCTCTCCGACCGGAAGCTCTGGGTCGCGCAGCACATGGCGGAAGTAGCCGAATCGCCCCGCTCCGCTGAAGCGGGCGACTTCCGCCTGATCGCAGATGTAGATCGCGTCCAGCGAGAGCGGCGGGCGCGGCGGCAGCAGGTGGCTGACCAGACCGCCCTTCTCGTAGCCGATGAAGATCACGCTGATCTCCAGCGGCACATTACGGTTCTGGCGGTTGTCGAGGATTACATCCTGGGAAACCTCCGCCGCGGTGACCAGCTGGCGGACCAGTCCGTCGTCGTCGATGCGGATGTCGTGAATCAGCCCGTAGGTCTGCACTCCGTCATCAAGCGGAATGCGCACCATGCCGCCAAAGGCCGGCGCCGCAAGCTGCTGCACCCGGCAGCCGACCACGCAGCCGGTCGTGCCGGCCCGCAATAATCGTCCGATTTCAAGTTCGCTCATGCTCCATACCTCGTTCGACCTTCCAGGTCTTTGGTTGCCTGTTTGTTGGATTTTTGCCCCACTTCGACGCCCTGGCGGCGCAGCTCTGCCTCGATCAGCACTGAAAGCTGCTCCTTTTCCTGAAAAGAAACCACGGCGATCTCGTGGGCGCGGTGAAGGGCGTAGGGATAGGGCCGCCCGCCCAGCTGGGCGCACTGCTGCAGCAGGGTGTGCTGAAGCAGGTCGATCATCTCCGGCTGGCGGCTGACCCAGGCGGGGATCTCCACCCGCGCCAGCCAGGGGCGGCCCGGCCTGCCGGCGTTCAGGTAGAAGAAGTGCAGCGCCAGTCCGGCGGAGCGCTGCCTGAACTTTTCCGCCGAGGAAGACTGAATGGCGAAGACTGCGCTGCGCTCGCCCGGCTGCAGCCGGTCTTCGAAGAGCTGGTTGTCGGTCACGCCGAAGAGCGGGCGCTCGCGGCCGGCCTGGCGGAGATTCTCGGGCGAGGACAGGCTC
This sequence comes from uncultured Anaerolinea sp., assembly GCA_964564935.1. Lineage (GTDB taxonomy): Bacteria > Chloroflexota > Anaerolineae > Anaerolineales > Anaerolineaceae > Bellilinea. Next base: position 23,134 of record CAZMCF010000010.1, on the reverse strand, counting down.
AACTCGAGCAGGCGCACCAGCAGGTCGGCGCGCGGCTTGTCGACGTAGCCGGCAGTGACCACATTCATGCTGGCGGTCTGCTCGAGCGCGTCCAGGTACTGGTTGAAGGTCTCCTGGTAGCGGGCGTCGTCCTTCGGCTCGCCAAACAGCTCGAGCGGTCCGTCGGTCAGGGCGACGACCGGCTGCGGCTCGCTCCGGGCTGCCTCGGCCAGGCGGGTGCGCTCGTACAGGTCGCGGCGCAGGGCGACCAGGTCCTCCGTCAAAGGTCCTTCTGGACTGCGCAGGTCGTCGAACAGCAGCAGGGTGCTGAAAACGATCTCCCGCGGCGCCTGAGCCTGCCCGGGCGTCATGCGGATCAGGCCGATGTTGATCAGCCCGAACTCGACCGCGTCATGGCGGCTGGGGTTGACCTGCGAGCCGTCAGCCGCCAGAAGGACCGGGATCTGAGCGGGCGGGTCCGCGCCGCCGGCAAAGGTCAGCGGTTCGCGGAGCGGGCTGGCGCAGCGCAGACCGCGGTCGCTGCGGGCCGCCTCGGCGATCAGCTCGCGCAGCGCGTCCAGATCGTTGGCGTGCTCGTCCAGGAGCGTCTGCGCACGCTCGAGGCGCTCCCGCCGGTCTCTCTCCTGGGCTTTGGCCTGCTGACCTTTCTCGCGGAGCTGTTGTTGAAATTGCGTGTAATTGACTGGCATGCATTCCCCTTAATCGAACAAATGTTTTATAAATTATAGCCCGACCCGGCGAAGTTGGCAAGAGTTTTTCCAGGTTAGTCTGATGCTTACCCGGCGCTGGCGGGCTGGTACCTGAGCAGGACAACTCCGCGGGAAAATTTGCGGGTTTCAACCAGCTGCAATTGGAGCCTGTCAGTTAATGGCGGAAACATCGGCTTACCGCCGCCAAGCACGACTGGAACCACATAAAGCCAGTATTCATCGATCAGGCCAAGCTGCATGAAGGTCGCGACAATTCCGGGACCGCCGACGTTCATATATTTACCGGGCTGGTTTTTCAACCGGTTGACCTCTTCGGCGATATGGTCCCTGACCAGCCTGGAATTCCACTCAACATGGTCGAGCGTCCTTGAAAAGACGACCTTGGGCTTGGATTTCCAGATGCGGGCGTATTCCCTCTCGTAATCAAGCAAGGCTGGATCCTCTTCTGCTGTCGGCCAGTACGCGGCCATGAGCTCATACAGCCGCCGCCCATACAGGTTGACATCGAAATCACGCTCCCGGTCGTTGAAATGCCTGTGCAATTCTTCGTCGGGGTAAGACCAGCCGAGGCCGCCCTGGGCATCTTCGACGTAACCGTCAAGGGAAACAGACAGTCCATAAATCACTTTTCGCATTTTGTTTATCCTTTGTTAAAGCGGCACGACCGCGACCGCGTCCATCTCGAGCAGAAAATCCGGGTGCGCCAATCCCGCCACAAACGCCATCGTGATCGCCGGCGGGTTGGGACGTTGTCCCCAGAAGCGCTGGAAGACCTCGAAGCCGACCTGAAGGGGTTGTCCCTGTACGACGTACAGGTTCCACTTGATAACATGCTCCAGCTGGGCGCCGCCCGCGAGCAGCGCCGCCTGGATGTTCTTCAACACCTGCTCAGTTTGCGCCCGAAGGTCTCCTTTACCAACAATATTCCCTGATGCGTCCACGGAGTTCTGTCCGCCCACGTAGACCATTTTCACCGGTCCGCTGACGACGACCACATTCGAGAACGCAGGGTTCTTGTTCAAGGCATCAGGATTTACATATTTCACTTGACCGGTTGTTGTCATCCTCGTGCTCCTTCCTCTCCGCTTTCGCGCAGGCTGCCCTCCGATGGGCCTCTCAGCCCCGTAGATTTTTCAATACTACCATCGAAGAGGTCGCCTTTCAATCGTGTCTGACGCAGACCGGCGGATGAATTCGGTGAAATTCCCGGCCCATAAATGACAAATGCGCCTTTGCTGGCCAGGGACGCCGGCAACCGCAGGGTTAACTCATGGGTTAACCCCTTTTTCCCCCCTGAGGGGGATTGTCCGCGCGGGCTGGCCGGCGGTATGCTGGGAGCATGAAACCGTTCCCCGACCCGCTGCCCGCCCGGCTGCTGGTGGTGCGCGGCGCGCACCGCATCGACCTGGCCCTCTTCGACCTGATGGCCCGCCTGGCGCTGACCGGCCCGCTGCGCGTGCTCGACGGCGGCAATTGCATCAACATTTACCCGCTGGCCCGCGCCCTGCGCCGGCAGACCACCCGCCTGGAACCCGCCCTGCGCAACGTGCGCCTGGCGCGCGCCTTCACCTGCTATCAGATGCTGGCCCTGCTGGCCGAGACGCCCGCCGGCGGCCCGCCGACCCTGGTGCTCGACCTGCTCGACACCTTCTACGACGAGAGCGTTCCGCTGCACGAAACCCGCCGCCTGCTCGAGCTGGCTCTGCGCGAGCTGCGCCGCCTGGCTGCCGCCGGGCCGCTGGTGGTCAGCGCCCGCCCGCCCAAGGAAGATGTCGCCGACCGCCTGCCGCTCTACGAGGCGCTGCTGGCGGCCGCCCACGAGCTGTATTGACTCCATCCTTATTGAGGAGGTTTCCAATGGGAAGAACCATGCCGTCCATCACTCAAGCTTTCATCGAAGAGCAGGAAGCCTTTAGCCGCTTCCGCCGCGCGCTGCGCCGCAGCGACCAGCTGGCGCTGGACGACCTGTTCGCCTCGGCCCGCCAGCACCTGGCTGCCGCCGCCTACGCCAGCCATGCCCTGCCGATGGAGACCTTCCTGCTCTCCATGCTGCTCGAGCAGCACAAAGAGGTGCTGCGCCTGCGCGCCCAACTGGAAGCGCTGCACAGGGAGCGTGATGCTTGAAGTCGCCGGCTGGCTGCTCGATCTGTACGATGATCCCCAGGACGACGTCACCCTCTGGCTGCTGGCGGAGGATGGGCGCCGGCTGCGCCTGCGCCAGTCGCTGGCGCTGACCTTCTACATCGCCGGAGAGGAGCGCATGCTGCGCGCCGCGCAGGACTACCTGCGCAGGCTGCCCCTGCCCTCCGAGTTGTTCCGCACCCGCCGGCGCGACCTGTTCCTGCCCGAGCCGATCGACGTGCTGGCGGTGCGCTCGCGCGCTTCCGACCAGGCCGCCCTTTTCCGTCAGGTTGCCAACCGTTACCCCGACCTGACCTATTACGACTGCGACCTGCCGCTCAGTCTGCACCACGCCGCCCGCTACGACACCTTTCCCCTGGCCCGCATTCGCGTGCGCTGCGCTGAGGACGGGGAAATCTTCGAGCTGAAGACGCTCGATTCGCCCTGGGAGATCGACCTCGAGCCGGCTCCGCTGCGCGTGCTCCAGCTCGAACCGGATTGCGACCCCAGCCACGCCCCGCCGCGCGCGCTGCTGGCCCGCTTCGAGCGCTGCAATTACCGCCTGCCGCTTGATCCGCCCCGCCCGCTGCTGATCAACCTGCGCGCCCTGCTCGCCCGCCACGACCCCGACCTGCTGCTGACCGGCTGGGGGGACACCTGGCTGCTGCCCATGCTGCTCGAGCTTTCCAAAGTGCACGGGCTGCCCCTGCCGCTCAACCGCCACGAGGGCCGCGAGGCGGGCCTGCGCGAGGAGCGTTCCTACTTTTCCTACGGGCAAATCGTCTTCCGCGGGCAGCAGGTGCATCTCTTCGGCCGTCTGCACATCGATCACCGCAACGCGATGCTCTGGGATGACTACGGCGTGGAGGGCGTGCTGGAGGCGGCGCGGGTCACCGGCCTGCCGGTGCAGGTGGCGGCGCGCAACTCGCCTGGTGGGGGCATCTCGGCCATGCAAATCCGCACCGCGCTGCAGGCCGAGTACACCCCCGCCGGCGGCATCCTCGTCCCCTGGCATAAGCAGCAGGTCGAGCGCGGCAAGACCGCCCTGGACCTGCTGCGCACCGACCAGGGCGGTCTGATCTACCAGCCGCTTGTCGGTCTGCACCGCGACGTGGGCGAGCTGGATTTCATCTCCATGTACCCGAGCATCATGGTTCACTGCAACATCTCGCCCGAGACGCGCCTGCCGGAGGGGCTGGGGCCTTCCCCCGAGCCGCCCGGCCTGATTCCGCAGACGCTCGCCCCGCTACTGGAAAAGCGGGTGGCGATCAAGCGCCGCCTGGCCGAGATGCCGGCCTGGCACCCGCGCCGCAAGCTGTACAAGGCGTACGCCTCGGCTCACAAGTGGCTGCTGGTGACCTGCTTCGGCTACCTGGGCTACAAGAACGCCCGCTTCGGGCGGATCGAGGCCCACGAGGCGGTCACCGGCTGCGGGCGCGAGGCGCTGCTGCGGGCCAAGGAGGCCGCCGAGGACGCCGGCTTTTGCGTGCTGCACATGTACGTCGACGGAATCTGGGTTTCCCGCCCGGACGCCAGGCATCCGGAAGATTTCCAGCCGCTGGTCGAGGAGATCGCCCGCCGCACCGGTCTGCCCATCGCCCTGGACGGCATTTACCGCTGGGTGGCTTTTCTGCCCTCGCGCCTGGACGCGCGCGTGCCGGTGCCCAACCGCTACTTCGGCGTCTTCCAGGACGGCTCGCTCAAGGTGCGCGGATTGGAGACCCGCCGGCGAGATACGCCGGCCTGGATCGGCAAGGTGCAGATGGAGATGATCGAGCTGCTGGCCAGGGTCGAGGACGCCGGCCGGCTGCCCGATCAACTGCCGGCGCTGGTCGAGCTGCTGCGGGCGCGCCTGACCGAGCTGCGCGCCGGGCGCGTTCCCCTGGAGGATTTGCTGGTCGGCCAGCGGCTGACCCGCGACCTGGAGGAATACAGCGTGCCCTCGCCGGCGGCGCGCGCTGCCGCCCAGCTGGCCGCAATCGGCAAGCACATCCGCCCCGGGCAGCGGGTGCGCTTTCTGCTCCTGCGCGGGCAGCCCGACGTGCACGCCTGGGACCTGCCCGAGCTGCCCGACCCGGCCCGCCTGGATCTCAGCCGCTACCGCGAGCTGCTCATGCGCGCCGCCAGCAGCGTCACCCAGCCGCTGGGAGTCGATCAGGAAACGCTGGAGGCCTGGGTGGAGGGGGCGATTCCGGTGGTGCTGCTCGAGTCGGCGCGGGTCAGCCAGCCATGTAGGCCACGCTGATTGTGCCCGGCCCGACGTGCGAGCCGATCACCGGGCTGACTTCGCTGAGAATGCCTTCGTCGGCATGGAGTTGAGTAACCAGCCGCTCGAGCAGCGCCTGGGCGGTTTCGGGCACGGCGGCGTGGAAAACCGAGATGCGCACCGGCGATTTGCCGGTCACGTTGCGCTCGACCAGCTGCACCATCCGCTCCACCGCCTTGCGGGTAGTGATCACGCTTTCGACCAGCTCGATCTTGCCGTCGCGGATTTCGAGCAGCGGCTTGAGGCTGAGCGCGGTGCCGAGCAGGCGCTTGGCGGTGTTGATCCGCCCGCCGGCAGCCAGATATTTGAGGTTTTCGACCGTGAAGTACACCCCGATTTTCGGATAAGACTCCAGCGCAACCGCTTTGCATTCCGCCAGGCTGGCGCCCTCGGCCGCAGCCCGGGCGGCGGCCAGAACCATGAAGCCGAGCGCCATGGAGACCAGCCTGGTTTCGAGGACCTCGATCGGCGCGCCGGGGAAGCTTTCCAAAGCCTGCAGGGCCGATTCGCGCGTGCCGGAAAGCCCGCTGGAGATGGGCAGGACGAGGATTTCGCAGCCTTCGTCGAGCAGCTCGCGGTATTTCTGGGCGAAAGCGCTGACGGGCACCTGACTGGTCTTGGGCAGGCTGTCCGTTTTGATCAACAGGTCGTAGAATTCGCCTGCGCTGATGTCGACTCCATCGCGGTATTCCTTCCCGTCAAGGATCAGGATGAGGGGCAGGACGTGGATGTTGAGCTGATCGACGTAAGCCTGGGGCAGATAAACGCTGCTGTCGGTGAGGATGCGAACCTTGGACATGGACACCTCCAACCAGGGAAGAGATAGATAAAGTATACATGAGAGCAGTGTTTTTAGGAACGAATCCAGCCGGTTCGTATGATTATTGGAGAAGTAATTATTGTCAGCGGAGACATGGAAGATCGTCACTTATAAAAACCCCTCCCGCAAGCTATACTCCAGTATAGTATATTCGCCTGGAGGCGACAACCGATGCCTTTGTATGAATATGTCTGCCAGTCCTGCGGAACGCACTTTGAAAAAATCGTCCGCTTTTCCGAGCCGGACCCGGATGCGACTTGCCCCGTCTGCCGCAGTGATAAGACTCACAAGCTCATCTCGCTCTTCGCTGCCAGCGGACCCGGTACGCAGGCTGCATCGAGCGCCAGTTGCAGCAGCTCTTCGGGCGGCTTCCGTTGAGCCTGATCCATCGCCTGCGTGCCAGGCTTCGAAAGGGGAATGATCATGGCTCCTGCCGATTCTGAAACCCGCGCGAAGATGATCCAGCGCCTCAAGCGCATCGAGGGTCAGGTGCGCGGCGTGCAAACCATGCTGGTCGAAGGCCGCGACTGCCAGGAGATCCTTCAGCAGCTCTCGGCAGTGCGCTCGGCGGTGCACGGCGCCATGCTGGTCGTCATCCAGAATTACATCACGCAGTGCCTGCTCGACCCGGAGGGCGAGCCGGCCGACCGCGCCAGCCGCGAAAAGCTGGCAGCAGATTTGACGAACATCATCGAGAAGGCGCCCTGAGTCAGGAGGGCGTCTCACCGCGCGGAAGGCATGAGTTTGACCATCCTTATAATCATCCTGATGGAGGCTGAATGGCGTCTGCAACCGTGCGTTGGCTGACCGGCAAGCAGTTTGTCGGCATCGATTCCACCAAACATTCCGTGGTGCTCTCCTCGGTGGACGAAGGCGTGGGGATGAAGCCTTCCGAGCTGCTCCTGGTAGCCCTCGCCGCCTGCACCGCGGTGGACGTGGTCGACATCCTGCGCAAGAAGCGCATCGAGCTGACCTCGCTGGAGATCCAGGCGAGCGGCGAGCAGGACTGCGACCCGCCCTGGACCTTCCGCAAAATCCACCTCTATTATCGCCTGGGCGGCCGAGGGCTGACCGAAACAGCCGTCGAGCAGGCCATCCAGCTCTCTGAAGAGAAATACTGCTCGGTGGCGGCGACTGTCCGCGGAGTGGCGGAGATCACGACGGGGTATGAGTTACTCCCGAATTAGCCTGTTATCCTGCAAGCCAAAAAAACGCTATGTTTTCGAGCCACCCAGATCATATCCTCAGACTGATCGGTCAATTCGACTTTTTCCTGTAAGCGGGTTCTTCAGCGGGAAATTTATTGTGGGTGATCTCTTTTCGCTCCAGCAGTCGGACCTGTCGCTGAAGTAGAGGACGTACAGCCGGGCGGATTACTCACGGGCGGGAAATTCCGTCACGAGTTGTCTTTATCCTTGAACAAACTCCTCATCCAGTCCGCCAGCTCGCGGCGGAAGGGCTGGCTGGGCGGCTCTTTGGCTTCCGGTTCTGGCTTTTTGTCAACGCTTTCTTCGGGTTCGATGATTTCCTCGAATTCGACCAGCAGCTGCTCCTCACCTGTTGGCAGCTCTTCAGCTTCTGTTTGCTTTTCTCGCCTCTTCTTCCTGCCTTTGGTTCCCTCGCCCTCGGGCTGTTCATACTCGTTTTCAGGCAGAGCCTCGGCGGCGCCCAGCGGCGGGGCGAACTGGGTCGCCCTGGCTCTCAGGCGCAGCGTGCAGTCGGCGTGCGCCGGCCCAAGACAGAGCGCCGACTGTTTTTCCAGGGGGAGTATATCCAGCCTGCCACCCGCTATGCAGCGGTTGTTTTTGGATGGAAACGCCTCTGGCGGATCCTGGCCGGATTTTGCGGAAAGGAACTCACAGATCATCAGCGGCGGATGATCAATTTCCATATCTCTGATTGTGCTCCATTCTGCTCCAGGAATCAAGAGCCAGGAATGCTAAAATCCGGCGCTGGTCGAACCACACGGCGGGTCGATTGGAAAGACAGTCGCGGCGTGGATAGCCCGGGTGCCCCTGCCCACAGGCATGGAATCGACCGCAGAGCCGTAAAGGGCACAGAGGAAAAATCGTCTCCGCGTTCTCTGCGCCTCTGTGGTAAATAATCATTGACCAAAAATTCTTCAATAATCTCCCGCGACTACGCGGCGATTCGGTGATCAGAACGGCTGCTGCGCGTATGTCACGCCAATGATCAGGACGCGTCTTACCCCTTTACATACGACAGCTTCTCCGCGATCAGCCCGTCGCGGATGTGGTAGACATCCACCCCACGGACGCGGCGGCGGTTCCCGTTCGAATCCAGCCAGGAATACACCCAGCGCATCACGCAGCGCTCTCCCAAGGCGAAGATTTCCTCGATTTCGATATGGGGCGAACGCGAGCCGCTGAAGAAGAGTTGCCAGAAGGCGCGCACCGCCTCCTGACCGGAGTAGCGGGTTCCGTCCGGCGCAGGGACGGTGTTCTCGAAGACGCAATCCTCGCTCATCAGCCGCATCATCCCGTCCACGTCGCCGGCGTTGAGCGCCTCGTTGAAGCGGACGACAAGCCGGACAGCAGCCTCGTGATTCAACCGGGGAGAGGTGTTTTCAGCCATCGCTTCCCTCCGGTTCGTCCTCTAAAACCTCGACCTCGCTGACGATCTCGACTGCTGCGCTCAAGGTGGCGTACGTCGAGCAGTATTTCTTCTGGCTCAATTCCACAGCCTGCTCGATGCGATTTTTATCCAGCCCGCGCCCGCGGATCTGGTAGCGGATGGTAATTTTTCGAAAGCGCCAGGGCGGATCGTCTTCGCGCAGGCTCTCAGCGCTGACGGTCAAGCCGCTGACCTTTTGGCGCTGTTTGCGCAGGATCGCTGCCACGTCCCAAACCGCGCAGCCGATTATGCTTAATGGTAAAAGGTCGGCGCCGTTGACGCCGCCAGGTTGGGTCATCACGATCGGGAAGCCGTGCCGGTCTTTGAGCAGGAAGACCTGCCTGCCAAGCCATTCCACGCTTACGGTTTCGGTCGTCATTCTAACCTCCGCGTCCATCGAGTTGGAGATAGTGTACCAAATAAGCGGGGTGGAAGCCAAACCGCCCCGAGCGGGGCGGTTTGGGATCGATACGCCAATTTTAGCTGGGGCAGGCGCAGTGCAGGTGGGGCCAGAAACCGGCGCAGCCTGCCCCCTGATTATCCCTTAGAGACCGGTGAGCAGGTTTCCCAGGGCTAAGATGATGAATCCGACGACGACCAGCCAGAATGCAATCCCGGAAAGTACTGGGATGGTCGCCAATTGGGCAATGACGCCCAGTACAACCAGAATAACCGCAACCCAGAACGTAATCACCTTTGGCTTCTGCAGTTTCATGTGACCTCTCCTTCCTTATCCACGAACATCTTTCTGGCCCCTCGCTTGGGCGGCGTTTTCAGCGAAACCCAATCCGTGGGATTTGGTGGCATTCTGGAAACCCGCCCCATACACCGCCGTATTGTTAATTATACAGACAATCTACTCTTTTAATTCCGGTTTTGTATAGACATCTTGTCACAGATATAAACCCCGGTTTGTGTTTTGAGTTACCTGCCGGGAGGGGGTAATAATCTAAGCGGTTCTACTCAGCAGCCGGTCTTTTCAACTCAGAGACCCTTGATGCTATAATCAACCCAGGAAGGCGAGCCTGCATGGATTCTAAACCGCCGGGCGGACAGCCGGAGTCCCCCACCCAACCCGAGGACCAGGACGCGAGCCTGCATCTGCGTCTGGAAGTTCCCCGCGGCACGCGCCTGCGCGTGACGGTGGAAACGCACGAGCCGGACGGCACCTGGCTGGAACAGCGCGAGATGACCTTCACCAATCCCGTCTCCAGAAAGGCGCCTGCGCGGATCGTATACCCATACGCAGAGATGGCGCCGCCCACCCCCCTGGAGCAAGCCGTGTTCTGGTTAGGAGGGCAGTGGGCGAGGCTTCTCTTCGTGCTGGCTCTGGTGGTCTATCTCGCCACCCGTCTGATCGGGCTGACCGATTTCCCCATCTTCTTCTTTACCGATGAGGCAGTTCAAACCGTGCGCGCCGCCGACCTGGTGCGAGATAACTTCAAGGGCTACGACGGCGAAATCCTGCCTGCCTACTTCGAAAACGGCGGGCAATACAATCTCGGCGTATCGGTATATGCGCAGGTGTTGCCTTATATGATGTTTGGCCGATCTGTTTTCGTCACCCGCGCCGTATCGGCTCTGCTCACCGTGGTCGCCGCCCTCGCCATCGCAGGGATCCTCAAGCGCGGCTTTAACCTCGCCCATGCCTGGATTGGGGTTTTCCTCCTGGCGGTCACGCCGGTCTGGTTTCTCCACTCCCGCACGGCGTTCGAAACTGCCCTGGCGGCCAGTTTCTACGCCGCGTTCCTTTTCGCCTACCTCCAATACCGGCTCAAAGATCCCCGCTGGTTGTACGCTGCGGTGGGGCTGGCAGCGCTGACCTTTTACACCTACAGTCCGGCCCAAATGGTGGTCGCTGCGACCGCCCTGCTGCTCTTTTTCAGCGATTTGAAACACCACTGGCAAAACCGCCAGCACCTGTTGGGTGGATTGGGGCTGGCGATCTTGCTGGCCATCCCTTACGTACGCTTTATCGTCAACCACCCCGGCGAAGTCGAGCGCCACCTGACCATCCTTGACTCCTACTGGGTGCAGGCCATTCCATTCAGTGAAAAGATTGGGCGATTCTTCGGCGAGTACCTGCGCGGGCTGAATCCGTTCTTCTGGTTCAGCCCTGAGCCGGAAGGCCTGGCGCGTCACATCATGAAAGGGTACGGGCATCTCTGGCGCTGGAGTCTGCCGCTGGCGGCGGTCGGCGCCGCCGCCGCGCTGATCAAATTCCGCAGCCCGGCTCACCGTACTGTCCTGGCGGCCCTTCTGGCGGCGCCGACCGGCTCCGCGCTGGTCGGCTTAGGCGTGACCCGCCTGCTGTTCATGGTCATCCCGGCGGTGCTCTTGAGCGCCATTGGCTTTTCCGTCGGGCTGGACGGGCTGGTCAGGCTGATCAAGCGCCGCTGGCCGCAGCTGCCAGTGCGCACGATCTTGCTGCTGCTGACCTTCCTTGTGATCAGCCTTGCCAGCCTGTTGATGCTCGACGACGCGCTGACCAACGGACCGTTCTGGTATTCTGATTACGGCCTGGCCGGAATGCAGTACGGCGCGCGACAGATCTTCAGCGCGGTGGATCAATATATTCGCGAACACCCGGGGACGAAGGTTGTCCTCTCTCCCTCCTGGTCGAACGGCACCGACGTCGTGGCGCGTTTCTTTTACCCCGAAAAGCAGCCTTTTGAACTGGGCAGTATCGATGGCTATATCGACTATTACCGGGAAATCGACCCGCAGACGATCTTCGTCATGATCCCGGAAGAGTTCAAGCGCATGGAGGAAAGCGGGAAGTTCACCGACGTGAAGGTCGAGATGACCGTGAATTACCCAACCGGCGAGCCGGGCTGGTTCTTCACCCGCCTGCGCTACGTGGATAACATCGAAGAAATCTTTGCGGCCGAGGCCGCTGCCCGTCGGGTGCTGGTCGAGGAGACTGCTGCGCTGCCGGACGGCAGCCCGGTGAAAGTGGCCATTTCGTCCCTGGATATGGGTAAAATCGGAGACCTGTTCGACGGCAGTCCCTCCACGCTGGTGCGCACCCGCGAGGCTAATCCGCTCAAGCTGGTGGTGACTTTCGCCAGCCCGCGTGAATGGACGGGCGTCACCGTCCGGGTCGGCGGGGTACCCACCCGCCTGACGGTCAGCCTGACGGTCAACGGGCAGGCTCAGCCGGTGGTTTTCACTCAAGATGTGGGCAGTGCGCCGAATCCTCGCGACCTGGTCGTGGATTTCGGCGGAACCGTTCAGGTCGTCCAGGTTACTCTGGAAGTAATGAACAGCCTTGACAGCGAGCCGGCCCACGTCCATCTTTGGGAGGTGACCTTCCGGTGAGCGCTGCCCACGACGTGCCCCGTCAACGGCCCAAACGATCGTTCTGGCTGAAAGTCCTCGTCGCAGGGTTGTTGATCTTTTCCGCCGCCGGCTGGCTGCGCCTGCAGCAGTCGCTGGCGGAATGGGGATTCCTCAGCCAGGCCGATTTGCGCCCCGGACCGCTCTACCTGGCCCTGACAGGCGGGCTGACCGGCGCTGGCGGTCTCGCCGCCGGGCTGGGGGTCTGGTTTCGGCGCCGCTGGGGTTTCGCCTTCACCCGTGTTTTCATGGTCGCCTGGCAGGTCTGGAACTGGATCGACCGGTTGTGGTTGGCGCGGACGGATACCGCGCGGGTCGGCTGGCCCTTTGCGTTAGGCGCGACCGTTTTGGTGCTTCTGTTTGTTTTCGCGGTGCTGTCTGAAGAAGAAAGGCTGCTGGATGAATCCTGGCGATCGCGAGCTTGAGGTTAAATTCTATCTTTCCAATCCGCAGGGTTTCCTGGAGCGCCTGGCGGCGGCGGGCGCAGCCCAGGTCCAGGAACGGGTGTTCGAGGTTAATCTGCGCTTCGACCGGCCCGACGGCAGCCTGAGCCGCGCTCATCAGGTGCTGCGCCTGCGGCAGGATATCCGCGCGCGGTTGACCTATAAAGGCCCCGCGGAAGCGGGCGAGGCGGTCAGCGACCGCCAGGAGATCGAATTCGAGGTCAGCGATTTCGCGGCTGCGCGCCGGCTGTTAGAAGCGCTGGGCTACCGGGTGATCGTGAAGTACGAGAAATGGCGCACCACCTTCCAGTTGGGCGCGGTGGAAATTGTCCTCGATGAAATGCCGTTCGGCAATTTTTGCGAGATCGAGGGCCCGGATGAAGCCAGCATCCGGCAGGCGGCTGCCAGCCTTGAGCTCGATTGGGAGGCGCGCATCACCGCGAGTTATATCGCCTTATTCGACCTGTTCAAGCTGAATCGCCAACTGAACGTCCACCACCTCACCTTTGAGGAGCTCGCCCGCCTGAAGATTACACCTGCGGACCTGGGCGTGCGTCCTGCGGATCATGGCAGCGGCTGATATTGATTCTCGAAAGCCGCCAGCCGCAGGGGAATACACCCTGCGCCGCGCTGAGCGGCGGGATGCCCTGGCGATCCGCTGGCTGGTCTACCGCGCCGGGATCAATCCGCTGAGCCTGGACTGGCGGCGCTTTTGGGTGGCGAGCGCTCCGCGCGCCAGGGTCGTCGCCTGCGGCCAGATCAAGAGTCACCGCGACGGGTCGCGCGAATTGGCTTCCATCGCGGTCTCGCCGGAACACCGCGGGCGGGGGCTGGCGCGCGCAGTCATCGAGCAGCTTCTCGTCTTGGAGGATGGACCGCTTTACCTGACCTGCCGCCCTCACCTGCGAGGATTGTACGAGAAATTCGGGTTTGAGATCCTCGCCGATCCGGAAGAGATGCCGGCTTACTTTCGCGCAGTCTGGAAGCTCGCCCGGCGGGTGGGGCGTATCCTTCCTCGTTTTGGCGGACTGCTAGTCATGCGCCGCGGCTGAGGGGTACAGCCAGTTAAAATGGCGCCGATCTGTCGCATAATTCTTAATAAATGATATGAAAAATCCGAATTTCAGGGCTGTCATCGTAACATTAACCTCCCTTCAGCGACTTGATGAGTGACCCTATTTACACAACCTCGCTAAAGGATCCATTTACGGAGTGGAAATGCGTGAGAATAAATTTAATACCGGTTTATTGGTAGGAGTTGTGATCACCATCGGCGTGCTGGCGATCGTGGGCTTGCTGACCCTGCGGGCCAACGCTGCCATGCGCTCGAGCTCGCCGGATGCGGGAACCAGCCTCGTCAGCGGCATGCCTGAGCTCGGCGAAGTCACCTTCAAGGGGATCGTCGAGCAGATCAACGTTGATTCGTACGTTATCAGCGGGCTGATCTTCCGCTTCGATATGCAGACCATGATCACCCCCGGTCTGGCGCCTGGCGATCTGGTCAAAGTCAAGGCGCTGCTTCTGCCGGATCAGACCCGCTATGCGTTATCGATTCAGCTCATCGAGAGCAAAGAATCGAGCATCGATCCTGAGTTTGAATTCTACGGGATCGTCGAGAGCACCGACAGCGCTGGCTGGGTGATCTCCGGCGAAATGGTTCAGGTGACCGCGGAGACGATGATCGACCCCGGCGTGGTGGTCGGCAGCCTGGTTGAGGTCGAGGGGCGCATCATCGAAGGCAGCCTGGTGGCCGGTAAAATCCATCTCGAGGATCAGGATAGGGACGATGACGACGGCTCCAAGGATAAGATGAACGAGGTCGAATTCAAGGGTCTGATCGAGTCGATCAACGCCGACGTGTACATGATCGCCGGGAAGACCGTCAACACGGACGCCTCGACTGAAATCAAGGGGATGCCGGCGGTCGGCGACCTGGTCAAGGTGCATGCCACCCTTCAGGCGGATGGCGGCTACCTGGCTCGCGAAATCGAAAAAGAAGATGCCGAGGATGACGAGGCAGACGACGATAAGGAAGACGCTGACCCCAAGCTGAACAAGGTCAAGTTCAAGGGCACCCTGGAATCGATCAACGGCAGCACCTGGGTCGTCGCTGGGCATAGTATCCTGGTCGGTCTTGAAACAAAGATCAAGGGCGACCCTCAGCCTGGCGACCTGGTCGAGGTTGAAGCCTTCCTTCAGACCGACGGCGTGACCTACCTGGCTCATGAGATCGAAGTCGAAGACGACGAGATGCACGACCAGGATGACCGCCAGGATTCAGACGACCGGGACGATTCTCACAACGGCGATCAGGATGATGACGACGATGAGGATCACGACGATGAGGATCATGACGATGATCGCGATGACGGTCATGATGATGATCACGACGATGAAGATCACGAGAAGGATCACGATGACTAGGACCAGCCCAGGTCCGAGTATGTGGAGAATTGATCTCAGAGGATATCCGAACCTTAAGAACAGCATATTTTGTTGATCGAGCCGGAATCCATGAAGCAGACTCCTGATGTAGCCTGCTGGAGCAGACCGCCGGGTCAGTAGGGCGCGATTCTCTCGCGGCACGGCTCACTTCTGCAGGCATGGGTTATACTTGGCGCAGGGAAAACGATCTTCACTCATCATGGACCTGGAAAACGACGAGTTACTATCCCGCGCCGGAGAACTGGACGAGCAGGCTCTTGCTGAACTGCATGATCAGCTCTATCCTCAGGTGTACCGCTACGTCTGCTACCGGTTGGATGATCCGATGGTTTGCGAAGACATCGCCTCGGAAGCGTTTCTCAGGCTGCTCGATGTGTTGCAGCGCAAGAACACGCAAATCCAATCGGTGCGCGCCTGGCTGCTGGGCACGGCCAACCACCTGGTCCAGGATCACTACCGCAAGCGTTACCGCCGTCAGGTGGACAACCTCGAAGACCACGATACACTGCCGTCCAGCCACTCGCCCGAAAAGGAAGCCGACCAGGCATTTGTCCGCAGCGAAATCCGCGAGGCGCTGCGCAAACTGACCCCCGATCAACAACATGTGATTGCTCTGCGTTTTTCGCAGGAGTTTTCGTTGGAAGAAACCGCCCAGATCATGGGTAAATCGGTCAACGCCGTGAAAGTGTTACAGTACCGCGCCATCGCCGCATTACGGCGGCAGATGGACAGGAGTAAGTAAGGGATGTCGCGCCCGGATTTGAAAGACTTATTAGAAGAAGATCTGGCACAGCTCCGCAGCGGAGCCGGGCTGGAAGAGGTGCTTGCCAGGCACCCTGCCCAGGCTGACCGGCTGCGCCCGCTGCTGGAAGCCGCCCGGCTGGCGCAATCCCTGGATTCGAATCTGTCGGATATGAAGATCGCCCAGAACCGCAGCCGCGCGCGTTTCCTGGGGGCTGCCCGGCAGCGCCGCGAACGCGGCCGCGCCTCTATCTTCGCCAGGCTGACCCGAATGCGCATGGCTGGCGCGGCAGCGCTGATAGCGATTGTGCTTTTTGCCAGCCTGGTTGGTGCGAGCCTCTCCTCGGTGTCGGCGGTGCCCGGGCAGGCCCTCTATCCGGTCAAGCGGGTCGTCGAGCAGGCTCAGATGGCGCTCACCACCCGCCAGTCCAGCCGATTGGAGCTGGAAGAAGCATTCGACCAGCGCCGCATGCTGGAAGCCGAAAAGCTGCTGAACGCCAACAGGATCCAGCCGGTCACTTTTGCCGGATTTTTATGGGAAGATCCGCAGCAGGGCTGGTTTGTCGATCGGGTAAAGTTGATCCTGACCCCTGAACAGGAGGCCATGGCGCACGCATTAATCGGCTCTTACGTGGAAATCAAGGGCGTCGTCCGCGGCGGGGCAGGGGTCGAGGTAACCGAAATGAAACTGCGCCTGTTCCACCTGGATGGCGAGATCGAAAGGATGGAACCGGGGTTGTGGGTCGTCAGCGGCGTGGCGGTACAGATTCAGGATTCCACCCAGGTAATCGGCAATCCACGGGCAGGCACCTATGTCGAATTGACCGCGCTGCGCCTGTCGGGAGGGCAGTTCCTGGCTCTTTCGGCAAAGCCTGGTGGTAAAGGATCGCCGCAATCCGGCCAGGAACCGGATGATCGGCGGAGTCCAAAAGGCAAGGACATTGAAACCCCTCAGCCTGAATCGAAGGGAACGGAAGAAATCCCTGGCGAAACGGATGCCGCCAGTCCAGTGGTAACTCTGGAACCTTCCCGGCCCGACGGCGACGATCTTGAGATTACCATTGACAAAGATTCCTGTTTCAGTTGCTCGAAAAAAAAGACGGATGAAGATCGTGCAGAGGCGTCTGAAACGGAAAGCGTTGAATCGGAATCAGGCGTGGAGGAATCGCCCGCGACCCTCCAGCCATCGGTTGTTTCTGATTAATCCAATCGAGGGGGGATCAGGGGGAAAAGCGGATCAGCCTGCGCTGAAATGGATTTAATCGCTGTTCCAGGCCTGGCGCAGGCGCTGATAGGTATCGGTGAGCGATTCGGGCAGCACCCGCGTGCCCGCCAGGGTTGACATGAAGCTGGTGTCGCCGCCCCAGCGGGGGACGACGTGAAAATGGGTGTGATCGGCAATGCCCGCCCCAGCCACTGTGCCAATGTTAGCCCCTACGTTAAACCCCTCTGGATTGTACAGTTTGCGCAACACGCGCATGGCCTGGGTGATCAGCTCCATCAATTCAGCCCGGGTAGCCGGATCAACCTGCTCGAAGCTTGGCTGGTGCTCATAGGGAACGACCATGACGTGACCGCTGGTGTACGGAAAGCGGTTCATGATGACGAAGGCTCGCGTTCCCCGGACGACAATCAGGTTTTCCTCGCCGTTTTCCTTTTCCAGGGCCGCGCAAAAGATACAGCCTGTGGGAGTCTCGTTCTGCATAATGTATTCCTTCCGCCATGGCGACCAGAGGTAATCCATGCGTCTGCCTCCAGAACGGTCGATAGTTTGATTCTCATGGGTGATATCCAGGGCTGAGAGCGCCGCGGTAGCTTTCCCTGATTGATTGCCTTTTTGACATTGCCCTGGATTCCGCCCGGCGGCTCATACCGCGTATTCTTGCCGGGATTGGTACCGGTTATTGTATCAAACATGCCCGTATCCTTCCACCCGGCGAGCGGGAGCAAATTTTCCATAGTAAGGGCAAATTTTGCTATTCACGCAGACCGTTGGGAATTGATTGACACCCGTACGCTTGTGGGGTATCTTATTTGCACATGGAACAAGCTGCTTTGTTTAATACCCCCGCCCTGACGGTCAGTCAGATCACAACTTACCTGCGTCAGTTATTGGAATCCGACGAAATTCTTCAGGACGTTTGGGTGCGCGGCGAGGTGTCGAATCTCTCCCGGCCAAACTCCGGGCACGTCTATTTCACCCTGAAAGACGCAGGCGCCTCCCTGCGCTGCGTGATCTGGCGCACGACCGCCCAGCGGCTGAAGGCGGTTTTTGCCAACGGCAGCGCCATCGAGGCGCACGGCTACATTGGCCTTTACGAGCGGGACGGACAATACCAGCTGTACATCGACGCGCTGCGTCTGGCGGGCGAGGGCTGGCTCTATCAGGAATTCCTGCGCCTCAAGGCTCGTCTGGAAGCCGAGGGTCTGTTCGACCCGGCCCGCAAACGGCCGATCCCTGCGCGCCCGCGGACGATCGGCATTGTCACCTCGCCGACCGGGGCCGCGCTGCAGGATATGCTCAACACCCTGGCCGGGCGCTACCCGCTGGTTGAAGTGATCCTCGCCCCGACGGCGGTTCAGGGCGACGAAGCTCCAGAACAGATCGTCCGCGCTCTGCAGCGGCTCAACCGCAAGGTCAGGCCGGATGTGATCCTCCTCGCCCGCGGCGGCGGCTCGCTGGAGGATTTATGGGCGTTCAATGACGAGCGGGTGGTGCGGGCAGTGGTCGCCTCGGCTGCGCCGGTTATTACCGGCATCGGCCACGAGACCGATTTCACCCTGGCGGATTTCGCCGCTGACCTGCGCGCGCCGACGCCGACCGGCGCGGCCGTGCTGGCCACGCCAAACATCGCCGATTTGCGCGGCGAGCTGCGATTCACCCTGGACGCTTTGGACAGTCTGCTGTCCTCCCGTCTGGAGGCGGCTCGCCAGCGGCTGGCTGAGACCCGCACGAGCCTCGACCGCCTGTCCCCATGGCGGCAGGTACAGAATGACCGCCAGCGCCTGGATGAGCTTTACGAACGCATCCGCCGGGCGCTGACCGCCGGCGAGAGACTGCGCCGAGCCCGTTTGGAGGGCCTGCAGCAGCGGCTGGAGGCGCTCAATCCGCTCGCGGTGCTGCAGCGCGGATTCGCCGTCGTTCACGATTCGGATGGGCGCCTGGTTGGCAGTATTCACGTGGTCAGCGCCGGCGACGACGTTTCGGTGCGGCTGGCCGACGGCAGTTTTGGGGCGACCGTCAGACAGATTATCCCTGCGGAAGGGAAGGAAGATGGAAATGGATAAATCAATGACCCCGGTGGAAGAGCTTACGTACGAACAGGCCTTCGAGGAGCTGGAGGCAGTGGTCAGCGCGCTCGAAGGCAGCCAGCAGACGCTCGAGCAGAGCCTGGCCCTCTTCGAACGCGGGCAGGCCCTGGCCCGGCGCTGCGCCGAGCTGCTCGACCAGGCTGAATTGCGCGTGCGCAGCCTCAGAGACGAAGAACCTGACCTGCCAGAAGAAGCAGAGGAGGAGGGATAGGAATGCTGCTCGATCTGGTTACCAACCGGGTGCTGGCGGCGGCGCTGATCGCCTGGTTTCTCGGCCAGTTCCTCAAAGTGCCCATCGAGTACTTTCTCAAGCGGCGTTGGAACTGGGCGCTGTGGTTCGGCAGCGGTGGCATGCCCAGCTCGCATTCCTCCCTCTCGGTGGCTACCACCCTGGCGATCGGGCTGTTCTACGGCTTCGGCACGCCCCTGTTCGCCCTGGCTTTCGCGATGACGATGGTCATCGTCTACGACGCGGCCGGCGTCCGCCGCCAGGCCGGCTTCCACGCCGAAAAGATCAATCTGCTGATCGAGGAATTTTTCAGCGGACATCCGATTTCTCAGGAACGCCTGAAAGAGGTGCTCGGACATACGCCCAAAGAAGTGATCGGGGGGGTTGTTCTTGGGCTGGCGGTGGCCCTGTTGGTTTACTGGCTCTGGCCGCTGCCCGGCAGCTGAGCCGGCATGCTGGCTCTGCCGGCGAGAGGGTGAACAATTTCTGCAGAGGGCTCAGCGCCTGACGGCGGGGAGATAGGTTTCCTTCAGATCATTTGCAACGATAAGCCGAACCGGCACCTGCACGGCGGGGATAGACGGGTCGCTGGGGGTGAAGGTCAACGCGGCCTGGTATTCGCCCGGCGAGAGGTTTTTGGTCTCGACCCTGACCTCGACCTGGTCGTCGCTGCGCGAGGTTTGCAGCCAGGCAGCGTTATCGCTCACCTGCCAGGTGAAGGACGCGCCGCAGGTAGCCTGAACGCTGGTCTGCTGCGGCTGAGTCGGCGGGTCGTCGGCTGCCAGACCGGCCAGGAAGGTCAGGCTGGGCGTACTGACGTGCAGCTCCGGCCTGACGGTCACGGCGGTGATGAAGGGGGTGAAATTGCTCAGGTCGGCTTCGGAGTAGCGCAGCCAGACTCCCTGACCGCGGTAGTTGCCGCCCGGCACGTTGACCGTCATGGTTTCACCGGTGAAGGGCTGCGGGGCGGTGAAGATGGTCACCGCATCGACCCACAGGTCGATGTCGGCGGTGCGCTGGACGGTGAAAATCAGGAATTGGTTCTGGTCGTCGGGGATGTAAGTGAAAGGTACAGCGAATTCCTGGTACTGACCGGCGGCCTTGAAGTGGCTGCCCTTGAGCGAAACCGCGGGGTATCTGTTCCTGCCGGCGGTGATCTCCAGGCGGGCAACCTCGACGGTGGAGGTGTTACTGCTCGCCTTGATGCGGAAATAAGCCACCATCGGCGTGTTGGAGAAGAATGTAGTCGTCCAATCCCAGGCGCGGCTGATGCCGTTAGACGACGAGAGCAGCAGCGCCCTGCCGTCCAGCGCCTGAGAGTCGCTGTTTTGGGAGAATAGCGTATTGTCGCTGGTTTGCTTGAAGCGGTCGGCCAGCCAGCCCAGGCTGATCTGGATCGAGGAGCG
This sequence comes from uncultured Anaerolinea sp., assembly GCA_964564935.1. Classification (GTDB taxonomy): domain Bacteria; phylum Chloroflexota; class Anaerolineae; order Anaerolineales; family Anaerolineaceae; genus Bellilinea. Next base: position 2,668 of record CAZMCF010000010.1, on the reverse strand, counting down.
CCCGCCGCTGTCCAGCTCGTAAAGGGTCACGCTTGGGCTGGTCGAGGACATCTGCGCGGTTGTGATCTGTTCGAGCGGCGGGTTGGCGCCGAGATAGATGCTGTCGAAGGCTGAAATGGTGTAGCCGTAATCATCCCGGGTGCGGGCGTAGACGGCCTTCCACCCCTCGCCTCCCGGCAGGGTCCAGCTCAGCCGGGGTTGATACGGCTGCCAGGCGGCGCCGGTGAAGCAGGCGTCAGTGCTGACCTGCACGGCGGTAGCCGGGCGCAAGCCGGTGAACCCGCCGGTATCTGCGCGGTTGTAAATGTAGAGCTGAACCTGGCTGCCGGTCGTGTTGAGGGCCTCGTTGTTGATCACCACCGGCGCATAAGCCGGATCCTGGCCGAAATCCTGGACAACATAGCCGCGCCCGTCCGAATCGCGCCGGTAATAGCCCAATCCGACCTCGCGGAAATCGGGGTTGAGCAGGTTGCCGGCGTGGCCGCTGCTTCCCAGCCAGCCCTCGACGGCCTGCTGGGGAGTGACATAACCGCAGTAGGCGTTTTCGGCCCCGGCCTCACCCAGATATCCGAAAGCGCTGGCGCGCGCGTTCGGCCAGTTGCCGAGCGTATCGAGATGGTTACAGTAGGATTCGGGTCTGTTCTCGACCGAATCCCAGGCGAACCAGCGCGCAGCATGGGTCAACTGAGCGTTCCAGCGCAGCGGCGGCAAGCCGTTGGCCTCGCGGGCCAGGTTGGTGCGATAGACGGTTTCCGCCTCGTCGCTGGCGAGTTGAGGGGTCTGGCCGGGGATGAAATAGCCGCTCTGAGCCTCTGCGCCAGATACCAGTAAAGTCAGCAGGATGAGGATAAAAAGGATTCGGTTAAAATGCATCCAGGGGGAGATCTCCAGGGGCTTATTCTACTCGCATTTATAAGATTTGGTAAGTTATTATCCAACAAGACAATCAGCCACGCTTAAGATCATTTTTCTGCGCCGACGGGCAGGAGAGAAATGCCAGAACGCCGTGATGTGGTGTGGCGCTTGACGCTGAACCACGCCGTACGCATCAGGTTCCAATGGTTCTGATCGCCCGGTCGTAGAGGAAGTAATCCCAGGCCCAGTTGATCAGCGTCACCAGCCGGTTGCGGAAGCCGATCAGCTGATAGATGTGCACCACGATCCAGATAATCCAGGCGATGAAGCCGCGAAATTGGAAGCGCCCCAGCCGGGCGACCGCCTGGTTGCGCCCGATGGTGGCCATTGCCCCGGGATCTTTGTAGCGGAAGGGCTTCAGCGGGCGGCTTTCCAGCATACGCCTCAGGTTGTCCACCGCGCAGTCGGCCTGTTGAGTGGCGACCGGGGCGACCATCGGCAAGGGCTGCCCTGCCTCATCTTCGAAGTAAGCGGCGTCGCCGATCACGAACACCTCGGGCCGGCCAGGCAGCTGCAGGGTCGGCTCGACCCGCACCCGCCCACCAGGAGCCAGCTCCGCGCCAAGCGACCGGACCAGTCCGCTGGGGCGGATGCCTGCAGCCCAGATCAGGGTGCGGGCGGGGATGACCTCGCCGGAACGGAGGGTCACCTGGCGGCGGTCGAAGCCGCTGACCGCCGCGTCGAAGCGCACCTCGACGCCTTTGCGCCGCAGGATCTCAACCGTGTGGCGGGCAAGATCCTCGGGCATGCCAGGCAGCAGGCGCTGGGCGGCTTCCAGCAGCAGGATGCGCACCTCGGCGATGTTCTGGCGGGGAAAGTCCTTGGAAAGGACCAGGGTGATCAGTTCCGAGAGGGCTCCGGTCAGTTCTACGCCGGTCGGTCCGCCGCCGGCGATGACGAAGGTCAGCATGGATCGCCGCTCCTGCAGGTCGCGCTCGCGGCTGGCCGCCTCGAACAGGCGGAGCAGGTGGTCGCGCAGGGCGGCGGCATCGGCCAGATCCTTCAGCCCGAGGCTGTTCTCCTCGACGGATGGCAGGCCGAAGTAGTTGGTCTGCCCGCCGGCAGCCAGGAGAAGATAGTCGTAATCGAGCGGGCCGGCGGAGGTCTCCAGCCGGCGGGCGGCGAGGTCCACGCTATGGACTTCAGCCAGGAGAAAGTCGGCGTTGGGCTGGCGGCGGAGGATGCTGCGGACGGGGTAGGCGATCTCGTTGGGGGAAAGGCCGGCCGACGCCACCTGGTAGAGCAGCGGCTGGAAGAGGTGGTAGTTGTTGCGGTCGATCAGGGTGACGCGCACGGGGGTATGCGCCAGCTGGCGGGCGGTGCGCAGCCCGCCGAATCCCGCGCCCAGGATGACGACGTGGGGCAGCTGGTGGTTGTGGGCATGGTTTCGGTTCATCGCGGCCTCCTTTGATCGACCCAACGGTTTGTGATTTTTATAACTAATACTATTATAGTCTAATTTATCACAAATTGCAAATATGACCTCTAATTGCCACCTGTCCACGCCGCTTACGGGGGTTGTCTCACCCATGGGGGATGGGCGCTTTCGCCCCCACCATGAATACCAAAGCTCGCGAACAGGTAACCATGGCTCATGCCCCCTGACCCGTGGCACTCTTTTACTTCTTCGCCACGATCTCCAGCCTGGCCATCGACGCCGCCAGGCGCTTGAAGCCGACGCTCTTAAAGAACACGTCAACGGTCTCGTCGTCGTCCTGGATGCGGCTTTCCATCACGATCCCCTCGCCCCACA
>CAZMCF010000009.1:19151-111086 GCA_964564935.1 uncultured Anaerolinea sp. | reverse complement strand
CCATCGTGCCAACGTTCAGATGCGGCTTGGTTCGTTCAAATTTCTGCTTTGCCATAAGGTCATTCTCTCCTAAATGAAAAATCCTGATAATGTCTGAGGGTTAGTTTAAGATTTTCTGCCTGACCGCTTCAGGCACCGGGGCATAGTGCTCGAACTCCATCGAATGCACGCCCCGCCCTTGCGTGGCCGAGCGCAGCTCGGTCGCATATCCAAACATCTCTGCCAGAGGCACCAGGGCGCGGATCGCCTGGGCGTTGCCCGGGCGGATGTCCATGCCCAAAATCTCAGCCCGGCGGCCGTTCAACTGGGCCAGCACATCGCCGAGATACTCCTCTGGGACGACTACTTCGACCTTCATGATCGGCTCGAGAAGTGTAGGAGCGCCTTTCTGCATGCCCTCTTTGAAGGCGAAGATCGCAGCCATCTTGAACGCCATTTCGCTCGAGTCCACCTCGTGGAACGAGCCGTCTACCAGGGTCACCTGGATATCGGTCACCGGATAACCGGCCAGAATGCCCGATTCCGCCGCTTCCATCACGCCCTTTTCGACAGCGGGAATGAACTCCCTTGGAATGACGCCGCCAATAATCTTATTGACGAACTTGACGCCGCTGCCCCGTTCGAGGGGATCAAGATTGAAGACCACGTGGCCGTATTGGCCATGCCCGCCGGTCTGCTTGACGTATTTATAATTCATCCGCTCGACCGGACGGGTGATCGTCTCGCGGTAGGACACGCGCGGCCGGCCAATGTTGGCCTGCACGCGAAACTCGCGCAGCATCCGGTCGACGATAATATCCAGGTGCAGCTCGCCCATGCCTGAAATGACCGTCTGGGTCGTGGCATCGTCCACCTTGACCTTGAAGGTCGGGTCTTCCTCCGCCAGGCGGCGCAAGGCTTCAGCCATCTTTTCCTGATCCGCGGTAGTTTTCGGCTCGACTGCAACCGAAATGACCGGCTCGGGGAAAGTGATGCTCTCCAGGATCACCGGGCGCTTCTGGTCGCAGAGCGTGTCGCCGGTGAAGCTGTCTTTCAAGCCGAGCACTGCGCCAATGTCGCCGGCGTAGACCTCGGTGATATCGTCGCGGCGGTCGGCGTACATCCGCACCATTCGCCCGATCCGCTCGCGGCGGTTCTTGAGCGGATTGTAGACTGTTTCACCCTGACTGATCTTGCCTGAATAGACCCGGAAGTAAGCCAGCCGCCCGACGTACGGATCGGCGACGATCTTGAACACCAGCGCGCTAAGCGGCGCTTCGTCTTCTGGAGGGAGGGTGATGGTCCGCTCCGGGTGATTGGCGTCAATGGCTTTCACCGGGGGAACGTCAGCAGGCGATGGCAGGTAATCCAGAACAGCGTCGAGGACAGGCTGGACGCCCTTATTGCGCAGGGACGAACCGCAAAATACGGGCGTGGCTTTATTGGCGATCACCGCCTTGCGCAGCGCGCTCTTCAACTCGTTCACCGGGATATCCTCGCCATCGAGGAATTTGACGATCAGCTCGTCTTCGAACTCGGCGATCTTTTCGACCAGAATTGCCCGCTGCTCTTCGGCTTCTTTTAACAGGTCAGCCGGAATGGGTCCTGTGATCGGCTCCTTGCCAAGCTCATCTTCCCACAGGATGGCTTTCATTTCGAGCAGGTCGATCACCCCGCGGAAGCCGGATTCGCTGCCAATAGGCATCTGCATGGGGATGGGCGTGGCGCCAAGCCGCTGGCGGATGGACTCGATGGTGCGTTCGAATGACGCCCCAACTCGATCCATCTTGTTGACAAAGCAAATCCGCGGGACGCTGTAACGATCCGCCTGCCGCCAGACCGTTTCGCTTTGCGGCTCGACTCCCTGGACTGCGTCGAAGATGACGATGCCGCCGTCGAGTACGCGCAGCGAGCGCTGCACCTCAGCGGTGAAATCGATGTGGCCTGGGGTATCGATGATGTTGATCTGGTAACCCTTCCACTCGGCCGTGACGGCCGCCGATACGATCGTAATCCCCCGTTCGCGTTCCTGGGCCATCCAGTCCGTTACCGTAGTGCCCTCATCCACCGAGCCAAGTCGATAGGTGCGCCCGGTGTAGAAGAGGATCCGCTCGGTCGTCGTCGTTTTTCCGGCGTCGATGTGAGCGATGATCCCTATATTGCGGCACTTCTCTAACGGAAAATTACGCGGCATTTGAAAAGATCCTCGGGGCAGTCTTGTTCGACCGGCCTGTGATTACAGGCGGTAATGGGAGAACGCCCGGTTGGCCTCCGCCATCTTATGAGTTTCCTCGCGCTTGCGCACGGCGTTGCCGGTGTTGTTGGCAGCATCGATCAACTCACCTGAAAGCTTTTCGGCGAGCGATTTACCGGCGCGGGCGCGGGCTGAATCAATGATCCAGCGCATTGCCAGAGCAAGCCGCCGTTCCGACGGCACTTCCATCGGTACCTGGTAAGTGGCGCCGCCCACGCGCCGCGGGCGGACTTCCATAACCGGGCCGACATTTTTAAGCGCCAGCTCGAAAATATCGACCGGATTCTTGCCGGTCTTTTCGCGGATCATCTCCATCGCAGCATATACCTGGTTCACCGCAGTGCTCTTCTTGCCGCGGCGCATGATGTGATGGATGAATGACTGCAAGTAAAGGTTACCGTAGCGAACGTCAGGGGGTACTACACGTGGTTCTGGTTTGGTACGACGCATGAAACTTTCTCCATCCTGGCTCTAAACTATTTCTTGGCTTTCTTCGCCCCATATTTGGAGCGGCCCTGAGAACGCTTGGCGACGCCGGTGGTGTCAAGAGTTCCGCGAACGATGTGATAGCGGACGCCCGGCAGGTCTTTCACGCGGCCTCCGCGCACCAGCACCACCGAGTGCTCCTGCAGCGAGTGACCCTCGCCCGGGATATACGCGGTGACTTCGATGCCGTTGGTCAGGCGAACGCGGGCAATCTTGCGCAATGCCGAATTCGGTTTCTTAGGGGTCATGGTGCGCACGATAGTGCAGACGCCTCTTTTCTGCGGAGCGCCCTTTTCCTGACGCACACGGCGCTGCTTCATCGAGTTGAGCGTGTATTGCAACGCAGGAGCCTTGCTTTTGACCTTCTTGGTCTGTCGTCCTTTACGGACCAGTTGATTGATCGTTGGCACGTTCCTTTGCCTCCAGTAGAAATTCCCTTGGGCGAATGATCGCCGGATGAAATCAGAACAACATTTTCAACAACGGAGGCCATCGCCTGCAGTGATGGCCTCACTTTTATTCCCGTTCGTCCTGCATTTTAAGCATTCTGTCGAACAGTTAAGGCACGGAGGGTGATTATATCACTAGCGATTTTAAGCGTCAAGAAACAACCCTTAGCGAAGCTCGTCGTATTCCTCACCCAATTCGAGTAAACCGGTACCCATCTTGGGCGGGCGCACCCTTTCTTCATCTTTTCCGAAGCGGATCATCTCACCTGAATCCATCATAGCCTCAACGGCCAGGCCAAGGCTTTGCAGCTCCTTCACCAGCACGCGGAAAGATGCCGGCAGGCTGGGCTCTTCGATCGCCTCTGATTTGACAATGGACTCATACGTAGATACACGCCCCTGAACATCGTCCGATTTGACCGTCAGCATCTCCTGAAGGGTGTATGCCGCGCCATACGCCTGCAACGCCCACACCTCCATCTCACCGAAGCGCTGACCGCCAAATTGGGCTTTACCGCCCAGAGGCTGCTGGGTGACCAGCGAGTACGGACCGGTTGAACGAGCGTGGACTTTATCCTCCACCAGGTGGTGCAGCTTGAGCATGGTCATCACGCCCACCGTCACCGGCTGATCGTAGGGCGCGCCAGATTTTCCGTCGCGCAGGATCATCTTGCCAATCACCGGCATTGGCTGGCCGCTTTCCGCCATGAATTTTTCAGCCAGCGCGCGGATTTGATCATATCCCTCGATCCCTTCCACTTCCTGACCCTTACGGTGCAGCCAGAGCTTCAGGCAGGCGGCGACAGCCGTCTGGTCCTTGACTTCCATTTCCGGATCGGCCGTCACCATGCTCTCATAAACGAGCAATTTCTTAGGATCATAACCGTGCTCGCGCAGCCAGATTTCAAGCCAGGAGTGGCGGGCATAGCGCTCATCGTAGGCAATTCGGGTGACATCGTAACCCTGTTCCGCCATGACCTGTTCCAGATAAAGCAGGCGGACTTCATCTTCGTCGCGGATCATCTCCGGATCGTAGGTCTGCTGCTTGATCCAATCCCAGGCTTTCTCGGCGGCTTCTTTCCATGCCTCGTCGATTAACCAGGCGCGGGCCAATTCCGCTTCGATTTCCCGCTCGTTGGCGCCGTCGAATACGGGAGTGATCGCCCGGAATCCCAGCCGGCTGGCAGCCCACCCCAGGTGGGTCTCGAGGATCTGACCGATATTCATACGTCCAGGTACGCCGAGTGGGTTGAGAATGATGTCGACCGGCGTGCCGTCTTCGAGGAAGGGCATATCCTCGACCGGCACCACGCGCGATACCACGCCCTTGTTGCCATGCCGCCCGGCCATCTTATCGCCGGCCGTGATTTTTCTGCGCTGGGCTACCGAAACGCGCACCATCATGTCCACGCCCGCCGATAGGTCGGAGTTATCCTCGCGAGTGAACACCTTTACATCGACCACCTTGCCGCGCTCGCCGTGCGGCATGCGCAGCGAGGTGTCTTTCACATCGCGCGACTTCTCGCCGAAAATGGCCCGCAGCAGGCGCTCTTCCGGGGTCAGCTCCTTCTCGCCCTTGGGGGTGATTTTGCCAACCAGGATATCATTCGGGCCTACCTCGGCGCCAATGCGGATAATCCCTTTCTCGTCCAGGTCTTTGATGGCATCTTCGCCGACGTTGGGGATGTCGCGGGTGATCTCTTCGGGACCCAATTTGGTGTCGCGCGCCTCGACCTCGTACTTTTCAATGTGGACTGAGGTAAAGCGGTCATCCTGTACCAGCCGCTCTGAGATCAGAATGGCATCCTCAAAGTTGCCGCCCTCCCAGGAAACAAAGGCGACCACTACGTTCTGGCCGAGGGCCAGGTTGCCGTTGACGGTCGAGGAGGAATCAGCCAGGACATCGCCTTTGCGCACCACCTGCCCTTTGACCACCGCAGGCCGCTGGTCGATGCAGGTGGATTGGTTCGAGCGGTGATACTTCCGCAGGTTATATACCCGGTGGCCATTGGCGCCGCGCACCACGATCTGCCGCCCGGTGACTGAAATTACGTCGCCGTCCTCCTCAGCCACCAGTACCTGACCGGAGTCGAGAGCGGCAAAGGCTTCCATCCCGGTCGAAATTAAGGGAATATCCGGGGAGACGAGCGGGACTGCCTGGGCCTGCATGTTCGAGCCCATCAAAGCGCGGTTGGCGTCGTCGTGCTCCAGGAACGGGATCAACGAGGCGCTGATCCCGACTACCTGGTGCGGGGCAACATCCATGTAATTAACCGCATCGGGGCCAGCCAGACGGAAATCCGAGTGGTGGCGGCACATGATCCGCTCGATGGCGAATTCGTTGTGTTCGTTGAGCGGAGTGTTCGCCTGGGCAATGACAAACTTATCCTCTGCGTCAGCAGAGAGATATTCGACTTCTTCGGAAACAAACGGCACAACGAAAATCGTCGACCGTTTCAATTTCTTGATCGCGGAAAGGTGTTTCTGAGTGATCCGCTCACCCTGCTTGAGGATGATCTCACCGGTGTCGGGATCGGTGAGGTTTTCCGCCAGCGCCCGGCCGACCAGTTTGGGATCCTTGGCATCGACAGCCTTAATCACCCGGCGGTAGGGCGTTTCGATAAAGCCGTACTCATTCACCCGCGAATAGCTCGCCAGACGCCCGATCAGGCCGATGTTCGGGCCTTCCGGTGTCTCGATCGGGCAGATGCGCCCGTAGTGCGAATGGTGCACGTCGCGGACGTCGAAGCCTGCCCGCTCCCGGCGCAGGCCGCCCGGGCCAAGCGCGGAGAGAGTGCGCTTGTGACGCAATTCCGCCAGCGGGTTGGTCTGATCCATGAATTGCGAGAGCTGGCTGGAGCCGAAGAATTCACGCAGGGCAGCCACAACCGGGCGGATGTTGATCAGGCTTACAGGCGAGGTTTGATCTTGATCGCGAATCGACATGCGCTCTTTGATCACCCGCTCCATGCGGCGCAGACCGATGCGCAGCTTGTTTTGAATCAGCTCGCCGACCGTCTTCACCCGGCGGTTGCCAAGATGATCGATATCATCCTTATCCTCTTGCTCGTTGTTGATCATGATCATCCGGCGGATCAAATAAACCACATCCCAGCGGGTGACCATGCGGTGCGAAACCGGGATCTTGTCCATCAGGTCGAGCTTCTGATTGAGTTTATAACGCCCAACCCGCTCGAGGTCATAATGGCGCATATCGAAGAGCTGTTCCTGGAGGAACTGGCGGGCGTTCTCCAGCGTTGCCGGATCGCCCGGGCGCATGCGCTTGAAGAACTCGAGCAGGGCGGCTTCGGCGATGGTGATGCCGCTGGACAGGTCCCAGACCGGCTCCTGACGGAAGGTGGAGGGAATGAACAGGCGCTCGGGGTTGTTGTCCACATCCTGGAAAAGCGCCATCAATTCTTCATCAGTGCCTTCTTTAATGGGCGAATCGGGCAGGCCGTCGTCGATCGCCGCCAGAGCGCGCAGGAAAATGGTGATCGGCACGGTGCGCTTGCGGTTGAACTTGAGGATGAGATAATCGTTCTTGCGCGTCTCGAATTCCATCCACGCTCCGCGGTCAGGGATCAGCTTGGCCATGGCCAGGCGGTGACCGGAGGCGCGGTCGACCGGAGCCTCAAAATAAACGCCCGGCGAGCGGATCAACTGCGAGACGACCACACGCTCAGTACCATTAATGATGAAAGTGCCCTTCTCGGTCATCTCGGGGAAGTCGCCAAGGAAGATATCCTGCTTGATCGGCTCAGGAACGTCAGGCCCGGCGAGCAGAACCGAGATGTACAGGGGGGAAGCGTAAGTTAAATCGCGCTCGACGCAGTCCTCGATCGTGTGCTTCGGCTCTCCAAACCAGAATTTCAGATCCCACTGCTGCGCCTCGGGGGTGTTGCTGGGAAAATACAGCTTCATCCCCTTGTTATACGATTCGATTGGGGATATTTCGTTGAACAGATCTGCCAGACCCTCTAACTTGAGCCGCTTGAAGGATTCAAGCTGAACCTCGATCAGGTTTGGGAGGTTAAAAACGACAGGAATGCGCGCGTACGATTTTACGGGCAGAACAGATGGCATTTCTTTCTCCTGGCCTAGGAACTGGCTTGCCGGACAGCTTTAAACCAACAATAACGCCTATTTAGCATAATACGCAAATAGTGATTATATCAAAAGCAAAGACAATGGTCAAGCAATTTTGAAAAATTCAGCCAAAATCAGTATGAAAACTCCAATGTTAATCCGCGCCCGTCAGTGGGATGATCTCGCCGATTGCATCCCCGCGGCTAGAGAATGTAAGAATTCCAAATGACGGATTCCCGCCCTCGGGCGGTGAAAAGCTGGCCGAACCTGGATTGAAATACAGCCGGCCATCGAGATTTTCGTTCACCGGGCGGTGGGTGTGCCCGAAAACAATCACCTGCGCATCGCCAGTCACCTGATCCATGTTTCTAAGATAACGCTCCAGTCGGTAACCCTGAAAGATGTAGGCGAACTGGTCAGCCACATATTGCCAGAATGTACCGCTGCCGTGAAGCAGCGCAACTCGCACTCCATAATAATCCAGCCGGCGAATGGCTGGCAGGCTTTCGCCAAAGACCATGTCTCGGTTGCCCCTCACGGCCATCACAGGCGCAATCCCAGAAAGTTCCTCGAGGACGCGCGGCCAGCAGATGTCTCCGGCGTGGAGAATCTGATCGACCCGCGCTGCTGTCAAAGCCTCGAGCAGTTCAGATGAAATACTCGCAGCTCGTTCCGGCACATGGGTATCGGCGATTACGCCAATCCGCAGGATTGCTTCGCTCATGCCCGCCTCAGCCGCCGTCATCAGCCCGGTGATCCAGCAAACAGGCCAATTCCTGGCGCGTCTGGTGCGGGTCATGGAAGCGGATGGCGATCATCCCGAGCTGCCTGGCCGCCTCGATGTTGGTTGAAAAATCATCGATGAAAACGGATTCTTCTGCCGCGACGCCCAACCGTTCCATAATCCAGTAGTAATACCGCGGATCGGGCTTGCGCAGACCCACCTCAGCCGAGAAAGCAACCACATCGAACACTTCCAGCATTTGCGGAAACCGCTTGAGAATGGCAGGGCGGATGCCGTCCCAGGCGTTGCTCAACAGTCCGGTGCGGTAACTTGACCTCAACTGGCGGATATACTCGACCAAATCATTGTCCACCCGGTCTTTGGACCAGAACCGGCGTTGGAACTCCACCCGTTGCTCTTCTGGCACCTTGAGGTGATCCAGTACCGTCTTCCAGTGCTGTCTCTCGCTGATCTGCCCGGTCTCAGCCTGAACCGCCGAATCACTGGCGAAGACAAGCTGCTCGAGCTCGGCGCGGGTGATTCCCAATTCACTGGCCAGCTGCTCGCGCGGCGCGGGATCGGTCGTGCGCAGCAGCACCCCGCCCATATCAAAAATAACTGCTCTGATGGACATTAAACTCCTGAGATTCCTCTGGTCGATCGCATTGGGCTCGGCAGAGTATACCACCGAACTTTGCATTCGCGGGCGCTTTAAGAAACTTTTCTAAATCCCATCCTGTCTATTGACTGTTTGCCGTACCGCGAACCATCCATTCGGCGCCTGGACGCAGCTCTTTTTCATAGATCTGCCGCTCGAACTCCACCTGCATGCCCGCGCGAAGGTAGAGTTGAAGCGCCCCGGTCAGGTTGCCGGCATCCACAAATAATCCGGCCCGCTTTTTACCCCGCCGTTTGAATTCGGAGAAAGCCTCCGCAAGTAAAGCCTGGCCGATGCCTCGTTTTCGCCAGGACCTCAACACGCAGAGGATGCTGACCCAGCCCTTGTCTGCGTCCTCTTCGGTTCGCGGCCGGCAAATGCTCAGTCCAACCGCGGTATTCCCGTCAAATGCCAGCCGGCAGGCAGGGAGGTCGTTATTGGGGTCTGTTTCAAAGCGATGTTTGAACTTCTGGTAGAAAACTTCAAATGGCTGCTCCACTGCGCCCCAGTGATCGAGGAAAGCCTGATGGTCCACCCATGCCGCGGCGCGGAGATCAGCCTCAGTGTTTTCGAGCGGGCGAAGCGAAATCCCCTCCGGGAGCAGCGGCTGCGGGTCGATTTTCTCCAGATCAATCAGCATGCGGTAGCTGGAACGCACGTACTGGTACCCATGAACTTCGAGCCACGCAATCTCATTGGTTTCAGCCGCATAGACCGAGTTTTGCAGTACCACCCGCGCTCCCGCCGGCGCACGGGGGAGCAGTTGACGGGCGCGCGCCTCGGTCCACTCGAGCAGGGCAATCCACTCATCCCTGCTCCGGTATTCTGGATGAACCCGAAGAAAACTCCTCATCCGCACAACTGGATCTTGATCCGCAAAAAGGTCAGCGTAACCAATCACCGTTCCACTCTCAATCAGGATCAGCACGGTGTCAATCCCGGGGTCAAAACCATAAGACTGCATTTCGGCGGTAAAATCCGCAGGCGAGGTCAAATTCTGACCGGTGATCGCCTGCTCGGATCGATTCAGCAGGTCGACCACTGCATGCAGGTCGCCAGGCTGATAGGCTCTCATCACATTCCTGGTTCGATCAACGGCCATTTTTTTCTAATTCCTCCCATTCCTGGCGAAGAATCCCCATGAAGATCAGATCGCAGCGTTGACCGGCTTTGAGTAAAGCTCCCGGGATGGTGCCCTCCTGACGAAAACCAACTTTTTCGTAGGAAGCGATCCCGCGCCGGTTTACGCTAAATACACTGAGGGTGACTCGTCTCAAATTGAGTTCTTCGAAGGCGTAACGCAGGATGATCCGCATGGCGTCTGAACCGTAACCCTTACCCCACATTTCCCGCTCACCGATGCCGATCCCGACCCAGGCGTTGCCGACCACCCAGTTGAAGCCAGACAGGTCGATCATGCCAATTTTTCGGCCGTCTTCCAGGCGCTCGATGACAAAGAAATGCATCGACTCCAGTTCATCTTCGAGATATTTCTTGATTTGCGCTGGATTATAGCGGCGCGCAAAATCATCATTGAACAACCGCTGATATTCGCTGTCCTGATCCCACTGAGCAAATAATGCCGGGTCGTTTTCCAGATCGGCCGCAACCAATCGCACAAGTTGTCCGCTGAATGCTTCTGTGTTCATACGGCGCTACTCCTCTGAGGGCGTTTGCAGCCAGTCAGTCTGCTGGATGACCATCATCACCCGGTCCCAAAGCCGTCCATTGCGGTAGACCATCTCCCGCTGCCGGACGCATTCGCGCATGCCTGCCTGCCGGCAGGCTTCCATCATTTCCGGTTGGAACTCACCGGTATAACAATCGATCGAATACAGACCTAATTCCTCGAAAGCGTAGCGCAGCGTCATCCTGAGCGCCTCAATCAGGTAGTCGCTGCGCCGGTCGACGCCGCCCATCATGATCCGAAAGGCCGCGGTGCGGTTGTTCCAGGAAATCCACGGGATCATCACCACGCCAAGAAATTTCCGATCCTCTTTGCGCCGAATGGCAAAATATAGTTGAGTCCTGGTTTCCTCAGCCTTTTTGATCTGCTCTTCGCGCTTTTTTTTAATTTCCTGGACCGATAGCGGATGAGCCGCCCCGTCGATGTTCATCGCCCAGGCGTAATTTAAATCAACCGTGTAGCCGGATTCCTCCGCCGGGTCTTTCTCCGGATCGTAGGAATCCAGCAGGAGACGGGTTGATTCGAATAACTGGGTGGATAATTTCATTTTATTAATTTCCTCCTTTTCGTGCATTGTGGATAATATCTTATCAGGTTTGATGATCCATTCTGGCCGTGAAACGATCGATAACGGTCCAGGCTGCCGAATGGATACCAGCGGCAGCCTGACCGTTAACAGGTTTCGACTTTGGCTAATCTCTGCCAGATGAGATGCCCCTTCATCGCCTGCCCGGCGACAGCGAGCGGCTTAACAGAACAAAAGCCGGCCGGCTGCGCAAAGACGCGGGTTACCACCCCCGCTGCTCCTGGTTGGAAGGGACATCCCGGCGGGCGAGCATGATATCCGGGATCTCGTATAACTGCCCGCCTCCCCAGGAGATAACCTCGAGCCGCTCGAGCTGGCGGGTGAACATCCACCAGTCCTGGGCGGTCTGCGAATCTCCAGCCAGGTCGCCCGGGTCCAGCACGAAAAGCCGGCTGAACATTCTGGCCTGCATATCCTGCTTCATTTGCACGTAGGCTGGCCGCAGAGCGTTATCCGCCTCGTTGACGTCGAGGTAGATCGCCACCAGGTGGTCGATCTCGCCCAGGTTGCGCAGCATGATCAGCCCGGCCAGCAGGCTGTGCTTGGCCTTATGGCTGTAGGGCTGCCGCGCTGGCAGGTCTCCCAGAACGTAGAAGCCCAGCGCCCGGGGAGAGCCCATATATTCCTTATTCATATAATCTACGCGGTAACCGCCTAATTTCCTCATGGCCTCGAACATGGTGTTCTCCATTTGTTGAACCGATGGAAGTGAAGAACGCCTGGGATCTTCACGCTGACTGCGCGTGTCGCGCCAATTCCCTGGTTGAGTGATTCGCGGGCTCTGGTTCATGCCAGCCTCCTTTTCATCCAAATAAAAAGCGGCCACTGATCTTGGTCCCTGTGGCCCCCGCCGAGACGATAGAGGGGCATGAAAACGGCCACGGGGTTGGAGTGCTCCCGTGGCCGTCGGTATCCGTAGGATGAATGGGTTACCGGTAAACAGGCGCACTCCGAGAAGGCGCAGCAGCGACGCCGCCGGCGAGGGCAGCGCAGATGCCGGTCATGACGCTCTCAAATATAAAATCGGTCATTTCGGAGTGCTCCTTTCGTAGGATAAATGCGACCTACATAATAGCACAAACGAACTACCTCTGTCAATAGGGTTTCAACAGGAAAATTGAGAAGAGGTCAATCGAAATGACCAACGTGGAAGGCTCGATCTCTTATCTGATCATCCCGCTGAAAATCTAAAGTAAAATAACCAAAACCCATATTTAAGGATAACCGGCTCATGTCGAAAGTCGCCATCGTCACCGACAGCACCGCCCACATCTCTTCCCAGCATTTTGCCGGGTTGCCGATCTCGATCATCCCGCTGCACATCATCTGGGGAGAAAAGAGCTTCCGCGACGGGGTGGATATCACTCCGGCTGAATTTTTCACCCGTCTGAAGACTGAGAGGGAATTTCCTCACACATCCCAGATTCCGCTTCACGATTTTGTCTCCCATTATAGGAAATTGCTCGAACAGGGTTACGAAATCCTTTCTATCCATATTTCCGAACGAGTATCGGGCACTCTGGCGACCGCGCGAGAAGCCGCGCGCGAGCTGGCAGCCACGGATAAGATTGCTTTCCTCGATTCGCGCACCGGCAGCGCGGCGCTGGCCTTCCAGGTGATCGAGGCTGCCAAAGCGGCGTTAGCCGGGGCGCCATTAGCAGAGTGCCTGCACACTGCGGAGAAAATTCGCGATAAAGTGCATACATATTTCATTCCTGGTGCCCTGGATTCGCTCTACCGCGGCGGGCGCATTGGGGGTGCGGCGGCATTCCTTGGCTCGGTGCTAAAAATCCTGCCCATTCTCGAAACAAAGGACGGCATTATCGGGGCGGTCGAGCGCGTGCGCACCATGAACCGGGCTATGCAGCGGATTATCGAATTGTGCGAGGAGCGGGTCAAAGGCTGCGCAAGGATTTCACTGGTTGGCTTATACGCCGATGTCCCCGAGCTGGCTGATCAATTGCTGACTATGCTTCTGGAGAAAATAAGCAGCGAGCGGATCGCCCAGGTCTTTACCTCAACGATCAGTCCTGCGCTGGGGGTGCACATCGGCCCCGGCTCAGTCGGCCTTGCCTTTATGATCTGTCCGGATTAGATCGAGCAATTGATAATAAAACCTCTTATAATAAAAGCAGGCAATTCATTCTGCCTGGTCGAATGGAGGGTATAGACGGATGATCACATTTTTGCTGATCCTGGCCTTGATCGTGGCGGTTGCGGCGGTCGTCTTTGCTCTGCAAAATACCACCCCCGTGACCGTTTCTTTTATCGTATGGCAGTTCAAAGACCAACCCCTGGCGTTAATTCTGCTGCTCGCCCTGGCTGCCGGAGTGCTGATCGGCCTGCTGACCATTCTGCCGGGCGCAGTTCGCAACAAGTGGCGGACAGTCAGCCAGCGGAAAAAGATCGAAGGGCTGGAAAAAAGCCTGCAGGAAGCTCAGGTCAAGCTCGAGCAGGCCAAACTGGAAATGGCTGCCGCCCTCCAGGCAGCGCCAGAGCCAGCTGTCCCTGCCGCCGAACCCCCTGCTCCGGTTGAGCCGACCCCGCCGGAAGAGATTTCAGCGCCACCCCCTGAACCCCCTCCCGCGCCGTAAACGGCTGATTCGCCAGCTGCCAGGGCGATTCGCGCCGATCTCTCCTCGGTTTTTCATTGCCATACATTTATTCCCCCAGGTCAGGTCAACGACCCAAGGGCAGATAGGATCAAGATGTGACCGGATTATGACCTGTTTCACCTTAATCGATTCCCGTATGCACAATAAAATTCAATCACTCGCTCGAAAAATGATACAGACCATATTGGATTGAGGAGCTCGACATTGAGCCAGCCAGAGATCGCACTGATTACCGACAGCACCTGCGACATTCCAGCGGAAATGCTGGATCAATACGGGATTATCGTTGTGCCGCTGACCATCATCTGGGGCGACCAGCAGTTTCTGGACGGAGTCGAGTTGACCGCCGAGCAGTTCTACGAACGCCTGCCGAACGAGAAGCACCACCCCTCTACCTCGCAACCTTCGCCGCAGGCGTTCCGCCAGGCATTCCAGCGGGCTGCCGATCAAGGCGCCCGCGAGATCCTGGTCTTTACCATCAGCAGCGCGATGAGCGGCACTTTTGAATCGGCCCGCCAGGCAGCCCAGGCCTTTCCCCTCCCCGTGCAGGTTATCGACGGCAAAAATAATTCGCTCGGGCTGGGCTGGCAGGTCATCGCCGCCGCCCGGGAGCGCGAAGCAGGCGGGAAAGCAGCCGAGATGCTTGCCGCGGCTGAACGAGTCCGCCGCCGCATGGTTTACTACGTCACTCTAGATACGATGGAGTACCTGGTCAAGGGAGGGCGGATCGGCGGCGCAACCAGGTTTATCAGCTCGGTGCTGCAGATCAAACCGCTGATCTACGTCAATCCGGCCACGGGTGTTGTCGCCCCGTCGATCCCGGCTCGCTCGCGAGCCCGGGCGATCGAGGGGCTCTACCGGGAATTCTTCGATCACATCGATACGACCAGACCTATGCACATCGCCGTGCTGCACAACAACGCGGTGGATGAAGCCCAACAGCTCTACAACCGGGTGCGCCAGGAATACCCCCAGGCCGAGCTGCTCCTCCGCCTGGTTTCGCCGGTGCTGGGCGCCCATACCGGTCCGCGCGCGCTCGCTTTATGCGGTTACGCCGAGGATTGAAAGATTCCAACAGCGCGTTTCGGTAAATTCCTGGCAGCCGTCCGAACGGCTGCTTTTTTATAATAAGAAAATTAATCTCCGGGGCGTGATAGGCAAGGGCGGAATGGGCGACCTGACCCTCCAGGCCTGCCAGGAAGCGCCGGGCGTCTATTTTCCTGCCATCGGCGGGGCTGCCTCCTTGATTGCCAAGACTGTCAGGCGGGTGTTGGGCGTGCACAAACTCGAGTTCGGCGTGCCGGAGGTGATCTGGGTGATCGAGGTCGAGGACTTCCCTGCAGTGGTCACCATGGACGCCAAAGGCAACAGCCTGCACCGCGAGGTGCGCGAGCAGTCGCGCCTGGTGATGGAGAGCCTGATCGGGTAAACCCCTGGTATCCGTAATAATCTCCGTAGCCGGTATCCGGCGGATGCAGGTACTGGTAGATCTGATCGTAAAGTTCGCGGGTGCCTGCTCCATCCTCTTGCCCTTTTTGACCAAGTACTGTCAGGGTGAACATGACTCCCACCATTCGAGGATGATAGATGGGTGGCAATGGCTGCTCTTCCATAATTGGGAAGGAGTCGGTTAGAAAGGCAGCGTCTCAGGAGCCATCTTTTCCAGGAAAACCATTGACATAAGCAGAGCAGGTTAAAAAGACCACGTTCGGGAAGGATTGGATGTAGGTGAACAATTCACGCGTCGCTTCGTACAAAGACTGCCCGCTTAATTGGAATAACCACCTCCTGGCCATCAATCCGTGAGTCCGGATGCGTCGAGGGGAGAAATCTCTCCATTTGATTTTCTTGCGCTTGCCTTTTCCGTCAAATTCCATCGGATGAGCCAGATAGACGATGGGCTTTCCGGTCCTTTTACTCTCCTGGTAAAGCAGCCAGAAAAGGACTTTCATGGCGCGAAGGCCAAGTACTTTGAGTACGCTGGAGATAAACGGTAAGGCCGCGGCGGAAACGGGCACCTCCATGATCGGGAGGTTTCCCCTCTTGAAAGCATCGTTCGCGTGAGGATGATAGGGGCGCCTGGGAGCTCTCAGCCAGCCAAGATTGATCAAATTCGAGCTGATCAGGTCAACCCTTTGAGAACAGACCGAGCTATCGGTCTGGAAACCGTATTCACCCAGCAGTCGCAAAGTCAGCCCGGAAGTTTTGACCCGCGGGCTGCGAAAGGATCGGATCGCTGAACCAGTGACGGTTTCTAACTTTTGGCGGGCTTCCTGGATGTACTCTTGTTGCAGTTTCTCGGACATTCGGTTGTAATCTTCTTCCGGGCTATGGAACAGACCGTGACAGCCAATTTCTTGATCGAGGGCAATCATCCGTTCGATGTGGAAAGGGTATTGGTCAGCGGTACTGGCAGTGAAGAAGAAAGTCGTGCAAATATCCAAATCTTCGCATAAATCAATTGCGCGGGAAAGCGAGCCTTCCCGGCGGCTCAAATCTGCCCACTGGTCAGGATCCACGTCCCAGGTGATCAACACCGGTACCCGTTTACTTTGTTTTGGCATCCATAATCTCAATCTCGTTATTATTATGCGCCCGCCAAATAGCATTGGAAAAGCAACCACGCATAAGTTCAACCTTTGAAAAACTTACCACCGCAATAAAAAATCTTTTGTATAGAGTTTTGGGGGAACTAATAACTATTGTAAGTGAAGAAAATCAAAGTGACTGCTAAAAATAGCAATCATTCTTTCGAATTAACCGCTTGACAGGGGAAAATAAAACCCATAGAATTAGTTTGTATTCGCAACAAACTAATTCCCCATGAACCCAGCTTATCCCCAAAAACCCGCCGCCGACCAGGGAGTAGTCCGCAGGATCAACACCGCCCTCGTGCTCGACCTTCTGCGACGCCATGCACCCCTCTCACGCGCCGAGCTCGCCGCCCGCAGCGGGCTCAACCGCAGCACCGTTTCGCTGATCATCAACGACCTGATCGAGGAAGGTTATGTTCAGGAGACTGAGCTAAAAAATCCCAGGATCGGCCGCCCGGGAATGCAGCTTACCCTCAATCCCGCAGCCGGCTGCGCAGTTGGGGTGGACATCGGCGTCGACTTTCTATCGGTGATTCTCACCGATTTCAGCGCCAATGTCCTCTGGCGTAAACGGGCGGATTCGAACCCGACCGAGGATCAGACCCGTATCCTGGAGCGCGCCATGACCATGACCGCTGAGGCCATCGATGCCGGTCTGGGTCAGGGACTGCGCCCGCTTGGCATCGGTCTGGGCGCTCCCGGCCTGGTCGATCTTCACCAGGGCAAGCTGATCTTTGCCCCCAACCTGCGCTGGTTCAACCTTCCCCTGCGCCTGATCTGGTCGCAGCGCTTTGCTCTGCCCGTTTTCATTGAGAATGAAGCCAACGCTGCCGCGCTTGGCGAATATAGCTTTGGCGTCGCCCGCGGCGTGGATAATTTCATTTACCTCAGCGCAGGCATCGGCCTGGGCGGGGGCGTGATGATCGATGGCAAGCTCTTCCGCGGCAGCCAGGGCTATGCCGGTGAAATCGGTCATATGACTGTGGAACCGGAGGGCGAGCTGTGTGGTTGCGGACGCCGCGGTTGCTGGGAAACCATAGTCGGTCCTCGTGCGGTCCTGCGCCGTGTCCGCCAGACCCTGGCGGCCGGCGCCCCTTCCACCCTCGCCGATCTGATCGGCGGCGATCTGGATCGCCTCAGCATGGAGCACATTGTCCAGGCCGCCCGTCGCGGAGATCAGGTCGCTCTCTCTGCCCTGAAAGACGTCGGGAAATCCCTTGGTATGGGCATCATCAACCTGATCCACATCTTCAATCCCGAATTGATCGTCCTCGGCGGGGCGCTCAGTCTGGCAGCCGAATTTCTCCTCGAAGAGATTGAAACCATCGTACGCGAGAATGCGCTAAAGCCTCCCGGCGAGCATGTTCGCTTTGCCGCTTCAGCGCACGGCGCGGATGCGTGTGTGATGGGCGCCGCTGCGCTGGTCCTGGATGAAATCCTCCGCGAGCCCGCCTTCTCCCCGCGCCTGACGATTGGCGGGTTAACTTAGTCACAGAAAGGAGTTACAAAATGAGCGATCCTTATCAACCCAAACCCGAGCACCGGTTCACTTTTGGATTGTGGACAGTCGGCAGCATCGGCCGTGATCCGTTCGGCGCTCCGGTCCGCGAGCCGCTTTCGCCGGTCGAGCTCGTTCACCTGCTGGCGGAAGTAGGGGCATACGGCGTCAACTTCCATGATGACGACCTGGTTCCCTTTGGCGCCAACCCGGCTGAACGCGATCGGATCGTGCGCGAGTTCAAGCAGGCCTTGCAGAGCACCGGGCTGGTTGTCCCGATGGCGACAACCAACCTCTTCGGCCATCCTATTTTCAAAGACGGCGCGTTTACCTCCAACGATCCCAAAGTGCGCAAGTTTGCCCTGCAAAAAACCATGCGGGCCATTGACCTGGGGGTCGAGCTGGGAGCTAAAATCTACGTCTTCTGGGGCGGCCGCGAGGGAGTCGAGACCGACGCCGCCAAAGACCCGCTGCTGGCCCTGCAGCGTTTCCGCGAGGCCCTCAACTTCCTGACAGAGTACGTTCTCGACCAGAAATACGATTTGAAATTCGCCCTCGAGGCCAAACCGAACGAGCCGCGCGGCGACATCTACCTGCCCACTACCGGGGCAATGCTGGGTTTTATCGCCACCCTGGATCATCCTGAGATGGTCGGCGTCAACCCGGAAGTGGCTCATGAGCACATGGCCGGGCTGAATTTCCTCCACGCGGTTGCCCAGGCCTGGGACGCCGGCAAGCTGTTCCACATCGACCTCAACGATCAAAACTACGTCCGCTTCGATCAGGATTGGCGCTTCGGCGCGCAGAATCTCAAGCAGGCCTTCTTCCTGGTCAAGTTCCTGGAGGATGTCGGCTACACCGGCAGCCGCCACTTCGACGCCCACGCCTACCGCAGCGAGGATTACCAGGGCGTCAGGGAGTTCGCCCGCGGCTGCATGCGCACTTACCTGATCCTCAAGGAAAAGGCTGAACGCTTCAACCAGGATCCGGAGATTCAGGATCTGCTCCGTGAGGTCAACGCCGACGACGGAAGCATGAGCCGCTTCGCCGGCAGGTACTCGCGGCAGACCGCCGATGCGCTCAAATCCTATCCGTTCGATGTCCCGGCCCTAAGCCAGCGCGGGATGATGTACGAGCGCCTGGACCAGTTGACCGTCGAGCTGCTTCTCGGGGTCAGGTAGGTGGGCATGGCTGCTAAACCGCTCCTCCTGGGCATCGATGTATCCACAACCGGGGTCAAGGCCCTGCTGATCGACGAAACTGGCCGGGTGGTCAGCAGCGCGACAACCCCGCTCAACCTCTCGACCCCCCACCCCCTCTGGTCCGAACAGGATCCCCTGGATTGGTGGGCAGGGGCGGTGAGCAGCATCCGCCAGGCGCTGATCCAGGCTGACGTGAAGGGCGAGGAGGTCGCCGCGATCGGCCTCACCGGGCAGATGCACGGGCTGGTCCTGCTGGATTCGGACAACCAGGTCCTCCGCCCGGCGATTCTATGGAACGACCAGCGTACCGGCGCGGAATGCGAGGAGATCATCCAGCGGGTGGGCTTTGAACGCCTGCTGCGCATTACCGGCAACAAGCCGGTGACCGGCTTCACCGCCCCCAAGATCCTCTGGGTGCGCAACCACGAGCCGCAGGTCTATAGCCGCATCGCCCATATCCTTTTGCCAAAGGATTATGTCCGCTTGCGCCTGACCGGCGAATACGCCGTGGATAAGGCCGACGGGGCTGGCATGCATCTCTTCGACCTGAAATTGCGCGACTGGTCGCCAGAAATACTCACCGCGCTGGAAATTCCAGCAGATTGGCTGCCGAAAACGTACGAAGGCCCTGCAGTGACCGGACGAATCCATGCCCGGGCCGCAGCCGAGACCGGCCTGAGCCCCGGCACCCCTGTGGTGGCCGGAGGCGGCGATCAATCCGCACAGGCGGTTGGGGTCGGCGCGGTTTCGGAGGGCATTGTCGCCCTTACCCTGGGCACATCCGGCGTTGTCTTTGCGACAACTGAGGGACCGTACATCGAGCCGCAGGGCCGCCTGCACGCCTTCTGCCACGCCGTGCCGGGCGCCTGGCATTTCATGGGCGTGATGCTCTCGGCTGCCGGATCCCTGCAGTGGTACCGCGACACGCTCGCCCCCGGCGCTTCCTACGACGTTCTGCTCAAGCCCTGCGCCGATATCCCGCCCGGTTCCGAAGGGCTGTTCTTCCTGCCCTACCTGACCGGCGAACGCACCCCCCACCCTGATCCGCTGGCCCGGGCAGCCTTCGTCGGGCTGACCATCCGCCACAGCCGGGACCACATGACCCGCGCCGTGTTGGAGGGCGTCGCTTTTGGCCTGCGTGACAATATGGAACTGATCCGCCAGGCCGGCCTGGGGCAAATCCGTGAGGTGCGCGTCTCGGGCGGCGGAGCCAGAAGCGCACTCTGGAGGCAAATCCTCGCCGACGTGCTGGATACAGAGCTGATCACAGTCAACACCACCGAAGGCGCCGCCTTCGGCGCTGCCCTGCTGGCCGGGGTTGGCGCCGACGTCTGGGGCAGCGTCGAGGAAAGCTGCCAGGCGACCATCCGATCCACCAGCAGCACCACCCCACAGCCGGCGTCGGTCGAGCGCTATGACGCGGCTTACCGGCTCTTTCGCGAGCTCTATCCAACCCTCAAGCCGGCCTTCGATCGCATTGCGAAGTTGTGACGGAAAAACTTCCAATAAGCGATACTATCCTACCTCGACGGGGCAGGAGAAGACGCGCTCCGCGACAGGAATTTTAGCGCTTCCCGGGATCACAAATTCGCCGCGCAGGCGGATGTCCTCCGAGGAACTGCCGACCATCACCTGCACCTTGCCAGATTCCACTACCAGGTCCAGGCAGGGATCAAAAAACGCCAATTGGTTGACCGGCAGATGAAAGGTGACGGTTTGAGACTCATCGGGCTGCAGCGTCAGCCGGACGAAGCCCTTCAGCTCTTTGGCCGGCCTCGGCACGCTGGCGTATTCATCCCGGATGTAGAGCTGGACGACTTCATCGCCTGCTAATGAGCCGATATTGGTCACCCGCAGGGAAATATGCACCTGTTCACCCGGGGCTGCACCTTTCGGCTCGATCGTCAGGTCGCTGTAGGAAAAGGTCGTATAGCTCAGGCCGTGCCCGAAAGGAAACAGAGGCGCAGCCCTTTCATCCACGTAGTCCCGGTACCAGAATGATCCCATTCCAGACGGTTTGGCATAGTGATAGACCGGCACCTGTCCGACTCCCCGCGGGAAGGTAACCGGAAGTTTACCGCCGGGATTAGCCTCCCCAAACAGGATTTCAGCGACCGCAGCGCCGCCCTGCTCTCCCGGCAGCCAGGCCTCGAGAACCGCGTTCGCGTGCTCGACCAGCCAGGGAATAGCATACGGGCGCCCGTTGACCAGGACAACCACTACCGGTTTGTCCAAGGCGATCACTTCCTTTGCCAGTTCCTCCTGCACGCCGGGCAGGCGCAGTTCGGCGCAGTCGCGGGTTTCGCCAGTCGTGCATTCCGGGGTCAGCCCGGAACGGTCGCCGAGAACGAGCACAACCGCATCTGCCTCTCGGGCAGCCGCGACCGCCTCGGGAAATCCGCTGCGGTCCTCTCCCTGCACTTCGCAGCCTTTGGCGTGGAAAAGCTCTGTATGGGTGGATACCATCCGGCGGATTCCTTCCAGGATCGTCAAAATTTGCCTTCCCCCGTCGGAAACCCTGCCTTGATCCATCAAGCTCGGATCCTGCAGCCGACGCAGCCTGACCAGTTCCATCATGGCTGGGTAGGAATAATCGCCGAGCTGGTTGCGTCCGTCATTTGCGTTTGGCCCGATGACCGCGATTCGTTTAAGAGATTTTTTGAGCGGCAAGACGCCGTCGTTCTTTAGCAGAACGATACTCCGCCGGGCGATCTCCAGAGCAAGCGCCTGGTTTTCGGATTTATCGAAAACCTCCAGCGCCTGGTCCTCATCGACATAGGGATGGTCGAACAGACCAAGTTCCATCTTCATCCGCAGATGTCTGTAGACCGCCAGGTCGATTGTCTCCAGGCTGAGGTGACCGGCTTCCAGCGCCGCGCGCAGCGGTCCGCCGTAGCAATCCCGGGTGGGCAGCTCAACGTCGATGCCGGCTGCGAGCGCCATCCTTGCAGCGGCTGATGGATCCTCGGCGACATGGTGAAAAGTGTGAAGCATCATCACCGCTTCATAATCAGAGACGACCACCCCGGTAAAGCCAAGCTCGGAGCGAAGGAGATCGGTCAAAATCCGTCGCGACGCAGCGGGCACCTCGCCGTCCAGTTCAGGATATGCATTCATAATCGAGCCAAGCCCCGCATCGCGAATCGCCGCCTGGAAGGGGGGCATGAACACCTCATAAAGCTCCCGCCAACCCACATGAACCGGGCCGCAATTCAACCCGCCCTGTGAAAAACTGTGCCCAATAAAATGCTTTCCGGTCGCCATCACGCCGCTGGTGAGTTTTTCCCCATGTAACCCCTGGATATAGGCAACCCCAAACTGGTTGATCAGGGTGGGATCTTCGCCAAAGGTCTCCTCGATCCGACCCCAGCGCGGATCGCGGGCGACATCCAGCACAGGCCCCAGCCCCTGGCGAGCGCCGATGGCCATCAATTGACTGCGAATCACGCCGGTCATCGCCCGGGCCAGCTCGGGCTGGAAGGAGGCAGCCAGGCCGAGGATTTGCGGGAAGATCGTCCCCCCTCTGACCATCGCTCCCGAGCAGCACTCTTCGTGGATGATTGCCGGGATACCCAGGCGGGTCTCTTCGATCAGGAATTTTTGCAGTTGGTTTGCCGCCCGTGCGGCCGAGCGCGGATCGAAGATTGAGGCGCCCCCCAGGCGTGAGATTTGGCCGATGCCGTGTTTCAATTTTTCGGCCATCTTGCCCCGATCCAGTTCGCCCTGGGTTTGCAGTTCAAAAATCCAATGAGACCCCAATTGGGCGAGTTTCTCGTCCAGGGTCATTTGCGCCATCAATGACTTCAGCCGCCCATCATTATTATGTCCCATGCTTCCTCTATCCACGCGATGCTTATCCATAGACTACCAACTTATAAACAGTCTTCCTTGCCGGTTACTTCTCAAGCTTCCCATTTGGCTTTTCCGGAGTACAGGTGGCACTTCACCAGTACTCCGCCCACGTCGATATCTTCCGGCATGACCTCTTTGCAAATATCCATCACCCTGGGACACCTGCCGGCGAATTTGCACCCCTTGCGCAAGTATTCCTCCCGCTCGATGTCGGTGAGGGTGATCGTCTCTTTCCAGCGCAACCCCGGATCCACCTCGGGAATCGATTCTCGCAGCAAGCGGGTATAAGGGTGCCTGGGATTCATCAAGACCTGTTCAACCGGCCCGATCTCGACAATATTTCCACGGAACATGATCGCAATCCGGTCGCTGACGTAGTAAGCAGTAGCCAGGTCGTGGGTGATATACAGCACGCTCACTCCAAATTCGTCTCGGAGCTTCTTGAACAGGTTGACGATCGACATCCTCAGCGAAGCGTCGACCATTGATACCGGTTCGTCCGCGATCATCAGGATCGGATCAGTCAGCAGCGCCCGCGCGATCGATATCCGCTGCAACTGCCCGCCGGAAAACTCGCTGGGATACCTGCCGGCGACCTCCTCATAAGAGAGGCCAACAGCCTTTAACTTCTGGTCAATCAGCTTGATTGCTTCTTCATTCCTTTTCGCCAGCTTGTAATGCTTGAGCGTATCGAAGAAATAGCGATCGACGATTCGTAATGGGTTAAAGGTGCTAAATGGATCCTGAAATATGGCCTGAATGCCCTCGCTGAACCAGACCTTTTGAACCTTCCTGGTTACCTTGCGTTTGCCTTTATGGATGACCTCGCCGGATGTCGCCTTCTCGAATCCGAGAATGATCCGGGCAGTTGTGGTTTTACCGCAACCGCTTTCGCCGGCCAGGGCGAATATCTCGGCAGGCTGAATGAAAAATGAAACATCGTCCACAGCGGTGATTCTGACCCTTGAGATCATCGTCCCAAGCGTAAATACTTTAGTCAGGTGGTCGACTTCAAGGAGTTTGTCCATTTTCCTTCTCCGCGACCAGCCAGCAGGCAACTTTGTGATGCTGCGTCAGGGCAATCGTTACCGGAATTTCCCGTCTGCAAATTTCGAGCATATGCGGACATCGGGGATGAAATGGGCACCCGCTGGGCACGTTCGATAACAGCGGCGGATTCCCGGGAGCGCTCTCCCGGGTGGACTTATCCCCGAACCGCGGCAGGGAATTGATCAAATAGCGGGTGTAGGGATGCTGCGGTGCGCCGAAGATAACAGCCGCCGACGCCTCTTCAACGATCATGCCGGCATACATGATGGCAATCCGATCGGCAACGTTGGCGTGGATGCCCATGTCGTGGGTGACTAATACAATCGAATTCTGCAAATCCCGTTGGATTTCCTTGAGCAACTGGACCACCCCGCGTTGGACGACCACATCCAACGCGGTGGTAGGCTCGTCACAGATCATAATTCTGGGTTTGAGCAGCGCCGCCAGGGCAATGGTCACCCGTTGTTTCATCCCGCCGGAGAGCTGGTGGGGGTAAGCATCCAATATCTTGGCTGGCAGCCCCAACTCGACCAGCCAGGCTTTAGCGATCTCGAATGCTTCCTCGCGGGTCTTCCCGCTCAGATGGGATGAGATGAAGTCATTGAAGGTTTCCTTCAATTTCAAGACCGGGTTGAGAACACTCATCGAGCCCTGGGGGACGTAAGAGATATACTCCCAGCGCAGGCTGCGTTTCTCCTCTGAACTGAGCCGGGTGATGTCTATTTCCTTCTCGACCAGGCGGTAGAAAATTTTACCGCCCATCAGCCGGAGCGGCGGCTCGAAGGCCCCATAAAGCGCCTTTAAGAGGGTCGACTTTCCGCAGCCGCTCTCGCCGGCGATCCCGTAGACTTCATTCTCGCGGATCGCAAGGTTGACGCCATTGACCGCCTTGACCACTTTCTGCTCGCCGTGAACGTCGAGCACGTAAAAGGCTTTCAACTGGTCAGTTCCTAACACGGGCTGTTCCATACCCGCTCCTCTAGACGCCAACCCGCTGGATGCGCGTTCTGGGGTCAAGGTATTCGCTGATGCTTACCGAGAGCCAGTACAGCGCTACGAACAGCAACACCGAAAGGACGATCGGGGTGACGACCCACCACCAGAAGCCGAGGAGGATCGCCTGGTAACTGATCGCCCATTGGAGCATCGTCCCCAGAGTCGGAATGTCCATATTGACCAGCCCGAGAAACGCCAGGGTGATCTCCAGGCCGATGACCCAGGCCATGTTGTTGATCAGGGTCGAGAAGATCAGCGGGGTGGTGAAGGGCATGTATTCGTTCAAGACCAGCCGGACAGTGCCGGTGCCGGACAGGATGGCCGTCTGGGTAAAGCCGCGCTCGCGCAGGCTGAGAACCTGCGAACGGATCACCCGCGCATCCCATGACCAGCCAAAGACCGCCAGCAGCAATCCGAGCGTTACCAGGGTCATCCTTTCGCGCACCAGCATCGCCAGCATGACAATGATCAGAAAGAGCGGGATGACCAGAAAAACATCGCTGAAAAACATCAGGATGGTGCCGGTTAAGCCGCCTGTATAACCGGCAACCATCCCAACCAGCACCGCGATCACGCGCGAGAGCGAGGCTGCGATCACGGCGATGATCAACGAGTTGCGCACGGCAAAGGTCGCCTGCCAGAAGAGGTCCTGGCCCTTTGAATTGGTGCCAAAGAGATGTTCCCAGGAAGGCTTGAGGTCCCGCGGTACAGTACCCCACAGGGTCGGGTCGGTTGGTGAGAAAATCGATAAGATCGCCAATAATAGCAGAACGCACAGAATACAGAAGCTGACCACAAAGCGATAATCTTCGAAAAGGTCTCTGAGCACTTTCATTAGATTCGGCCCACCTTATTGGTAACGCACCCGCGGGTCGAAAAGCGGATACAAAAGGTCAATGACGAAAATCGCCGTGGTGATACCGACGATCGAAAGGGCGGTGATGCCCATGATCAGGTTATAGTCGCCGGTGATAATCGCATTGTAGAGCAGCATACCAAGACCCGGGTAAGAAAAGACGATTTCGGTGATCAACGCTCCGCTGAAAATCTGTCCGATGGACAAAGCCAGCGAGGTAATTTGCGGCAGCATTGCATTTCGAATCACGTAGCGGGTGGCGATCCGCCCATCCCTGATCCCGCCGAACTTTGCGTACTGGACGAAATCCTCGGCGTTCACGTTCTGGACAACCAGCTTCATCGTCTGGAACCACACGGCTGTGCCGAGGAGAACCAGCGACAAAGCCGGCAAGAAGGCATGTTTTAACACATCTCCGATAAATGCCCAGCTGAATTCGATCTGTCTGCCGATATCCGTGCCGCCGCTGACCGGAAAGAGGCGGAAGACGTAAGCGAGCAAGAGGAGTAAAGCGAAAGCAAAAATGTAATAAGGAATGGGTCTGATGATCATGGTCAGGACATCCACGATCCGCGACCAGCGAGAACGAGAAAAGTAACCAGCCAAACCGCCGAGGATGTTCCCAAATATCCAGGCCAAAACGGTTGTGGTCAGGAGCATACCGAGCGTCCAGGGCAGGGCGTTTCCGATCAACTGATTGACCGGAACAGGAAATTGGAAGAATGAGACGCCAAAATCTCCCCGAAATAATCTCTGCCAGAAGGCGCCGTACTGCTCAAGTGCAGAACCCTGCAGACCGTACAGTTCGGTGAGGTCTTCGATGAACGCGTTCATCGAAGCAGGATCAAGGTAGGAACCCATCGAGCGGAGCTGGGTAATCGTCCGGTTGACCGGATCGGTCGGCGTCAGGCGGGGGATGATGAACACCGCCGTAAGCCCCAGGAAGATCACCAGGACGTATTGGACCAGCCGGGGAATTAAATATCCTTTTACGAATGCCATCGTCAAACTTTCACCAACCAGATGCTCCTCGAAGCCTGGTAATTTTCCCGGGCGGGCTTTCACCCGCCCGGGATCGATTTTGCCGGGAATTTGCTAGCTTCCGGCGGGCTTCAGGAACGGAGTCATGTACTTGAACGGGCCCCAGTGAACGTACGGCTGGCTGTAGGGATTCTCTGCGCCTGGCCAGTT
Source organism: uncultured Anaerolinea sp. (assembly GCA_964564935.1). GTDB lineage: Bacteria > Chloroflexota > Anaerolineae > Anaerolineales > Anaerolineaceae > Bellilinea. The sequence continues at coordinate 84,320 of CAZMCF010000009.1, read as the reverse complement.
GGTCCAGTAATACTCATCCCAGGTGAGGAAGCCGATGTAGCCGAAGGTCGGGATGCCGGGCATCTCCTTCACCAGGAGCTTCAAACCCTCGATGCCGACTGAGACTACCTCTTCTGTCTTGGAGGGGTCAGTCTGACGCAGCTTTTCGATGACCGCGTCCATTTCGGGGCTTGACCAGCGGGAGGTATGACCGGTGGTAATCGTGCCGAGCGGCTCAATGTAGGCCGAGTTGTAGAAATCCAGCACGCGGTACAGATCCGCGCCGGCGCCCCAGGGCTCTTGAGCCGGCCACTCGCCGGAGACATCATAATCTCCAGTATACGCCAATTGGGAGGAATTATCCGATGGGACGTGGACTGCATCAATGCCGAATTTCTTCCACTGCTGCACGGCAGCTGCGGCGTTCTTGAACGAGAGGTGCGACGTATCCGTGCGGCTCAGAACCTCGATCCTCCAGGGCTGTCCGTTTGGCAGCAGCCACTGCCCGTCGGCATTCTTCTTGAAGCCGTTCTTCTCGAGCAGCTTGGTCGCGGCATCCGGATCGTACTTGTACCAGCCGAGGCCAAAGGCCTGATCCTGGGCGGCGGGATCTTCTGGAACGACGTAACCGCGGCCTTTAGCATATTCGACCACGCGCTGAGGGGCGTCTGGATCGTAGGGCTTGAAAGTTTCGCCATTACCCAGGTCAAGGGTGAAATCGGCCAGCCAGGATTCCATTGGAGCAATGTACAGCTCAGGATAGGCGCCAAGCGACGGGATGTGAACCGGGCTCAGGGTGCCGGCGCCATCCACCGCCATGCCTTCATAATCAGCGATGTCGATTGCCAGCAGCAGCGCCCAGCGGACATCCACATTGTCAAACGGAGCGACAGCCGTGTTGAAGGTCAGACCGGTCAGCGCCGGGTCGTTGTTGACCACCCACGGGTAGTTGGGCTGGTAGGCGCGGATGGTTTCACCCTGCGCGAGGGCAGCTTTCAAACCTTCGGCTGATAGATCGACGGCGTCCAACTGGTGGGTCAACTGAGCAAGGATCTTGGCGCCCTCATTGGCAAAGGCCTGAAAAACGATGTACTGCGGCTTGGGCTCGCCAAAGAGGATGCCGGTCGGGCTCTTATCCCAATCCGCGCGCTTTTCCCAGATCGTCCAAAAGCCGTTGGGATCGAAGCTGTGCAGCTTGTAGGGTCCGGTGCCCACGAATGGATTGAATTCAAAGGTGATCGGATCATCGACCTTTTCGAAAATGTGCTTGGGCATGATCCAGGTGCAGCCCCAGCGGTCGAGGAAGGTGGTGTGGAAGCGCGAGTTGGGCTGCTTCAGCTCGAACACGACCGTCTTTTCGTCGGGTGCGGAGACCGAGGCAACGTTATCGACCATGAAGTTGTGGGCGTTGAAACCTTCGTACTTCATCAGGGTTTCGACCGTGAAGACGACGTCTGCCGAAGTGAACGGCTCGCCGTCATCCCAGGCCACGCCCTCGCGCAGCGGGATGGTTACCTGGGTAAAATCAGCATTGTAGACCGGGTCGCCAGAAGCCAGCCCGGGGATGATCTCGCCGGTGGCGAAATCAATCGACCACAGCGGCTCATTGGCCAGATTTTGCATTCCGCGGTCGCGCCACTTCCAGCCAACCCACTCGTTGAAGTTGCTTGGCGTGCCCACTCGCCCGGTGAGCTGCCCGACGATCAGGGTTTGTTCCCTTGGCAGCGTGCCGAGCACGAGGGGCGCCTTCTCTCTTGGCACTGGCGTTGGCGTGACCATCACTTCGACAGTTTCAATAACAGTTTTGCCCTCTTTTTCAACGACAACGGTCTGGATAACCGTCTCCGGTGTAGGCGTGGCGCAGGCGCTGAGAATTAAACCGAGCGCCATGAGCACACTCAACATGAAGAACAGTGACTTACGCATGGTTTCTCTTCTCCTTTAGATAGAAAGGGACATCCGGTTGAATGCTCCTATTACTGTGGAAAGAACCTTCTCACAGCCCAGCACAGGCCTTCTTCTGGCCGAAACAGGGATGAGGTGAAGAACGGCCAATTCGCTCGACACATGGTTGAAAATGATCACCTCCTTCTTCCTGAAAACGTTTCCGGTAACGTTACCGGAACAATCGAAAAAAACGAATCGGCCGACGATTCACTGCCTGACCGGCTCCACCGCCCGGCAGGAATCCCGGATCACCAGACAGGTTGATGTTTTGATAATCTTCTCCTCCAATGTCTCTCCTTCTATCAGCTTCAACAGCATTTGTACAGCAATCTTGCCCATCTCCTGGATGGGCTGGTGGACAGTAGTCAGGCATGGCTCAGATTGGGCCGCTTCGGGGATGTTATCAAAGCCGATGATGGATAAATCGTCGGGGATGGCCAATCCGGCTTCATGAGCGGCCTGATATGCGCCCAGCGCCGATTGGTCGTTTGCAGCGAAGATTGCTGTAGGTCGGTTCGCCAGGCTCAAAAGTTGACGGGCGCACCTTACACCCGAATCGGCGGTGAAATCGCCCTGGGTGATCAATTCAGGGTCAATGGGAATGCCAGCTTGAGCCAGTGCGTCCTGATAACCGCGCAGCCGGCTTATCGCGCTCTGCAGGTCGTAGCGCCCGCTGATGTATCCGATCCGCCGGTGGCCCAGACTGATCAGATAATTCATCGCCTCCATGGCGCCTTCCCAGTTGGTCGAGATGACCGAGGGGTATTCGTTGATCTCATAATGCGGGTCGACCGCCACGACCGGCGCACTGGTGTTGAAATGAGTCGCCTCCGGGGTGACGACGATCACCCCGTCGGTGATGCTGTTGTTGAGCAGAGCAACGAATTTCTTTTCGCGGTCGGCAGTGTAGTGCTTGCGCCCGTCGCCGCAGGTATAGATGATCAAGTCGTATTCCAGGGCTGCGATCGCGCTGTTCACCCCTTTCATCACCTCGATCGGGAATGGCTCGCCGGCGTCGGGGATGATCAAGCCAATCACATTTTTACGCAGGCTGCGCATGCTGCGCGCCGCCAGGCTGGATGTGTAGCCCATCTCGGCAATGACCGTCTTGACCCGTTCGTAGGTTTCTGGGGCAATGTCGTCTTTATTGTTGAGCACGCGGGAAACCGTGGAAACGGAAACCCCTGCGGCAATTGCCACGTCCTGGATAGTGGTGGAGCGCTTCTTTCGTCGCATCGTGGGGAAATGGGATGCTAAATCGTTTCCGGTATCAATACCGGTAACGTTTTCGATCACAGTTCCATTATTGCAAAATTGGATGCGTTTGTCAAATATTTTTAATGTTTATGTTATTTAGATATCTCTTAAATGTTTTCGATTTCACGGAAGGGGATCTCACTCAATAGAATTTCGATAGGATTGAACATCAGCCCATTTGCCAGAGAAAGAGGAGGCGATCAACCCAATTTGAAAATGGAATAATGTATGACTGGTTCCAGTAAGAACATAAAAACTGTTCATCAACTGGGCGGATTGGCCTAAAGATCCAGACGATCTCGCAATCCCTCTCCAACCAGATTCAAGCCGAGAACGGTAAAGACAATTGCGAGCCCAGGAAAGGTGATTAACCATTTTGCAGTCTGGAAATATTCTTTTCCAGAAGCCAATAACGCTCCAAGTTCCACTTGCGGAGGTCTGACACCCAAACCAATAAAACTTAACCCACTGCCCATCAACAGGAAAATGCCCAAGCGCATCGAGATCAGCGCAAGTAAAGCTGAATTAATATTAGGCAGAATGTACCGAAAGATCAGTTGGAAATCAGTCAAACCAATGGAGCGTCCAGCCTCGATAAAAAGGTGAGTGCTCAACGACATGGTTTCATTGCGAGCTACCCGATAGAACGTAGGGATTGCGGTTATCCCCATGGCCAAAATTAGGGTTGTCATGGATGGGCCCAACCGGGCAATCAGCACAATGGCCAACAGCAGCCCGGGTAGAGCCAGTAGGACGTCTATTCCACGAGAGAAAATCTGATCGGTCCATCCTCGGTAATACCCGCTAATCATGCCCAACACAATCCCAGGAAAAGCGGCAATCAAGGTTGCCATCAGGCTGATCCAAAGGGAGATCCGCAAACCATAAACAACTCGGCTGAATAAATCTCTTCCCAGCGCGTCGGTCCCAAAATAGTACACCTGATCTGGAGGAGATAAACGCGGACCAACGTTGATATCTGCTGGCGAAAAACGGGCAAAGTGCGGACCGAAGATCGCGGCAAACGCCAATACAGCCAGAAAACCATATCCAAGTACCGTTGGCGACATCAGCCAAAACCTGCGTCTGGTAGTAGCCCGTGTTTTCTGCAAGAGCATGGAATCGCCAAGGAGATTTTTAGCAGTTCCAAAAATATGCAGGATACTGTTCTCCTCCATCATTTGATCCCTTGCCGAATGCGCGGATCGAGATGCATGTGGGCGATGTCCACTATTGCGTTGCACAGTTGAAACAGAATGGCCGACAATACCACTGCACCTAATACAACCGGGAAATCCCGGTCAAAAATAGCCTGCACGGTCAATCGTCCCAGGCCAGGCCAGGCAAAAATGGTCTCGACAATAAATGCTCCGCCGAGCAAATGACCAAATTGCACCCCAATGACTGTCAGAGCCGGGATGACCGCATTGCGAATCACATGTTTCCACCACACCTGAGAAAGCGCCAGCCCTTTTGATAAGGCGGTCAGGACATAGGTCTTGTTGAGCTCTTCGTGCATCTTCGAACGTACCACGCGGGCAATCACCGCAGCGGTAGGAACGGTCAGGGCGATGCATGGGAGAACAAGGTGCCTTACGGATCCCCCTCCAAAGGCTGGCAGCCAGCCTAACTGCAATGAGAAAAATTGAGTGAGCAAGATAGCAAGCCCAAAGGATGGGAAGGAGAGGGCAACCGAAGTCAGAACGATCACTGCCAGGTCTGCGATTTGCTGATGGTGGAGTGACGCCCAGATCCCAAGAGTAAACCCAATACCAACCGCCAGTAAGATCGACAGGCTGGCCAAAAAGAGGGTGTTTACAAACCTTTGACCGATCAGTTGAGCCACCGGTCTCCCACTGACCATCGAAACACCCATGTCTCCTTGAACCAAGTTCAATATATAGCCTAAATAGCGGATAAGGAGTGGCTCATCCAACCCTAATTCAACCTGAAGCGCCATCTCCTGTTCAAGGGAGGCTTCATCGCCAAGCAAAGTATGGACAATATTCCCGGGAGAAACCTCGAGAATCAAGAAAGCCAGCAGGCTGGCGAGCAACATCGCTGCCAGCCCACTGAGGACGCGCCGAAATACGGGCCAGAGCAATCCTTTCTCCTTACGGTTTCAGCCAGGCCTCGGTGAGCACAAGCCGTCCCATCGGTCCAAAAACTGCTCCCTGGATGGTCTTCCGCAAAACGATGTAATCCTTGGGATTGTACAGCGGTATCCAGGGTTGATCCTCGATCAAAATTCGCTGAGCCTGCGAATACAATTCATTACGCTTGGAATCATCCAGCTCCATCGCAGCCTCTGCAAGAAGCCGATCCAGTTCCGGATTACTGTAAAACGTTCGATTGGTCCTTCCCATTCGCTCGGAAGAGAGATATACATTGAGGACATCAGCGTCGTTCCAATCATAACGCCAAAGCATTGCCTGATAGTTACCTTGGGTAGCGATCTCAAGAACCGCGGCGCTTTCCAGCGCCTCGATCGTCACGTCGATCCCAAGCCGTTTGATTTGATCCTGCAGTACGGTGGCAATTGTTTCGTTAGGAGCCCGGGTAGAAGTCAGAATTTCAAGCGTGAGAGCTTCTCCATTGGCAGCGTTTATCCATTTGCCGTCATCCTCGCGAATGAATCCCGCTTCGATCAGCAAGTTTTCAGCTGCGCCCAGGTCGTATTCTGGCTCAACCGTCTGAAGCGATGGGTCGAAACCAGGCAGGGTGGGCGCCAAAGGAGAGAACGCGGGAGTCCCCACCCCACCGAGGGCGAGTTCTACCAATTCGGCTTTATCAACGGCATGGGCGAGCGCCTGTCTAACCCGCCGGTCATCGAAAGGCGCTGCTTTGGCATTGAATCCCAGATAGATCAAACTGTTCAGTGTAGTTTCGACCAGTTGAGCAGCCGGATCATTTGATAAGGTCTCGATCTGGGAAGGTTGGTTGATAAACAGAACATCCACATCGCCGGTCTGGAAGGCTGTCAATTGCGTGGAAGAATCGGGAATCACCCTGAAAACCAGTTGATCCAGATAGGCGGCGCCTTTATTTGTTAGAATCGCCGGCCCCCAGGCATAATCCTCATTTCGCACCAATGAAATGGTTTCGCCCGGCGTCCAACTGCCAAGTTTGAAAGCCCCGCTACCAACCGGATTCAGACCAAATTGATCGCCAAATTTATCCACCGCTGATGGGCTGATAATACCGGCATAAGCCGTTGACAATGTGCTGAACAGCGTCGTCGAAGGATTTTTTAAGGTGAACACGACCTGATTTTCGCCAACAGCGTCTATCTTTTCCACATTGGCGAAACTGCTCACCAGCGGTGATTTCGATCCTTCCATGATTGCCCGGTCGTAAGTGAATTTCACTGCCTCGGCATTGAGCGGAGAGCCGTCGTGGAACACCACGCCTGAGCGTAAAAAGAATGTGACTGTTTTTCCGTCATCCCTGATAGTCCATCTTTCAGCCAGGTATGGGTGATATTGATTGTCGATATCTCGATACACTAAAGTGTCCAGGAGGTAAGGCAAGATAACGTTTTGACCGGATCCGGCTGCTCCGTGCGGATCCAGGGTGGTTGGCTCTGAGGTGATTGCCCGGGTAACGTCGCCACCCATGACCGGTGCCTCCAGAGGCGGCAACAAGGTTGGTTCAGCCGTTGGATTGCTGGTTTCAACGGTATGGGTTGGCTCAATAGTCGCCTGTTGAGCGGGTAAATTGTTTGCTGGAGCGCATCCAGATAAAATCGTCACCCAAATCATCAACGCAAAAACGATCTTTTTCATGCCACTCTCTCCTGATTCAAGAATTGGATAATTCTTTGTGCAGCTTTATTCCCCTGATGAATACAATCGGGGATTCCCACTCCTTCATATGCGGATCCGGTAAGGTAGATGCCGGGAAGTTCCTTTATGCACAAATCGAACGTTTGGCGTACTTTCTCCAAATGTCCGACGTGGTATTGTGGGTTTGCCTTTCGCCAGCGGTACACCCGCGTCAAGACGGGTTCGGCAGTAAGATCGAGCAGATCCGCTAACTCTTCCAGCGCGATATGGATTAGTTGCGCGTCATCAAGCTCGACCATCTCTTCCTTTCCCGGTCCCCCGACGAAGCAGCGTAAGAGAACATGATCCTCTGGGGAGCGGTGGTTGAATTTTAAAGAAGACCAGGTGCATGCGGAGATCCTGCGCCTTTCCTTTTCAGGACAGATAAACCCAAAACCCATAAACGGCTTGTTGATCTCCCATTTTGGAAAAGCGAGGGTGATCGTAGCTGTCGAGACATACTCAAAAGTGCTCAATATCGCCGCGATATTTTGGCTAAGTGGGTTAAGCAGTTTGGCCGTTACGTAAGCCGGGGTTGCCATAACCACTGTATCTGCAAACAAAGTTTCCGAGGTATCCAACCCGACCCTATAGGTCTCACCTTCCCCGCGCGTTATGGACACAACTCGAGTTCCTTTGATCAACCGGCACTCTGCCAATGCGGTCTCCAACGCAGCGACGAGTTGACCGACACCCTGTTTGAACGATTGGAAGATGGATCCAGACCTTGTCCCGGGAGACATCCTCGCCTTGGCAACCTTCCGCTCAGCCAGCATGCCGCGAATTAAGCTGCCGTATTTTTCCTCAATGGAGCGGAAGCGGGGAAAAGTCGCCAGGAGGCTTTGCTTTTCAGGATCGGTTACGTGGATCCCAGATAGCAGCGGTTCAGCGATTCTTTCCAAAGCTTCCCGGCCCAACCTGCGGCGGACAAATTGAGCAACAGATTCATCCCCATTATTCGGCCGAGGGGGAATGAACCAGTCTAATCCCATCCGTATTTTTCCGGGCCAGGAAATGAGTGGCGAGAGGACAAACGGCATGATCCGGGTAGGGATGATCAACATCACGCCGTCGGGCAGCGGTGTGAGCTTGCCTCTCTTTACAACGAAAACCCTCCGCTGGTGATCGTTGGTGCCTATCAATTCATTTTCAATTCCCAACGAATGAGCCAATTCCGCCGCCCAGGGTTTTTGGGTGATGAAACAATCTGGCCCCCCTTCGACGATAAAGTCGTCGATTTTCTCGGTCACGAGTTTTCCGCCCAGTGTTGGGCTTTCTTCAACCAATGTGATCGAAATCGCATTTCCATCCGCTGCGGCTGCCTGTTGTAAGTAATACGCAGTCGAAAGCCCCGCGATTCCTCCTCCAACAATGACGACCCTTCGAATGGCTTTTTCAGCGACAACGCTCGATATCACGATATTCCATCTCCAGAACAGATGATATTTGCCAGTGCAGAGATAAACGCTGGATGATCATTCAGGGAAGGGGTGCGCTCCAGTTCGATGCCGACCTGCGCGGCAATACCTCGGGCTTCGATATCAATATCATAGAGCACCTCCACATGGTCGCAAAGGAAGCCAATTGGCGCGACCAAGACCGATTTGACCCCTTGAGATGCGAGTTTATGCAGATTTTCCTCAAGAGACGGCGCTAGCCAGCGACCGTTGCGCGCGCCAGCGCTCTGGAAGCACGCTTGCCATCTTTCCTTTTCCAGGCCAGCTTCAGCGGCGACCAACTGGCACAGTTGTGCAAACTGTTCTGCATACGGATCAGATTGATCGGTTAATGCAACCGGCAAACTATGAGCTGAAAATAATACGACCGGGGGACTCTTCGGCGGAGAAGCCTTCTGATTCATCTTCCCAAGACTGTCATATAAGTTATCTGCCAGCGCCCGGACGAAATCTTTGTTGGCATACCAGGCTCCAATTTTTCGCAAAGTTAGATTTTTACGCCAGGCGGAATCTTCCGGGTAGATCCCAATGGCTTTGTCAAGATGGTCATAATAAACGCCAACGCTCATCTGAGAGAAGAAAGGCGTCATACAAACTGCAGTGACCCGCGTGAATCCTCCGCGAGCGATTTGATCGACTGCCTCGCGAATATAAGGCTTCCAGTGCCGCATACCAATGAAGACCTTATATTTCTCCGGAGAATCGCTGTTAAGGAGCGCCTCTAAAGACTCCCCCTGTCGCCGGGTAATTTCTAAAAGCGGCGACCGCCCGCCTATAGCCGCATAGCGGTTGCGAATTTCTTCCACCAGGTCTGGGGGGGTTGCGCGCCCCCCACGCACATCCAATAGATAGGCTTCGACGTCAGATAGAGAATCGGGCCCGCCGTACGCCAGTAATAAAATTGCGTGATTATGATCCATAAATACCCTGTCAGACAAAGAGACTCAATGTTTCCTCAGGATTGCGGTATATGGCTGTGAAGACCGGGGTGTCGGCACCGGTGTACCGCCGCGCTTCACTGCTGCGCAATTCAACAACCAGGGCTGAGAATAGCGCCAGGTCCTCAGCCTCGTAAGCAACGATGAATTCATGGTTCTGCAACCCAGTGGAATACAGCAGTAATTGCCTGATCTGAGGATACTGGTGACCGATGCGCATGTGTTCGTTCATCATCCCCTGGCGTGTATCCCGGCTCAGTTTATACCAATCGGCGTTTTTGGAGAATGGGTAAACAATCAAATAGCTCCCGCGTTGACTGTCGAACGGATCAATCTCTTGGGAAGATTTGCCGCGCGCGTAATCGGAAGGGCAGGTCATCCCCCACCAGCTGTATCTCGGCGATATCCAATGTCGATGGGGCATCAAGGCTCTGGCAGTCCGGGTGAAAAAATGCTTCGGCGTCATTTCTTCGGACATTTGAGTCGAACACCACAGAAGAAGATCGATCTGGGCATCCATTGGAAAGATTTGATAGATATCATAATGAAAATCGCTGGCTGCCAGGTCGGCGAGAAACCCTCGCTGAACTTCCCTCCGTTTGTCTGGGAGAGAATCCCAATACGCCGGAGTAAACTGAACGAAATGAAAGAAACTCAATAACCGTTCACTCATTTGCTTTATCCTTGCGAATAGACAGTGTAAACTCCTCCGCCTGCTGCGGCTTCAAAAATTCTCTATTCCATACACTTATGAGTACTTAAATTCTTGAATGGCTTCCTTGAATGGGAAGGAACCTGGCTCATAGGAACAGAAGGGTTCCTCCGCAAGATAATCTCCTGTATTGGCATAAGCTCGTGACCTGGAACCTCCGCAGACATACCGGTATTCACATTCACCGCATCGCCCCCGGAAGGCATCCTTATCTCTTAATGCTTTGAAAAGGTCGCTATTCTGATAGATATCTCCCAGGGTTTGAGTGCGGATATTACCGGCTGCGAGCGGCAGGTATCCCGAAGGGTATACCTCGCCCAAATGGGATATAAAGACAAATCCATCACCTGCATTCACGTGGAGCGGCGTCCGTCGAATACGATCGCGCTCGACCAATCGGGCTGGTGCAGACTCTACATGTTTTTGTAAAGTTGCGCTTAGGCGATGATAAGTGTCATTCAAATGCATGTATTTCTCTACCGGAAGATGGTTGGCTTCCAGGTATGCGCGCTGCAATACAACCCGCTTGAAGTGATGCCCCTCCGTGGTTTTCAGGCTGATGAATTTTGACGCCTCGTATAGAAAATTCATAACGGCTTCGTAGTCTTCTGGCGATATCTCATCCGAGGCCAGTCCGCGACCGGTGGGGACCAGGAAGAATACGCTCCAGGTCATCGCTCCCAGGGAACGGACGAGAGCGAACATATCAGGCAAGTCGTACAGATTGTAGCGAGTCACAGTAGTATTGATCTGGACTTTCAAGCCAATTTCTCGAGCCGCTTTCCATCCATTTACGGTCCATTCGTAAGATCCCGGAACACCGCGAAAAGCGTCGTGCACTTCTGGTGTGCTGGCATCCAAACTGAGGGAGATGACCTTACAACCATCAGCTTTGAGTCTGGTTAGATGAGTCAAGTTGAGAAGCGGCGTTCCTGAGGGGGAGACCGCGACCGGTAAACCTTGCTCTGCGGCATACTCCGTCAGTTCGAAAATATCCGAACGTTTGAACGGGTCTCCCCCAGTCATGATAAACAGTGGGGTTGGCTTACCCATATCGGCGACCTGATTTATAAGCTTTTTACCTTCCTCGAAGGAAAGAGCGTCCGGATGATGATGAGGCTGAGCTCCAGCTCGGCAATGTTTGCAAGCCAGATCACATGCCTGGGTGGTTTCCCAGATCACCATGAAGGGTCGAATTTTCAAATCATACACAGGCTGGCGAATGAGTTGCATCATTTTTCACCTGATCGAATGAGAATGAAATGATGCATTCTCATATTCTGCGACCATGTTGACGATAAATTCGTCTAGAAAATAAACCATTCTCTCAAAAATGTGATGGGTGCTCATATCACCGATTGTCTGAAGCGTCCCGGTTTCGTGAATGGCGTAGAGCATGGACCTCCGGAAAAACAAAAAAGTCCGCACGCATTCTTCGAGAGTCATTCCAACCGAATAACAAAATCGGCCATATTCTCGAGCTATGACGATTCCTTCTTCCAGAAAGACTTCTCCGTTTACATTTCGAGCGCAATATTGAAACAGAAGTGCGACCAGACGGTTTCCTGACTTCCGCAGAGACAAGCGTTGTCCTTCGCTCATTTGAAGATACCAGGTCTGCTCGACGATGTCGCTTGTGAGAAATTCTTCCCGGGTTCTGGTAACCAGTGTTGAACCGATTGCTTGGATTGCATGGGCGTCTGATGCGTGGGGGCGGTGAAGATTCAGGAAATCGTCAATCGCTTTGCGAGTGAATTTCCTTCTGCCGCCCGGTGTGCGAATATGATCGATCAATCCCTGATTCGTCCACCGCCGTAAAGTCGTGTAGTGAACTCCAAGCAATTTCGCGGCTTCAGATAGCGAGAGCCAATCCGAATAATCGTTCATAAATCTATGTTTTCCTATACATTCCTAATTATTTCTATGAAATTTATAGTTTATTGGCTCAGTAGTGTCAACCTTTATTCAGTTAGTGTTTCATTAGAAAAATTTTCTAACTTAAGCTTTCTTTTATTTATTGCGGCCGCCGGCGTATAAAATTTCACAGGTTCTTTGGCAATTGATCTGCACAAGGTCTACTCTCTCTTCGATAGCATTTCCATCCAATTGCTACCGCATGCCTGTGGAGGGGGGTAATCCTAACGTTTCCCCGTAAAAAAGGGGATTGTTCCTCGACCCTGGCATTGTCAATCAGTAGACCAAAATTAATTCTCCATGCAGTTTCAATTAATAGAGATGAATATCCAGATGGGGATGATGGGAGAGAAGGGTTGCTCGAACTTTATGGAGATCGACTTGATGCCTTTCCAATGTGCTCTCCGTCCCATATTCGCCACAATCTTCGTGATGAATCAATCTAACCCGGGATATTCGGTGCAGCCGGCCAGAACAACCGATGCAGCAGACAATCGCAGCTTTGCACTGGTTGGCAATGTTCGGAATCATCCCGTTCGTGAGAAGTTTGAGAAATCAAGCGAGATCACAATAACGCCTTGTTCTCACTTATTGTAAGTCGGATATAGATCAGGCGGTAAAAACAGCGGCTCAAAGAATACATCGATATCCTTACGCGGCAGCAATCGAGCCGTTAACCTGAAAGTGCAGGGGCACGAATTTCACTCCCCCATGGAGGCCCTGAACCAGCTTTCCCCTTTAATCAATTTGTGAGCGTGCAGGGGCTCGAACCCTGAACCAATGGCTTAAAAGGCCACTGCTCTACCATTGAGCTACACGCCCGTAACGACCAGATTTTATCATGCCCCCTCAACAGCGTCAACGATTTTACTTTTATCACTATAATAATTAATTATGGAATTATCCCCCGATACCCTGCTCCACGATCGCTACCGCATCATCCGCCTGCTTGGCCAGGGCGGAATGGGCGCCGTCTACCTGGCCCACGACACATCGCTCGACCTGCAGGTTGCGCTCAAGGTCAATTATCGTCCCGGCGAGGGATCCTCCTCGCAGTTCTACCGCGAGGCGCGCCTGCTGGCCTCCCTGCGCCACCTCCATCTGCCGCGAGTCATCGACTACTTTGTCATCCCGCCAAACCAGTTCCTGGTGATGGACTACATCCCTGGCGAAGATCTCGGTACGTTGATCGCCCGCGAAGGCCGCCAGCCGCTCGATAAGGTCATCGCCTGGGCCCGGCAGCTCGGCGACGCCCTGGTTTATCTGCACAGCCAGAAGCCGCCGGTCGTCCACCGGGATATCAAGCCTGCGAACATCAAAATTACCCCGGCCGGCGAGCTGGTTCTGGTCGATTTTGGCATCGCCAAAGCCGCCGAAACCTCCCAGGCGACTTCGACGGGCGCTTCCGGCTACACCCCCGGCTTCGCCCCGCCTGAGCAGTACGGCTCGACCCGCACCGGTCCCTACACCGACCAGTTCTCCTTCGCCGCCACGCTCTACATGCTGCTGACCGGCCAGCGCCCAGCCGATTCGATCGACCGCACCCTCAACCAGGCCGCGCTGACCCCCATTCGCGAGTTCAACCCCGAAGTCCCTCCTGCCTTCGAGCAGGCGGTCCTCAGGGGCATGTCTCTCCGCCCGGAGGAACGCTTTCCAAGCGTGCGCGATTTCCTGACCGCCCTGACCGGTGAACCCGCCGTTGACCAGGCCAGACCGGTCGTCGAACCCACCCAGACAGCGCCCCGCCCTGAGGAGACCGAAGGAGCAGCCCAAAAACCTCCCGTTGAACCAGTCCTCCGGGCCCCGCCCGGACCTGGAGAAGAAGGCATTCCAGACGCCACGCTGGTCAAAGAGCAGGCAGAATCGAAGGCCGAACCGGCAGCTCAGCAGCCGCCTGCTCCTGTTGAGGCGACCATCAAAGGTCCCCCCCCAACCCCCCTGGAGGCAACCGCGGCTGTGTTTCCGCCGGGCCAAGGTGATTCGCCGGGCTCAGCTAGCGTCGAATCCCCCGCCAGAACTGTCCAGGCTGCGCCGCCGCCCGCCGCGACCATCCAGACGCCGTTGAGTCAGGCGGCCATTCCGGCCGCGCCCGCGGCCGCGCCAAAGGGCAAGGCGCGCTCCTTGCCAGCGATGATCATCGCGGGCGCAGTTCTCCTGCTCGCCCTGTTCGCAGGCGGCTTTTTCATCATTCGCGGCATCCTCAACAAATCCGCCAGCCCGACCGCTGCGCCGACCCTGCCGGTAGCCGCCCCGGTGACCAGCCCAACCCCTACTGAGCCTTCCGCCAGCGCCACCCCGCAGCCAAGCCTCACCACCCTGCCCAGCGACACCCCTGAGCCATCCAGTACCCCTGAGCCGTCCGCTACGCCCACTCAAGGTCTTCAGCCGATCGGAGGAGGCGGGGTGGTAGCCTTTTCCAGCGACCGGGGCGGGGATGGAACTTTGCAAATCTGGACGATGCGCGTTTTCATGGATAACTCAGGCCGGATATACAGCGACGAGCCGGTCCAGCTCACCTTCGATTCCGGCGATAAGTCCCAGCCGGCCTGGTCGCCGGATGGTAAAAAGCTGGTCTACGTCGCCCCGGGCGGCGGGAACTTCGGCCTGGATATCTGGGTGGTGAACGCTGACGGCGCCGGGCCGGTGAACATCACCAAAAAGAAGGGCGATGACACCGATCCGGCCTGGTCTCCGGATGGAAAACTGATCGCCTTCACGAACAACGGGCGGGATGACGGCATTCGCCAGGTCTTCTCCGTCGCTCCGGACGGCAGCGGTCTCAAACGGATCAGCTTCGATCAGGAAGAGTATATGCCAGCCTTTTCGCCGGATGGAAAATATCTCGCCTTCGTTTTATTCGCTGCCAGCCACGAAACCCTCTACCTGCGCAGTACAGCCTCTGATTACTCAGATCTTACCCGATTCGACAACGTTGAGCTGCTCGGCCGGCTGGGCTATATCGAGCACCCGGCTTATTCGCCGGACGGCGGATGGATTGCCTACACCCGCAGCCAGGCGCTCAAGAGCACGCGCCAGGATGTTTACGTGGTTCGCGCGGCCTCCCGCGGAGGGGATATTGCCCGGTTAACCGAAGATATGGCCAGCCGCGAGCCAGCCTGGTCGCCCGATTCGCGCTGGATCGTCTTTACCTCCAACCGCGACGGCAATCCGGAGGTTTATATCATGAGCAACAACGGGCAATTCCAGGTCAATTTGAGCCTTTCCCCCGGCGCGGATATGCAGCCCGACTGGCAGCCTTTACCTCCCGGCTAATCAAAACGGCGCCCTGGGGCGCCGTTCCCTATTCTATTCCGGCTGGCTTGGCCGCGGATTCTTGGCCTTCTGCGCAGGTCTCGCCCGCACCCGCCGCCGTTTTGCTGTCGAGTTCCCTGCGTTCGGGCTGAGGATCAGGGATAGCCGGTTGAGCGCGTGGATGTCATACTCGCGCCGGCCGCAGAAGTCGCAGATCCAGGCGGGGAAGTCTGGAACGGTGATGAGATCATCGCCAATCCAGGTGTAATACACCACGTATTCCCGGTGCATCTGGCCGGCCTGGCATTCGTGGCAGGGGAGCACGTACTCTGCGCCGTTATCTTGTTTGTCGAGATTTTCTCTCAGTCTCATCGAACCTCGATGGGTACCAAACTGCCTATAAAGAATCTACCATACCTCAATTTTTAGCGTTCACCACCAGCGTTTGATTCAGCAGCTTGGCTTCGTTTAAAGGCCAGTATACCACTAAAGCTTTCCCGACAATACTGTCTCTGGCGACGAATCCCCAGCGGTGCGAATCGGACGACTGGTTGCGGTTATCGCCAAGGACGAAAACCATGCCCTCAGGCACCTGCCAGGAGCCGGAATATACCGGCGGGGCCGATATGTACGGCTCCTCCAATGAGACCCCATTCACTTTGACCACACCATCCGACACTTCAACGGTATCACCGGGAATGCCAATGATCCGTTTGATGTAATCCTCTTGCGGGTTGAAATGGAAGACGACCACATCGCCGCGTTGGAAATCGCTGAATTTGTAGGCCAGCTTGTTTACCACGATGAATTCGCCCGGCTGGAGGGTCGGCTGCATGGAAATATTCTCAACCCGAACCCGGGCTATGACCGCATCGATCAAGAAGTAGAGCGCAATCGCCAGGATCAGCGTTTGGAGAATGTCCAGCATTGCCCGCAGGAGCGGAGTGATCCTGGTATTCTCTTCAGGGGGAGGTTCGATCGGCTCAGCCTGATATGCGTTCATCCGTTATCTCATACGAAAGAACGAGCACAAAGATATTACCATCCAATGAATCAAATCCCATCAATTGATTAAATCAACTTATACCACAAGATAAACCGAATGGGCGCAGGTTGACTTTACAGTCGCTCGACAGATCACTCCCCGCGCAGACGGGTGCCGCAAGTGCGGCAAAACAGGTCGCCAGGGGCAGCCCGCCGGCCGCATTGGTGACAATAGATCGCGGCGGTTTCGAGCGGGGGTTCAGTTCGCCGCTCGCCGGAAGCCCGGTGCCTGCGGCGGGCAGGGGCTGCTGCGCTGACCTGTCTCCTGGTTAGCCAGAACCAGGAAAATCCCCCCACCAGCAGCACCACCCCCACCCCGCCGAGAATCCAGGGGAGGAGGTCGCCTGCGCTGGTCTTACCCGGAGTGCCTGCGTCGAGCGGCTGCGCAGGCTGAACCGGCTGAAGCCCGACGCTGAGCTGGTCATCGGGCTTGGTATAGCTCAACTCAATCGAAATCTTCTGCCCGGCGTTGACCCTGCCAATGCTGGTCGTATAATAGGTCAGCCCGTCATCCTTTACCTGCCCGGCGCCGAAGGTCGGCAGGATTTGCATCTCGCTGGCGTTGACCGGTTGCTGGATGGCGATGGCGAGGTTGTTAACCGCATAATCTGCGTTCCATTGGAATTCGTACTGGCGCCTGTCTCCGTCCCGATTCAGCCGCGGGTCGTAGAACTCAATATGGATGCCGGCAGTTGGTGTAGAGAAAACCACCTTGAGGGAATCGCCTTGCACTTCTTTCGTGTATTGCATGTTATAGAGCAGCCCGTCCATGTCCTGGAAGGCAACATTATAGGGATCACCTGCCTCCCGCGGAATGAACAAACTGACCTGGGCAGGCAGAGAAACGTCATCCGCCAGTTGGATGCGGTAAATGATCAATACGTCCGGGCGGTCGTACTCCGGCCAGATTTCGATCATCATCTGGTCGAAGGTAATTTGAGATTGCGCCCGGACAGGCGATGTCAGGCTGATGAAGATAAGGACGATCAGGGCAAGCAGCCGAACGATTCGTTTCATCCAGCCTCCTCCAGCGGCCAAAGTCCAATTCCCCGTGAATCTTACCACAATTGTCTTCTTCTTCGCGGGCGCGCTGAAATATAGGGCAATACCCGTCGAACCGGATGTTTTCGCCGAATTGATCCTCCTTAAAAGCCAGTGTTGAGAATCGGGATCCCCGGCCGCGCGCTGACAGGAGGCTGGCGAGATCATCGCGAATCAGAATCGAGGCCTGAGCAGAAAGGCGTCACGAGGTTTCTGCCAGATAAAATCGGTTATAATCCAGGCACGTTTTGGAGAAAGGGTGATTTGAGGACGATCCTGTGGCCCGCCGTCGCTCCGTGGATGATCTGACAACTGAAGAGCTGCGCCATCTGCTGATCGAGAAACGCCGCGCTGAACGAACCAGGCGGCTCGATCATTTCCGCCGCACCGGGCGGGTTGTGCTGGTCGAGCCGCAGCCGGTTGCCTCGGCCTTCGAAGGCGTCAGCCGCCCGGCCGACGATGAATCCGCAGCACAGCCTGCCGAGAGATCCACCCGCCGTCGCGCGATCGACCGCTTCCTCCTGGTCCTCGAGGTGCTGGCTGTTGCCGGATTGGTCTTTATTCTTTTCAACGGCGTTTCCCTTCTGCGCAGCCTGAATGAGGAGATCGCTGCGGTAATCGTCCAGCCCACCCTGACCCCTACCCCGGTGATCAACGCGATCGTGCTCCCGTCTGGCCATACCCCGCCGGATTCGCCTGGCGGCGCGCAATTCAACTGGTCCGAGATTCCGGAGCATCTGCGCCCGCTGGTGCAGACCATGGCCAGCCTGCCGGTCCCCACCCCCAGCCCCGAGCACGCCGTCCGCATCCAAATCCCGGCCATCGGCGTGGATGCGCCGGTCGTCATGGGAGACGGCGAGGAGCAGTTGAAAAAAGGTGTCGGGCAGTATTTACTTTCACCCAATCCCGGCCAGCCCGGCAACATTGTCCTTTCCGCCCACAACGATATCTACGGGCAAATCTTTCGCGATCTGGACAAGCTCCAGCCGGGTGACGAGGTGATCCTCTTCACCAGTACCCAGGCTTACACTTACACCGTCCAGCAGACTCAAATTGTCGAGCCGACCCAGGTTGAGGTTATGGCTGACACCCCTGAACCGATCCTCACTTTGATCTCGTGCTATCCGTATATGGTCGACACCCACCGCATCGCGGTGACCGCGTACCTGCAGGAATAATTCACTTTATCAGGAGAAAGCAAGCATGGCCAAGAAGCAAAAACGCAAGACAAGCGTCGGATCCGTCCGCCAACAGCCGGCGGTCGTAAAAAGCGCAGCGCCGGTCCCCAGCCGCACAACCGTCACGGAGTTCAACCCGGATTACAGCAACGTCAAGAAAGATCTCAAGCGAATCGGCTTGCTGGCCGGTTCATTCTTCGTCATCCTGATCATTCTCTCATTCATCCTGCGCTGATCCTTCCGGCTGGCAGGAAAGCGGGGTTCATCCAATCCAGCAATAAACAGCGAAGCATACGCAGGGTTATGATATCTGCGCATGCTTCGCGGCTGTAATGAGTCTACCCCCCGGTCGGGATCGATATGACGGTCAATCGTTCGCCGTCTTTCGGCGTCTCACCCATGATAAAGGCGGGCAGGCTCATTTCATTATTGATGATGAACATGGTCGAGTTGGTGAACTCGCGGCGGTTCTCCTGGATCAGGATGCCGACCATATCCGGATAGGTTTCCGCCAGCCATTCGATGACATCCGCGTAAGTTGCCCCCTGCGGAAAGGAGCGCTGAATCTCCTTCTCGCCGGCGATCACCCGCGCCAGGTTGGTGAACTCAATCGTAATCTGCTTGGTGCGCTCGCCTGTCGTTTCCATGCGGTCATTCCCGTGCCACCGTTAATTTATAAGAATTTAATTATAATAATTATTATAACGGTTTTCAGCGAGAATGCAAATCAGCGATATTATACGCGCCTGAGAAACTCACTTGATGCAAAGGGCGAGCAGCAATACACCCAGCGAGGTGATTCCCCACCAGTATTGTTGCATCAATTCCGGGAAGCCGGTTGTTGTTTTCGCCGCCATTCCGACCAGCACCAGAACCATTGAGATCACCAGCAGCGGCCAGTTGGAGACCTGATAGAAAGGCTTGTTGGGATCTGGGAGCTCGATCTTCGCCTTTTTTCCGCCGCGCATGGCTGCCAGCTGCGCTTCACGCATCTCGCGGCGCTTCTTGCCGCGCAGCACAGCCAGCCGCAAGTAAAATAAAATCATCGAAAAGCCGACTATTGCGATACCTGAATCGAATTTCATCCTGCTTACTTCCTTTGCGGTTTCCAGATATAGTCTAACACGGCCTGGTAGAAGGCGGGCAGCGCTGGTTTTGGCCCTTTTCCGACCGGGATGAAGCGCCCCCGCGGGGTAATCTCCGCCAGGATCGTCCCTGTATCGCTGTGTTTGTATTCCACGTGCTCGAGCGCAACCACTCGCGTGGACGGCCAGCGGACCATTGGCATGCGCTTTTCAGGCAATTTGACGAACGCCATCATATGAATCTCGCCGTAATTCTGCACTGGGGGCAGTTTAACCAGATAAATTTTTGACTTTTTTTCAGGAACCTCGTGAACTTCGTAAACCACATCCTTGAATCTCACCAATTGCGAATCATCCAGCCGTTTGCCCATGTGATCCCACCAGAATTCGAGAAATTTCAAGCCATCCCGTTCCAGATAAGACATGAAGCCGCTGGTCTGGCTGTGAAAGATGATCGGCAGGGCTTCGCGGGCATAATTGTAATGCTGGGTTTTTCGTTTATCCATATTCGTGAGACCTCATCAGGGAATGAAATTTTCACTTAAAAATTGCTCGAAACGTCGCGGCGAGCGGCTGAGCAGCCAGCCGAGTACATTGGAATTTCCCAAGAAATTGTGCTGCTCATAATAGGTAAACATTTTCATAAGGGTGTCAACCGCGTACACCGCCATCCCACTTGCACGCGCCCGGGCTTCCCACTCGCGCCGGTCGATGGATTCCGCCCGCACCGGCCTTTTGATCCGCTTGCTGACCAGCGCCGCAATCTCGCGCGCAGAGGGAGCATCCGGGCTGACCACCTCGTAGATCGCATGATCATGGCCGGGTCTGGTCAGCACGATTGCCGCCGCCTCGGCCACGTCGGTCAAATCCACCAGGCTCTGTCGCGCGTCGACCGAATACGGAACGGCATAGACCCCGTGAGCGAGGATCGCCTCGCGATAGCCGAGCAGGTTCTGCATATACGCAGCCGGTTGGAGGATGGTGAAATTCAACCCGGACTTAAACAGCGCTTCTTCGACCCGCAGCTTGAGCCAGTGATGGGGCATATCCATCACCTGCGGATGAAGAACAGAATGATACACGAAATGCTCAAGTCCGGCTTCCAGCGCAGCCTGGATCGCCGCCAGGCCGATGTTCAACTCGTCCGGGCTCATGTTTGGAGCGATGTGATAGACGGAGGAGACGCCTGAAAACGCGCGCCAGAGAGTCTGCCGGTCGCCCATATCGCCGACCACAACTTCTGCCGCCCCCAGCGCCTTGAGCTGGTCAGCCTGTTCTGCCCTGCGGACCAACGCACGTACCTGCTGCCCGCGGGCGGCAAGTGCGCGAATCACATGAATCCCTGTTTTACCGGCCGCCCCTGTCGCCAGAATCATCTCAGCCTCTCCTGAAACGCGCTCCATTATAGTTGATTTTCATCGCCAATGGATGTCTTCTTCGAAAGGCTCCCGACGACAGGAGCAGACGTCGGGAGCCTTCTTATTGAGCAAGGCTGTTCAGCAATATGATCAGATGCTGCCCAGCCTGTTATTGGGTTAGACGACTTGTGCGCTAGTCCTTTTTCTCAGCCGCGGCGCGTTCCAGCGGGGGTTTCCACACCCGGGTGAGCAGATTCATGAGAATGCCTACCACTGCGCCGGTGGCGATGGAGGGCCAGCCGAAGGGGAAGACACTCTTCAGGATCGGGATCGGCAGGAAGCCGCCTGAGAAGCCGATGTTGCCGCCGATGCCGATGATCAGGATCGTCGCGCCGATGGCCAGCTGCTTCGGGTCGTACAGATTGACCTTCTCAGCCATCATCAGGGCAATACCTTGCATGCCGATGACGCCGAAGAGATAAATCGCCAGACCGCCGGAGACCGCGGTTGGGATCGAAGCCACCGCCTCAGCCAGCGGACCGATGAAGCCGAGCAGGATCGCGATCACGCCAGCCGCGAGCAGCGACGGGCCGGAGTAGTTGCGGGTGATCACCATCAGCGAGTTGTTCTCGCCGTAGTTCGTGCCGGCTGTCGAGCCGAACAGGCCGTTGACCATGTCATTCAGGCCGTCCAGCATCAGGTTGATTCCGATGTATTTGGCCAGGCCGGGCCGCTCAACGCCCTTTTCCTCAGCCAGGTGATCGACGTACAGGCTGATCTGGTACAGGTGGGCGGTCGATTCCGGAATCGTGGCGATCGCCATGATCCCGACGCCGACCAGCACCGTCACCGTCAGCGGGTCATTAAAGACCGGGAAGCTGATCTGCGGCGCGCGGATGATCGCCTCTCTGCCGAATTGGGAAAAATCCACCAGACCGAGCGGGATAGACACGATATAGCCGACGATCGCCGCCAGGAGGATGGGCAGCATCCCGATGAAGCCTTTACCCTGGAGGTACACAGAGAGGATGAAGGCCGCTAACAGTGTGATCGTGCTGGCTGCCAGCCATTTCAGGTTGGTCAGGGCATTCAGATCGTAGGATGCCGAGAAGACGCCGGTGGCCATCTGCAACGCAGCAGCGCCCAGGCCGATACCGATGGTTACGGCAACGGAGCCGGTCACAACCGGCGGCAGGACTTTATCGATGCCCTCTTTACCGCCGGTGAATCGGATGATCAAGCCGACGATGATGTTAATCAGGCCGGTGCAGATGAAGCCGGCAGTCACGACCGAAATGATTTCGGGCGGGGCAACGGCTTCGGTGACGCCCTTGGCCTGCATGATCGCAGTCACCGCGGCAATGTAGCTAAAGCTCGAGCCGTAATACAGCGGGATGTACTTGCCGATTGCCAGCTTCGAGCCGATCAGGGCGACGACCGTGCCGAGACCGGTGATGGTCAGAACGGTGCTGACCGGGAACTTCATCAGGATGGCGCACAGGACGGTCGCCGGGAACATCGTCAGCACATGCTGAAAGCCCAGCAAAACCATCTGGCCAAATGGAGGCGTATCATTGGGCAGGTAACCCAGAACAGCCTTCTTAGTTGTGGTTGCCATGGAAGTCTTCCTCCCTTGAAAATATATAGATGAATGGATGAGTTTGGGGATTGGAACTTACCTGCGGGTACGGTCTGGAGGTGTAGCCGGTTTATCCGGCCCATCCCGTTACCGCAAGATTGGGGGGTAGAGTTGCTTCTTTTCCGAAACCACCTCCTTTCTCCTCATTGCCGTTGGGATCCTTATTTGCTGCTGGATTAAGGGAGTGGTTAGCCCTGCGGACAGGGCTAACCAGCTCGATTTTTATTACTTGCCAAGGATCAGCGCTACGATGAGCAGGACAATCACCAACGGAATGATATAGAGGAGTAAGCGTAATTCTGGCACTTTAGTTAAACCCCCGACCATGTCTTTGGCTACGTTAGCCGCAAACTCGGTTTGCGTGGGGGGCTTGAAATCGACAACCTCGCTGCCGCTTGCTTTAGCAGCCAGGCGTGCCTCCAATGCTTGATCCAGCGTTTCAAAAGCAGTGCGAATCATGCTTTTGGCCACGCTGTCGATCATACGCTGACCAACGGATGCCAGCGCGCCGCCAATATTGACATCACCGTCATATTTGAGCAGCGTTGTGCCATCGGGCTGCTCAATGAAGACTGCCTTGCCGACGCCCTTGGCAAATCCGGGAGCCCCGCGACCATCGACATTCAGGGTCAGGCTTTCCGGCGCCACCACATCGGTCAATGAAAGCTTACCCTGAAACTTGCCAGAGACCGGTCCAATGCGGACGTTCATCACACCTTCGTACTCATTCTCGGCGATAACGTCCAGCTTATCCATGCCCGGTACGGCGCTGGCCAGCACCTCGGGATCATAGAACATCTCCCATACATCTTCACGGGGACCTTTAAAAACGTGCTCACCTTCCAGTTTCATCTAACAAAATCCTCCAAAGAGTTTTAGGTTCGGGATTACTCCCGTTCATATATGGCCAGGGTTGGTATTAGCCCTTCGCCTTTTTGACGTAGGTGAATATTTTACTCGGACTCAGATTAGATTCCATAATCTCGACGCCCGAATCGTACAACGCGTCTTCAACCGCCTGGTTGAACACCGCCGGGGTGGGAATGGCGCCCGCCTCGCCAACGCCTTTGAGGCCAAGCGGGTTGAGCGGCGATGGAGTTTCCAGGTGGCCAAGCTCAATCTTAGGCGGCATGTCTGTCGCCTGCGGGAAGAGATAATCCATAAACGAAGCGGTCAGCAGCTGGCCGTTCTCGTCATAGAAAATCTTCTCGTAGAAAGCGTTGCCGATACCCATCTGCACGCCGCCATGGACCTGACCCTCAACAATCATCGGGTTGACCGGCGTGCCGCAGTCATGCACGACAACCAGGCGTTCGATCTTGACCGACATCGTCTCGGGATCCACATTGACGATCATCGCCATTGCGCCAGCGCCGGTCGCGCCGTAAGGAGGACCGTAGTACGCCGTGGCTTCCAATCCGGGCTCTGCGCCGGGCGGGAAGGTTCCGCGCATGGGGTTCGCGCGGTTGGCAAGTTCGCCAAGAGAGATGGATTGATCGGGATGATCCTTCACCCGCACAACGCCATTGACGATTTCAAGTTCCTCTACCGGGGTTTCGAGGTATTTGGATGCCAGATCGAGCGCCTTGGCGCGCACTTTGCCAGCAGCGAGGTGAACCGCAGTTCCGGCAATGGTGATGCCGCGGCTGGCAAACGTGCCTGCGCCCCAGGCAAAGTAACCTGTGTCTCCGGTAACCACATTAACATCATGATAGTCCACGCCAAGCTGGTCGGCCGCAATTTGCGCCATGGTGGTGAAGTGCGCCTGGCCCTGGCTGGAAATGCCAGTAGCGACGTTCACCTTCCCATTAGAACCAACCGTCACTTTTGCGCCTTCGTACGGTCCAACCGCGGTGCCTTCCGTGAAGCAGACGACGCCGATCCCGACGTGCTTGCCCTCGGCGCGCAGTTTGGGCTGAATTTCCTTGCGAAACTTCTCGTACTCGATCATATCCAGGGTCTTGGCGAGGGCAGAGGGGAAATCACCGCTATCCAGTACGCCTTCGACGAAATCCTGGCCAATGATACCGGTGTGAACCTGGAAATCTTCGGGCTGGATCAGATTCTTGCGGCGCAGCTCGGCCGGATCCATTCCCAACTCCTTAGCAGCGGCGTCCAGCAGGCGCTCCATCACGAATACGCCCTGGGGCCGGCCCGCGCCGCGCACCGGGGTTACGATCATCTCATTGGTCCAGGTCATCTTGATTTCGGTGTAGAAGTTTGGCACCCGGTAATTGCTCACTGTGTGGGTCTGAGTGTTGAGCGGCACAGTCAGCATGTAGGGGTTGTAGGCGCCGCTGTTGTGGATGAACACATCTTTGACACCCAGGATCGTGCCGTCTCTGGTCAGGGCGATTTCAGCAAAGTGGACCTGGTCTCGTTCGGACGTCGTCGCCAGGAAGTTCTCCCGGCGGTCCTCGAACCATTTGATCGGGCGCTTCAATTCCTTGGCCAGATAAGTGATCAGGACATCATCCGGCAGGGACGTGTTGATCTTTGGACCAAATCCGCCGCCGGTATAGGGCGTGATCACCCGCACCTGGCTCTCGAACAAACCCAGACGGGCTGCAGTCTGGTTGCGCAGGGTGATCGGCGACTGCGAGCCGCACCAGATGGTCATCAACTGGGCGCGCTCGTCCCAGTGAACGATGATGCCGCGGTTTTCAAGCGCCGCGCCGGCAACCCGGTCAACGTAGATCTTGCGCTTGACGACCACGTCCGCCCTGGCTGCGGCTTCGGCGTAGTTGCCGCGCTCCTGGACGACATGAGCGGCCAGGTTGGTGGTGGTATCATCGTGAACCAGGGGGGAATCGGGCTCGAGCGCCTTTTCCAGATCTACAACAGCCGGGAGTGGTTCGTAGTCGATGTAAATGTAATCGCAGGCGTCCTCAGCGATGTAGCGCGATTCGGCCAGGACGATCGCCACCGGTTCGCCGGAATAGCGTACCTTGTCGACCGCGATAGGCATGGTTGTTCGAATCTGGAAAGTCGAGCCCTTGATCGCAGTCGGCGGCGGCACCTGGAGCGGGCCCGGCTTGATGAGATCGCCAAAATCGGCCGCGGTATAGACCCCGATCACGCCTGGCAATTGCTTCGCTTCGCTGACGTCGATGCTCTTGATCCGCGCATGGGCGTAGTCGCTGCGCTTGAAAGCCGCATGGATCATGCCAGGCAGCTCGATATCGTCCATGTACTGCACCTGTCCGGTGAGGATCCGGGGGTCTTCGATTCGCAATACGGATTTATGCACAAATTTTTCTGCCACAGTACACCTCTTTTCTATACCCGTTCCTAGTTGGCAGACAACTTTTTGGCTGCCAGCTTCACCGCTTCAATGATATTTTGATAGCCTGTGCAGCGGCAGAAATTGCCGTCGATCGCTTCACGGATTTCTTCGTCGGTCGGATTCGGCTTGCGCCCGAGGTAGTCGACGATCGTGATCAAGAATCCCGGCGTGCAGAAACCGCACTGCAGGGCGTGTTTTTCCATAAAAGCTTCCTGAACGGGGTGGAGATGATCGGGTGTGCCAAGCGATTCGACCGTTTTAATCTCGTGCCCGTCTGCCATCACGGCGAACATGATGCAGGAGCGCACCGGCTCGCCGTCGAATAGGACGGTGCAGGCGCCGCACAAACCGTGTTCGCAGCCGACGTGAGTGCCGGTCAATTTGAGCTCATGGCGGATGAAATCGCTGAGCAGCATGCGCGGCTCCACCTCGCGTGTGTAGGGGGTGCCATTGACCGTAACGGTAATTGTCATTTTCTGTGTCATGTCAACCTCCTATTTACTCGCCCGCGCGAATGCTTCGGTCAGCGAACGACCGACCAGCACATTCACCAAATTGCGGCGGTATTCGGCTGTTCCGTGAAGATCGGAGCCGGGATCTACTTCGCTCCTGGCGACCTCGGCGGCGACGTCGGCAATCGCCGCAGCGGAAGGTTCGTTGCCCACCAGAACTTTAGCGGCGTATTTCGATAAAATCGGTGTTTCGCCGACGCTGAACAACACCAGACGGACCTCCTTGCAGCGTTTGCGCTCATCCAGAGTCACCACGCTGATCGCGGCAGCCTGAGCATAGCCGCCGCGCTGGCGGGAAACCTGTTTGTACGCCGCGCCGGTGCGCGGGGGCAGAGGCGGCAAGACCACTTCGGCTAACATCTCTTCCGGCTCGAGCACGGTCATGAACGGACCGACGAAGAAATCATCAGCAGAGACCGTTCGCTCGCCTTTCTGCGATTTGACGACCAGTTTTGCCTTCAGCGCCACGGAGACGGCCGGCAGTTGGGCTGCCGGGTCAGCGTGGGCAATCGCACCGCCGAAGGTGCCGCGGTTGCGGATTTGCGGGTGGGCAATATATTTCACCGTCTCGGTAATAAGCGGGAAGCGTTCTGCCACAGCCGGACTGTGCTCGACGGTGCTGACCCGGGTCATCGTGCCGATGGCTAAACCGCCTTCAGCAGTCGGTTTGATGTAAAACAACTCTTTAATCCTGTTCAGATCCACAAGAGCAGACGGCCTGGCCATGCGGAAATTCATTGCCGGGATCAGGCTCTGCCCGCCCGCCAGCACCTTGCCGGAGTAACCCAGTTCGGCCAGGTTGCTGAGGGCTTCTTCGATGCTGGTAGGTGCATAGTACTCGAATGGAGCTGGTTTCATGTATTCCTTACCTCCTCAATGAAAGGCGATATGCCGCTGAGGACCTCTCTGATCCTGTATCGTTACGTTCAGGCCGCTTTTAGCGCCTGCGACCGGGGAGAGACTGCTGGGGAGTTCTCTGAGCCCGCGATTAACCACAAAGATGCACCTTCCGGGGCTTTGCTGGGAAGGAGCTCGCGATTTCTTAACCGCAGGTTAATCAACCATAATGGATAATAACTGAGCTCAGGAGTCAATCTCTCACCTATTATTATCGCTGCAGCCCTCCAAAAATGCAAATCCTGGAGGGCTGCAATTTTCTGCTAGAGCTATTCTTTGAAAGCCACGAAGCGGCCCCACATCGACTCGGCTTCCATCGCTTTTTGGACGAAGCAGCCGATGTAATAACGCCCGTTTTCAACATGACCGAGCGATAGATTCTCGGCATGCACGATATGCTTGGGGAAGAGGTTGAGATGCATGTCCTGGTAATACTGATCCAGCGGGAACATCTCGTCCCAATCCTTGCCGGTGTCTCTCTTGAGCTTTTCGTTGGCTTCCTGGAAGGTCTTGGGGTGCCAGATGCGCTGAATGGTGTTCATCGGGTGGTCAGCAGCGACGCAGTCCACGCCGATCCACTTAATCTTCTTCTCCGCCGCCCAGGCCGCAAAATCGGCTGAGGGACCCGGGTGCTTGATCATATAGCGGAACTCATCCGAATCCTTGGAATTCCAGGCGTACTTAGACCAGCCGGTCTTGATCACCAGGATGTCGCCTTCGTGTATATCAACCACCGATTCGATCATCGCGGGGGTGTATACGCTGGAGTTGCTGACCAGATGGGAGATATCAGCCACCACGCCCGGGCCGACCCACTCTTCCAGCGGGACCTCACCGATCGTGCGCCCGGCAGGCCAGAAGTGTTTCTCGCCGTCCATGTGGGTCGCCAGGTGGATGGAGGCATTGCAGATCGAGCCGTTGCGGGCCATGCCATAATGGGCTCCACCAACGCGCTTGAAGTATTTGACCGAGAGCGGTTCGTAGTTAGCCCACTGCGGCGAACGCACCGAGAACGGCACGGTCATATCGATCAAATCAACCTTATCCATCGCCTTGAAGAATTCGTCTTCATCCATGCCCTCCGGCGCCTGGTAAGCTGCCACCCGCGCCCAAGCGGTTTCAACTTCCATGAAGGGGATCGGCATGACGGCGATCCAGGCCCGTTTATTCTTGAGCATGTCGATCTGACCGACGATCGATTCCACGAAGAGGAGATGGTTCTTCGGCAGGGTGATGTGGGTCATCTCGTAGTACCAGTCCTGGGGGAACATCTCGTCCCAGGTCTTGCCGTACTCTTTGACCAGCTTGGCTTCCGCTTTCTTGAACTCGCCCTCATGCAGACGGCGGATGGGCGTGTTCATAGGGTGTTCTGCGCAGCCGCAGTCCACGCCGACTAGCTTGAGTTTCATATCCAGCGCCCACTGGAAGAACTCAGGCGAGGGACCGGGGTGCCGTACCAGGAAACCAAACTCCTTCGATTCGACGCCGCCCTGCGCTGCCGGATTGACCACATCGGGCTGATCCCATGAATACTTATGGTAGCCGGTATTGATGATCAGGATATCGCCCTTGCGGACATCGGCCTTCTTCATGATCATCTCAGGGGTGTAGAGCGAGTAATCGGATACCATATCCGAAATATCGACCACCACACCCGGACCGCATAGCTCCTTCAAAGGAATATCGGAAATGGCCCGGCCTCCCGAATGGTATGCAGTCTCGCCCACCAGATGCGTCCCGACGGTGTTACTCCAATTGAGGATTTGCCCGTTCGCGCCTGCCCCACCGCCGTAGGCGCCGGTGACGCGTTTGAAGAAATGCACTTCCAGAGCCTTATCGCCCGGGAAAGGCGGAGTGTAGATGCTGCAACCCTGAGTCAGATCGTACAACTTCGCTTCCGCCATCATCTTGATAAACTTTTCACGGTCCATAGATCCCTCCATCTTTTTGAAAATAATTGGTTAGATACCGTACTTTTCAGCAAAGGCAATCAGCGCCTGTTCAAAGGGCTCCATCGGCATGGAGACCACGCCAGCCCCGACCTGTCCGACACCGGGATCCTTGTGGGCAACGCCTGTATTCACCCGCGGAGGCATACCCTTCTCGACCACCTTGCGAATATCGACACCGGTCGGCGTGCCGCGGAAATCCAGGAATGGGATGGTGAAGTGCTTGTGCTCGGCGAAGGTGATCTCGTACATGTCCAGGGTGGTTTTAATCGCATCCTGCGGAGTTCCAGCGATGAAGGTTACGATCGCAGGAGCGGTGGCCATGGCGAAGCCGCCGATGCCGGCCGTCTCGGTGATGGTGCTGTCGCCGATATCCGGGTTGGCGTCTTTCTCGGTAAAGCCGGGGAAGTAGAGCGCCTTGACGTGCGGGGCTGGGGCGGTGAACCACTGGTCGCCCAGACCGCTGACGCGCATGCCGAAATCGGTGCCGTTGCGAGCCATGACCGTTACGATCGTACTGCCTTCAATGTTGTGACCCGCATCGGTCATCGTCTTGCAGCCCGCCATCACCTGGTTGAGGATGGTCAGGGCATTCTCGCCCATAAAGCGCAGGATTTCGGCAGCGGTGTCGGCATTCTTAGCGACTTTTACGATGTAAGGCGCCAGCGTGGTGGTGTACAACACCGAAGCAGCATCCAGGCGGTTGTGCCCGTCGTCGCCCATGTGCAGCGCTTTGGCCAGGATCGTGCGGACGTCCACCCCGCCCGCCAGCTTCAGGGCGGCGTCAGTGGTCGGGCCGAGCACCTCGTTCAGCCACTTCATCCGGTCGATCACATCCTGGCTGTAGGCTCCCATGCGCAGAACTTTCCCGCGGCCTTCGTTCAGGCCAGAATAAGCGAAATTGCCGTGGGTCTTGTTCTCGACGATATAGACGAACATCGACGGCGAGATCACGCCGGCCATCGGACCAACCGCCGAGTGATCGTGGCAGGGGGAAAATTCAAACTTGCCGCTGGCGAGCATGGTCTCGGCTTCTTCGGGCGTCTTTGCGCGCCCTTCGAACAACAGTGCGCCGATCATGGCGCCCTTCATCGGGCCAGCCATGCGCTCCCAGGTGACCGGGGGACCGGCATGCAGGAGCAAATCCCTGTGCATGCCGGGAATGACATCGATCGCCGGCGCGGTTCCCACAACCACGGGCCGCGCCTCCATAAACCGTTCAACAGCTATTTGATTGGCTTCATCAATCTTCATGACATGCTCCTCATCAGGCTTTATCTGGTCTTTGGATATCCAGCCCAACCAACCGGCAGGATTATTTTGATTTCATCCGTTCCAAAATAGACATCAGCTTTTCGTTGCCGCCAGCGGGCGGGCGCCAATCAACGTGCACAACCGGCGTATCCTGAGCGGTCAGGTTTTCCGCGAAGGATTCAAGCCCGGCATTGATCGCCTTGACCGGCTGCTTGAGAATGGTCAAATCGACCGGTTTCCCTGTGAATTCTTCCACCTCGGGAGCCTGGTTGAGAGCCTGAAGCAGACGGCCGGCGTAACGCACGACTGCCTCATTGCTCGTATCCACCCAGACGCCGGCCTCTTTGAGCTGCTTGACCTGCGCATTGAGGTTCTGCGGATCCTCGTCGGTTCCGGTCACAACAGCGATCACCTCCAGGTAACGCCCGGCTTTCGCCGCAAGCTCTTTTGCCCTGACGATTGCCGGGGCAAGCTCGCTTGCCGGGTCGGGGTGCGAGCCAAAACCGATCACCACATCCAGCATGATCACCGCCACCGAGGGATCGGCAGCCTCTTCTATCAGCCGGCGAATGCGCAGTTCGTTGTCCATCATGGGGTGCAGGCGGCCGACTGTGAACTCATCCTCGCCGAGGTCGACGATACTGTGCTCCACGCTGACCAACGAATCCTTGAGTTTATTCTCTTTATTAATTGGCGCATTCGCATATACCTTGGGCAGGTACTCGGTCAGCAGGAACTGGGCTTCGTATGCCAGGGTTCCGCCAGAAAACAACCCGCGCAGGTAACGCTGTCCGCTGGCAAAGCGTTCGAGATGCAGTTCTTCGGCTTTCAAATCCGGCGGGTTTTTGGCCAGCTCGACCGCCAGCGCCGCGGCGTCGTCCAGGCTCGAGGCGAAGAACAGGTTGTCGATCTGGCGCGAGATTGGCGTGCGGGCGATGAAGTTCACGACCACCGGCTTGCCGGCTTTGCGGGCAACCTTGAGCACCTTCTCAGCCACCACCGGCGAGGGCGGTTTGGAAACCAGTAAAATCACCTTCGTCTCCGGGTCGCGAGAGAGGATGTCCACGCCCTGAAGGAAGGTCGTGCCGCCCACCTTTTCGGAAAGGTCGCGACCGCCGGTGCCAATCCCAAAGGTGATCCCACTGCCAAGCTGGTGAATGCGCGATGTGACCTGCTGCAAACCCGTTCCGGCTGCTGCTACCACGCCAATCGGGCCTTTGCGGACTTTGTTGGCGAAACCCAGCCCTACACCGTTGACGATCGCCGTTCCGCAGTCCGGCCCCATCACCAGCAAACCTTTTTCCATGGATTCCTTCTTCAGGGAGATTTCATCCTCGACTGAAACGTTGTCGCTGAAAAGGAAGACGTGCTTGCCAAGCCGCAGCGCGTCGCGCGCAACCCCGGCGGCGTAGCGCCCGGCGACCGAGATCAGCACCCAGTTTGAATCCGGGATCATATCGTTGGCGCCTTCCAATGAGCGAGGGCGGTATTGCTGGTCGACGGCGGATTTGCGCCGGGTGAGCAGCTCGTCCACTTTACCGATCGCATCCGCGGCAGCCGCTTCGCTATCGGCGCTGACAACAATAACCAGGTCATTCTCCTTTGCGGCCTCGACCGCAGCGTCAACCAGATTGACATGCCGCAACAACTCTTTATTGGATTCGGTCCCCATCACCACGCCGGAATCCACCACGCCGGGCAGCCCGGCAAGCGATCGCTGGAGCTGCATGAGGACTGCGGAATCATAATAAACACCACTGCGAATTTCTGACTTAATGACAGTCATCCTTTACTCCTGAACGATGTATAAGGTTTAAGCCTGGGCAGTTGAGGGCGAGGGAATTTGCCCTCCCTGGAAACGCCGAACGCAATAATTAATACTAATCGGCACCATTAATAAATGATTCAACCCTTGGCTCCGGAAGGCTGAATGCTCAGCGCGGGAAAAGGTCGGGCTGTTTTGGTTTGGGGAGCGTGATGGACCTGAATGGATAGGGAGCAAGAGGTTGTTTGACAACCGCACAAAGAGTATAGCACTTCCAAAAAAATGTGTCAATTTGTGAAAAATCACATTTGTATCCTGACTTTAAATTGCTAGATGGATCCCCCGGGAATCCATCTAGCAAAGAACAGGCAGGTCACATAGAAGGTTCCTACAGCTCAAGTTTTTCTGGAACGCGCAGAACAGCGTTGGCCTTGCGCACTTCCTCGGGGACGTCAAAGTTGAGGTCAGAACCGATTGTATTGACCAGGTAATTTTTCAATTGGACATTCCAGTGATCCTGGCTGACGTAAAAGACCTTTGCGCCGCCCAGCTCGTGCTGGTATTCCGGCCACGGTTTCGTCGGTTGGGCCATCGCCAGGCCGGCCATTCTCCAGCCGTTGTAACTCTCGAATGTAGACCACCATTCTTTGGCCTTGCAAATCTCCATGGCATAGTAGGTCTTGGCATAATACATCGCCCAGCCGACCCGCCCGCGGCGAGAGAACGCCATGGTGTGCAGGCTGATGGCGATGTCTTTATCCCAGAAACGGCCGTTGGCAAAGCCGACCAGCTCGCCGTCCACCAGGCCCAAAATGGTAAAACCGTCCTTGATCCGTTTCCGTTTAACTGACAGGATTTCGCCGTAAACGCGCACACCAACAATATCGTAGAAATCCTTCTCGAATTTCATGACCCGCTCCATGAAACCAAGCAGGGTCGGGATATCATCCAGGGTCATCGAACGCAGGAAGAGCGTTCGCCCGTCTTTAAGTTGAAAGGTGGCCTCGGGCCAGGGGGGAAGCTGCATGGGGTAGCCTTGCAGGATCGCTTCGATCTCTGCAACTTCGATATCCATTTTATCGACGGATACATCAGTTGGCAGTTCAAGCTTCATGATTTTTATCTCCTTATCAATATTGTGGAATCATAATAACGACTTCCGTCCTCCCTTTGGGTGGACGGACAATCACGCATAAAAAACCGCGTAATCCACCTGGCTTTTGTTCATCTAGAACTCGATTCGCCAGTTAAGGTTGGAAAAGCGGGTAACGTGATTTCAGTATAGCAAACTGATCTTTTGAGGTCAATTAAAGGTTGTAACATGATGCGCTGATTTATGTCATTCGCAGCAGGGTGAAAATCGCCGTTTTTCAGACTAATGTCACAGTTGACTGGACAAAGCCGTTCAGATTGGTGGGAATTCCCTGATTGCGCTGGGTCAGAGACCGGCGCGATCAAATTATAGTCAGGCCAGGATGGGTGTTTATGACCCCGGGGCTTATCATGCGCAGTTGAAGGCCGGAGCGATCAAATTACGGCCATGCCAGGATGTGTTTTAATGATGCACATTACGCGCGCGGTCAGTGATCGATGCGATCCAATCTGGCAAGATAAATCTGTTACAACCATTTCTCTTGACCTTCCCTTCATCGTCTGATATATTGGACGTAAGTCCAAAATGATAGATCAATTCCCCGAATCCCTGGATCCGATTGCCTCGACCGCCGAGCGGACATTGCGCGTGATCGAATGCGTCCTGTCCCAGCCAGACGGGCTCTCTCCTGCGGAGATCCTCGCTCAGGTTGATATTTCCCGTTCCACCCTCTTCCTGCTCCTGCGCACCCTGAAAAAGCTCGGCTACCTCGAACAGGCCGAGCGTCGCGGGCGCTACCGCCCCGGACCCCGCCTGCAGTCCTGGCGCGCCGCCCCCGCAGACCTGCGCCAGAATCTGCTCTCAGCCTTCTACCACGAGTGTTCGAACCACTCCTGGTCGGAAACAATTGTGCTCGCCGCTTCTGCCTCAGGCGGCGTGCTGGTCCTCGCCCAGGTCGAACCCGACCAGCAGGTGCGCAGCGTCTATCCAGGCGGCGAGATTCTTCCCGACCTCCCTTCTGCCCGCCTGGCGCTCGAGCCCAACCCGCGCGAGGATGTGCTCGCCAATGGTTACGCCCTCGTCCAGTCTGCCGAGGTGGTCGAGCTGGCCCTGCCGGTCTGCCCGAACGGCTCGCGTCCCGAAGCGGCCGTCCTGCTCTCGGCGCCTTCGTTCCGCTGCAGCGCTGAGCAAATGGTGGCAGATTGGCTGCCCGAGCTGCGCGCCATGGCCGCCCGCCTCTCTTACCGGCTGGGCGCGCCGACCTACACCCCTTACAACCGCCAGGCCGCCGACGTCCTCCCGCCGGCTGCGCCGCTAACGACCAGGGAGATCAGCGACTTCCTCAAAGGTCCGTGGACCGCGCGCCTGGCCTGCCTCCGTCCTGACGGCGGACCGCACGTCATCCCGGTCTGGCAGGAGTGGGACGGAGAGGGATTCACCCTCATCGCCTGGGAAGGATCGCAGTGGGCCGATTTCGTCCTGGCCAATCCCTCGGTCTCGCTGACCGTCGACGAACCCTGGCCGCCGCTGCGCCGGGTGACTGCTCGCGGCCGGGCAGAGCTGCTGGCCATCCCCGCGGCCAGCCCTCAACTCGAGCAGCTTGTCCGCCGCTTTACTGCCCGCTACCTGGGCCAGGCTGAGAGCGCCTGGGCAGCCGGGCGGGTTACCGCCGCCTTCCGCATCCAGGTGGATCACCTGCGCGGCTGGCAGGGACTTCCCGCTGTGAGTGAGAGTAAATCAACCTAAGGAAGAATGAGCCATGCGGGTCGAGGTTTCCTCCCTCAGCCATACCTACCCTGGCAAGCCTCCGCGTCCTGCTCTGGCAGGTCTCGAACTATCCATCCCCTCCGGTCAATTCGCCGCTCTGATCGGACCCAGCGGCTGCGGAAAATCGACACTATTACGCCTGGCGGCTAACCTGCTCGCGCCCACGGAGGGTGCCATCCGCATCGAAGGGCGCGCGCCGGCGGAGGTCAACGCTGCCCGCCAGATCGCCTGGATGGCGCAAAGCCCGGCCTTGCTTCCCTGGCTGACCGTCCTTGAAAATGTGGCTCTTGCCCGCCGCTTTTTAAACGGCAATCACAGCGGTTTTTCCCCTGAGGAAGCTCTCGAGAGAGTCGGCCTCGGAGGCTTGGACGACGTATACCCCTTCACACTTTCAGGCGGTATGCAGCAGCGGCTGGCATTGGCCCGTCTGCTGATCCAGCCGGCCGGCCTGTGGCTGATGGACGAACCCTTCGCCGCCCTGGACGAGATCACCCGCGAGCGTCTGGCCCACGAGCTGCTCCAGCTCTGGCAGCCGCTGCACCCGACCGTCCTGTGGGTGACCCACCACATCCACGAAGCCCTCCGTCTGGCCGACCGGGTTCTGGTGCTGAGCGCCTCGCCCGGACGGCTGATTGCCGACCTGCCAATCGACCTGCCCCGCCCGCGCAGCGAGAGCGATCCGGTCTTCCAATCCGCGTTGAGCCGGCTGCGCGCCTGTCTTGCCCAGGCTCAGGGGGAGCCTTCCGGATGAAATCAACCGGCCGCCGCACTGCTCTGGTCGCCTGGAGCATTGTCATCGCTTTCCTGCTCGTCTGGGAAACCGGTGTCCGCCTGCTCGAGGTTCCGGTCTATCTGCTGCCGTCGCCGAGCCACATCCTGGCGACTCTGACCGCCAATCTGGACCTCTACGCTCAGGCCTCCCTGCTCACCCTCGGCGAGGCCCTGATCGGTCTGCTGCTCGGCGTCCTGGCCGGCGCAGCCATCGCCGTGCTGCTCACCCTGCTGCCCGGAATCGAGGATGGGGTGATGACTCTGGCCATCCTGATGAAATCCACCCCGCTGGTCGCCATTGCTCCCCTGCTCACCCTCTGGCTGGGTTTTGGCGTGCTGCCCAAGATCATCATCACCGCCCTGTTGACGTTCTTCCCGGTGCTGGTCAACCTGTTGAGCGGATTGCAGCGGGTAGATCAACCCTGCCTGGATTTATTCCATTCCTGGCGGGCGTCCCGCTGGGAAGTGTTCCGCTTCCTGCGCCTGCCTGGCAGCCTGCCGTACCTGTTTGCCGCCCTGAAGATCAGCGCCCCGCTGGCCTTGATCGGCGCTGTGGTGGCCGAGTGGACCGGGGCTTCAGGCGGGCTGGGACGAACCATGTGGCTGGCCTACACCAACCTCAACCTGCCGTATCTGTTTGCCGCCATCTTCATTCTGGCTGCGGCCGGGATGACTTTCTACCGCCTGCTGGCCTGGGCGGAGGCTCGGGCTGTCTTCTGGCAGCCCGCCAGCCGTGAATCCTGATCCCTCCCTGAGGTTCTCATGCGCCGAATCCTTCCTTTCTTACTGATTCTCCTACTTTCCGCCTGCGCTTCCAATACACCCGCCCCACCAGCTCCATCCCCCGAGCCGCTGACGATGACCTTCATGGCCGGCTACAAGCCTCAGGCCAATCTGCCGTTCGTCGGCGTTTACGTCGCCCAGGAGAAAGGGTTTTTTCAAGAAGAAAATCTGACCGTCACCATCGAGCATTCCGCCGGGCAAGGGCAGCACTTGCAGCTTCTGGCGGCTGGCAAAGTTCAGGTAACCACCCAGGACGCGGCCGTGCTGCTCAAGCGCCGCGCCGACCCCGGCCTGCCGCTGGTCTCGATCGCCCTGATCGGGCAGCGCGGGCAGCAGGCTTTCGCCGCCCTGACCAGCTCAGGAATGTCCACCCCCAAGGACTGGGAGGGCCGCACGGTGGGATACAAGGGAACCCAGCCGCCTGATCTGCTGGCGATTCTCCAGGCAGCTGGCGCAGATGTGAGCAAGGTCGAAATGGTCAACGTCGGTTTCGATCCGCGCCTGCTGACTGAGGGTAAAGTCGACGTCTACCCGGTCTATAAATCCAACGAGCCTTACCTGATCCGTTCCTGGGGCTATGATCTGACCCTCTGGGAGGCGGCCGATTTCGGCGTGCCAAACCTGGGGCTGGCCTACGTGACCAGCGAGGAAATCCTCGCCAGCCAGCCGGAAGCGCTCACCCGCTTCCTGCGGGCCGCCCTGCGCGGGATCGACTACGCCCGCCAGCACACCGATGAAGCCGTGCAGGCGGTGCTCCAATACACCGGTCCCGAAACCGATCCCGAGCATATGCGCTTCATGCTCGAAAGCGAGCTCGCCGATTCGCTCAGCCCGGTCACCGAGCAGTATGGCGCAGGCTGGCAGACCCTTGATCAGTGGCAGGCCCTGGCAGAGATGCTCCAAAAATTCGACGCACTCCCCGCTCTGGACGTGGAGAAAGCGTTCACGACCGAGATCCTGAAGGCAGCCCAGAGCAAATAAACCTTCGGCTCGATTTAATGGATGACGAATACCTTCCCGCAGCGGAATGCGCGCCTGACTTATGGTAAACTAGGCAGCACGAACCAGCGGGCGGGGCACGCAGCCTGCTGCCGGTCGCTGCGACAGGTGATCGGCTTTTTTCAATCCCCTCAAAGGTGCGTCCACGCATTCAATGCATGTGGAAGGTCAAAACAGGTCGAGGTGAGTGCAGCGAATGCGTTGGGTCCGAGATTATAAACCGCAGCCAGCCGAAAGCCGCCTCTACAGATTGGCCCTCTGGATCACCGTCGGGGGCAATGTCTTCCTGGCCGCCTTGAAGGGCGTTGCCGCCTACCTGAGCGGCAGCATCGCCCTCTATTCAGACACGGCCAATTCCGTGTCGGATGTGTTCTACTCGCTGCTGATGATCCTCGGCCTGTGGATGGCCCAGCGCCCGCCGGACCTTACCCACCCGCAGGGTCACAGCCGTTTCGAACCGCTGGTCGGACTGATGGTCTCCTTCTCGATGGCCTTCGCCGGGTATGAAGCCGGGCGAGCCTCGCTAGAACGCTTTCTCATCGGCGGTTCAGTGATCGAACCTGGTCTGCCGACCATCGTTCTGACCGTCAGCGCGGCGGTAAAGCTGGCCATGTTCCTGTCGATCCGCAAAATAGCCGCCCTCTTGCTCAGCCCGACCCTCAATACTACTGCCAGGGATCACATTAGCGATGTATTGACCTCAACCGCGGCCTTCATCGGCGCTCTCGGCTCCAGCCTGATTCACCCGCTGCTCGACCCGATCGCCGGCCTGGCGGTTTCCCTGTGGATCTTCCGGGCCGCTTTTAATGCCGCCAGAGAGAATCTTAATTTCCTCACCGGCCACGGCGCGGATGAGGAACTGCGCAAGAAGATCCTGGACACGGCTCAGAGCGTGCCCGGCGTGCTGCGCGTCCATCACCTGATGACCGATTACTCCGGCCCGCGGCTGGTGATCGACCTGCACATCAACGTCAACGCCGACACTCCGCTGCGGGACAGCCATCAGATCGAAGATGAGGTCATGAACCGCCTGAAAGAAATGCCCGAGATCGACCGCGCCTACGTGCACATCGAGCCGCACGACTGGCAGGAATAGGAGCGCCCCATGCGAATGTCACGGCTGATTTCTCAAACTCTGCGCGAGGCGCCCTCAGACGCCCAGTCCGAGGGCTATGCACTGCTTGTCCGCGCCGGTTTCGTCCGCCAGGTGGCGGCCGGTATTTTCACCAGCCTGCCGTTGGCCAGGCGCGCCTCGCATAAAATCGAGATCATCCTGCGCGAAGAGATGGACTCCATCGGCGGACAGGAGTTAAGCATGCCGGTCGTACTCCCGGCCGACCTGTGGAAAGAGACCGGACGCTGGTACAGCATCGGGGCCGAAATGGGCCGCCTGAAGGACCGCAACGAGCGCGACCTGGTCCTTGCGATGACCCATGAGGAAGCCGTCGGCGACCTGGTCCGTCAGGAGATTCGCTCCTACCGGCAGATGCCGGCACTGATCTATCACATCCAGACCAAATTCCGCGACGACCCCCGCCCTCGCGCCGGACTGATTCGCGTGCGTGAGTTCACCATGAAGGACAGCTACAGCCTGGACGCCGACTGGGAGGGCCTCGACCGCCAGTACCGCGCCCACTATCAGGCTTATTTCAACATTTTCCACCGCTGCGGCCTGCCGGTGATCGCGGTCAAATCCGACACAGGCATGATGGGCGGGAAGCTGGCCCATGAATACATGTACCTGCACCCCATCGGCGAGGATACCCTCCTGCTCTGCAGCCGGTGCGGTTACGCCGCCAACCGCCAGATTGCCCGCTTCCGAAAGTTTGCGCTGCCGGCCGAGGAATTGCGGCCAATCGAGCCGGTGCACACCCCCAGCACAAAAACGATAGAAGAGCTGGCCAGGTTCCTGCAAATCCCCGCCGCC
Organism: uncultured Anaerolinea sp.; assembly: GCA_964564935.1. GTDB lineage: Bacteria > Chloroflexota > Anaerolineae > Anaerolineales > Anaerolineaceae > Bellilinea. Next base: position 44,692 of record CAZMCF010000009.1, on the reverse strand, counting down.
AAAACCGCGAAGGCTGTTTTCATGACTGCCACGCTGAACCAGCAGGGCGTCGAGCGCGAGCAGCTCGTCATGGCGGTCGTGCGCGGCGACATGGAGCTAAACGAAACCAAACTGGCCAACGCCGTCGGCGCCAGGGAATTGCGCCCCGCCACGGAAGAGGAAATCACCGCATCGGGCGCCGTACCGGGTTTCGCCTCGCCGATCGGACTGCGCGGCCTGATCGTTGCCGTTGACGACCTGATCCCGCTCTCAACCAACCTGGTGGCCGGGGCAAACCGCGCCGATTACCACCTGCGTAACGTCAACTACGGACGCGATTATCAGGCCGCTATCGTCGCTGACCTGTGCGCCGCCCGCCAGGGCGATCTCTGCCCGGAGTGCGGCGGCGAGCTGCGCGCCGAGCGCGGCGTTGAAGTGGGCAACATCTTCAAGCTGGGCACCTGGTACTCGGAAGCGATGGGCTGTCTGTTCCAGGATCCAAACGGGGAGATGAAGCCGGTCATCATGGGTTCCTATGGAATCGGCGTGGGGCGCCTGCTCGCCTGCGTGGCCGAGGAACACCACGACGAGCAGGGTCTGATCTGGCCTGTTTCGATCGCCCCGTACCACGTCCACCTGGTCCTGCTGCGCGGCAAGGAGGGCGACCAGCCCGAGCAGGCTGCCGAGCAACTTTACGCCGGGCTCCAGGCTGCCGGGGTCGAGGTGCTCTACGACGACCGCGAGGAAAGCCCGGGGGTCAAATTCAACGACGCCGATCTGATCGGCTTACCCCTGCGGATCACCGTCGCCCCGCGCTCTTTACAGGCCGGCGGTTGTGAATTCAAGCGGCGCGACCGCGCCGAACGTGAGATCGTCCCCCAGGATGAAGCGGTTGAACGAGCCGGACAAATCCTGGCGGAATTACGGGCAGAGCTGGCAAAATCGGTCGTCCCGGTCGAGTACCGCGAGTGAGTCAGCAGGCGACCAGCGCGGCTAAGCCTTCCGGTTAAACTGATCCTTCAAAAAGCGCTCGATTTTCTGGTAGCAATCCTCCAGATTTTCGGCCAGCCGGAATCCGTGCCCTTCGCCCTCGTAGATCTGCAGGAGAACCGGCACGCCGCGCGAGCGTAAGTTTTCGGCAATCTGCACTGACTGGCCGACCGGCACGGCAGTATCTTCTCGTCCGTGAAAGATCGCCAGCGGATCCCGGATCTGGTCAGCGTGGTAGAGCGGCGAGCGCTGGCGGTAGAGCGGCTCGGCTGTGGGTAAAGGCCCAACCAGCCCATCGAGGAAGCGCGACTCGAATTTATCCGCCACCAGGCCGGGATCGAGCAAATCCGTTACCGGATAGAGGCAAATGCCCGCCTTGAACCGTCCGGGATATTTTGCCAGCGCGTTCAATACCGTCAACCCGCCGGCGCTGCCGCCATACAACGCCAGGCGGGAACGATCTGCCAGCCCGCGGCGGACGACTTCTTCAGAGGCAGAGGTCACGTCCTCCAGGTCCAGCTCCCCCCAGCGCCCGTTGAGCGCAGCCTTGTACGAGCGGCCGTAGCCGAGCGATCCGCGGTAACACACTTCCAGCCAGGCGTAGCCGCGCGAGGTGAAATAGGGAGCTTCTTTGGGGAATTCCAGACGCTCGAGGTGAGTTGGTCCCCCGTGAACGCTGACGATCAGGGGCGGCGCGCCCTGCCCGGTGAACTGCGGATGGGATGGCGGGAAGTAGAAAGCGTGCAGTTTGTCTCCGTCAGCGCTCCGCCAGCTCAGTTCTTGCGGAACGGAAAAATACTCCTCAGGCAGAGGCTGAACGTCGCTGCGAGCTGACACCTGCCAGCCGCGCCCGTCCCAAAGGATGATCCGGTCAGGGAGTTGCGGCGAGGAGGCAATCAGGATCAGCCCCTCGCTGCGCGGCGAGGCGCTGATCTGCCTGAGCCAGGTATACGGCCGGGTGTCGATCCGGCTGGATTTCCCGCTGGCGATCTCGACCGCGAGCAGCTCAGCCCTCCCGGCGTAATGCTGGATCACAAATACGCGCTGGCTGTCAAAACTCCAGGCAGTGGAACGCACCCCCTGCACCCAGGCCGGCATGCTGAGCAGCACCCGCTCGCCTTCCAAAACGGCGCAGTGATTTCCGCTGGCAAGATCGTACAGCATGAGCGTATCCCATTCTCCGCGGCTGGCGATGTAGCTCAACCAGCGCCCATCAGGCGAAAAGCGCGGCTGGGTGAAATTCCCCCGGCCGTCTCCGGCTATCTGGATCCGTTCAGCCGCCGTGGGAGGCTCGCCCTCCAGCCTGGCCAGCGTGATCCGGGTCGCGTCCCAGGGTAAATTTGGGTGGTTCCACTCGACCCAAACCAGCATGGAGCCGTCCGGCGACCAGGAGGGCTGCATATAGAAATCCGCCCCCTGGGCCAGCCGGCGTGGCGGATGCGCCCCGGCCGCGTCGAGCAGGCTAATCCAATCATCCTGCCCGTCGCTGGAGATCATTGCAACCCATCCGCCGTCTGGCGCTGGCGTGGGAGCCGCCAGCCAGTACTCATCGGTTGTCAGAGCCTCAGGCTCGCCCTGATCCAGTCTGCGCCGAAAAAGCTGCCTGCCGCGGTCGATGTAGTACACCCAACCCTTGCTGAGGCTGAATTCGCCGCCACCGTAGAACAGCCCGCCCCGGGCGGACTGCTCCCCGAGCAGGTCGCGCGGTTCCCCTCCCGGCCGCCTGTGCACCAGCATTCCCTGGCCGGAGCGCCCTTCGACCCAGATCAATCCGTCTCCATCTGGCGTCCATTGAACCTCCTCCAGCCTCAACCGCCCTGCAAGCCAGCCTGCCGTGACCGGGCTTGGCCAGTCTCCATAGGCGCGAACCTGCTTCCCTGCAATCATATTCTCTCCTTAAATGAACAGGGTCTGGCCCGCAGAGCAGTCCAAACCCTGTTGGAAACGGTTTATTACAGATGCGGCTCGAACTTCTCGATTAATTTTGGCAGGGGAAGAAAACCGGTCACCCGCTGGCGTTCCTGACCGCCAATGAAGAGAATCAGGGTAGGAACGCTCATCACGCCGAAGTTGACCGCCAGGTCTGAGCTTTCATCCACGTCGACTTTGCCCAGCCGAACGCGTTTCCCCAGGCTGGCCTGCAGTCTTTCCATTTCGGGCTCCAGCCGCTTGCACGGCGCGCACCAGACCGCGCCGAATTCAACCAGGATCGGCTGCTCCGACTGGACCACCTCCTGCTCAAAGTTGCCGCTGTGGATCGGTTCTAAATTCATCTCGACCTCTCACAATCATAATAAAACTGAGCATGAAAACTTTATCTTGCTCTTCTATCCCGTCCCTGTGGATTGCCCCAAGTATAGCCGAAGCCGGCAAATTTGTCATTAAACTGGCATTGACCGATGGTTGATGCCGCGATATGCCGTGGCTATCCAGATAGACTTCCAGGGCCGATCCCTTCGATGGGCTCAGGGATCAGTCAGGATGGTTGTTCACTCATCGTGCCAGGTACAATAGGGATCGAACAGCTTTCCAAGCAGGAAAGTGGAACTGCCTGGCAGAGATCCTATTTATATTTTCTTGAGAAGGCGCGATTCCTCAAATCACAGGTACAATGAATTAATCCTTTGAGCTGATCCGGTCCATGAAACAGGCTTATCCTCAATCCCTCTCCACGCTCCACGGCCGCCTTGACTATCCCGTCTTCCTGCCGGACGCGACATTAGGGTTGGTGCGCGCAGTCGATTCGCACGACCTGATCGGGGTGGGCATCCAGGGGGTGGTGATGAACACCTTCCACCTGATGCAGCGCCCCGGCTCGAGCACCATCCAGGCTCTCGGCGGGCTGCACAGGATGAGCGCCTGGCCCAGGCCGATCATCACCGACTCGGGCGGTTTTCAGGCCTACTCGCTGATCCGTCAGAATCCCAAATTCGGCAGGATGGACGAGCGCGGGATCACCTACCAGCCAGAGGGCGGCGGGCGTAAATTCCTGCTGACCCCCGAGAAGAGCGTCCAACTGCAGCTCAGTTACGGCGCTGACGTGGTCATCTGTCTGGACGACTGCACCCACGTCGACGCTCCGCGCGCGGAACAGGAGCTCTCGGTATCCCGGACGATCGCCTGGGCGCGGCGGGGTCGGTCCGAGTTCGACAGACTGGTGGAACAGAAGAAGCTCGAATCCAACCGGCGGCCGCTCCTGTTTGCGGTGATCCAGGGCGGCGGCGAGCTCGACCTGCGCCGCCGCTGCGCAGAGGCTTTGCTCGAGCTCGGCCTCGACGGTTACGGCTTCGGCGGCTGGCCGCTCGACAGTTCCGGCAGCCTGCTCAGCGAAATCCTCGAATACACCCGCTCGCTGGTGCCGGCGCAGTACCCGCTTCACGCGCTCGGGATCGGCCACCCGCACAACCTTCTGGCCGGCTGGCGCCTTGGGTACGGCCTGTTCGACTGCGCCATGCCCACCCGCGACGCCCGCCACGGGCGGCTGTACGCCTTCAGCCAGCCGGGCGGCGAATTGAGCGGCGACTGGCTGCGCTACCTCTACATCAACGACGAGCGTCATGTCAAATCTGCCCTCCCTGCCGATGAAGGCTGCGACTGCCCGCTGTGCAGCCAATACTCACTCGGTTACCTGCACCACCTCTTCAAGCTGAATGACAGCCTGTTTCTACGCCTGGCAAGCCTGCACAACCTGCGCTTCATGACCCGCCTGACCGACCGCCTGCGCGAGGAAGTACCATGAGCGAAACAGAGTCTGTCGAAGCCCTGGTAACGGCCGTGTGCGCCCACCCTAAATACGCGGCCATCGACCGCGGCCTGGTGCGCCGCCTGGTCGAGAAAGAGCTGGGGAAAGGCCGCTCTCCGAAAGAAACTCTCAAGGTAGTGCGCACCAGGCTCCACCAGGTGGGCAGCGCATACCAGGAAAAACTGATTGACTATGCGCAATGGCTGAACAGGCTGGCTTCACTCCCCCGCGACCTTTCCCACCCCCAGGTTCATGCCTTCTGCCTCGAGATGATGGCCGTCCACGCCTCCACCCAGGAGCGCCTGCCATACATCCAGCGCTTCTACCGTGAGCTTCTGAGCGGTCTGGATCCCATCCGCTCGCTGAGCGACCTGGCCTGCGGATTGAATCCGCTCAGCCTGCCCTGGCTGCCCCTCGCCAAAGGCGCAGCCCTCTACGCCTGCGACATCTACACCGACCTGACCGCCTTTCTCCATGCATTTTTCAGCCATTTCGGCCTGAACGCCCGCGCCGAAACCTGCGATCTGATCCACGCCGCCCCGCCGCAGCCGGTTCAACTGGCTCTGCTGCTCAAGACCATTCCCTGCCTGGAACAGATTGATAAAACCGTCGGACGGCGCCTCCTTGAGACCGTACAGGCTGACGTGCTGCTGGTGTCATTCCCGGTCTACAGCCTGGGCGGACGCAGCAAGGGCATGCTCCAGTACTATGAGACTCACTTCCGCACGCTGGTGAAAGACCTGCCCTGGCGTATAACCCGCTTTGAATTCCCCAGCGAACTGGTTTTCCGCCTCGAGCGCGGCTGAGAGAGTAGAATCATAGCTGTGAACCCGAAACAATCTTCCCTTCCTGAAAACCACCTCCGCAGGGATGGCTGAACCTTTCCCTGGCCTGCCTGAATCTCTTTTCCAGGAGCTGCTCCGCGAGGTGCGCTCCTCGCGCAAGTACCGCACCCTGGACCTGCCCGAAGAAACCCTCCGCGACCTGCTCAGCCGGGCGCTTGAACGCCAGCCCAACCCAAAGGCAGCCCTGCAGAGCGTGCGCGAGAAGCTGCACAACATCGTCGCGCCTTACCTGGGCGACCCGGATTACGTCCGGGCAGCCAGCGACCTTCTAGCTGCCTTCGCCGAGGGCTCGCCAGAGGCCGTCCGTGCTGCCTGCCTGGGTCTGCTCCAGTCCCACGCCTCGACCCGCGAGCGGATCCCCCTGTTGAACGACTTTTACCAGCGCCTGTGGCGCGTCTCGGGCCTGCCCGCCGTACTGCTCGACCTGGCCTGCGGGCTGAATCCCTTCAGCCTGCCGTGGATGGGTCTGCCCGCCGGATGCAAGTATTTTGCTTACGATATCCACGCACCGCGCATAGCCCTGATTAACCAGTTCTTTCAACTGGCGGGGCAGTCTGGCGAAGCCTTTGTTCAGGATATCCTTGTCCGTCCGCCGCAGGTAGAGGCTGATGCGGCGCTTTTCTTGAAGGAAGCTCACCGCTTCGACCAGCGCCAGCGCGACTGCAACCTGTCTTTCTGGCAGGCGCTGCGGGTGCGCTGGCTGTTTGTCTCCCTGCCAACGACCAGCCTGAGCGGCCGGCGCGACCTGGTCGAGCGCCAGCGCAATCTGATTCAGAAGACCCTGAAAGGGATTGGATGGCCGGTGAGCGAAATCCGATTCGAAAACGAGCTGGTCTTCTGCATTCAAAAAGATGGCTAAGAAGAAACGCCCCCAATCCGCCCCTTCCGCCCGCCAGGCTCAAGCGGAAGCGCTGGAGCGCTTCCGCCCGCTGCTCGATGAGCCCGGCTTTTCTGCCCTCCTGCGCGAATTGCAGCAGCCGCTCTACCCGGCCTTGCGGATCAACCCGCTAAAGACCACAGGGGAAGACGTGGGCAGGATGGCAGCCCGTTACGGCTGGGAGCTTTCTCCGGTCCCCTTTTGCCCGACCGGCTGGTGGGTGACCGCTGCAAGAACGCCAATCAGCCAGACCCTGGAACACCGCATGGGGCACTATTACATCCAGGACGCCGCCTCGATGCTGCCGGTCGAACTGTTCGACCTCTCGCCGGACGAACGCCCGCTGATCCTGGATATGGCCGCCTCCCCCGGCGGCAAGACCACCCACCTGATCAGCCGCACCCTGGACCGCGGCCTGGTGATCGCCAACGATTCCGGCGTCGATCGCACCACCGCCCTGCGCCTGGTGCTGCAGACCTGGGGGGCAATCAATGTGGCGGCCACGCGCTTCCCGGGCGAGAGGTTCGGACGCTGGTTTCCCGAGACCTTCGACCGGGTCCTGCTCGACGCGCCCTGCTCGATGCAGTCGCTGCGTTCGACGGAGACTCACCCGATGCGCGTCATCTCCGCCCGTGAGCAGTCCGGGTTAGCCCGCCGGCAGGTCAACCTGCTCGCTTCGGCCTTTGCCGCGGTCAAAATCGGCGGGCAGGTAGTCTATTCGACCTGTACTCTCGCTCCAGAGGAGAACGAGGCCGTCCTCGAGGAGTTGCTGCGCCGCTACCCGGGCTCGTTTACGGTCGAAGCCCTGGATGAGCGCCTGCCCGCGCCCGCCCCTGCCCTGGCCAGCGCTTTCGGGCAGCCGTTCCTGCCCGAGGTGGCTCGCGCCGCCCGACTCTGGCCGCATATCTTCCACACCTCGGGTTTTTTCGCTGCCCTGCTTCGCAAGACTTCCCCTCTCCCCCTTCCCGCCGAAGCGCCGCCTTCCCGATCGCTGGAAACGGTCGGACAGCAACCGTTGAGCGCCGGCCAGAGCCAGCGCTTCCAGCGCGAGTTCCTTGACCGTTACGGTTTCGACCTGAGCGGTGTCCTCGAATCCCAGCGGCTGGCGCTCTGGCGCAGTGAGCGGGCAGTCTACGCCGTGCCGCTGGCCTTCCTTGAACGCTTCGCCGACCTGCCCTGCCAGCTGCTCGGCCTGAAAATCGCCGAAGGCGAACCGGATAACTGGCTCCCTTCCCACGAATGGACTGCCCGTTTCGGTCCGCGCCTCAGCCGGGGTCGAGTCAGCCTGCCAGCCGAAAGCCTGAACGCCTGGCTGCGCGGGGAAGACCTGCCATGGACTTCAGGCGCAGAATCCGTCGGACAGGTGGTCGCCGCCTTCGATCCGGATGGGCGTTTTGTGGGGCGGGCCAAAGTGACCCGCGGTTTATTGAAAAACCTGCTCCCTCGCCGGTTAGTCTGACCCGGTTATTCGATCTTCTCCAACGTCTTTGTCTCCGGGTCGAGTGACCAGACTGCACCGGCGGCATCGATCACTTCAATTTTTCCATTTTCCAGCCAGTGGTTGGCGACAAAGACTCGCGAATCTTGCTCAATCAGCGCGTCCAGGCTGCCGCTGGCGATATCCAGGCTAAAGATCGAGCTGCTCTCCGGCGGTCCGCAGGGCCTGAACATGACCGTGAAGACGACTTTCCCGCTATCCGGCGACCAGATTAATTTGCCTGCCTGCCAGTCGCCTTTGAGGAAGTCCAGGCTGGCCTGGGCTATGATTTCGCCGCTGATGTCGCGGATTTGGAGGGCTTTACCGCTCAAAACCGCGATCCGCTCGCCGCTGGGCGCGGCCTGAAGCTCGCCTTTGTCGAACCCAGATAGTTCGCGCAGCGAGCCGTCATCCAGGTTGACTTCGTAAAGCCCGCGCTCGTTGCCAAAGACTGCGCAGCCGTCCACAATCGTCTGTTCGGTGAAATACAGGCGGCGTGAATCCGCCCGCCAGTGAAAATTAGCCGGGATCGAGTAGCCCAATCCCCAGTTGGACCAATCGTCGAGAACAGTCCAGACAACGGAGCCGTCCTTCTTCAACACTTCCAGGCGGATGTAGTATTTTTCTCCTGTGCTGACGCCGTTTTTATCAAACGGGTAAGCCACCTGGACTTGCGCCGTCCAGTTGCCGTCCGGCGAGATCGAAAGCCAGGAGTCGCCGGTCATCTCGCTCAGATCGATCGGCGGTAGGCGGGTCGGCGAATCGACCGGCGGCTGCGCCGGGCCTGGGGTGGGAGTAAGCACCTCCAGCGCGCGGGCAGGCGTTCCCTCTTTGAGCTGCGCCTGTTCTTCTCCCTGCGTTTGCACCACCGCCAGCGGAAGCGCTTCGCCGCCGCAGGCTGACAGCGCCAGAGCGGCCAGCAGTACCGACAGAGCCAGCCATAACCTGTTCATCTTCCTGTGCCTTTCCCGGGAAACAGTTGTGATGAGGCGGAACATATCAATTCTACCGAATACACCGCCGGGTTTCAACCAGGCGGGTCTTCCGCGGCCGCAATCAGGCGGGCAGATGCCACCACCGCGGCGGTTTCCATCCGGAATATACGCCTGCCAAGGCTGAAAGGCCGCCAGCCCAGGTCAACCGCCGCCTGGACTTCAGCCTGACTCAGCCCCCCTTCCGGGCCGATCAAAAGGGCAAGCTGCTCCAGACTGCCGATCTCAGTGAGGATGGTCCCCAGTCCCGCGTGCTGCTCCTCTTCCCAGCCCAGCAGGGCAGCCTGATGAGCAGTAACACCCTGACGCAGAGCCTGCGCGAAGGGCACCGTCGCGTTGATTCCCGGAATTCTCCCCCGGCCGGATTGTTCGGCCGCTTCGCGGACGATCCGCTGCCAGCGTTCCAGCTTCTTTTCCGCGCGGGTCGTGTCCTGCACCAGGCTGCGGCTGGAGATGACCGGGGTAAATTCGGCTACGCCCGTCTCGGTGCACTTCTGCAGAATCCACTCGAATTTTTCGCGCTGGGTCAGGCAGAGGTAGAGAGCCAGCCTGAGCGGCGGCTCTCCCTTTGCCTCGCTGCGCTCCTGAACCATTCCTCGCGCGCCATCCGCCGCCACTGAAACCAGCTCAACCCGATATTCACTGCCCAGATTATCCAGCACGGTAACGACATCGCCCGGCTTCAGTCGCAGCACCCGGGTGATCTGGCGTGAAACCTCCCCCGGAAAGATCACCTGGCCTGCCTGGATCGCTTCCGGGGGAAGGAAAAACCGGTTCATTGGATCGGTGGATCCTAGCCCGCGCCGGTTCCGCGCAGGCGCGGGTCGAGCGCATCGCGCAGACCGTCGCCCAGCAGGTTGAAGCCGAGTACAGTCAGCATGATGGCCACGCCTGGGAAGAAGACCAGGTGAGGCGCGTTGAAGATGCTGTTGCGCTCCTCGCCGAGCATCAGCCCCCATTCCGGGCGCGGCGGCTCGGCGCCCAGCCCGAGGAACGACAGCGCAGCGGCGTCGAGGATGGCGGTGGCGATGCCCAGCGTGCCCTGCACGATCAGCGGCGTCCATGAGTTCGGCAGGACGTGGCGGAAGAGCAGCCGCCCCTGGCTGGCGCCGATCGAGCGGGCCGCCATGATGAAATCCTGTTCTTTGACGGAAATCACCGTCCCGCGCACCAGACGCGCAAAACGTGGAATAGAAACGATGCCGATTGCCAGCAGCGCGTTGATCAGACCGGTTCCCAGCGCGCTGACGATCGCAATCGCCAGCAGCAGGCTTGGAAACGCCATAAGGATATCCATGCCGCGCATCAGGAGATCATCGAGCCACCCGCCGATAAAACCGGCGAAGGCGCCGATGATCCCGCCGATGACGATCGCGAAGCTGATCGTCGCCAGGCCGACCTGCAGGGAGAGCCGCGAGCCGAAAATGACCCGCGAAAACAGATCGCGGCTGTTGCCGTCGATGCCGAAGATATGCTCAGGCCTTTCCTCGGGGCAGCCGAGCAGGTGAATGCAGGGAGGTTCGCGCCGCTTGACGTCGCGCAGCAGTTGGGTTGGATCATAAGGGGCGATCTGTTCGGCAAAAATGGCGCACAGCACCAGGATGCCCAGGAGAATCATCCCGACTTGCGCCGAGCGGTGGTGCAGCAGCCGCCGGAGCGCTTCGCGAGTCGGCGAATCATGCCGGACGGTAAGCTCTTGGGTAAAATTGGCAACTTTGGCGTCCATCGATGTTTACTCCAGCCTGACCCGCGGATCGAGATATGCGTACGAGATATCGACAATCAAATTAACCACGACGAAAATGATGGCAATGATCAGGGTGAATCCCTGCACAACCGGGTAATCGCGCCCGAGGATGGATTGAACCAGCATCGTCCCCACCCCTGGGAGGAGAAAAACCGTCTCGGTCAATACCGCGCCGGAAAGGAGCGCGCCGGTTTCGATTCCGATGATGGTGATGACCGGGATCATCACGTTTCGTAAGGCGTGCTGACGAACCACCCGGCTCTCGCGGGCGCCTTTGGCGCGCGCGGTGCGAATGTAATCCTGCTGCATGATCTCCACCAGCGTCGAGCGGGTCATACGGGCGATGATCGCAAGCGGGATGGTGCCGACCGCCACCGAGGGCAGAATCAGGTGGCGAAGGGCTTCCTTTAACTGCGACCAATTACCGGTGACGATGCTGTTAAAGATGGCCGAATTGGAAAGAAAATAGATCAGCCATTTCTTCACCCCGGTGAGATCTTCCAGGCCCCACACCCTCGATAAAGGCTGGAGAACGATGGTGGCGCCGAATCGTCCCGAGGGGGGCAGCTCGAGAAAAGTCCCTTTCAGGGTTAATGCGAAGATGTAAGCAAGCAGCAATCCCAGCCAGAAGACCGGCATAGAAACGCCAATGTTGGCGATCACCATGGTGAAGGTATCGACCAGACTGTTCGGCTTGAGGGCCGAAACGATCCCCAGGGTGATGCCGACCGTCGTTGAAAAGAGCATGGCGAAGAGGGTTAACTCGACCGTCATTGGCAGGCGCTCGGCAACAATATCCACTACAGGCCGGCTGAAGCGGATCGACTCGCCAAAATCGCCTGTGACCATATTCCCGATGTAACGCACGAATTGAACGAGGATGTTGTCGTTCAGACCGTAGCGCTCACGGAAATCGTTGCACTTCTCTTCAGTCGCCCGTTCACCGAGCATCGCCTTGCACGGATCGCCCGGAATGGCGCGGACAATGATGAACGTAATCAGGAGAATGCCAATGGCAACCGGCAGGAGCAGGATCAATCTACGAGCCAGAAATCTCAGCATGGGATTTCTCTTTTCCGATTATGGAATTTCTACAAGCCGTCCTCTGGCTGCAAGCGAGCGGCAGCCACAGTGGGTCTGTGTAAAGACATATTTTACAATGATATTTCTTTGAAGAACAACCCCGTTTAGAAAAAATGGGCAGGCGGGGCTGATCGCCTGCCTGCCCATTGATCCAGCCAGATAGATTATTCGGCGTTCAGGGGTTTTGCGAAGAACGCGCCGAAGTACTCAAAGGAGCCGGTGCGGCCGACATGGTTGGGGCTGCTTGCATCCCAGTAGGAGATGTAGGTTGCAACCACATCGTTGGCATCCAGCGTGGATCCATCATGGAACCTGACGCCGTCGCGCAGGGTGAAGACCCATTCGGTTGCGTCAGCGTTCGGTTCCCACGACTCAGCCAGTGCAGGCACGACTTCGGTGCTGCCGACCTTGAAGGCTAACAGCGCCTCGTAGACCTGCTCGCAGGCGCGCAGGGTCTCGCCGTCGGTCTCGTCCGAGCACCACAACGCAGCCGGCTCGCCGTTCTGCATCCAGACCAGGGTGTCAGCGCCGGGATCCATCACCGAGAAGACTTCGTTGCCCAGCGGGCTGGCATGGGCGCCCTTGACGCTGGCCTTGAAGGCCGTAGCGGAAGCGCCGTGCGCGACCGGGATCATCGGCACATATTCTTTCAGCAGGTCGTTGACCGTGTCATACAACTTTTGCCGTTCCGCCGGATCGGCGATCTTGCCCGCAGCGCGGATGGGCTCGACGATGTCCGGGAAGAGCGTGCCAAACTGCTTGTTTTCAGCCGTCGCGAAGTGATAGTCGTAGAAGTTGGTCGCTCCAGGGTAGTCGGCGTTCCAGCCCAGCAGGTAGAAGCCTTCCTGTCCGGCAGAGGTCGCGTCGATGAAAGCGGTCGATTCCATCTGCTTGAGCTCAACATTGACGCCAACTTCAGCCAATTGCGCCTGGATTTCCTGGGCTACCTTATCCGGCGTGGCCAGGTAAGCGCGCACTACGTTGCGGAAGGACAGGGTGATATTGAGCCCGTCGGCGTAACCGGCCTCGGCCAACAATTCCTTGGCTTTTGCCTGGTCGAAGGGGTACCATTCGGCGGCATCGTTATAACCGGGCTGGATAGCCGGCGGAACGAATACTTTCGCCAGAACAGAACCCTCGGGATAGTACTGGTCGATGATCCGCTGACGGTCGATCGCGTGGGCAATCGCTTTGCGAACCAGGACGTTATCGAACGGCGGGATGTCAACCTGGAAGCCGATGTAGAAGATGTTCAATGGACCGCGCGGATAGAGCGCCAGATTGGCATCCGCGTCAATCGCTTCGAAATCTTCAGGCGCAGGGTTGTCAATGCCGTCCACCTGGCCGGATTGCAGCTCGAGCAGGCGCTGAGCCGATTGTTCTGACCAGCGGAAGATCAGATTCTGGGCGAAAGCTTTTTCTCCCCAGTAATCCGGATTGGCCTCGAACAGGACGCGGTCGCCGCGTACCCATTCCTTGAGCTTGTAGGGGCCGGTTCCGACCGGTTTTTCGCTCATCTTGACCGAATCGCCGGTGTTGGCGTCCAGGAATTCCTTGCTGGTGATCGAGAAGACCGAGAAAGCCACCTTGGAGGCGAAGTCAGCATCCGGGTAGCACAGCGTGAATTTGACAGTTTTCTCGTCCAGCGCCTCGATCTTCTTGAATTCACCGCCGTAGTCGCAGCTGGGAGCTTCCAGGCTCATTGGCTCAAACCCCGGTGAGGGCGGGGGTTGGGTTGCTTCGGCAGCCGGCGCGGGGGTTTGCGTGGCCGGCTTGCAGCCAGCCAATACAAGGCTCGAAACCACTACAAGCGCAAACAGCGCATAGTATAAACGGTGTTTCATATCTCCTCCTTTGAATTTGTGAATCGGCGTTTATTGGGGATTAAGTCGGTGAACTTCCTGAAAAGCACCTCCTTCCACATCTTGCAAGTGTTTTATCAAGATTAAGAATTAACTTTATAACATTCAAGGGTGAATGTCAAGCGAATCGGCAGGATTCAGGCGTATAAAATATTGTCACTTTTTCTGCATCTATCGATTTTTGGTTTACTCCCCCGTTTCCCGCTATAATAACGGACGGTATGGATAAACTGGTCAAAGAAGCCCGTTCGCTGCTGGGAATTACCCTTACCCGAAATCAGGTGGCTGCGTTTCAACGGTATGAGAGCGAATTGCTGGATTGGAACGCAAAATATAACCTGACCGCCATCCGCGATCCCGAGGGGATCCGCAGCAAACACTTTCTTGATTCGCTCACCTGCATCCTGGCCTGGCGCGACCGCCCGCCGCAGACTCTGATCGACGTTGGCACCGGCGCCGGCTTCCCCGGTATCCCCCTTAAAATCCTTTACCCGCGTCTCAAGCTGACGCTGGTGGATTCGGTCGGAAAGAAGCTGGATTTCTGCCGTCACGTTGTAGATGTGCTGGAACTGGAGGACGTGACCTGTATCCAGGCCCGCGCCGAGGAGCTCGGTCTGCAGCCGGAGCACCGCGAGCGTTATGATTGGGCGGTCGCCCGGGCGGTCGCCAATATGCCCGTCCTGGCGGAATACCTGCTGCCGCTGGTCAAAGTAGGCGGAGCCGTAGTGGCTCAAAAGGGCGCCAGCGGACCGCACGAAACGCAAAAAGCATTGAAGGCTATTCAAATCCTTGGCGGCCACTTCCGTCAGATCGTCCCTGTTCTGCTTCCCGGCGTGGTCGAAGATCGCTTTCTGGTCATCATCGATAAAGTCAGCGCCACCCCGCCCGGCTATCCCCGCCGGGTTGGTCTGCCCGCCAGGCGCCCGATCAGCTGATTGGCGGCTGCTCGCGCACCACGCTGCCGCTGCTGACGTGCCACACGGCGCACTTTTTCACAAAATCCGGAGAGAATAAACCCAAATCGGTCGTGGTCAGCAGGCTCTGATCGCATTCCTCCAACACCGCCAGCAGGTCCCCGCGGCGCTGGATGTCCAGCTCCGCCAGAGTTTCATCCAGCAGCAGCACCGGCCATTGACCGGTTTTTTCTTTCATCCAGGCCACTTCAGCCAGCTTGAGCGCCAGCAGGGCAGTGCGCACCTGCCCGCGCGAGCCGTAATCGCACAAATCGATCTCGTTGGCCAGAAAGCGCAGCTCATCGCGGTGCGGCCCGATGGTGGTCACCCCGCGGGCGATTTCCTCGGCGCGCATTTTGCGCAATCGCTGAGCGAAACCAGCCTGGATTTGCTCGCGGCTGTACCCGCTGCGGTCGACCGGCGCTTCGATCGGCAGGCCGTACTGTCCGTTAGTCTGCCCGGCCGGGTCATAAGCCGGGCGGTAGGTCAGGCGCAGTACCTCCTGCCCGTTGGTCAGCCGCTCGTGGATTCGCACTGCCAGTCCCTCGAGCTCATGAATAGCGGCGATCCGCGCGTGGATTAACAGCGCGCCGCGCTGAGAGAGGAGGTCATCCCAGTAAAGCAGCTGGTCCTGGTCGCCGCCGCGCTCGGCGAGCTGCTTGAGCAGGGCGTTTCGCTGGCTTAGCGCGGCAGCGTAATCGCTGAGAGCCTGGGCATATCCAGGGGTTGCCTGAGCCAGGGCCAGGTTGAGGTAGCGCCGGCGGTCTTCCGGCCCGCCCTCGAAAATGCGGGTCATTTGCGGCAGAAAAATGACCGAGTTGAAAGCCCCCACAGCCTCCGCCGCGCTGCGCTTGACCCCATCCAGGAGAATTTCCTTGCGCAGCCGCGATCCATTTGCTCCGACTGCGTCCTGAATCAGGCGCACCTCCAGACGACGCTCTCTCCCGCCGCTCTCGAACAGGGCGACCAGCCGGGCAACTGCCAGCGATCCCTCCCCTGCCAGAAAGTTGATCAACTGGCGGTCGCTCGCCGCGTGGAACGAGGTGAACGTTGCCAGGAAATAGATTGCCTCGAGCAGGCTGGTTTTCCCCTGTGCGTTATCCCCCACCAGCAAAAGAATCCGCCGGGGCAAATCCATGTCCAGGCGGGAAAAGGAGCGGAAGTTGGTCAGGGAGAGATGAAAAAGGTGCATACAGCCTCAGGCAGGCCAGCCGGGCCAATCCCCGCCGCGCGGGTAGATCCGCCGTCAGTCAGCCAGCATCGCTTCTTCTTCTGGAGCGGGTTTCCAGATCTTTGTAGCGCGGTCCGTAAAGAGCACGCCCTCGAGGTGATCGATCTCATGCTGGAAGATGCGTGCCAGCCAGCCGCTGGCTTTGATTTTCACCGGCTGCCCGCGCCGATTCTGTCCCTTGATGGTGATCTGTGAGAAGCGCTCGACCTCGCCGACCAGATCCGGGATCGACAGGCAGCCTTCCACGCCGGGCTCTGTTTCCGGGGAGGTCTGAACGATCTCCGGATTGGCCACAACGAACAGCTTCCGCGGCGCGTTTTCGTCCTCATCATTCTTGATGTTGTATTCGACCACAATCAAGCGGGTGGAGATCCCAACCTGCGGCGCCGCCAGGCCCACGCCGGGCGCTTCGCGCATGGTTTCCACCATGTCATCGACCAGCTCTTGAAATTCTTTGCCGAAATCGGTGACCTTGTGCGCTTTTCGGCGCAGCACGGCCTCCGGAACGGTAACAATCTTGCGAATCGTCATAGTTTCCGCCTTACGGATCCCAGCAACCAATAAACGATAATCTGTTTTCCCGGCCCTAATTTTACCCCAAATCCGGCGGTTCTTCTTCCGGATTTTCCGGAGGCTTGCCCTCCTGGACTGTGCGGTGGTACAGCTCGATCCACTCCGCAAGCGTTTCCCGCTGGGTCTGTTCGGCTTTCTGCTCCTCGCGCTGCTTGTATTCCATAAATCGCTGGAACAGTTCGCGCTGCACCTCTGCGGGGTTGAGTACGTCATCGAAGGTGAAGGTCGAATCGCCAACCCGGATGTATACCGTGCCGAAATTCAGCAGCAGCCCGAGTAAGCCCTTGCGTTGATAGTCGATGCTCAAAATATTGCGCAGCGGCGCAGATTTCTTCTCTTCAGTGCCAAGCGGCTTGCGGTAAATGTCGACTATCATATCCTGAGTGATCAGGTAGCGGTCGTTACGCCAGTCCACCAGCTGGTATAGCCACCAGAGAAAAAGCGCCGGGCCGATCCCGAGAATCAATAAGAGTCCCAGCGCCGATGGCAGGGCTACGATTCCCACCACATCGAGGAGCAGCAGGATAAACAGGGCTGCCAGCAGCAAAACAGGCAGCCAGGTCTTCTTTATCAGGATGAACCAGTGGGTGCGGAAAGTGACAACCCCGCCATGCTCCACCCGCAGGAGGAGTAATTCCGACAGCCATTGTTGCACCGCGCTGAGCCTGGACGGCTTTTCCGGCGCAGGCGACGGGGGTTGAGCCGGCTCCTCCGGCAAATATCCCAGCCGCTGGCGGATCGTTCGGTCGATTGTCTCGTGCTGCTCACGCTTCTGGCTAACTTTCGACCGTTCTCTCAGCGACCGGAGTAACTGAATCACCAGCTCCGGCTCCGCCAGCCGGCTGAAGACGATCTGCCCGGTATAGGTGCGGATGAGCACCGTCCCGTAACCGATCAATCGACCGAGATATGAGGTCGATAAATCATCTGCCAGGATCGCGTCCAGAGGAACTTCCTGCCTGCTGTCGTAGATCAACAGGATCTTTTCGAGAAACACCACCCGCCGGTTGGTAATGATGGCGTAGTCGTTTGACCAGTCGACCACCGTCCAGACCAGCCACCCCGCGCTGATCAGCAAAAGAAGCCCGAACAGCCACAGCGAGAAGGCAGCCTTCGGCGCGGCAACCACTGCCAGATAGGCCGAGACGCCAACCGCCAGACCGCCAATGGCCATCACCGGCAAGAAACGAAGGATGAGGAAGAACCAATGGCGGCGGGCAATGTAATGGAGGGTCTCGCGCGGACCAAGCCAGTCGAGACTGACCGTCGTCGCCAGGTTGTAGCTGGTCAGGATCAGCCGCAGCGGACGTTCCAGGGCAGGAAACCTCGTGCGCAGTTCCTCCAGCGCTTCGCGGCTTAACCGCAGGATGATGACATCGACCTGCGCGGCGGCGGTCGCCCTTCGGGCTGCCGGCCGCTCCGCCAGAGCCTCCTCGCCGAAATAATCCTGCGCTTCGCGGATTTGCTCGTCGCTTTCCCTGCCGCGCTGCTGAATCAGGCTCACCCGCCCGTTGAGGACGAAATAGAATGCATCAGCTTCACTTGCCTGAAGGTAAATGGTGTGATTCTCAGGGTAAAGGAACGCCTCGACTCGATCTGCCACCTTTTCGAGCTCTTCATCGGTCAAGGCTTTGAAAATGTGGCAGGCTCGCAACAACGCCAGAATTTCGGAGCGTTCGACCTGCATGGATTAAGTATATCCAATCTGGAGAGGAATGTATATTCCATCCCGGCTGTATCCTCGCGGTTGAGCAGCACAACTGGACCGCCCTTTTCCGGATGAGGAACCCGGAATCTGGTAAAATTTTCAGGCCGAATTGCGGAGGATCAATTGAGAAAAGGAAACGTACTCATCCTGCGATGGGTTTCTGTGATCGTCATCTTCGTCGGGGTGCTGCTGACCATTCTGCAGCTCACCACTTACAGCCGCATTCGCGCGACCTTTTCTCCCGGGACGACCATTGCCGGCGTGCCGGTGGCCGGATTAACCCGCCAGCAGGCTGCTGACCGGTTGATCCAGGCCTACAGTCTGCCGGTAGAGCTGCGCTACGCTGACGCCGTCATCCAGATCAAGCCCTCCGTTGCTAGTTTCAAGATCGACCTAGAGGCCATGCTGGCCGCCGCCGACCAGCAGCGCATCTCCCGTCCTTTCTGGAATGCCTTCTGGGATTACCTCTGGAACCGCCTGCCCGCGCCGATTGAGATTCCTCTACGAGCGAGCAGCTCCGAGGAGCGTCTGCGAACCTATCTGCGCGATGAAGTCGCAAGCCGCTACGATAAACCTCCCTCTCCCGCAGCGCCGATCCCCGGCAGCGTCTCCTTCTCGCCCGGACAGCCCGGGACCACCCTCGATATCGACCGGGCGGTGATTCTCATCCTGGACGCGATGCGCAACCCGACCAACCGGGTGGTCAACCTCTCGTACAACAAGGTCAATCCCTCCCGTCCGGTCTTCCAGAACCTGCAGGTCATGCTCCAGCAGGTGCTCGACGTGAACGATTTCGACGGTCTGGCGGAGATCTACCTGCTTGACCTGCAAAGCGGGCAGGAAATCAACTTCGCCATGGAAAACGGCAGCATCATCGCCCCAGGGATCGCCTTTACCGCCGCCAGCACGATGAAAATCCCGATCATGATCTCAACCTTCCGCCGTCTGGGCGAGCCCGCCCCGGCTGATGTGAACCGGCTGATCGAGTCGATGATCGAATTATCCGAAAACGACCCGGCCGACAGGCTGATGGAGGAAGTCATGGACCCCCGCCTCGGTCCGCTGATGGTCACCGAGGACCTGCAGAAGATGGGGTTCACCAACACATTCCTGGCCGGTTTCTTCTACCCCGGCGCGCCTCTGCTCAGGCGTTACTCCACGACCGCCAACCAGCGCCAGGACGTAACCAGCGAGCCTGACCCGTATAACCAGACCACGCCGCTGGAATTCGGCTCTCTGCTCAACGACATTTACCAGTGCGCAACCACTGGCGGCGGGTCGCTGGCGGCCGTATTCCCGGGCGAGATCAGCCAGAACGAATGCCGCCTGATGATCAGTTACCTCAGCCGCAACCGGATCGGCGTGCTGATTCAGGCCGGGCTGCCCGAGGGCACTCAGATCGCCCACAAGCACGGCTGGATTACCGACCCGGCCGACGGGCTGATCCACACCATGAGCGACGCCGGCATCGTGTACACTCCCGGGGGGAATTTTGTCATGGTTGTGTATCTTTACCACCCCGTCCAGCTTCTATTTGACCCGGCCAACCTGCTCACGGCTCAACTGGCCCAGGCAGTCTATAACTACTACAATCTGAGCGGGCAGTAGCGCTGAGCTTTCGTCCCTGGATGTGAAATACCATAGGGCGAACAGGGCAGGATGGTATAATCCCAGCTATGACCTCGTATGTCGCCATTGATATCGAAACCACCGGCCTGGATCCGGAGACGGATGGGATAACCGAGTTGGCCGCGGTTCGTTTCAACGGCGCGCGGGTCGAAAAAGAATACTCCACACTGGTCAATCCCGGACGGCCAATCCCGCCCGCCATCACCGCGCTGACCGGCATCACCAATGAGATGGTCCGTCAGGCTCCGCCGATCAAGGCGGTGATTCACGAATTCGCTGATTTTATCGGCGATTCGGCCGTAGTCGGCCACCGGGTGCGCTTCGATCTATCCTTCCTCCAGAGGCACGGCGTGCTTCGCTGGGTGGATGTGATCGACACCTATGAGCTGGCTTCGCTGCTGCTGCCCACCGCCAGCCGCTACAATCTGGGCTCGCTCGGCCAGATTCTCGGCATCCTGATCCCAAATTCGCACCGCGCCCTGGACGACGCCCGGCTGACTCACGCCGTTTTCGTCAACCTGTACCAACGGGCGATGGAATTGCCTGTCGAACTGCTGGCAGAGATCGTCCGCCAGTCCGAGCAGCTCGACTGGGACGCCGGCATGGTCTTCAACCAGATCATGCGGTCTCGAGCCATGCAGCCCATCGGTCCGCGCAAGGTCAGCGCTCACGATTACGGCGCGCTGTTCGCCGCAACCGCCGAGGGACCTCTTCCCCCGCTGATCCCGCGAGAACCGCTCCTGCCGCTCAACGAGGACGAGGTCGCCGCTCTCCTCGAGCACGGCGGACCGTTCTCGCGCTATTTCGGCAGCTTCGAGTACCGCTCGCAGCAGGTCGAGATGCTGCGAGCGGTCACCCGCGCCTTTTCCGAGGGCTACCATCTGATGGTCGAGGCAGGCACCGGCACGGGCAAATCCTTCGCCTACCTGGCCCCGGCCGCGCTATGGTCAATGCAGAATAACTGCCGGGTGATCATCTCGACCAATACCATCACCCTGCAGGATCAGTTGATTAATAAAGACATCCCCGATCTGCGTAAAGCCCTCGGGATCGACTTGCGCGCCACCGTGCTGAAAGGGCGGGCAAACTACCTCTGTCCGCGACGGTTGGAGGCTTTCCGCCAGCGTGGACCGGAAAACGCCGATGAGATGCGCGTGCTGGGCAAGGTGCTGGTCTGGCTGAACCAGGGCGGCAGCGGCGACCGGACCGAGATTAACCTGAACGGCCCAGTCGAGCGCGAGGTGTGGTCGCGCATATCCGCCGAGGACGAAGGCTGCCGAGCCGAGGTCTGCGTCAGCCGCACCGGCGGGGCCTGCCCCTTCTATCGCGCCCGGATGGCCGCCCAGAGCGCCCACCTGATCGTCGTCAATCATGCCCTGCTGCTGGCGGACGTGGTCACCGGCAGCCGGGTGCTGCCCGAGTACAGCTACCTCATCGTCGACGAGGCTCACCATCTGGAGAGCGCCACAACCAACGCGCTCAGCTACCGGATCACCCAGACCGACCTTTCGCGCATGCTGCGCGAGCTTGGCGGCGTTTCCAGCGGCATTCTCGGCCGCATGCTCACCCAGCTCCGCGACATCCTGCGTCCTTCCGATTTCGCCGCGCTGAACCAGACTGTCCAGCGCGCCACCGATCTGGCCTTCCGCGCCGAACACGGATTAAACGATTTCCTTGCCAGCATCGACCGATTCATGGAAAGCGCCCGCGACGGCCGGCCGGTCGGCCCGTACGGTCAGCAGGTGCGCATCCTGCCTTCCACGCGCACCCTGCCCGCCTGGACCGAGGTTGAAATGGCCTGGGACGCCGCCCATGAAACCCTCAAACAGCTCCTCAGTCTGCTCGGCGACCTCTACCGCACAGTCGCCGAAGGGCTGGATACCCTTTCGGAGGAGTTGGAAGATACGCTGGGCAGCCTGGCCGACGTCCGCCGCCGGCTGGAGGAAGCCGAGGTCAGGCTGAATCACCTGGTGGCCGAGCCGGATAACAGCTATATCTACTGGGCTGAGATCCAGCCAAATAACGGACGCCTGGCGCTCCAAATCGCCCCGCTCCACGTCGGCCCGCTGATGGAACGCTATCTCTGGCACGAGAAAAATTCGATCATTCTAACCTCGGCAACGCTGACTACTCAGGGCGAATTTGACTATTTGCGCAGCCGGCTGAACGCCGACGAGGCCGACGAGCTGATGCTCGGATCGCCCTTCGACTACGAGAACTCGACCCTGCTGTTTCTGGCCAAAGACATCCCCGAACCGACCGATGCCAGCAATTACCAGCGCATGGTCGATTCCACCCTGATCCGCCTGGCCAAGGCGACCGGCGGGCGGATGCTGGTGCTTTTCACCTCCTACGCACAGCTCAAGCGCACCTCACAGAACATCGGCCCCGCTCTGGCGGAAGCCGATATCCAGGTCTACGAACAGGGAGAGGGCGCTTCGTCCAACATCCTTCTCGAAACCTTCCGCGAGACCGACCGGGCAGTTCTGCTCGGCACCCGCGCCTTCTGGGAGGGGGTCGATATTCCCGGCGAGGCGCTCTCGGTGCTGGTGATCGTCAAGCTGCCCTTCGACGTGCCCAGCGACCCAATCGTCGCTTCACGCTCCGAAACCTTCGAGGATCCCTTCACTGAATATCAACTGCCCGAGGCGATCCTGCGCTTTCGCCAGGGCTTTGGCAGGCTGATCCGCACTCAGTCCGACCGCGGCGTGGTGGTGGTGCTCGACCGGCGAATCCTCACCAAGCGCTACGGCAGGTCTTTCACCGAATCGCTGCCCAATTGCCAGGTTGTCCAGGGTTCGCTGCAGGAACTGCCGGCGATGGCTGCCCGCTGGCTGAACCTGTAATCCAGCCCACATATGCCTGGACTGTAATGATTTCCGATCGCCGTTCAGGCAGCCTGAAGAAAAAAAGTCGAGATTTCCATGGATCGTTACTCTGAATTCCGCAAGGAAAAAGATGCGTTTTTCGCCCTCGACCCGCACAGCCCGCTGACTCGCGAGCAGAAGAAATCCTTCCGCGGCCTGGCCTATTTCCCCCCGTCGAAAGACTACCGCTTCGAGCTGGATGTGGAGGAATTTTCCAAAAAAGACCTCGTCCTGATCCAGACCTCGACCGGCGATGTGCAGGAATACGAGCGCTTCGGTAAATTCCGCTTCACGGTTCAAGGCCAGCCGGTCGAGCTGACCCTCTACCGCAGTGAGTCTGGGTACTTTCTGCCCTTCGTCGACGGTCTGGCAGGCGTCGAGACCTACCCGGCCGGACGCTACCTCGAGCCAGAGCCTCTCGGCGGAAGGCGCTTCCTCCTGGATTTTAACTTCGCATACAATCCCTACTGCGCCTACAACGAGTACTGGTCATGTCCCCTGACCCCGCCCGAGAATCGGCTCAAGGTCCCGATTCCCGCCGGAGAGAAAATCTACACCCACCCGGCCGATTCGGCCGAGGAGTGATCGCGATGCCCGCAGTCCCCGAATTCCTTCTGCGCCGGCTGTTCCTCGAGGACAGCCTGAAAACCGACCCGGAGGGGTTCTCCTTCTCGATCTTCAACCGCTTCGCGCCTGCTACGATCACCGCTTTTCGCCTCGCTGTGGATGGTCAACCGGTTCCGCCGGCGCGGATATCCATAAAGGCCGGAGAAGATTTTGTCCGCAGCGCAGACAGCATCTCCTCCGAGGCTCCCTTCACCCTGCCGGTCAACACCCGCGTCGACCTGCGGGTGAGCGGCGTCAGCCCGGGAGCGGGCGAACTGAGGTTTATCATCCAGACAGTCGAGGTTGGTGAATTATCCTTTTCAGTTAAGGTCGGCCAGCCTGCTCAGGATAAAGGTGCGAAGAAAACCTCGCTCAAAGCGCCCTTTCTGGCCAAGTTGCTGGGCGCCAAAATTCGGGCTGTAGTTCGCATCGACGCGGACAAGGAAATCGGCGAGATCAATCCATACATCTACGGTCATTTCATCGAACATCTCGAGCGCTGCGTCTACGGCGGCGTCTGGAGTGAGGACGGCTCTCGCCTGCGCGAGGACACGCTGCGCCTGATCCAGGCGCTCAAACCGCCGCTGATTCGCTACCCGGGAGGCAATTTTGCCAGCGGCTATCACTGGGAAGACGGCGTCGGTCCACTCGAGCAGCGCCCGCGCCGCTACGACCAGGCCTGGAAGAGCGAAGAAAGCAACCGGGTTGGCACAGATGAATTTATCGAATTTTGCCGGCGGGTGGGCGCGCAGCCGTTTCTGGTCGTCAACGACGCAACCGGCAGCGCGGAAGAGGCTGCCCGTTGGGTGGCTTACTGCAACCAGCCCGCGGACGGCGAACAGGGCCGCCGCCGGGCAGCCAACGGTCATCCCGACCCTTACAATGTCCGCCTGTGGGGGGTTGGCAATGAGGTCTGGGGGCCCTGGCAGATCGGCCACACTGGCGCTGGCGAGTATGCCGCCCGCATACGCCCGATCATCGAAGCGATGCGCGCCGCCGACCCGGCAATCAAGATCGTCGCGGTGGGCGATAAAATTCTCAGCGACGCGCCAGACGACCCTGGGCGGTTGTGGAACCAGGTCGTCCTCAGCCAGGCCGGCGACCTGTTTCAGTACCTGTCTTTCCATCTCTACCAGCCCGACCAGACCGGCTGGCAGGAAAGCCGGGATGAAAGCGATCTGTTCCGCACCGTCTGCGCAGCCCCGCTCAGCGCCGAACGAGCCATTCAGCGGTTGGCCGAGCAGATCGGCCGCGCCGCCCCAGGCAAAGGGATCAAAATCGCTTTGGACGAGTGGAATCTTTGGCTTGCCCCGCCTGAGGACGCCGAGACGATGCATCGGGTCCGCTACACCCTGCGCGACGCACTCTACGTGACCGGCATGCTCAACGTGTTTCACCGCCAGTGCCGCGTTCTGCAGATCGCCAACCTGGCTCAACTGGTCAACGTCCTGCCGCTGATCGTCACCAACGACACACAGGCTTACGCCACGCCGATCTACTACCCCTTCCTGATGTACCGCCAGATGGAGCCCATTGCCCTGGAGACAAAGGTCGAATCGCCGACCTTCAACAGCCAGCCGCTGGGGAATATCGAAGCCCTCCAGAAAGTGCCCTGGATCGATGTGACCGCCACCCGCTCGCGGGGCGGGCGCAGGCTCGCGCTCGGCGTGGTCAACCGCGACCCATACCGGCGGGTATACCTCTCGGTCCGGCTGTTCGGCTTCAGCGGGATGCGCCCGGTCAGCGGCTGGCTGCTCAACCATCCCGATCCGCTGGCTGAAAATTCGTTCGCCCGCCCGGAGAACGTCAAAGTCAAGGAGATCGAGGTGCGCCAGATCGGCGCCCGCGACCGCTTCACACTTGACCTGCCGCCCCATTCCGTGTCTGTCCTTGCCCTGGAGGGCTGAATCGCCCCACGCCAGGATGATGATCTTCGCTCAACCGGAGCCGCCTATGAAAAAATTGCACGTCGCCCGCCTGCGCGCAGACGCCCGCCTGCCCACCCGAAAACACCCCGAGGACGCCGGCCTTGACTTCTACGCAGCCGAGACCACCCGGATTGCCCCGTTTTCATTCGGGATCGTCCCGACCGGCATAACGGTCCACATCCCCGCCGGCCTGGTCGGGCTGCTCAAGCCGAAGGGACGGAGCAATCACTTGATCGGCGCGGGCGTGGTCGATGCCGGCTACCAGGGCGAAATTCTCATCAAGGTCGCCAACCCAACCGCTGAGGAATTAGTCTTCCAGCCCGGCGACGCGGTTGGGCAGCTGCTACTGATCCCGGTGGTCACCCCGCCGGTCGAGGAGCTCAGCCTGGAGGAGATACACCGCCAGCGCTCGCCCCGCAGCGGCAGCGGCGGCATCGTCGAACAGCACCGCC
>CAZMCF010000009.1:0-19051 GCA_964564935.1 uncultured Anaerolinea sp. | reverse complement strand
AAAATTCTAGTTACCTTTGCGGCAGCCTATCTTCCCCGGTTGAATTCCTCCACCGCCCGGTAGAAGGCGTCCACGTTTGGCAAGGGGGTTGCAGGCATCAGCTGGCAGCCGCTGGCGATGGTGAAATTGGCGCGTCCGGCAGTCGCCTGGAGCAGTTCAGCCGCCCTGGCCGCGACGATTTCCGGCTCGCCCGCCAGGAACACATCGGTTGGGTCCAGGTTTCCTGCGATGACCGTTTCTCCATCCACGGCATCCAGGGCAGCGAGGAGGTCCATCGGCGCGCCGAAGGAATAAATTGCCGCGCCGCCTGCCAGAACCGCCTGGAGGTGCTCCATCCTGGCCTTGCAGTTGTGATAAACCACAGCGAAGCGCTCGCTTTGAGCCTGGGCGACGATCCGGCGCACGTATGGGCTGGAAAAGCCAGCCGCAACCTCTGGCGAAACCATCCCCGCGACTGGCTCGGAGAGGATGACGCCGTCCGCGCCGATCTCGGCGAAGGCCCAGGCGTAGCGGTGTAAAAACCGGGTCGCGATCTCCACCAGCTCGCGCAGCAGTCCAGGGTCGCTCTCCGCCAGCTCGAGCGTCTCGGCGATGCCGTACAGGTGCGCCGCCAGGGTCAGCGGGCCGCTCATGCTGCCCAGGACAAAAGCCTCGCCCTCCGGAGCACTATCCCGCAGCCACTGCGCCGCCGAGACGAAGACTGTTGTGCGCTTGTGCCCAACCTTGGGGTCGATCAGCGTGCTCAGATCGGCTCGGCTGGCGACCACCCGGCCGTCGATGGACGGCGGTTCATCCCTTGAAAAACGCACCTGCGCGCCGTAGATTTCGGCTTCAACGGTCAGGTCCATGGCAATCTGCAGGATCGGGGCTGAATAACGCCTTTGCCAGGCGAGCTGCGCTTCCATCTGCGCGCGCGGGTCGGTGACTGCCTCCTCGACGCTCTGGCCGGTCAATCCCAGACCGGCATAGACACCCAGCGGAAGAGCGATGCGCCGCGGGCTTTGCAGGATATACTCGACCAGACGATTTTTCATCCGATTGCTCCCGAAAATGATAGCCTAAAGAAAATCTCGGCCACAACAAATGCCTATTCTACCCGAAAGATCAGAATCAACCCGCCTCCTGCCGCGGGCAGATCAGGTGGCGTCCCTTGAGATTGCGCCGGTTCGCAGCCGGGATCAGGTAAGACCGAACACCGGAACTGCCGCCCCGTGGATATCCCTGGCCTGGTCCGAGGCAAGGAAGAGGATCACCTCTGCCAGCGATTCCGGCTTGACCCAGCGGGAGAAGTCGGCTTTGGGCATTGATTCGCGGTTGGGCGGCGTGTCGAGCGTGCCCGGGATGACGCAGTTGACGTTGATCCCCCGCTCTTTAACCTCCGCTGAAAGGCTCTCGGTCAGGCGCATCACCGCCGCCTTGGTGGCGCCGTAGGCGGCGCTCCCTGCCGCGCCCGCCAGGGCGTTCCGGCTGGCGACGTGAATGATCCTGCCCGAACCCTGGGCCAGCATCATCGGCAGCACGGCCTAGCTGATGATCAGCGCCGTGCGCGCGTTTAAATTGAGCATGAAGTCCCAGTCTTCCAGCGCCAGGTCGGCGACCGGCTTACCGCCGCGGTAACCGCCGACCGTGTTGACCAGCACGTCCAGCCTCCCGAAGCGATCGACTGCCCGCTGAATCTGCTCGTTCACTGCTGCCCGGTTCAGCATGTCCCCCTCCAGGAGCAGGATATCCACTCCGGCGGGCAGTTCCGCCGAAACGCGCTCCAACAGGCCGATCTCCCGGTCGAGGAGGACCAGCGCGGCTCCCTGCTCGGCAAATTTGCGCGTCACGGCGCCGCCCAGGCTGCCTCCCGCCCCGGTGACCACCACCACTTTACCGTTAAATGCAGCCATCCGATCTCCTTCCTGCTCTCGTAAAGGCATTGACTTATTTCTGTTCAATTTCTTCGCGGACAGCCTTCGCCAGCGCGAGCGCGCGGTTTTCAGCCAGGCCGAGGTAACTTTCGACCTGCCCCAGTTGGTCGATCTGCTCAGCGGGGAGATAGCCGCGAATGATTTGATCGGATTTGATCGCCTCAATGAGCGGATTGGCCTGCCCGGCCTGTACCGCCTGCCACGCAGCCAGGGCATGCCGGCGGAGAATCTCGTGCATCTCCTGGCGGTCAGCTCCTGCCTGGACGAGCGCCATCAGGATTCGCTCGGTGCTGGCGAACGGGGCGTAGGCCTGCAGGTTGCGCTGGACGGCAGCCCGGTCGATTTGCAGACCGCGCAGGATGCGCCGGGCGGCGATCAGCAGCTCGTCCGCGATCAGAAACGCCTCCGGCAGGAGCGCCCGGCGGTTGGCCGAGTCGTCCAGGGTGCGCTCGAGCAGCGAATGGGCAGCGTTAGCCCAGGCGACCTGCGGCATGGCTGACAGGGCGCGGGCCAGCGAATCAATCTTCTCGGCGCCGATCGGGTTGCGTTTGAACGGCATCGCCGAGGAGCCCACCTGACCGGCAGCGAAGGGCTCGCTCCACTCGCCGATCGGCGGAGACTGGAGCAGGCGCAAATCGAAGGCAAACTTATACAGGCTGGCGCCAAGCCCGGCCAATGCGCAAAGCAGGCTGTACTCCTGTTTGCGCGGATAGGTCTGGCTGGTCACTGGGAAAAATTCCAGCCCCAGTTTACGGCTCAGCCTCGTTTCGAAATCATCCAGGTTTTCTGCGCCGATCAGCTCGGCGTAAGCCGCGCCGGTGCCCACCGCCCCTTTGAAACCCTTGCCGCGTATGCTGCGTTGGGCAGCACGAAGAGCGCGGTAATCTTCCAGCAAATCCTGGGCATAGATGGCCAGGCGGTAGCCAATCGTGGTCGGCTCAGCCGGCTGCAGGTGGGTGAAACCCAGCTCCGGCAGCCCGGCGTTCTCTTCAATCCGGGCGGAAAACGCCAGGAGCAGTTCCTCCAGGGCATCGAGGATCAGACCAAGGGCGGCTTTTAAGCGCAGCGCGTCGGCGTTATCTTCGATGTCGGCTGAGGTGGCGCCCAGGTGCAGGGCTCCTCCGCCCAGCGGGCACTGCCCGGCGAACGTCTTCAGCTCAGCCATCAAGTCGTGGTGGATTTCCGCTTCGATTTCCAGCGCTCGTTGGATATCCACATCCTGGACATGGCTGCGCAGGTCTTCCAGCTTATCTGCGTTAATCAGCCCGAATTCCGCCTGGACTTCGGCCAGGGCAAGCCAGATCTTCCGCCAGAGCAGGCGCTTCTCCACCTCGCTCCACAGGCGGCGCATTTCCACGCTGGCGTAGCGCCAGCTGTAGGGGGAACGATACTGGTCAAATTCGCTCATCCCCTCCATTTTACAGCATCCGCGCCGCCCGGTGAATTATTTTGCGAATTCGACTTCGTACGTGGTGTGGGCCGGCTTGTGGTCGTCGATCAGCCGCAGCAGCACTTCGGAATTGACCTGCCCGGCCTTCAACGGCAGCCGAACCTTAAAATAGAGCGGATCCTTGCCCTCGACGAATTCGAGGATATCCGGCTTCGCGCCGGTATAGATCTCCAGCAGCCGGCTGAGCGCCCAGCGCGTCCCGCGGCGGGCATAGATCAGGTGCGCCTCCTTCAAATAGAGGCGGCGCTTTTCTTCACTCCAGGTGTTATCGAAGGGCACTCCGAACCAGCCAGCCAACCAGGGTAAAAAGCCCGCCGGGGCGGTCTCGGGGTCCAGGTACAGGTCAAAATTGTCGATGTTCCATTCGATCGGCAGCAGGATCGATTCGAACAGCGCCAGAAAGCGGCTGATGAAATCAGTTCGATAGATATCCGGCAGGTAGTCGATCAATCGCACGCTGTGCTGCTCCAGGCCGGGAATCGCCCCCGGTAACGGCGAGGATACCGGCGGAGCAGGCGGGGGCGGGGCGGGCGGGGAAGGCGGCTTCTCGGCTTTCTGCGGAGCAGCCGGCGGTTTAGCCGGCGCCTTCGCGCGTATTTCAGGAGGCGCGGCTGGCGGCTCGGCTTCAGGGGCAGCAGGCGGTTGTTCAGTCCCCTGCGCTGCTCCCGCGGCAGTCGGCGGCGCAGACGGTTTCGGCCGCTGGCTGGTCGATTCAACCGGAAGGGCCGCAGACTCCTTGACCTCCTCGTGGACCAGCACAAGCACCGCGTCGCCAACCTTGATCTCGGCCCGATCAGGAAGGGTCGCGGGGATGTTGGGCTGAAGCTGCTCGCCATTCACGAAGGTTCCGTTGGCGCTGCCCAGATCAACAAGCTGACATTCCTCGCTGCTGCTGATGAACTTGCCGTGCCGGCGTGAAACCCGCGGATCGGGAATTTGCAGGTCGTTGACTGGATCGCGTCCAAAGCCGAACTCACCTGGCGGCAGGCTGATTTCGGCGCTGGTCTGCTGAATGCGGACGATCAATTTAAATCGCAGCATAAGCCCGTCCTTAGACAAATTCGACGATATGTTTACCCGAGGCAATCACCCCCTGGGCGGGGACTTCCAGCGCTTCGAGCGGCTCGCCCTGCGCCTCGCCTCCGGGGCGGGCAGTAAAGATATCCAGTGAGCGGATGAATTGGATCTCGCGGTAATCCTGCAGGCAATGGTACACGTCTGAGGCAAAAAGCGTCCGCCCAAAAGGCCAGCCTTTACCGTCCTGCCCGCCGGTCAGCGGGTTGAGGAAGCGGTACAGCCGCTTCAAAACCTCTTCCCGGATGGTATCCTGCGAGGATCCCGGCACACCGCGCAGCCTGACTTTGACAGCCGCCCAGGTGTACGTCGGCGGGCGGACCAGCAGGCGGGTCGTAAGCATTCGGCGCTCGTCGAGGTAGTCTTTCAGCCTGTTTGCGGTCTCGTCGTCCAAATCGAGCTCATCCGGCTCGAGGAAGCGGGCAGCGTGCGCGATTCGCGGGATCACCAGAATATAGACCTGCCCGGGCTGGACGCTCTTATCCGTCCCTGCCCCCGGCTGCAGGCAGGAAACCCGCCCGACTCGCGACGGCAGCGCCTGGGAGGCAATAAATTCGAAGTCGCTTTCGGTCACCGCCCGCTCGCGCGAGCGCAGCAAAGCCGGCACGCGCATCCGCGCAGATTCGAGCGTCTCGGCATCCAGCCCGCCGGATGCCGGGCGGCGGTTGGAGACCCGGGCGATATAGGGGATGGCAGTCTTGAGAGTATTGATGATCCCGGTCTGAACGTTGCCCACCTGCCCGCCGCCGTAATGATATTGCCGGAAGACAAGCACTGCTTTTCGCGGCGGGACGGCGCCGTAGAGTTTGATGGTTCCGTCCTGCTGGCGCACTGCCGGTCCAAAGCGGATTTCGCCGGTAAGGCTGTCGAGGGTATAGTGGCGGTCCTCCGACCCGGAGGAGGAAAAATTCGCCACCTCGGTCCAAACCTGCGGGGGCTGGTTATCGATTTTGACCAGCAGGCGCTCTTCCGGCAGCCGCTCGAGGACCGGCTTATTCTTGAGCTGAAAGCGCTGCCCCGGAGTGCCGTCGCTCTGTCCGAGGAACTCGTCGGTTACTTTTTGCGAGTGGGTAGCGATGACTTTTCCCCCGATGGAAAAGACCTTCGCCTTGCGGATACGCGGCGAGCGGTGGTAAGGCCGCGCCCCCTGGTTATACTCTTCCTGGGAGAGCGCGCGGATGCGTACCCGCGTCCAGTACGCTTCCTTGCCGTTGATCGTGTCCTTGCTCATCTTCGGCAGGTGCACCTGGATGCGTCCGGCGGTGTTCATCCCGCGGGTGGTATCCAGCTCCACATCGCAGCGGTCCCAACCGTTGCCGCCGGTTGAAACTTCCCAATCATAAGGCGGCATGGTCGGATCGATGCCCGTCCCGCCGGCAGTGTCAAAGTCCATCTCAAAGCGCAGCACGTGGTTGCTCAGGTCATTGTCGAAACCGAAATAGAAGGCGTCGTTGACCTGCGGGGTCTCGGTAAAGACTAAAGCCCCGTCGAAGCCAGCCTCGAGGTGGCGCAGGGTGAAGGGCACAAAGCGCTTTTCCCGCTCGCTCTCGCCAGCTACCTGCGACATCACCGCTGCCAGTTTCGGCGGGGTGATGGTGAACGGCTCGACTGTCGAAAAAATGATCGACGGCTCGGTTTCGGTCTGGGTGGTGGCGACCTCGGTATTCGCCGGAATGGTCACCGGCACTTCCTGCGGCGCGGAGAGCCAGAAGGTAATCGGCGCGCGGGCTGGAGCCGGTCCGTTCAACCGCACGCCGAGCATCTCCATGAACTTGATGTAATGCAGGTCTGGCACCTGATTGAGCCGGTAGAGCAGGGTCTCGGTCATCCAGGCGAACAGCTCGATCAGGGTGATCCCCGGGTCGCTGACATTGTGGTCGGTCCACTCTTCGCAGTACTGCGGGATTTTCTTCTTCGCCTCGTCGACAAGTTCCTGGAACGTGCGGTCATCCAAATTCGGGGTGGGAAGGGACATAATACCTCCAGTTGCGCCCGGCCGATAGCGGTTTACCGGCCTTGTTCTTCAGGGATGAGATAAAACGGATGGACCAGGCTGCGCCGGTCGTGGGTTGCCTTGACTTCGTACTCGATGGTAATCAGCATCCGGCTGGCGTCCTGGGGATCGGGGGCAGCTCTGACGGTGATCACCCGAATGCGCGGCTCCCACATCCCCAGCGCCTCCATTACGTAGCGCACTGCCTTGGCCGCGGTGTGAGTGTTGTTCGGCTCAAAGATCAGCTCGTTCAGCCGCGCGCCGAATGATGGCCGCATCACCCGCTGGCCGGGGGTGGTACTCAGAATGATAAATATGGACTGCTCCAGCTCGTTTCGGTCGGTCGTCTTGAGCATCCCGCCGCGCGGACCGATGATGGGCGGGAAGTGCCAGCCGCGGCCTATGATGTCGCTGCTCATCTCGATTTATCCTCCTATCATTACTGTTCCGGATGCGACCACCGTCGCTCCGGGGTTAGGGGCTGGATCGGCGCAGGACTGCGCCGGGTCGCCTGCCCGGGCTGCGCCCTTGCCGTTGATCCTCACCGTCGCGCTGCCGCGCAGAATGGTCGCCTGGTTGGTCGGCGGGATCTGAAAGCTGGTGCCCGGCGGGGTCGGAATGTGCGGCGGCTGGTTGCTGGCAGTGCTGCCCATGGTCGCCGCCGGCATGCCCATGATCTTGACATCCGCGCTCAGGTTGCCATCGATGATCCCGGTAAAAGGGTGCGGCAGGGGTGTGGGCACCGGCCCGCTCGGGCTGGGCACCATGACGATATGGGTGTCCACCGCGGTGATCTGGTCTCCCTGCTTGGCTGCCGGCTGTCCCATAGCTGCTCCCTTAGTTAAGGTTGATCACCGCACCGCGCACGGTCACCTGACCGCCGGCCTCGATGTCCACGTTGCCGCTGGCCTCCAGTTTCAAGTTGGCTGAGGCCTGGATGCTGATGTCGCCGCTGCTCTCGACCGTCAGCTTGTTATCTTCCATGGTGATGGTCACCTGCTTGGTCTTGACGGTAATCTTGCGGTCTTTATCGCTGATCGTCACGCTGCGATCATCGGCGCTGACGATTTCGATGCCTTTATCCTCATTATCGTAGATTGCAATGCGGTGTCCTTCAGGAGTTTTCCATTCTTTCACCCGGAAAGGCTCGCCGCCGCGCGCGTTGAGCGCCTCGGCAGGCGGGTCGCTTTTGCCGTTCCACAGACCGCCGATCACGAACGGTCGGCTGATGTCGCCGTGCTCGAAGAGCACCAGCACCTCGTCGCCGACCTCGGGCAGGATGTGCAGCCCGGCGTCCGGCCCGGCGCCGATTCCGATCACCCGCGCCCAACCCGATTCGGCGTCCTCCGACATCCAGGGGAACTTGACCTTGACCCGCCCCCAGTTGTTTGGGTCGAGCGAGTTGGTCACCACACCGATCACCGCTCCGTGGAAGGCCGGCGCGGCCGGTTGTCCGGCGAGCTGCTCGACCAGCATCCCGCTCCGCACGCCGCAGACCTGGAAAACGGTCTTCAAGCCTTCCGGGGTGTGGCTGTGAGCGGCGCGGGTGACCAGATACTCGCCGCTGAAGCGCTGGCCTAATCCCTCCAGCTTGATTTTCTGCCCGGCGCGGATATCCGGCCGGCGGAAAGCAAGACCTTCGGCCTCGATGTACGCGCCGCTGAGCTCGTCCAGACGGGCGGCAGCGAGCAAATCCGCCTCGGCCTGACTGACCACCGGCTGGTCGACGATAATCTTCTTGCCCGGTCCGAAAGTCTGCGCCCAGCCGGCGCCGTCTTTGGAATCCTGGGTGCGCGGATAGAGTCCCCCCTGGGTAGCCCGTCCAATAATCGGCTCTTTCTTCTCCACGTCCCAACCCCTGACGATTACCTCGTCCACCTGCTCGGCCAGTGAGATGCTTGGGCGGAAGGAAATCAGGTCGTCGCCCCAGGTCAGGGTCACCTGAGCCGCGCTGCTAGTCGGTTTGCGGAAGTACAGCTTGCCGCCCTCGATGAAGCACTCGTATCCGATCCGCCAGGCGCGCAGTTTGAGGAATTCCAGATCGGAGAGGTTATTCTGGTAGAGGTGCTCATAAACCGTCGCGGTCGTTTCGATCTCTGCCTGCAATCCGATCCGGTCAGCCACCTGTTTGGCGATGTCGCTGTCCTTGATGTTAATATAAGCCCGGCTGCTGGTCTCGCGGTACAGGCGGTGGAGCCTGTCGTAGCCGCGCACGACCAGCTCGGCCATCATGTCCTCGCCGAAGATCGGTTCGAGAGCCGTAATCTCGCCTTCCATGAGGACGAATTTCTCCCCATCCGCTCGTTCGGCAGAAATCTCGACCGAACCGGTCAGGTCGAGCGGGCCCTGGTCGAGCAGGGTCAGGCCGCGGTCGTGCAGCCGGATGGTGAACATCGCCGGCAGGTGCGCGTGCTGATCGACGCTGACCGCCATCAACCTGGCCTGAACGTCTCCTGGCAGTTCATTACCATTCAGCTTGATCGAGACCTGGCTGGCAAGTTGGTTTGGCTCTGGCATGATATCCTCTGCTCAATCCTCCGGGATGGACAATTCCATGCCGGGTTTCAGCGCCAGCGGGTTGGTGATCCGGTTGCGCTCGGCGATCAGCCGCCATTTGGCGGCGCTGCCATAGACTTCGTAAGCGATTGTATCCAACCGGTCGCCTGCCACCACCCGGCGCACCCGCTCGAGCGGTCCGCCTCCCGAGGTTGGGTTTTGGGCAGGATAATCGTTTAAATCCTTGTGCTGGGTAAAGGTCACGTCCACTTTGGCCCGCACCGGCGTGCCGTCGGATTTGAATAAAGTAAATTTCTGGGTCATATCGGTGATGACCGCCACAAAGCGGAACACGCCCCATTCAAACGCCACCTCGGGCGGCGGAACTTTCTTGTTGGATTGCCCCGCCTGACTGCGGTTTGCCTCCATCAACGACCAGAGCGGGTTGGTTTTCAGGCTGACATCCTCGTCAGCCTCATAAGTATCGAAGATCAGCGAGAGAACCAGTTTCTGCGGGCCGGCTTTCTTGAATTCCACTTCCGGCACGGCGGATTTATTCTTCTGCTTCTGTTCATAGGTATTGGACTTGGAGACGGTGTACTCGAATGGATTGAACATGCAATCCACCGATATTCCGCCCGCCTTTTCGTTGCCGGATTCGTCCACTTCGTAGATTCGGGCTGCGACCAGATTACTGCGCGTATTCGCCATAAGGCTTCCTCATCCTTTCAAAGGATCACTTCCTCCTGCGGAAGCGTTCCAGCTCGATGGCAAAGCGTTTTTTGATTTCGCGGTAGACCTGCCGGGCTAGTTCATCGATACTGATTTCACCGCCGGCCTCGCCCGGCGCGCCGGCCGGCGCTGGAGCGCTTTCGGCCTGCAACTGCAATCCCTCGGGTTCTTCTTCCTCTGGCGTTTCTTCTTCCTCTGGCCAGAGATAAACCTCAGCCGGAGCAGGCATTTTGCTCTCCGACGGGGCTGCTTCGACCGGCTTCTCCGCCTGGGGCTGCGGCTGTGGAACGGGCTGACCAATCAACCCCCACAGATCGCCGGGCAGGGGACCAATTTCTGTCTCGACCAGCTCAGGCGCTGACGCTGCGCCCGTTTTGGCTCTTTCTTCCAAAGGTTCGGCAGGCCGGGTTGCCTCAACAGTTTCCTCGACCTCTTCAGTCGTCTCTCGAACCGGTTTCAACGGCGTAGCCGGTCGCGGGCGGCGCGGGGTAATGATCTCCACCCGTGAATCGCTCGGTTTTTCCGCCTCGACCTTTTGCAGGAGGGTCTCAACCTGTTTCAGGCGCTTCTTCTCCACGGGGGGCAGTTCCGGCGGGGGAGGCGGAGCTTCTTCGCCAGGCGGGGCTGCTGCCTGGACAGGTTTTACATCGGTCGGTTCGCGCTGAATCACCGGCCAGGCGGCTTCCAGCGGCAGCGGCTGCTCCTCGGCCGGTTCTGGCTGCGGCTCGAGCAGCGGCGCAGGCTGACCAACCGGCGGGGGTCCAGCTTTTCGGGCAGCCGGCGGTTCCTCCGTTAAAGGTTTCCCCGCGGGCGGTTTACCCGCGGCGGGTTTTGGCCCGGCGGGCTTCTCAGGCGCCTGCGCATGCGGCTGTTCTTCATCGCGGCTGGAAGGAACAGGCTCGCCGCGAGGCGGCTTAACACCCTCCTGCGCTTTTTGCGGCGGGGACGCCGCTGCCGGCTTGATGTCCGCTGGTTTGGGTGCTTGATCGGTCTTTTCGACTGCTGAAGCCGGCTGGAATTCAGCTTCCACGGGAGGCGCCTGCGCTGGAACTTCTGCCCGCTGGACAGGGGCGGCTTTCCGTGCGCGCTCGACCCGGCGAGGTTCAGGCGGTTTCGGCTGCTCAACCGGCCGGCGGGCAGGCGGCACGGGCATCGGCTCGGCGGGTTTCGTTTGAATCTCTTCGCCTTCCGCGCTCGCAGGCGTTGGCGCTTTCCTCTTCGCCGGGCGGGCTGCCGCGGGGCTTTTACGCGCCCTGCCCGTCGGCTTGGTTTTCTCCGCCGGAGGACTTTCTGGTTCGGATCCGGCGACTTCGGCTTCCTTATGGCGCTGGAGGATATTCTTCAGGCGCGGCCAATCCGCATCCAGACTGCTGACCTTTTCGGCTGGCGCAGGTGGCGCGGGGGCAGGCTTCGGCTCCAGGCGGACCGGCCGCGGTACAGGAGGCAGCCGGGGGGGTTCAACCTGGGCAGGCTTTTCTGGAAAAACAACCGGCAGCGGCTGCGGCTCGAGCGGCAGCCCGCTGATCACTCGCCCAAGCGGCAGGGGTGCATCCGGCGGAATTGGAAAGGCGGCCGCCACCCTGGCAGTCCGCTCAGGCTCAAGGGTCTGCGCCTGGAGAGTCGCTTTCGGGAGTGCGCCGCCACGGAACAGCACCGCGATTCCGGCGTGGGCTTGCACACGGCGGTAGATCCGGCTGGTTAAAATCCTTTGTCTGGCTGCGCTCATCGCTATGCCCGGCCTGTCCGAACCGCCAAAGGGCGGCTAACTGATCGTAATCTCGCCAACCGACAATTCCAGGGTTTGGATGGCGATGGTGTTTTCATCGGATTTGAGATTCGGTCCGCTCCATTTGATCGGGATCGCATTCTGGAAATCCAGTGTCAGCACTGCCTCCATCTTCGAGTTCAGCAGCTGGATGCTGACCCGTTTGCGGGTGAAATTCTCGCTCAAAACCTGGGTGTACCATTCCTTCAAATCTTTGGCCACCCCGACGCCGTTCTTCAAGGTGATCCTTGCCGGCTTGCGCTGCCCGGGCAGCATGTGCACATAGGTGTTCAGCCCGCCCTCCTTGACCTCTTCCATATTGAGCTCCAGGTCGGGCAGCTTACATTCTGTAAACGCTGCCATTGCAGTGCCGTCCACCGATACAACGAAGCGGAAAGCCGCGGTTATCCCTTCGCGGATCTGTTTATCCAACAGCATTAACGCGCTCCTTTCCGGCGTTGAAATCCAGGCGATGCGCCAATCCGCTCGCGTTCCACCTTAAGGTCGAGCAGGAGCATTTCTAGTACCTTTTCAACCAGTTTGCTGAACTGCGCAGGCGTGAGCGGCGGGATGACCATGTTGGCGCCTTCGCCAGTCCGTTGTGAGGATAAATCCTGATCAGGCGGCATGGCTCAGTCCTCCACGGTCCCCAGCGGCGCTACTTTGATCTGGAATTTCCCGCTGCAGTGCGGGCAAACCGCGCCGAGGGTGATCTCCTCCAGGCTGTTCAACCGCAGGTAGAGGTCTTCCAGGTAGGCCAGGTCGGCAGCATAGAAGCGCTCGACAACCTCCGGCGTCAGTGAATCCAGATCTTCCAGGTGTGTGATGACCCGGCTGAGCAGGACGACGGTCAGATAGGCCGGGTTCGCCTGGACGCGCAGGTCGTCGGCAGCCTGGATCTCGTCCAGGGCCAGCGCACGGCGCATGCGGCCGCTGCGCAGCAGTCTTCCATCCGCCGACAGAAAGCCGATCGGCAGGGTGAAATCGATCTCCGTCTGCAAGGTCATTGCGGTTCCAATCCAGGCAAGGCGCGGCAGTGCCGCGCCCTGCCCGATACAACTCATTTAACGCGCTTGATGTATTCGTGAGCCAGGGTAAGCTCCTCGATGCCGATCTCGTTCGAATCGGCCTTGGGCTGCGGTCCGGTCACTTTTACCGGCCAGGCCCGCTCGAAGTTCCAGCGGGCAACTTCCTTGAGGGTCGAATCGTACATGATGATCGACCCATCCCGCCGCGCGCCATCCACGTCGCCGTCTTCCACTTTCTTGCGCCAATCCCAGATGTCCATGTTGCTGGTGATCCCGCGCTTGAGGGTGATGTTCTCCCACTTCATGCGCCCGGGCAGTTTCAGGACCACTTCCTGGCCTTTTTCGGTCACCACTTTGTGCTCGATGACCTCATGCTCCGAGCCGAGGCCGGAACACTCCGTGAAGTAGCCTTTGACCGCGCCCTGGATATCCACCGCAAAATGAAAACCAACAAGAGGGTCTTCTCGTCCAGCCATGGTTTATTCCTTTCTTATTCCAAGTGTCTATCTTCAGTATCTTTCGGTGACTGGGCACCCTGCGAGGTTACTCCTGGGCATTCGCTCCAGCCCACTGGCTGATGCGGAAGATGACGAACTCAGCCGGTTTGACCGGCGCCAGGCCGACCTCAATAATCAACTGCCCCAGATCGCGGATTTCGCGCGGGTTAAGCTCCTCGTCGCACTTGACATAGAAGGCCTGCTCAGGGGTTGTGCCGAAAAGCGCTCCTCCGCGCCAGACTACCCGCAGGAACGAGGTCACATCCCGGCGGACCTTGGCCCACAGGGTGGCATCGTTGGGCTCAAAGACGACCCAGGCGAGCCCGGACTCCATCGACGCCTCGACCATGATGAACAGCCGCCGGACGTTGATATACCGCCAGGAGCCGTCGCTGCTCAGGGTGCGCGCGCCCCAGACGCGGATGCCGCGGGCCGGAAATGCGCGGATGCAGTTCACTCCCAACGGGTTGAGGATGTCCTGTTCGCCCTTGCTACAATTGACTTCCAGGTCGATCGCCCCAAGAACCACTTCATTGGCGGGCGCTTTGTGCACGCCGCGGTTGGCGTCCACCCGGTTGTACACGCCGGCAATGTAGCCGCTAGGCGGGACCAGCTTGGTTGCCCCGTCCGAGCCGCTCAAATCGGCTACTTTGATCCATGGGTAGTACAGCGCCGCGTAGGATGTGTCGAAATTGACGTATGTGCGCCACTCCCTGGCCTGCTGCGGATTCAATCCGGGCGGCGTGTCGAGGATCGCGAAGCGGTAGCGCAGTTTTTCGCAGTGGGCGATGATCGCGGTCTGGACCATCTTGACCCGCTCCATGGCTTCCTTCGAGCCGTCGTAGCCGGCCATGATGTCCGGGCAGGCGATCAGGCGGACCTCGTCGATTGCTTCCAGCCCGCCCAGGCCGGTCCGTTCGGTCGGGTCGCCGATGAAATCATCGACTCCGATCGGCGTTGTGCCGCCGCCGCTGAGCTTGTAGCTGCCCTCCTCGGGTAGGCCTGTGCCGACATCGAAGACCTCGATTGCGTCGAAGGCCGCGTCGCCGACGAAGTTCTCGCCCTTCTTCATGGTCAGATCAGCGGCTGTCTGCGCGCCGCAGGAGAGGCTGAAGGTATCCTCGCCGGTCATCTTGACCGTTACGCTGAGCGCGTTGCCGGCCGGGCCGGGGGTCTTGGCGCGGACTTTGAAACTGGCGCCTTTGGTCTTCGAGGGGATGACCGCTTCTGCCGCCTTGACCAGTCCGGTCTGCTCGCTGAGGGCGCGCAGGCTGACCACATAGCACGGCCCGCCGCCATTGGCGAAATAGCCGTAGACCGCGTCCGGCAGGAAAGCTCCTCCGGTGAAACCTCCAAAAATATCGGTGAACTGGGTCCAGTTTGCCACCAGGGTCGGTTTATTCAGGCGGCTTTCGACGACCACCCGCTGCCCGGTAGCTGCGTCGATCTGCTTGCGGCTGGCTTCAGCGGTGATCCCGATGAAAGCCGCCATCGAGGTGCCCACCGCCTCGATTGGCTTGGTGCCGCGCTCGACTTCTTCTACATATACGCCTGGAGATGCATAAGTAAGTGCCATCTTGACTTTCCTCTCTCTTTCCTGATTGGTGAATTCATCCGGTCAGATCCTGTTACGGGGATCATTCCTTTCGGGAATTTGCGCTGAAGAATACTGGCTAAGGCGGGCGGCATTTTTCTGAGTAAAGGTTTTCCATGATTCCTCCAGTGGCAGTTAATTAAGGTTTTTTCTAGAAATTATTTTGGGATGCGGCCGCGATGACCACGCCAGCCTCAGGCGGCGATTAGATCGTAATCCCCGTCTTTGGCGGGCAGGGCGATCTTTTTCTCGAGCGGTTTTCCGTCTCCGATCCAGGCAACCAGGGTGTACTCGCCGGGCGGCA
Organism: uncultured Anaerolinea sp.; assembly: GCA_964564935.1. Lineage (GTDB taxonomy): Bacteria > Chloroflexota > Anaerolineae > Anaerolineales > Anaerolineaceae > Bellilinea. Next base: position 4,205 of record CAZMCF010000009.1, on the reverse strand, counting down.
GGTAGCCGAGCACAAAGCGTCCCTGCGGATCGGTTTTGGTAAAGTAGCCGGTGCCCTTGACCGCCACTTCAATCCCTGCCAGCGCCTCGCCGCCAGCCTGCTTGCGCCAGACCGTCCCGCCGAGAAGGAGCATCACATTCGGCGGCTGCCCGGCTGGCAGGCGTTGGAAGACCGGCAGCTCGGCCGCCTGACCGGAACGCATGGTGAAGGTGCGCACCAGCGGCGCAGTGATTTCGGTCCACGGATCAAGCGCCAGCGTGACCACATAGGATACGCTCGGGCGGATTTCGTTGTCCAGCGACGACCACAACTCCGCCGGATCAGTCAACCGGTCGCGCTGGGCCAGGAAGGTCTGCAGGTCGAAGGGCTGGTGTTTCATATTCCCCTGCAGGTACTTTTCCGGCAGGATCGGGTAACGGAACAGAGCCAGCATCGCCCGCGCCAGGAGGCGGTGCTCGTCATCCGGCTCGGAGGCCCAGGTAGTCAGCACGTATGTGCAATCGACGCGAAAAGGCGTGCGCTTCATGTGAGCCAGGTTGACGCCGTTGCTGGCCGAGGGGACGGTTTCCCACTGGTGCTGGCGCAGCATGGGATTCTCGCGCACATCGTACAAGAAAAGGTTAATGGTGGGGCGCGACAGGCGCGCGCTCCACTCGCGCCTGGGCTGGTCGAAGGAGATTTCGACCTCGTTATTCTTGACAGGCAGCTCTGCCTTCAGCAACTCTCGTAAGGTTTCGTCTAGGTCGGCAATCATTTGATTTTCCTGGCACCTCCGTGGAGCTAAACAACCTTCCTGACGCCATCAGAGTAGGTCGATGCGCAGTCGATGGATTCACTTTGTGACCGGGCTGATCTCTTCTTCCTCCGCGAATTTGCCGGTCGCTGTCATTTCTTCCTCTTCGGGCAATGTCAAATCTGTTTCGGTTGGTTTGGCAGTAGTCTCATCCGAAAGGGGTTTGACCTCCCCTGCTATGGTTTCATCGAGTTCAGTCCCCTTCGCGGTCGTATCTACGGTTGACGCGCCAGCCTCTCCAGGCATGCTCTCTTCCGGCAGAGTTCCTTTCAAGGTGCTGTATGGGTACTCTTCCTCCTCGGTCTGCAACTGGACAAGCTCTTCTTCCTCCTCCTCTTCCTCCTCTTGCATCTGGACGGCTTCTTCCTCCTCGGTTTCCTGACGCTGCAACCCGCCAACCCCAGGGGTAATCACCCGGTCAGCCAGCGAATCGGCCTCCTGCTCGAATACATCCCCAGGAGGGTTCACCCGCAAGGGCGCATGTTCCTCCGCGGCTGAACCTCCCTGTTGAAGAACGTGGGTCAATTCGTGGGCTATCAGGCGCTGACCGCCCTCCGATGAGGGATCATACGCGCCGCCGCGGAAGAAGATATCCCTGCCGGTGGTAAAGGCCCGCGCGCCCAACTCGCGGTTGAGCGAGTCCGCCTCGGAGCCGGCATGGACGCGCACGCCGCTGAAATCTTCGTTGAATTTTTCGCCCAGGTTGTTCCGCACCTCGACATCAAGGGCTTCACCGCCCGAGCGCTCGGTCTGGATGCGCTGCGCGATCTCGTCATCCAGCTCAAAGCCGCCCTCGCTGCTGCGCTGCGCCACCAGCCGCTGGACAACCTGGTTGCCAACAGTCTGCAAAAGATGACGCAGTGGGCGGGTTGCGGATTTCTTCTGTGACTTATCGAATTCCGCTTCAACTTTGATTTTCTTTTTCTTCAACTGTTTGGGATCGGTTTCAAACATCGGACACCTATCCATCTCCTTCGGCCGGCGGGTGAATCAGACTATAAAGGGGGTTCGTCTTCCAATGGCGGTCCACCGAAATTCGAATCGCTGGTCAGGCGGCCAAGCTTCTGCATTTCGCGGCGGGTGCTGTGAAGGATGTGATTCATTCGGACAACGCCTCCATCCGCAGCAGCCAGATAAGCTGCGTTGACGATGATATTGCGGATGTTCCCGCCTGCGATCTTGAACTCGCGAGCCATGCGCGTCAGGTCGATCGGTCCCTCGACCGGGATGGTCGGCAGGAACAACGCCTTCCAAATGCGCAGCCGGTCGTCCTCGTCCGGGAAGGGAAAGTCGACCACAAACTGCAACCGGCGGGTAAAGGCCTCGTCCAGGTTGGCGCGCAAGTTGGTCGCCAGGATGGCGACTCCGCTGTAAGCTTCCATGCGCTGGAGCAGGTAGCTGATCTCGATGTTGGCGTAACGGTCGTGCGAATCGCGCACTTCCGAGCGCTTGCCGAAAAGCGCGTCCGCTTCGTCGAAGAATAGAATGGCATTGCTCGTCTCCGCCTCGCGGAAGATTTGCTCCAGGTTCTTCTCGGTCTCTCCAATGTATTTGCTGACCACCATCGACAGATCGATCTTGTATAGATCCAATCCGAGCTCATTGGCGATCACTTCGGCGGCCATGGTCTTCCCGGTGCCTGGCGGACCGGCGAACAGCACCGTAATCCCGGAGGATGCGACCAGTTTCCTGCCCACCTTCCAGCTTTCCAGCACCACCGGTTGGGAGCGCACTGTGGCGACCAGCTCGCGAAGCAGGGCAATCTGGTCGGCCGGTAGAACGATGTCTTTCCAGTCGAAATGTGGTTCGATCTTGCTTGCCAGTTTGGACAGGTTCGGATTGGAATAGCGCCTGGCCGCGCCCAGCAGCCCGGCCGAGGTGATTTCGGACTGCTGAAAAGCCGCCTCGGAGCGGGCTGCGTTACAGGCGTCGCGAATTTGCTCACAGGAAAGGTGAAATTGTGCCGCCACCCGCTCGAGGTCTAAATTCGCATGCGATCCACTGAGGAAATGCCGCCAGATCTCGCGGCGCTGGACGAAATCTGGCAGAGGGCACTCCACCCAGATGAAATGCTGCTCAGGCGAAGCGCCGCGCACCTGCCACAACGCCTGGCAGGCGATCAGCGCCACCCCTGGAAAATCCGCCAGTTCGGCGATCGCCTGCGCGGGCGGCGCCTGGCGCTCGCCGGCGAGCAGATCCCAGCCGGTGATCAGCGGAACAGCCTGATTGAGACGCGCATCCCGCAGCGCAGTGCGCAGCGCCTGGATCTGAACTTCCTGCGGGACCCGTTCCAGGAAGAGGGTGAGCAGCGGCTGCCCGCGGGCTTTCGCGATCCGTCGAGCGCAGGCGACCTGCGCCAATCGATCGGCGCCGTACAAGACGACCCGCTTACCATCGAGCCGTTGCGCGTCCAGAATCGGCGTGCACAGCGATGCAAACAGCTCGTCTTCAGGCCGGTCATCGATCTGTTCAAGGGACGCCGCCCCGCTCAGCACTCCGGATGGATGATAGACCCCGGCGAGCCAGGTAAGCAGCCCCTCGTCCGCCCTTAACGGCGCCGAGAGAAGCGATCCCCCATCGCCCTCGGCCTGGCGAGTGAGGAAACCGTAATGGAACAGGGTCGCACGGTCGTCCAGGTAGCGCCGCAGCGGCAGGCGCTCGAGCCCGGCCTGCGCGAACAGATTCAAGGCGAGCTGGAAGGTGGGCTGTTTTCGGGTGACGTCGTCCTGCAGGAAGCCAAACAGGCTTTCATAGCGTGGATCGAACTCGGGCAGACAGCAAAGCAGGAGCAGATCCTGCTCGAAGGGCGAGAACTGATAAGCCTGACTCAACCAGGCCAGCCGCGGAGTAGGCAGTCCCAATTCAACGGCGCGATTGAGGATATCCGCGGAAAGAGAAACAGCCTGAGCGTATTCGACCTCGAAACGGGCGTCTTCCTGCGCATCCAACCGGACCGACTGGCCCCAGCCAGAAGCAAACGGACGCGCCAGCAGCGCATCCGCGTAATCGTTGGATATATACAACCCGCGCAACTGATCGCCCGGATTTTGACCGGCCAGCCGCCAGCGGCGCACCTCGCGGTGCAGGATCACATCCAGCCGGGCGATCTCGCTAACCAAGTAGCGGAGATGCAGGTCGTCCGGGGTGGGTAATTCGGTTATATTTTCGCCGGTCTGGTAACTTGAGCTCATCTCCTCTACCAATGACAAACTTGTATTTTATGAATAACGTCATTTGGATCGGTGCGAACAAAGGGAGAAAAACAAAAAATCCAGCCCCGCTAACGGTTTACCACCTCCTGATATTAAACGCGGCTTACGGATAGCCAGAGAAATTTCCGCTGCAAACGGGAATTAAGATGTCAAGCAGATCGATACTCTCATTTTAGCCATTCTATATTTAATGTCAATTT
>CAZMCF010000008.1:64805-112756 GCA_964564935.1 uncultured Anaerolinea sp. | reverse complement strand
AGGGTGAGGGCTGGCGAAACCGGCCCTATCTCCTAGGATGTACAGCTGGCTTTCAGACTGAATTGGGGAAACATCTGATGGTTGGGATTGTCGATATAGATGCTGACCCAGCCGTCAAAGCTGGAGGCGACCTCAAAGGTAGAGGTCACCGTCTTCTTCCCCGGTCCGCTGAATTCGACCGACTGCACGGGCGTCTTCGAACCGTCTGAGCGCTCCCAGTAATAGGTCACGGTTCCCTCGCGGGTGGAGGTGATCTCCGCCGAGAGGTTGAAGGTGTGCGGGCAGCTCCCGCTGAAATTGGCGTTATCCGCGCTGATGGTGACCCGGGTAACCGCGAACATCGCCGCGGTCGGCGCGACCACGGTGATGCGCACCCAGATGGGCTTGGTGCCGGTGGAACCGGTGCCGAAAATCGTTCCCGAAGCGTTTTGCAGCTTCCAGTTGCTCTCGTAATCCTTGGGCGTGTCGGGAGCTTTCATCTGGATCGAAATGTCAGCCGTGGCGCCAGGGGGCACGTTGGCCGGCAGATTGATGCTGGCCGGCGCGCCGAGCGCGATTCCCGACTCGAATACCACCCGGTAGCTGGTCGTCCAGGTGCACGAACCGCTGTTACGCAGCCGCCAGGTTTTGACGAACGATTCACCCGGCGCCAGCTTGGTCCCATCGGGGATGGTCACATCATCGACGAAGTCGGCCCGGTCGCAGGGCAGGTCGGATGTGGCCGTGACGGTTGCAGGCGATACCGTTGGGCTGGCTACCAGCGGAGTCTGCGTGGCGCTCGCCGGCTGGATGGTGGCGGAAGGCGCCAGAAGGGTGGAGAGCGCCTGAACCGTCTGCGCAGCGGCGGTGCCTGCCCAGTTCCCCGAGTCGGTTGGCGTGACCGCATTTGGCCGGGGCAGGTTGCAGGCCGATAGAAGCATGGAAAAAAAGAGCAAAAAGCTTAGAGGAATGGGAATTTTTCGCATTCTAGACACTCTGGACGATCAGGTTTGGTTGGCTTTACCAGATTGCAGGAGCAGCTCGATCACCTCGGCGTGATCTTCGGCGCGGGCGAAATCGAGCGCGGTCTTGCCCTCCGCGTCTCGCAGGTTCGGGTCCGCCCCGGCTGAGAGGAGCAGGCGGATGATCTCGACATCCCCGTTCTGGGCGGCGGCATGGAGGGGGGTGAAATTGTCTGCCTGGAAGGCGTTGACCGGCGCGCCGTGTTCGAGCAGAAGGCGGGTGATCTCCAGCGAGCGGGCGGCGACTGCCGAGTGAAGCGGCGTCACTTTCATTGGATTGTGCGAGGGAGAATCGACCGCCGCCCCCCGCTCCAGCAGGTGAGCCGCCACCTCTGCATGCCCGAAGAAACAGGCCAGGCCGAGCGGCTGAAAGCCATCTGGCGCGATGGCATCGATCAGTTCCGGGGATTCGTTCAGGATTTCGCGGACGCAGTCCAGCCGACCCACCGCAGCAGCCTCGAAGATGTTCAACTGGGCGCCATGGGCAATGATCAATTGGGCGATGCCGGGATGCCCGTGATACATTGCAGCCAATACCGCGCTCATTCCATCGAGGGAGCGGGCATTCGCCAGACTGGGATCTTCTTCCAGCATTTCTTTGACTTCCTCAAAATCCCCATCCTCGATGCACGAGAAAAACCTCTCCAGTGTAATCATGCTATCCTGTCTTCCGAAATCGCAGCTTTACACGATTTTGTTCATTATATCCAGAATGGAAGAAAAGCGGGATAGAAGCCCACTGGAGTTGGCTTCAGCCTAATGCGGCCCATTAACCCTCAACCTCATTAAATTGTGCGATACATCCATAATAATACTTAGAGATTTCTTATAAATTTTCGGGGTTTACCTGGAAATAATCGATAAACACCTGCTAAAATACCAATCGGGTAGCATTAGTCTGATATACTGATCCGATTTGTACGCCATTCTCGCCCAAATCAGGAACCCGCCGCACTCCCGCTCGATTCGATCGAGGTTTCCCCATCCCGTTACGGGAAAAAATTTCGGCCCTTCTGCTCCCAGTACGGATTTGTAAGTCCCTCTGAAGTCGATATCAATCCTTTCGCCAAATTCCTCGGCTTTCAAAGCGGCCGCGGCTTCGGGGAACGAATCTCACAAGCGGGGTAATAAGGCTGCAGAGATGCTGATAACCCAATTGCCGACATCATCCGTCTGAAATATCCTTTTCTCAAAGGGAATTCTAAACTTTAAGGGCAAAACCGCCTGAAAAGCTGCCTTTGACAGGCTGCGCAGCCTGTTTACAGGCTTGATCCAACCGGTCGTCAATTGACAATGCTTTCCTAACCGCTATAATACAAATAGCCAAAAATTAAAAGATTAAGCAGACCTCTCAGGAAGCGTTGAACTGTACGCCTCAGTTGGTCGCTTGCTCACAATAGAGCAGGAGTACAGGGAGCTAATAGCGAAACCGGCCGATTCTGAATCAGGCTGGTTTTTTTTACGCCGAAAAATATCATCCCTCCAGCTGACATTTTCGTTTGGAAAGGGGTTATGATGAAAAAGAAGGTCTCTCCCCTCGCCAAAGCCCTCCATGCGGCCGGTAACATCAGCTATATCCTTGGCGCAGCCTTGATCATCGCTGCCCTGGCTTTCAATCTGCTTCCGCCTGAGCTCACCCAGGCAGATTGGGGCGCTGGCGCAATCTGGACCACTCACGAACCCTGTGCGGTTTACGCTGGCGCGCCTCAGAATGTAAACACTTATGCCATCGGCGAAACCGTCCATATCCGCGGCGAAAACTTCAACCCGAATTACACCTACGGCTGGCGCATTACCGGTCAGAATGGTTCAGCAGACCCCGGAGTGATCGTTGCGGACGATACCGTCACTACCGATTCAACCGGTTATTTTTGCCAGTCAGCTTATACCATTCAACCAGACGACGACGGCGTGTACACCGTGGACGTCTTCGATCCGGTCAACCCCGGACAGAGTAAAAACGACAATTACCACGTGCGCGGCGCTATCCCTTCCAGCACGGCAACCGGAACAGCGACGCGCACCTCTACCCTTCCGCCTACCCACACTGCCACCTCCACTTCAACCCTGACCCCCACCAACACTCCCACGAACACCTCCACTCACACGCCGACCAGTACTTCAACCAGCTCCCCCACTGCAACGTCAACCTCCACCTCAACCCCAACGCCGACCAATACTCCCCTGGATACGCTGACGAACACGCCAACAAACACCGCAACCATCACACCCGAAGCGGCGACGGTCACTTCCTCGAGCACGACCGTGCCGCCGACCAGCACAATGACCTTCACCCCCGGACCGCCAACCGTCACCTCAACCTTCACCCCCCGCCCGCCGACCAACACCCCGGTCACCCCGACCGACCCTGCGACTCTCCCTCCGCCGACGGTCAATACCCCTAGCGTGTTGATCCCGGTCACCGGGCTATGGCTGGATGTAGAAAGCTACATGTACGACGTCCAGGTGGTCTTCATCAACCTGGGGCTGACCCTGATCGGCCTGGGCCTGGTTCTCAACGGACTCGCCCGCCGGTTCCACTGAAACATGGGATCCAGATCATCGGGGGATCATCGCAGTTCGGTTTGAATTTTATAAGGAATTTCTAAACATTTGAGGGGAAATTCCCATTGAAACGCCTTAAAAATGGGGGGTAAAAGGGCAATTATTACCATTTTATAACCAATATCTTATTGACAAAGTATTGCCCGGCGTTATAATACTTTTAACCTTCATTAACAACCCAGGTGGATTCTCGGGAGGCGTTGAACTGTCCGTCTAAATTGGTCGCTTGCTCATCTTTGATGAGCGGACGTACAGGGAGCCAGTAGCGAAACCGGCCGTGGCAAGGCCGGTTGTTTTTTCTGGGAAGGGCAGAATTCACCAATTTCTTGGGCGGCGAAGATCCGCATGCCGAATGATGGTCGCTTACTCCCCAAAACGGAGAAGGCATGCGAGGAGCCAGTAGCGAAACCGGCCCTGTGCGGCCGGTTTAATTTTTTAAACCAAGTTTTTCTCCTGTCGCATTTTTTCAGGTTTATTGATTGAAAGGATGACTCATATGAACACAAATAAGATGTCAAAAAGCAAAACTCTCCGCATGGCAGGCAACGCCAGCTACATCATCGGCACAGCCTTTCTGCTGGCCGCGCTGGTTTTCAACGTGGTGGGCCCACAAGCGACCCAGGCCAAAACCGGGTTAAACTCGGCGGTCCCGCCAACCTATGTTGGGGGTAACCCGAAATGCCCTGCAGGTTATAGCAGCTTCAAGGATGAAAATTACCCATGGGATGGAGTTCATAATGTAAACGGCGGCACAATAACTGTCTTCGGCAGTACTATATATACCTTCAACTGGTCATCCACGTTTGGAATCGATATTGTGATCGTAAAAGGCGGATCAGGCGCTAATGTCTATTATTACAATGAAAGCACCGGCGATAACGGCCTGTCTTCCCCTGCCGGTTACGAGATCAGCCATATCGAGTTCTGCTATGATGCCGACCAGGCCACAAATACTCCTATACCGACTGCCACCAATACACCAACCAACACACCAACGAATACGCCTACCAACACCCCGACGAACACGCCCCTGCCCACTGCGACAGACACCCCAACGAACACGCCCGAACCGACTTTGACTGATACGCCTGTACCAACTGCTACCAACACCCCAGTTACTCCGGAACCAACGGCTACTAACACGCCCGTAACCCCTGAACCAACCGCTACCGACACGACTGTCCCACCGACGGACACCCCTGTCCCTCCGACGGACACGCCTGTACCACCGACGGACACTCCCGTGCCCACCGAGGTAGTTACCGAGGTAGCCACCGAGGTAGCCACCGCCACCCAGCCATCCGAACCGACGGCGGAAGTGACCCAGGAGCAGCCCACTGATCCGGCCACCCTGCCTGCGCCTCCGTCCGAAAATCCGCCAACTGTGCTCATCCCGGTCACCGGTATTGATCTGAGCGCCGGCGGCTTCATGAGCAACCTGCAGCTGCTCTTCACCAATCTGGGTCTTAGCCTGCTCGGCCTTGGCCTGGTCCTCAAGGGCATCGCCCGCCGATACGATTAGCAGACGGAATTCCGTAACATCTTTTTCCCCCGTTCCATCTCACGAACGGGGGATTTTTTTACATTAAAGGCGCAGGTATCCCTACGGGAATTGTTTCCCTAATATAATTCACCTGGCGCGTTTATTAACTATTTCACCTTTGGAGGAGCCATGCCCGACAGCTTTGTGATCCAACGCGGCACCTACACCATCGACGCCGATCCTCGCCGCCTGCAGGTGGATGTCATCCATGACTTCCTTGCCAACCGATCATACTGGGCAAGGGGACGCTCGCGGGAAACGGTCGAGAAGTCCATTGCCCATTCCCTCTGTTTCGGCCTGTACGACGGCGACCGGCAGGTCGGCTTTGCCCGACTGGTCACCGACCAGGCAACCTTCGGCTGGCTGTGCGATGTGTTCATTCTTGAATCTCACCGCGGGCGTGGACTGGGTAAATGGCTGGTAGAATCCCTCCTGCAGCACCCAACGGTGAGCAGTCTGCGCCGTCTGCTGCTGGCTACCCGCGACGCGCACGAGCTTTACCGCGCACATGCGGGCTTCCGCCCGCTGGAGCACCCGGAAAAAATGATGGAACGGTCCAACCCGGCGATGGACGTCCCCCCGCTGGAATAACGCCGCCTTTTCAACCGCCGAATTGCTTGCGTTTCATTTCCGCGCGGATCATGCAGTTGATCCAGACCAGGCCGAGCAGCGCAACTGTGCTGACCGGAGCATATAGAGACGCGTCCAGAATGCCAAAGGCTGGCAGCAGGGTGACCAGGGCAGTCAGGGTCAGAATCGCGCTCAGGATCAGAGATGCAATATAAAATCGGGTGAATTTCATGCCAACCTCTGGGGAATTTTCCAAGTGATATTCTCAACCATTTTACCCGATCCTGGCGTGGAAGAAATCTCAGCCACGCCGGTGAAACCTGAACGCGCCTCCTGCGTATATCTGATACAAAGACCGGCGATTACCCCGGTTTCAAGCAAAAGGAGCAATGCTATGTTCAAACTTATCTTCGATCTGATTGGCGGGCTGTTCGGGCTGGTATTCGGCATTATTGGCGGCGTATTCGGCCTGATCGTTATCGCGCTGGGACTGGTCTTGCTGGTGCTTGCGATCGTCCTGGGCATCCTGGCCCTGCCGATTATCCTCCTGGCGATCTTCTTTTAACCATACCCTGCTGACCCGCGCAGACAAACCCCTGCGCGGCAGGCTCATCCCGGCGGAGGAAAACCTCCGCCGGCTTTTTTATGGGTGCATCCCTCGAAGGTTATGCAAGCATATCTATCTTTTCGCGGCTGATTTCTATCGCGCGGCACTGTCGGCTGGGGGTCAACAGCCGTATCATAGCCTATGTCGCAATCGAACTTCAGCGCCTAGAGGCGCAACCAAATCAAGAAAGAGAGAACAAAATGACCGCAGAAATGAATTCCACCATCAAACCCCAAACCGGTTCTGAGCGGATCGGTACACTGGTTGGGGGCGGGGTCCAACCTGCCATTAGGACTGTGCCGCAGATTGGAAAACTACAGAGCCCTGCCCGCCCCTGAATACCTGATGAACAAATCGACTCTGCAGTTGCCAGCCAAAGGCCGCCGGCGCCTGAACCTGGTTTATAATTCACTCGCAGCGAATTATCGATCGAGGGAGATCAACATGTATAAATACGAAGAGGAAGATGAAGAAGAACCAAAAGAGAACCAGGAGCAAAAAGAACCCAGGCCGCGTTTCAACATGCAGGAAAAATTTCTCGAAACGCGCACCATCCTGATCTTCGGCGAGATCAACCAGAAAATGGCCGAGACCGTCACCCAGCAATTGCTGCTGCTTTCGGCAATCTCGGACGAGGACATCAAGATCATCATCAACTCACAGGGCGGTCACGTCGAATCAGGCGACACGATCTTCGACATGATCCGCTTTATCAAGCCCAGGGTCAAGGTGATCGGCACCGGCTGGGTTGCCAGCTCGGGCGCGTTGATCTACGCCGCCCCGCCGGTGGAACAGCGCTACTCGCTGCCCAACACGCGCTTCCTGCTCCACCAGCCGCTGGCCGGCATCCGCGGCAGCGCTCAGGACCTGGCCATTGAAGCCCAGGAGATCCTGCGCATGCGCCGCAGGCTCAACGAAATCTTCGCCAGACAGACCGGCCAGCCGCTCGAGAAGATCGAGCGCGATTCAGACCGCAATTTCTGGATGACCGCCGATGAAGCCAAAGAATACGGTCTGGTCGGGCACATCATCCAAAACATCGAAGAAATCAAATAGCCGTTGCATTGATGAATTGTTTCAAACCAAAGGCGGCGACAGGCCGCCTTTTGATTTGCCTCTCAAGCTCGGCCAGCGGCAAGGAGAAGTCGGATTGCGGGCTGATTCGTTGCCAGGAAAATTGTATAATCGAAGGGAAGGATTGGCGCAACCGTGAGCATGTTTTCTCTCCTCATTGGCATCGGCGGCTCGCTCGGTCTGCTGCAGGTGACCCGGCGCGTGCCGGAGAAGCAGGCCCTGCGCTGGACGGCGGCCGGCCTGGGCGTGCTCGCCGCCGGCCTGATTGGATCGCGGCTGAACTACGCCCTGCTCCACCCGGAGCTGTTCCGCGCCGCCCCGCTGGACGCGCTCCGCTTCTGGCAGGGCGGGCTGAGCTGGCCCGGGGCGCTGCTGTTTGCCGTGCTTGCCATAATGATCGCCTCGGTCCTCCTTCGCCAGCCGTTGGGAACCACGGTCGACGCCTTGATTCCCCTCTTTCCGATAGTGGCAGTCACTGCCTGGCTGGGATGCAGCCAGGCCGGCTGCGCGTACGGGGTCGAAATCCCGGCCGAGAGCGCCTGGGCGCTGCGCCTGCCCGATGAGCAGGGGCAGATGGCTTACCGCTGGCCGCTCCAGTTGACCGCTGCCGCCAGCCTGCTCCTCTTGACCTGGCGGGTCGAGCGCGGCAGCGCCGTTACCTTTAAACTTCCTGGAGGGCAGGCGTTTTCCATTGGACTCGCCCTTGGGCTGCACGCTCTGACCTTCTCCTGGCTGCGGGCTGACAACCCCCTGACCTATCAGGGCGTCCGCCTCGATCTGGCGGTGGCGGGCGGGCTGGCCATCGTCTGCCTGTTCGGGTTGATCTGGCTGGGCCTGCGCCAGCTGCGCTCCTCCGCAGAAAATGCCGCCGCCCGGCGCCAGTCCTGGTATTCCCCGCGTCAATAACATGCCTGAAATTCATGTAACGAATGGTTTACAGCCATGGAACTCACCGCCGCTCTTGTCCAAATGAACACCGTGCTTGGCAACACCCAGCTCAACCTGGCCAAACACCTCGCCCTGATCGACCAGGCCCACGCACTCGGCGCAGACCTGGTCCTCTTCCCTGAGCTCTCATTAACCGGTTACGTTCTTCAGGACCTCGCCCCGACGATCGCCCACCGCCCGCACGCCGACGACGATCTGTTCAAGCCGCTGATCGAAGCCAGCCAGAAGGTCGATCTGATGGTCGGCTTTGTCGAGGAGGACAGCCGCAATCGCTTCTTCATCGCCGCAGCCTACCTCTCGCGCGGCGAGATCGTCCACGTCCACCGCAAGGTCTACCTGCCGACCTACGGGCTGTTCGATGAAGGGCGTTTCTTCGCCTGGGGTGACGCGGTTCGCGCCTTCGACACCCGTTTTGGGCGGGCCGGCATGCTGATCTGCGAGGACTTCTGGCATGCCTCGCCGCCCTACCTGCTCTGGCTGGACGGCGCCGACCTGTTCTTCCACCACTCCGCCTCGCCCGGCCGCGGGCTGACCAGCGCCGGGCAGCTCGAATCGGCTGCCTGGGTTGACCACATCAACCGCGCCTACGCCAGCCTGTTCACCGCCTTCGTCCTGCACGCCAACCGGGTCGGCTACGAGGACGGGCTGAACTTCTGGGGCGGCTCGGCGGTCTTCGACCCGGACGGTAAACTGATCCAGCACGGGCCTTACCATGAAGAAGCCGTGGTTCTGGCCGAATTGGACCTGAACCAGCTCCACCGTACCCGCGCCCGCCTGCCGCTGCTTCGCGACGAGCGAACCGCGCTGGTCTCGCGCGAGCTGAACCGCATCCTCGGCTGCCAACCCAACGGAAATTAATGGCGCCACATTCCAGGGCGTCAGCGTCCTAACCAAAAGGCGCAGAAGCCCCCACCCGCAGGAGCTGACCATGCAAACCATAGACCTCTCGATCAACACTGAGCTGGCGCGGAAGATCTTGACCGGCTTCATCCGCACCGAAATCGAGCGGACCGGCATCCCCCACGCGGTCGTAGGGGTCTCTGGCGGTCTGGATTCGGCCCTCTCCTGCTATCTGGCCGCCGAGGCGCTCGGACCGGAGAACGTCCTGGCAGTGCGCATGCCCTACCGCACCTCCTCGCCGGATTCGCTCGAGGACGCCCAGAAAGCAATCGACGCGACCGGGGTGAAGTCGATTACCGTGGAAATCACCCCAATGGTCGAGCCGCTCTTCGAGCGCTTTCCGGAGATGAGCAGCGTGCGCAGGGGCAACGTCATGGCCCGCGCGCGGATGATCGTCCTCTTCGACCAGTCGGCGGCCTTCAACGGGCTGGTGGTGGGCACCGGCAACAAGACCGAGATCCTGCTGGGCTATACCACCCTCTACGGCGACTCGGCCTGCGCGTTGAATCCGCTCGGCGACCTGTACAAGACCCAGGTGCGTCAGCTTGCCCGCGACCTGGGCCTGCCGGAGTCGATTCTGAGCAAGGCTCCTTCGGCCGATTTATGGGAGGGGCAGACCGACGAGGGCGAGCTTGGCTTCACTTACGCCGAGGTTGATCAGCTGCTCTACCTGCTGGTGGACGAGCGCTACACGCCGGCGGAGTGCATCCTGGCCGGCTTCAGCGAGGGCTTCGTCCGCGCGGTGGTCGAACGGGTGCGGCGCAACCAGTTCAAGCGGGTCCTGCCGCCCATCGCCAAGCTGTCCAACCGCACGGTGGGGTATGATTTCCTCTACCTGCGCGATTGGGGAACGTAGTTTGTAGGGTGGGTTGGCGGCGGAAAATCGCGGTCATTTGTCTTTCAATAACGCCGCCGCCAACCCACCATCTACACCCGCAGGGGTGCTGGCTGGTATGGGTGGTCTAATTAAATCATCAGCCGTGTCCAGTCTCACTTGACAAAGCGATTAAGATGCATTATCCTGTACATTAATGTACAGGATAAATGAATTAATTAAATCAGATCGAAAGCTGTTTCACACAAACGACCTGGCGTTGTTGTGGAAGATATCCAACAGGAACACGCTCTACACCACTATAAAACGCTATGTAGATAAAGGGGTTTTGATTCCCATCTACAAGGGATTGTATTCAACTGTGCCGGTCGCGCAGCTTAACCCCCTGGAACTGGGCAGGGCTGTTATCCACAGCTACGCCTACCTGACAACCGAATCGGTATTGGCCCAGGCCGGAATCATCTCCCAGGCCACTTACGCGTACACCTTTGCCGCCAGTCGATCTACAAAGGTCACCGCTGGACCTTTCTCGTTTATTTTCAGAAGGCTGAAGGACGAATTCTTATATAACCCGGCCGGCATTGTAAATGACGGCGGGATATTCATCGCCACGCCCGAAAGGGCCGTAGCTGACATGCTTTATATCAACCCCCGATATCATTTTGATTTTACTCAAAGCATCGACTTTGAAAAGGTCAAAAGATTACAAAAAGAAATAGGTTATCCATGTTGAACCTGAGACCTGAAGACGCCATCCACAAATCCCATGTAAACCGGTTATTGATCGAAATCATTGATCGGCCGATGTTGGCGCACAACCTCGCATTTAAGGGCGGCACATGCGCCTCGATGCTGGGCTACCTTGACAGGTTTTCGGTCGATCTGGATTTCGACGTTCTAAAAAACGCCGATGAAACGCTCCTCAGGCGAGAGTTCCATCAGGTATTCGCGTACCTTTCCCTGATCATCGCAGAGGAGTTGAATAATGCCCTGATGTTCAGGCTGCGCTATCCAAGCCAGCCGGGAAAGCGAAACAGCTTAAGGGTGAGCGCAATCAGTCAAACCGTGAAGGCGAACCAATACAGAGTCCAATATCTGGCAGAGATCGACAGAATGGCAAACTGCCAGACCATCGAGACGATGTTTGCCAATAAACTGGTTGCCATCACCGACCGATTCAACCTGCACCGGACCATCGCGGGAAGGGATATTTACGACATCCATCATTTTTTTGTCAACGGATATTCCTATAACCCGGCGGTAATCCAGGAGAGGACGGGGTTGGATGCCGGGGAATATCTTAAGAAGTTATCCGCCTTTATAAAAAACCACGTCAATCAAACAATCATCAATGAAGATTTGAACACATTGCTCCCGAACAATCAATTTCAGCAGATACGCAAGGTGTTGATCCCGGAAACGTTAGCCTTTTTACAGAGAGAGATCAGCATCAGCGGTTAGGGGGCAAAGGTCGTCTCTATTTGCTGCTCTGAAAGATCGCCACGTCGCCGCTGCGCGGCTCCTCGCGATGACAAAAACAGTTTAATTGCGAAGGAGCGAAGCGACACTCACTGTGAGGCTGCAGGCTGACGCAAACTCCCGGCCTCGCGCGGGATGACCTCGTCCACCTCGCAGGGCTGCAAAGGGCTGCCTTGAACAGCGCAAGAATCGGGTGGGAAGGCGCCAGGCGAATCCCTATAATTCCGGGTAGATTTGTGATACAAAGAGGTGCAAGAATGGACTCCGTTATGAGCGTAACCACGATCTCCCCGCAGCAGGCCGCCGAAGACTACGCCCGCATCGAGCAGGCCATCCGCTACCTGGAGGCGCACTTCCGCGAGCAGCCCGAGCTGCGCCAGGTGGCTGAAACCGTCGGCCTGAGCGAATATCACTTTCAGCGCCTGTTCACCCGCTGGGTGGGCATCAGCCCCAAGCGCTTCCTGCAGTACCTGACCAAGGAATACGCCAAAAGCCTCCTCCGTCAGCCGGTTGACCTGCTCGAAGCCAGCTACGCCAGCGGCCTCTCCGGCCCGAGCCGCCTGCACGACCTGTTCATAGTCGCCGAGGCGGTCACCCCGGGCGAATATAAAACCCTGGGCGAGGGTCTGCAGATCCGCTACGGTTTTCACCCCACGCCCTTCGGCGAGTGCCTGCTGGCGCTGACCGGGCGCGGCATCTGCTACCTGGGCTTTGTCCAGGCTGGCGGGCGCGAGCGGGCGTTGAACCAGCTGCGCAGCGATTGGCCCGGGGCTGCGCTGAGCGAGGATCCCCAGTCCGGCCGTCCATACATCCAGCAGATCTTCTACCCGACCGGTGGTCGCTGGGAGTCGCTGCCGCTGGTCCTGCGCGGCACCAATTTCCAGATCAAGGTCTGGGAAGCGCTGCTGCGCATCCCCAGCGGCTCGCTGGTCACCTATGAGAACGTCGCTGCGGCGGTCGGCCTGCCTTCCGCCGCGCGAGCAGTCGGGCAGGCGATCGGGCGCAACCCGCTGGCGGTGATCATCCCCTGCCACCGGGTAATCCGCAAGGACGGCGAGATCGGCGCATACCGTTACGGCAGCGCGCGCAAGAAGGCTCTACTCGGCTGGGAATTTGCCCGCCGCGAGGGCGGCGCAATGGTGATAGAATAAGCGCCTGCGGGCCAATCAGACCGGCCTGCACCACTCTGTTTGCTCGACTTACAGGTAAAAAAGGACAGAGGAATGATGGAATCCAAACCGCAAAAAGCCGCCAGTCCCGGTGCGATCTGGGCTGGCATGATCAGTGTGTATATTGTCTGGGGATCGACCTATCTGGCGATCATGTTCGCCGTGGACACGATCCCTCCCTTTTTGATGGCCGGGGTGCGCTGGCTGATCGCCGGCCTGATCCTTTTCGTCTGGCGGCGGCTGGCCGGCGACCCTCTGCCGAAAGCCGTCCACTGGCGCTCGGCGGCGGTGATCGGTCTCCTGCTGGTGGTCGGCGGCAACGGCGTGGTCTCCTGGGCCGAGCAGGTCGTGCCCTCGAGCATCACTGCCCTGCTGGTCGGCTCGGTGCCTCTCTGGATCATGCTGCTCGAGATCCTGCGCGGTTACCTGGCGAAAAAGGACACCCGCCCCTCCTGGATCGCCGTGATCGGCATCCTGGTCGGCTTCGGCGGAATTGTCCTGCTGGTTGGTCCATGGGAGGTGAAGGGAGACCTGGGGAGCGTCGACCTGGTCGGCGCGGGCGCGCTGATTCTGGCATCGATCTTTTGGGCAAGCGGTTCGCTGTACAGCCGGACGGCCAAGCTGCCCAGCTCGCCGTTGATGGGCACCGCGATGGAATCGCTTTCTGGAGGCGCGGCGCTGATGCTGGTCGCCAGCCTGACCGGCGAGTGGGGCCGCCTGGACCTGAGCGCAATCAGCGGGCGCTCGCTGCTCGGGCTGGTTTACCTGATAGTGTTCGGCTCGCTGGTCGGCTTTGCCACCTACACCTGGCTGCTGCGGGCTGCGCCGGTTACCCTGGTCTCGACTTACGCTTACGTCAATCCGGTTGTGGCGGTCTTCCTCGGCGCGCTTCTGGCTGATGAAGTCATCACCCCGCGGGTGATCATCGCCGCGCTGATCATCCTTGGCTCGGTCGTGCTGATCACCCGCACGCGATCGTCGCAGCGGCGGATCCAGGCAGTTCAGCCGCAGCCGGCGCCTGCGCCGGTTAAGGCAGGCGACTGTTAATCTCCCACTCTCGCCCGGCGGATGGTGTTTTTACATTGACAAGCCCGACGGGCGAGACTATACTTGAATTAACTGAATAAATTGCCTTCGGGGCAGGGTGCGGGTGCAGGTTTTCCCAATTCCCGATCGGTGGTGATAACCCACGAGCGCGGTCCGCGCAGGACCCGGTGAAACTCCGGGGTCGACGGTACAGTCCGGATGAAAGAAGGCCACACGAACGGTTTTTTGCGCGCCGGTTCGCAACTGCCCCGAGGAATCACGCTTTCGGGGTTTTTTGTTTGCATGGATGAGCCGATTCGGAAAATGATTTCCCTCAGGAACAGTGCGCAGCAGGGATCTGCCGGGCAGAGCCGCGCCGAGCGTCTGGTGCTGCGCCTGCGCTTCTGGCTGACGCCCATCTCGCTGCTGCTGGTGATCGTCTTCTGGGCCTGGCTGGCCGAGGCGGCCGATCTGCCTGCCTTCACCCTGCCGGCCCCTGCCCAGGTCGCGGCGCGCTTCGTCCAGGCCGCCAGCGACGGCACCCTGCTGCGGCACACCTCCTACACCCTGCTGGAGGTGCTGCTGGGCCTGCTGGCCGGCACCCTCCTGGCGACCTTCTTCGGCTACTGGATCGCCAAATCGCCCGCCTTCGAAAAGCTGATCGAGCCCTATCTGGTCGCCAGCCAGGCCATCCCGATCGTGGCCATTGCCCCGCTGCTGGTGATCTGGTTCGGGCCGGGCATGTTCTCCAAGGTGCTGATCTGCAGTCTGATCGTCTTCTTCCCGGTGCTGGTCAACACGGTGGTCGGCCTGCGGGCTGTGCCCGAGGACCTGCGCATGCTGATGCGCTCGCTGCGCGCAACCCAGCTGCAGAACCTGAAATACCTTGAAATCCCGGCCGCGCTACCGGTCTTCCTCGGCGGCCTGCGAATCGGAGCAACGCTATCGGTGATCGGCGCCGTTGTCGGCGAGCTGGTCGGCTCCAACCGCGGGCTGGGCTTTCTGGTCAACATTGGGCGCGGGCAGTACGACACCTCGCTGGTCTTTGTGGCCGTGTTTACCCTGGTCACCCTGGCCCTGGCTCTGTATCTGCTGGTCACCCTGCTCGAGCGCCGGCTGCTTTTCTGGCAGACCGCGCCGAGCAAACAGAACGGCAACTCGAAGAAAAATCATTGAGGATTGCATTATGAATAGGAAAACCCTTCTGACTCTGCTTATCCTGGCGGCGCTGACCGCCGCCTGTGCCCCGCAGTCGCCAGCCGCAACCCCGCCCGCCGAGTTGACCTCCGTGAGGCTGCCGGTCGGTTTCATCCCCAACATCCAATTCGCTCCGCTGTACGTCTCCATCGAGAAGGGCTACTTCCGCGAGGAAGGCCTGGACGTGACTATCGACTACAGCATGGAAAACGACAACACCGTTCTGGTCGGGGCGGACGAATTGCAGTTCGCCATCGTCTCCGGCGAGCAGGTGCTGCTGGCCCGCGCCCAGGGCCTGCCGGTCGTCTACGTGACCTGCTGGTACCGCGACTTCCCGGTAGGAATCGCCTCGCTGGCCTCCGAGGGGATCAAAACCCCGGCAGACCTGCGCGGCAAGAAGGTCGGCACGCCGGTGCTTTTCGGGGCCAGCTACATCGGCCTGCAGGCTCTGCTGTCCGCCGGCGGGCTGAGCGATCAGGACGTGACTCTGGACGTGATCGGTTTCACCCAGGCTGAGGCGCTGGCTGCCGGCCGGGAGCAGGCGGTGGTGATCTATGTGACCAACGAGCCGGTCCAGCTGCGCAGCCAGGGCTACCAGGTAGATGTGCTGCGCGTGGCCGATTATCTCCAACTGGTTTCCAACGGACTGATCACCAACGAAAAGACCCTGGCGCAGAATCCCGATCTCGTTCGGCGGATGGCGCGGGGGATGCTGCGCGGGATTCGGGATACCGCCGCCGACCCAGAAGCCGCGTTTGAAATCTCGAAAAAGTACGTCGAGAACCTTGCCCAGGCCGACCAGCAGGCTCAGATGGAAGTGTTGAAGACCTCCATCGAGCTCTATCAGCGCGAGCTGTGGGGCGCGTCGGATCCGCAGGCCTGGGAGAACATGCAGAAGGTGCTGCTCGATATCGGCTTGCTGAAGGAGCCGCTCGATTTGAGCCGGGCGTTCAGCAACGCTTACCTGCCGGAGGAGTAATGGCGCTCAACGGGCAGCCTGCGGTTCTTACCGTGCGCAACCTGACGGTTACCTTCCCGGGGGAGGAGGGCGGGCTGCAGGCCGTTTTGGATCTGACCTTCGAGGTGCGGGCTGAGGAGTTCGTCTGCATTCTGGGGCCTTCGGGCAGCGGCAAGAGCACCCTGCTGCGGGTGCTTTCCGGGCTGCTCGCGCCGACCAGCGGCGAGGTTCAGTACACCGGCGGACGCCCGCCGCGGATCGGTTACGTCTTTCAGCAAGCCAACCTGATGCCCTGGCGGACGGCGATCGAGAACATCACCCTGCCGCTGGAAATGCAGGGCATCCCGGCTGAAGAGGCTTGCCGCCGGGCCCAGGAGCTGATCGAGCTGACCGGGCTCTCCGGTTTTGAAGAGACCTGGCCGCGCGACCTTTCCGGCGGGATGGCCCAGCGGGTGGCGATCGCCCGCGCGCTGATCCAGGACCCGGACCTGCTCCTGCTCGACGAGCCGTTCGGGGCGCTCGACGCGCTGACCCGCGAGCGGATGGGCGCCGAGCTGCTCCAGCTCTGGCAGGCCAGGCGCAAGACGGTGCTGATGGTGACCCACTCGATCTCCGAGGCGCTGCTGCTCTCCGACCGGGTGCTGGTCTTCACTCAGCGCCCCGGCCGATTGGCGCTGGATTACACCGTCCGGCTGCCCCGCCCGCGCAGCGACGAGATGCGCTACACCGCCGAGTTTGCGGCAATGGCGCGGGAGTTAAAGGCGGCGATTGGGTAGGATGTCGCGGGGCGCGCGCCATCTGGTTGGGCAGTTCCCATCTCTCACGTTTTGTGGGAGAACCCCTGCTAAAGCAGCCAGGGCGGGTGGCCAGGGATGATGTCAGTTTGAACGTGTGGTGTAAACGCACCGTATATGCCCTTCCTCTCAGGGCGGGTTGGGAACCCGCCCCTACCGATCATTCGGCCGCCCCCCCGTGATGGGGGGTTGAAACGCCCCCAACACACCATTAAATTCGTTTTCTCCGAAGTAAAATAACCTTACTCAGGTTGTTCGGGAATGATCCGACCCTTTTCCGGTTGCCCCATCCACTCAAGAATGGCGCGATGGCGCGCAAAGGATCCTGCGGGCAGCGGTGAGTAATTCCAGCTCAATGGAGCAAACCCATGCGCAGCGAACAGGAAATGCTTGACCTCATCATCAACACCGCCAGAGATGACGATCGCATCCGCGCGGTGATCCTGAACGGCTCGCGGGTCAACCCCAACGCGCCGAAGGACTGCTTCCAGGATTTCGACGTGGTCTATTTCGTGACCGATATGGCGCCCTTCATCCGCAATCTCGAGTGGATTCGGCGCTTCGGCGAGCTGATGATCCTGCAGCTGCCCGAGGACATGCGGGACCCCCCTCCCTCAATGGACGACGGTTACGGCTACCTGATGCAGTTCGCCGACGGCAACCGCATCGACCTGGGTTTTTACCCGCTGGCGAAGATTCCCGAGAAGATCCGGGACAGCCTGACCGTGGTGCTCCTGGATAAGGACGGGATCGTCCCGCCGCTCCCGCCCGCGGACGAGAGCGGCTACCTGCCCAAACCGCCGACCGCCAGGCAGTTCGCCGACTGCTGCAACGAATTCTGGTGGGTCTCGGCTTACGTCGCCAAGGGCCTCTGGCGGGAGGAACTGCCCTACGCCAGGCAGATGCTCGACCTCTACACCCGCGAACAACTGACGAAAATGCTGATCTGGCATATCGGCGTAAAGACCGGCTTCGCGGTCAATCCTGGCAAGTGCGGGAAGTATTTCCAGAAACTTCTCGAGCCGGAGTTGTGGGAAATGCTGCTAAAGACTTACGCGGACGGCAGCACCGAGCGTACCTGGGATGCGCTTTTTGCCATGAGCGACCTGTTCCGCACCGCTGCCCTGACCGTCGCCCGGCATTTCGGCTTTCACTACAATGAAACCGAGGAGCGTAACATGACTGCTCACCTGCACCATGTCCGCGCGCTGCCGCAGGATGCAAGTGAAATGTATGGGTAGGTGTACTGGTGTCCTGGCGCGCTGGCGCTCTTGTGCTCTAGTGTAAACGTTTCTAAAGGTTGCAGCGGCGTGTCACCGTCATTAACCTCCAATGAGGCCATAGCAGCGCCGCCGAAACGTTCGCAGCCTACTGGTCTTAATGGTCTTCGCATACCGCCGCGGACGCGGAGCACCCTAATCGAAGCTAAAAGCCCAGGCATTTGGTGATTCAGACTGTTCCAATAGGCGAATGACCTGCGGTTGTGCATAGGCGTGGGTAGCTGTGTGTAGATTTAGCTGCGATGAGTAACAATTTAATATGTTCCGAAGTACAACTTACAGAACTCATACTTATAAATTAATCACCATAGCCCAACCTATCCTGGATTTTTTCCACAAGTGATTCCACCTGTTGTAGGCGATTATTCAGGGTGCGTACGTCCATGCCGTGATGGATGTGCCGGACTGGATGATCCACACGATTGCGCAAGTCCACCAACCCGCTGACGGCGTTTTTGGCCTGTCTGCGCGAATTAAACCCTAGCTGGCTGTGCAATTGTTCTTCCTTAACAACCAGGTTGAGCAGTTCCGAGAGAGTTAATTCTTCAAGCAGGTCCACCTCTGCATTCTGCTCCCTGCGGTTGTTGAGCAATTTTTTCAAATCCTCCCGCCGATTTGGGCTCAAATTTTTCAGGATGGTCTCATTGGAAGCAAATCCTGAACTCCGCAGGAATTGGGCGAGCAGGAGTTCCAGCTCGGCGAGGTGAACATAGATGGCCATGCGGGCCACCGCCTTGTTGAAATCCGCCGGGGTAACCAGCCCGATGACCTCTCTTCCGCTCAGCAGGAAGCAGGCCGGGTGATCTGTTTCGACGAAATAGGTCAGCAAGGTCTCCAACGAGGCATCGTGAGTGCTGCACCAATCCAGGCTGAACTTTTTCTCGCTGTAATCAGGTGCTTGTAACAAATGGATCACCTGATCCTCGGAATTCAATACCGGGATCAAATCGTAGCGCTGCCGAGTGGCTTCATCGATAACCTCACCAGGATCATCCCCAGGCCGAACGGCCAACCATTGTTTGCGAGGCGTCATGATTTGCGCTGCAGCGATGATTGGAAAAGAAACGTACGATGTTTGCATGATTTTTGAATCCCACTTAAGAATATAGAATTTATACAAAAAACGCATTTGCCGGAATATCATCCCACGTACGCCCATCCAGCAAGCGACCGGCTTTTTTCTTACGCGTTCCACCCCATTGTTTGAAGAAAAATGGCACCCTTACCGCCAGACACTGGTCTCGAATTTCGCGAACCCAGTCGGTGTCCATCGGGCGCGCTTTTGGTCCCGATTCACCACCCACAATCACCCAATTAATTCCCTCCAGGGGCAGATTGGGCAATGGCCCAAGCAGTGGTTCACAGGAGAGGAACTTCACAGCTGCATGGGTCTGGCGCAGGAGGTGTATCCGGTAGATGTAATCGAAGTTCTCCACGCTGACGCCCATCCAGACATTTGACGGCCAAGCGATCAGTGGATCGAGTTCGAGCAGGCGTTCGGCACGTTTGGTCAGGATTTGGAAAGTGTGCCAGTGGGCACGGTTCATTATGTCAAAGATTTGACGAATGAAATCAAGCGGCACATCCTTGTGGAAGAGGTCGCTCATCGAGTTGACGAAAATCAATTGAGGCTTATCCCAATGGAGTGGGTCCTCCAATACTTCGGGGTGGAGGGTGAGTTTGAAACCATTGCGGTATTTTTCAAGCCCCATCGCTTGCAGACGCCGCGCCATGCGCTCCGCGTAGCAGTGCTTACAGCCCGGGCTTACCTTGGTGCAGCCGGTCAGCGGATTCCAGGTGGATTCTGTCCATTCAATTTTGGACGTTGCCATAGAGTTTCCTCTTTGTCTCTTATTTTAGCATGTTTGTTCTGTATTAGAACAATCGCATCTGGCCGTCGGCAAGTCTTTTATTCACGTCTTTCCAGAAATTATTGCCCAGTGGATGCTTGCTTACGAACAATAATCGGTACATGGGGGCATTTTTTATGTTCGTAAAGAGCGGTTCTGGCAAGGGGTCTTCTATGATGTAGCCAAACCTCGAAAGGTTCTGCTTATAATAATCCAGCAAGGCGCGGTGCAGAGGTTGTATCTCTCGCCCCTTATGCTGGCGATAAATCTCTCGCCAGTGTTTATCCCCAAAGAACCGGTCTACAGCTTGCGGATTAGTATCAGCATCACGCGTGATCCCCATTTGTGGGTAGTAGATAATCATGTCCGTCCGATAGGCAGCCAGCTTTGCGACAGTGTCCCAGTGTAATTCCAGACCTTCGGGATCGAGGAATGCCAGGTTGAGAGATTGTCCCACATTTGGAATAAATACTTTGTCTAGCTTCTGGATGTACTGACACACATTATCTACAGTTCCATTGGCATCGCCTGGCAGGTATTCAATGGCGTTAGTTCTCTCAGGAAAGGCGCTGCAACGTTGCTTGAGAATATCGAGTGCATCTTCATCGTTATCGCCGAAAAAATAACGGTCAAAAGGGCACGGTTGTAATAGCGAAAGGACAGGAGAGCCATGGATCAATTTAGCATTATCCAAGCGGTTGCGTCCAGGTCCGGAAAACAGGTCGATGTAATGAATGGCGCGCCATTTCTTTTTGCGCATGGAGACGATGAAGCGGCAAAGATACTGGTTGAGGTAATGCAATTTTGCATAGGTCCAATTGCCGCCACCTCTCATCGGCAGGCCGTCGTCAACTGTTTCAAGCGGGGGTGCTTTGAATGCCATATTTATCTCCGGGATTGATAGACTACTGCCCTACAACACTCTTTCATGCCTTCAGGACCAACTGCCGGGTGCGGTACTCGCCTTTCTCATAGATTTCCTTTATTTAAATCACGCGGAAGATTTTGCTGCTCGCATCTCCTCCCTCGCCACCTTCGCATTCAACCCCATCAACCTGAAAATCAACTCCCGCCGAGCTTCTTCCGAGAGCATAAAACGCGCATGCCCGCGCTCGTTATGGTAAAAATTTTAGCACAGGTCCAAATCCTCACCACCCGTGCTGCCTGGATCCCTCCCTATAGCGGCAGTACTCGCATTTCTCGCCTGGCGCGGGCGGTTCGGGCTGTTCGAGCAGCGCCACCACCTCGCCAAGGAAGGCCAGAAAACCCGCGTCGTCCCGCGGAACCTCCTGCCAGGTGGGACTGCCGATGAGGGAGACCCGCCCGTCCGCGGTAAGTTCCATCGAGCGCGGCGTGACCGAGAGCAGGCCCAGCAGCGTGATCGGCCGCAGCCCCAGCTTGCCCGGCGCGGGGCGCTCGAGGGCGAAGGCGTAGGCGTGCAGCTGGCGGCTGTAGAAGGCAACGTGCTCCGGCTTGGGGTCGCTGGTCTTGAAATCGACCACGCCGTAGGCGCCGTCGTCGAAGGCCAGCAGCTTGTCGAATTTTCCGCTGAGATAACAGCGCGCCTGGCTGCCAGGCACTTCGATCAGATCTGATTCGACCGATCTGGCTTCCAGCATCACCCGCCCGGGCGGCAGGGACGGGTCGATCGCGCTGGTGGGGCGCCCGCCGTAGTATTCCTTCATCGCCCGGTCAATGTTGCCGAAGATTGCGGGGAAGGCCGAGGCCGGCCGCTTGATGTTATAGACGTACTTGAGGAAAAAACAGCGCGGACATTCATCCCACAAAAAAGTCAAATCGGACGGGCTCAGTTTATAGTTCTTGCGCATGCCATGTCCTCCTGGTATTCCCATTATATATGCGCTGGCAGTGTTCGACCGGAAAATTACAAAAAAATTGGCGTTCCTCCGGCGAAGCGACCTGGCATATAATTAGCCTGTCCGCGCCGGCGGTGAAGATCAGGCGGACAGGAGCAAGCCATGCTGCTGTGCATTGATATTGGCAACACCAACATCAAATTCGGCCTGTTCGCGGGCGAGAAGATGCGCGCCCACTGGCGGATCTCCACGGACCGGGAAAAGCTGGCGGATGAGTACGCCGTGCTCCTCCGCAGTCTGTTCCAAACCGAAGGACTGTCCTTCAGCGACGTCAGCGGCTGCGCCATCTCGTCGGTCGTGCCGGCGCTGACCGAAGTGTTCGTCGAGATGGCCCGGCATCATTTCCATTGCGACCCGCAGGTGCTTCAAGCTGAGACGGTCGCCAATATGAAGATCAAAACCGACCGCCCCGCGGAGGTCGGCCCGGATTTAATCACCAACGCCCTGGCGGCCCGCGCGCTGTACGGCGCGCCCGTGATCGTCGTCGCTTTTGGCACCGCTACCACCTTCACTGCGGTCTCGGCGGAGGGCGACCTGGAAGGGGTGGCGATTGCCCCGGGCATCCTGACCTCCACCGAGTCGCTCTTCCGCGCGGCGTCGATGCTGCCGCGCCTGGCCCTGGCCCATCCGAAGACCTCGCTCGGCAAGGACACGGTTCAGTCCATGCGGGCGGGGATCGTCTTTGGATTCGCCGCTCTGGTTGAGGGTCTGGTCAACCGGATGAAGGCTGAGTTGGGCGGCAGTCCGCGGGTGGTGGCTACCGGTGGGTTGGCCAACCTGATCGCGCCGGAGACCAGCGTGATCGAGCTGGTCGAACCCGATCTGGCTTTGATCGGCCTCAGGCTGTATTACCAGTCCTGCCATTCGGACCAGCGCGACTGCGGCTATCAGGCCGATTGAGCCAGGCGGAGCCGCTTACAGCGCGCTCGATGTAGATTCGATTCCCCATTTACTCTTCGAACAACGGGTGGCCGTTTTTCATCCGTTCGGCTTCGCGCGCCATGGTCATGTACACATCTTCGTCGGTCACCCCCTCCTTCGCCAGAAAATCGCACAGGTAGGTCAGGTTGGCGGCCACGAAGTGATAAAAGTATTTCTCCTGCAGGCGGGTCTGCCCGCATTCAGACCAGAACCCGGCATCGTCCATGCCGACCTCGACAGTCGGCGAGGGCGCTTCCTCTCCGCGGGCGACTTCCGCGACCGCGCCCGCGCGCCCAAACAAGCTCTGCACGAAACTGATCGCCTCTTGACCTTTGTCCACGTCAGGTTCATCACTGAGTAAGGCCTCAATCAGGTTCTCGAATTCCAGTAAACTGAGGATGGTTTCCTTGGAAACCCGTAATGCATCCAGCACTTCTTTCGATACCAGGCGATTCTCTTCCAGGTAATCCATCAATTGATCAAAGAAAAACTCCGCGGCAATTTTTATCCCTTCCTTAGCGATTTCCTTGATGGTAGCAATTGGGAATGTAAGGATAAAATTGGTCAGGTTGGCGCTGGCTTCCGCCAGGATCGGCATGGCGCGCATCCGCTCGGACGCGCCGTGCATGGCATTGAGGGTGAAGTATTCGTTCAGGCTCCAACTCAGACGGTCTGGCTGCTGGTTTAAATACCAGGTGGCGGGGACTTTATAGCCTTCCTCGCGGCGCTCTCCGCCGACGGCCAGCCAGAGGAGGTACTGCGGCATCAGCTCGCGCGCCCGCATGCGACGCGCCTCCTCCGGATCGGCCTGCCAGACGCGCATACGGGCTTCCTCGGGGCTCACCCAGGGCGCGTGCGTCCCGTAGAGCGCGTAATAACGGGCATAGATCGGGTCCTGCTCAGTTCCGACGACGCCGGGTCCGGGAGGCTGTCCTTCCTCGCCGGGCGTCTCGAGGGCGACGTGGACGGTCACCAGGCGCAGCCGGCCGCTGTTCGGATTCAACTCCCAGTACTGATGTTCGCCCAGGCGCAGGCGGCCGGGGAAGTTAGACACCTTCTTCTCCAGCCATTCGTAGAATTCGGCTGACTGCTCGGCGGTGCGCAGGGTGCGGCGCGACCGGCGCCGCTCCCAGACGCGGATTTCGATCATCCCGGTGGCGCGCGCTTCCTGGAATTGCGTATCCTGTTCCAGGCTGCGAATATGCCGGCTGCGAAAACCAACATAACGGTAGCCCGCTTCCTCCATCTGCACACCGGCGGGCGCTGCCTCCGTGGTTTCGGCGGGAGCGGGGGTTTCAGCTTCCTGGCGGAAGATCTCCGCGTATCCCGCTTCGCCTGCCAGTCGGGATACCTGCTGGTTGCCGAGGGTCTGCTGCAGTACGCGTATCTCATCAGGCAGGCGCAGCACCTCTCCCGCAAAATCGCCTTCCTCAGACAGCGCGCGGCGAATGCGGTTGTAACGCTCCCTCTGCCTGCGGCTGGGACCGGGCATATCCAGCGCTGTGGACCTGGTATTTTCGGGCTGTATTCGCGGCTTACGGATGCGTTGGCGGGATGGGGTCATGTTTTGATCAGGATGGGACTGCTCGTTCCCGTGATGGTTTCAAGAATGCGGTGCAAAGCCTCGAAAACCGCCTTATCTTTGATATTCATTTCAATCAGGAAGTGCTGCAGCGCGGTTGAATTTGCCAGCAATATTTTCATGAAATAGAGGCGCTGCAGTGCGCTTTTCGCGCAGGCCGCATAAAAACCCGAATCGTCTTCGCCGCCTTTGAACAGATCGGATATGCCGGCGTACTGCAGGCTGAGTAATGCCATTAAAGATTCGAGCAGTCTGAGGGTTTGATATATGATGGCTTGCGGATCGGATGTGTCAAGCGCTTCATTGAACTTCGGTATTTTATGAAGCAGTATCCCCATCTGGACAGCTTCCAGGGTCAGTTGAACCTGGATTGGCGGCATCCCGGATTGTAAGAGCCCGGCCCGCAGCGACTCGAGCACTTCCATCTCATGCCCGGCGAGAGCGGCCATTTTCTGGCCGGTCGCCATGCCCATCGCCCTGGCAAATTTACCGAACACGCTCGAGCTGAAAGCCGTCTGGAATGCCTGTTGTCCCATCGATCGGGAAATGTTTTTAATGCCCAGGTATGTGGGCAGATTCCACTTACTTTGTTCAACACTCTTCAAATACCACGTCGCAGGCACCATCAAATGGGGGTCTTTATGCTTCCCGCCCATCGACAGCCATTCAATGAAGCGCGGCAGCAGCGAGGCTGCGGTCAGGTAGGCGGCGGTTGTGCCAGCGATGCCCGCAAGCAATCCGGCCCCCACCTGGCCGGTTTGGGCCGCTTCTGGCAGCCCTGCCTCCCGCGCTGCCCGGCGTTCTCGCTCGCGTTCCTCGCGGTTTTCTTCCTCGGCGGCCACGACATGCAGCGTGCACAGCCACACCCGTCCGCGCTTGCGGTCAATGACCCAGTACTGATTTTCGCCAAGCGCCCGCTCGCCCGGAAATTTATCGACGCGCTTTTCCAGCCAGCGGTAGAACTGCGCGGATTGCTCGACTGTGCGCATCAGGCGGCCGGAGCCGCGCTGCTCCCAGGCGAGCACCTCCGCCAACCCATTTTTCCGCGCCTCAGCCAGATGATCGTCCTGTTCCAGGCCGGGCACGGACCGCGCGGTTACGCCGGAATAGATCAGGTGGAGCGGTTCTGCCCGCTCTGGCAGCGGCTGCTTGGGAATATTCCATGGAGCCGGCGATTTTCGGCGCGGCTTTTTCTCATCAAATTGGGCCTGCACCAGCTTGCACACAACCTGGTTGCCGCAGGCGCGCTGCAGCGCCGGCAGGGATGCGAGCGATGGCCCAGCCAGCAGCATCTGCCTGTCGAGCTGGCTGTCAGCCAGCCTGGCGGAAGGTTTTCTGCGGCGCCTTGCCGGCCGCGGAGTTCTTTGAATGGATGGGGCTGCTCGCATGCGGAGAACACCGGCCATGATGGCTCCCCTGAAGTGTTCTAATCGGTGAAGATCGAAACGAGATCACCATTAATCGTGATCCATCATGACTATAGCATGAATTTGGCCAAAAAAACAGATGGGTTGAGCGGGAAACCGGCTGGATTTTCGCCTGCGCCCGGCGCTTACTCGCTGTTCTCCCGCCTGCTGAGGATCGCCCCAACCAGGATCAGCAGGAGCAAGAAACCTATAGGCAGCGCCCAGATCCAGATCAGCGGGGCGATTGATCTCATCTTGACCACCGGCAGAGAAACCGTCGGCGCGGCAGTCGGCCCAAGGGTGGGGACCGCTGTTGGCGCGGCGGGGATTGCCGTTGGGGCGGCCAGATTGAGCGGCGGCACCACCGTCGCGACGCCGGCCGGGAAGACCGAATCCGAGACGGGCGCCGCCACGGCAGTCTGATAGATCGCCTGAGCCCTCAAGGCCGCATCCCCGGCGCGCAGGTCGATCGCCGCGGCGTTCTCCGGACCAAGCAGCTCGGGAACCTCGTAGCCGTTCTTGCGCAGGATGTGAGCGGTCACCGCCCAGGCTTCCTTTTCGCTCATCATGCCGGGATCGTGCCAGGGCATCAGGGTCAGGTTGTATTCGTACAGTTCCTGGGCGTTGGCGAAATCACGCGGGATGATCGCGCCGACCACCGGCGGGGCGATTGGCAGGTAGAATCCGTCAGGGGGATGGTTGAGGGCGTGGCACTTCGACTGCCAGCAGTTCTGGTCAGCCGGATCCCAGCTTGCCAGCCACTCGGCGGTCAGTCCGGTACCGTCGTAGGCATGGCAGGCCGAGCAGATCAGCCGGTAGACCTCCCAGCCTAACACCGCCTGCGAGACATCCGGCGGCAGATTGAGCAGGATGCCGCGGTCGAAGGTGGACATGTCGATTCGCGCCATGGTCGGCGTCGGGCTGGGATCCCCCTGCAGAGCGACCACGGCCCCGGGCGCATTCCAGCCAGCCAGGATCAGCGCCCCCATGAGGATGGGAAAGATCCCAATCAACACAACCCGTTTATACGCCTTCATTCCACGCTCCACACCGATAATTCCCCAAATGTAGCACGAACCTGACCGGGCCGCAAGGTGGAATCGGATCTACCCTTCGTCTGGTCAGTGAGTGAACAGCAGTTCGTGGCAAGCCGCTTCCGTCCAGGGATGAAACACGGCCAAATCCTTGCGGTGGTCCCACAAGTATTGTAAATATACCCGGCAGCCCTTATCCAGCGACTGATCCAGCGCGCTGCGCAGCTCGGGATGCCAGGGAGCATCGTAGGGTTCGTCCCAGGCCAGCTTGTCGGCGATGAAGACGACCTTGTCCAGGGAGCTGGCTCCGGCTTTGAGGGTGGTGTGACAGCCAACCGCAGAGAGCACGCCCGCATCGCGCACGTGGAAGACCTCGCGAGCCAGCACCACTGACAGCTTCTGATGGACGATTTTCGGCCATTCGCGCTCCAGCGGCAGCACTTCGACCCCCAGAGCGTCGGCGGCCGCCAGACGCTGATCATCCGGCCAGACCGCGCTGACGTCGTGCAGCCAGCCGCCCGCCTCCGCTGCCAGGGGATCGACGCCGAAGCGTTCAGCCAGTCGGTAGGCGGCTTGGGCGACGTTTGCCACATGGGCAGCCGATCTCGGGCAGCCATTCTGTTTCAAAAAGACGGTCACATCTTCGTTGATCCAGCCTTTAGGCTCGAATCCGGCGCGCAGAGATTGCAGCGTGGGTTGATAGGTCATTTATCAGACTCTCCCCATTCCCGGGGAAACACGATGAAATCTTCAAGGTAGTCCGGATCGACCCCTATCTCGGAAACCGACCAGCCGAGCACCGAGGCGCCAGCCTGGTGAACCGCAGACCGGCTGCCGCTGCGCAGGTAATGCCACTCGGGCAGATCACGGCCGGCGGCGACCCGCCGGTAGGCGCAGGTCTCCGGCAGCCAGGTCAGCTCCTGCACGTTTTCCGGCGTGATCCGCAGGCAGGTGGGAACCAGCTCGGCGCGGTGATCGTAGTCCATGCAGCGGCAGGTTTTCAGGTTGAGCAGCTTGCAGGCTACCCGGGTGTAAAACACCTCGCCGGTGTCCTCATCCTCCAGTTTGAACAGGCAGCACCAGCCGCAGCCGTCGCAGAGCGCCTCCCATTCCTCAGAGGTCATCTCCGTGAGACTCTTTGACTTCCAGAAGGGCACGGAATCGCTCACCGGTCAGGAGAGAGCGGGGTTATGGGGTCGCCAGTCAGGCTCACCGGCGGCGGCGGAAAAGCAGCAGGAAGAGCAGCACGAAGGTGCTCAACGGCCAGACCCAGTCCAGATCGCCCGGTCCGCCGGGGCCGGTGCGGGCCGTCGTGCGGCGAATGCGGATCAGGCGGTATTCCCTGGTCACCCGCTCGAGCTCCTCGTCGTTCATCTGGTCGGCGTCCACGCCAAAGGCTAATGCCGCCGTGCCGCTGGCCTTGATCACCTGGCGGAGGAGCAGCAAACGGTGCTCGGGGTCGTGCAGCTCTTCGGCCAGGCCAGCCCACCAGCCGTCCGGCAGCCAGACCTCGACCTGCGGGTTGGCGATGATGTTCTGGTACCAGTCGCAGCTGGCTCCAAACCCGGCCACGCAGTAGATCTCCCCGTTGACCACGGCGTAGTTGACCGGCGTCCGGTGACGCTTGCCGCTCTTGCGCCCGGTGTGGACCAGTACCATGATCCGCCCGCCGACTGCCGGCCAGGCGTTGAGCCACTTGCCCAGCCCCAGCCGCCAGAAGAGCAGCATAAACCGGTTCAACCTCTTAAATCCGCGCTTGAGCTTTTGCTCCATATCAGCATCCATCTCTTTCGTATCTACCAGTGTCATGCCATCGCCTCCTTAACCTGCTCACGCTTATCCATGCTTCGTAACCATGGCGATACTTAATCATATCAGAACCCTGGCAAAATACAGCAGACGCCCAGGGCCGTCTGGCGGTTAAATCTGAGACGCGACTGCAGGGTTTAGGCGTTCCTCCCGAAACGGCTGGAAGGTCTTGCTTATCCGGCGCCCGGCCTCAGCATTCTCAGGATATCTTCACGCACCCTTCTGGAGAATGCCGTCTCAATCCAGGTATAATTGCCAGCATGGAACTGACTCTGGCAGAAGTCGAGCACATCGCCGCCCTGGCCCGCCTGGAGCTGACTGAGGAGGAAAAAGAGCGCTACCGCGCCCAGCTTTCGGAGATTCTCGAGTACGCCACCCGCCTGCAGGCGCTGGATACCAGCGGCATCCCGCCGACCTCGAGCGTACTGCCGCCGCGCACCATGCTGAGACCCGACGAGCCCCGCCCGGGTTTATCTCCGGAAGAAGTCCTCGCCAATGCGCCGCAGACCGCCGGCCGGCAGTTCCGCGTCCCACCGGTGCTGGAGTGAGATGGTGACCAGCCCGGCTGAGATGACCGCCTGCGAGGCGCTGGAGGCAATGCGGCGGGGCGAGCTTTCCAGCCTGGAATTGACCCGCGCCTGCCTGGAGCAGACCGAGCGGCTTGAGCCGCAGCTGCACGCCTTCATCACCCTGACCGCCGAGCGCGCCGTT
This sequence comes from uncultured Anaerolinea sp., assembly GCA_964564935.1. Classification (GTDB taxonomy): domain Bacteria; phylum Chloroflexota; class Anaerolineae; order Anaerolineales; family Anaerolineaceae; genus Bellilinea. Next base: position 83,620 of record CAZMCF010000008.1, on the reverse strand, counting down.
GCCGATGCCCGCGCCGCCGACGAGCGCCGGTCGGCTGCCCGCCGGCACCCGGACGAAACTCTGCCGCCCCTGCTCGGCCTGCCGCTGGCAGTAAAGGATCTGCTGACCCTGGCCGGTATCCGCTGCACCTGCGGCTCGCGCATCCTGTACGATTTTATCCCCCCTTATACCGCCACCGCTCTCCAGCGCCTGCTCGATGCGGGCGCAGTCGTCCTTGGCAAGACCAACATGGACGAATTCGCCATGGGCTCCTCGACCGAGAACTCGGCCTTCGGCCCCACCCGCAACCCCTGGGACCTGGACCGCGTTCCGGGCGGATCTTCCGGCGGCAGCGCCGCCGCTGTTGCGGCGCGGATGACCCCGGCCGCCCTGGGCAGCGACACGGGCGGCAGCATCCGCCAGCCAGCCTCATTCTGCGGGGTGACCGGGATCAAGCCGACCTACGGGCGGATCTCGCGCTACGGGCTGGTGGCCTACGGCTCCTCGCTCGACAGCGTCGGCGCATTTGCCCGCAGCGCCGCCGACGCCGCCCTGCTCTTCAGCCTGATGGCCGGCCGCGATCCACTCGACGCCACCAGCAGCGATCTGCCCGTTCCAACCGTCACGCTGGACGACCGGGCCGACCTGCGCGGGCTGCGCATCGGCGTGCCGCGCGAGTATTTCACCGCCGGCATCCAGCCTGAGGTCGAGGCTGCGGTCAAGGCAGCAGTGACGCAGATGGAAGCGCTCGGCGCGGTCGCCGAAGAGATCAGCCTGCCGTACACTGAATACGCCCTTCCGGTCTACTACCTGATCGCCCCGGCCGAGGCCTCGGCCAACCTGGCCCGCTACGACGGGGTGCGCTTCGGCCTGCGCGCGGATGCGGATACCCTCGCCGAGCTGTTCATCCGGACCCGCGGAGCCGGTTTCGGAGCCGAGGTCAAGAGGCGGATCATGCTCGGTACCTACGCCCTCTCGGCCGGTTACTATGACGCCTACTACGCTCAGGCGCAGAAGGTCCGCACGCTGATCAAGGGGGATTTCGAAGAGGCTTTCCAGCGGGTGGATTTAATCGCCGCGCCGGCGGCGCCGACCACCGCCTTCCGCCTCGGCCAGCACAGCGATGATCCTCTGGCGATGTACCTGGAGGACGTCTTCACCCTGCCGGCCAACCTGGCCGGGCTGCCCGGGCTGGCTTTCCCGGTCGGCTTTGACGGGCAGTGGCTGCCGATCGGCATGCAGCTCCTCGGACCGCGCTTCGCAGAGGAGTCGCTCTTCCGCGCCGGTCACGCCTACCAGGTAGTCACCGACTGGCACCGGCGGATTCCGCCTGCCGCTGGCCGCTAGAGTGACAGCCTCCCGGGCGGACGCGCTTATCCGCCGACCCAATCTGTTGTAAAATTAGTTCGGTCGGAACACGCCTGCATAACCCTGGAGGTCCTCTTGCCCGCTACCCGCACGATCCGCGCTCCGCGCGGAACCCGGCTGACCTGCAAATCCTGGCTGAGCGAAGCCGCTTACCGGATGATCCAGAACAACCTGGATCCCGAAGTGGCCGAGCGCCCGGAAGATCTGGTTGTCTACGGCGGCCGCGGGCAGGCAGCCCGCAGTTGGGAAGCGTTCGACGCCATCCTGGCCTCGCTGCGCGAGCTGGAGGACGACGAAACTCTCCTGATTCAATCTGGCAAGCCGGTCGCTGTGTTCAAATCCCACCCCGACGCCCCGCGGGTGCTGATCGCCAATTCCAACCTGGTGCCGCACTGGGCCACTCAGGCGCACTTCGATGAGCTGGCGGCCAAAGGCTTGATCATGTACGGGCAGATGACCGCCGGCTCGTGGATTTACATCGGCACCCAGGGCATCCTCCAGGGCACCTATGAAACCCTGGCGGCTCTGGCAGCCCGGAAGGGCTGGCCTTCGCTCAAGGGCAGGTTTGTCCTCACCGCCGGCCTGGGCGGGATGGGCGGAGCCCAGCCGCTGGCGATCACCATGAATGAGGGGGTCGGCCTGATCGTCGAGGTCGACCCGGCCCGCGCCCACCGCCGGCAGGAGATCGGCTACGTCGACGTGGTGGTCGACACCCTCGAAGAGGCAATGACCCTGGTCGAGGAGCACACCCGGGCTGGAAAGCCGCTCTCGATCGGCCTGGTGGCCAATGCGGCGGAGATTTTCCCCGAGCTGGCCCTGCGCGGAGTGATCCCTGACGTGGTCACCGACCAGACCCCGGCTCACGACCTGCTCAGCTACGTGCCGGTTGGATTGAGCCCGGAGGATGCAGAAACCCTGCGCAGGTCCGATCCGCGCGAATATGAACGCCGCTCGCTGCGTTCGATGGCCCGCCACGTCGAGGCCATGCTCGAGTTCCAGCGCCGCGGAGCCGAGGTTTTCGATTACGGCAACAACCTGCGCCAGCGGGCGTACGATTACGGCGTCAAAGACGCCTTCAACTTCCCCGGTTTCGTCCCGGCCTACATCCGTCCGCTCTTCTGCGAGGGTAAAGGTCCCTTTCGCTGGGTAGCCCTCTCCGGCGATCCGGAAGACATTTACCGCACCGACGAGGCGGTGGCGCAGCTCTTCCCGGAGGACCAGCACCTGCAGCGCTGGCTGAAGATGGCCCGCGAGAAAATCCCATTCCAGGGCCTGCCGGCGCGGATTTGCTGGCTGGGCTACGGCGAACGGGCCAGAGCCGGGCTGAAGTTCAATGAAATGGTCGCCAGAGGCGAGCTCAAGGCGCCGATCGTGATCGGCCGCGACCACCTGGACGCCGGCTCGGTCGCCTCGCCCAACCGCGAAACCGAGGCGATGCGCGACGGCAGCGACGCCGTTTCCGACTGGCCGATCCTCAATGCGTTGATCAATACCGCCAACGGGGCCACCTGGGTGTCCTTCCATCACGGCGGCGGGGTGGGGATAGGATACAGCCAGCACGCCGGGATGGTGATCGTCGCCGACGGCACGCCGGAAGCAGCCCGCCGCCTGGAACGCGTGCTGACCAGCGACCCGGGCATGGGCGTCGTCCGCCATGTCGACGCCGGCTACCCCGAGGCGGTCGCGGCCGCCCGCCGCTCTGATTTGAAGATCCCCATGCTCAAGGATTGACCGGCTTGCGCGCATTGCGGATTTTCTGGTTCGTGGTCTCCATCACCTTTGGCCTGACAGCCGGCCTGCTGATCGGCTGGATGGTCTATCCCGGCCAGCCGGGCGAGACCGCGCCAGAGACGCTGCGCGCCGATTACCGCACCGACCTGGCGCTGATGACCGCGGAAATATTCCAGCAGGAAGGCGATCTTTCTGCGGCCGCCGCCCGCCTGAGCGAAATTGATCCCGGCCGCTCGCCCCTGCGCGCCGTTCAGCAGGCGATCATCAGCGGACAGCAGCTCGGCTACGCCCAGAGCGATATCGAAACCCTTGCCCGCCTGTTCCAGGCGCTACAGACCTGGGCGCCCACTCCGATGAGCAGCCAGCCATGATCGATGACGATTACCTGGATGTACCGCGCAGCCCGCGCCAGCCGCCCTGGTTTCTGCTGACCGGCCTGGTGCTCGGATTGGGCATCGGCTTATTGATCTCGATCGTGATCTTCCCGGTGCGCTACACCGAGACCGCGCCTTCTTCGCTGGCTGCTGAATACAAAGACAACTACCGCTGGCTGATCGCCCGAGCGTACCAGGCCAACGGCGACCTGATCCGCGCCGGTCAGCGCCTGGCCCTGCTGGGGGACGCCAACCCGCAGGAAGCGCTGGCTGCCCAGGCTCAGCGCATGCTCGCCGCGGGAGAGAGCGTGGAAGACGCCCGCGTCCTGGCTGACCTGGCCGCCGCGCTGGTTGCCGCCGCGCAGCAGCCCACCCAGGCAGAACCCACTGCCCCGCCAGCCGGCGCAGGCACTGAACCCGGGCAGCCCCCAGCCGCCCATGACTTATCGGCGCAGACTGCCTCTCCCGGGCAGCCCGCCCGCACACCCATGCCAACCTTCACCCCGCGGGCCAACCAGAGTCCGCTGCCGACCCTCGGCGCGCCGTTTGTCCTCGACGCCCAGCGGGAGGTGTGCGACCCGGCCCAAGCCGAGGGGCTGCTCCAGATTGAGCTGAAGGACGCCCAGGGCCAGCCTGCGGCCGGCGTGCAGATCGTCATCGCCTGGGACGGCGGGCTGGACACTTTCTACACCGGCCTGAAGCCGACCATCAGCCCGGGCTACGCCGATTTCGTCATGACCGCCGGGGTGGAATACAGCCTCCGGGTAGGCGGCAGCAGCGAGACCGTCAAAGGTCTCCTCGCGCCGCAATGTTCCACCGACAGCGGCAGCTACCTGGGCGGCCTGCGCCTGGAATTCAACCAGCGATAATGCCCTGCAGCGGGCACGATCCATGCAGGCCCCTGTGCTATAATCCCTGCAAGGCGGAGAACGCATGAGCAGGAGTAAACCCAGTTATTGGATTGCAGCCAGTCTCGCCGGCGGCCTGCTCGCCGTCGGGATGCTGTTGGCTGCCTGCGCAGAAGCAGCGCCCGAACCGACCGCCGCTCCGAGCGCAACCGTCAGCCCTTCGCTGACCTCTACCCCGCTCCCCTCGGCCACCCCCATTCCGGTCATCCGCACGCAGCGCAGCGTCTATCCCACCGCCCGGCTCACGCCGGTCACCCCTGTCCCCCCGCCGCTGGATGGGGTGCAATTGCCGGTTGAGGCCCGCGTCCTGGCGCTGGTCGGAGGCGACAGCCTCTCGCCTTTTCCCGGGCGTAGCGACGCGCTCATCCTGATCTTCTATCATCCCCGCCTGGGTCGGGCCAGCCTGCTCTCTATCCCGCCCGATCTGTTCGGCTACATCCCCGGCTACACCATGCAGCGGATCAACACCGCCTGGGCGGTTGGCGGCTTCCCGCTGCTGGCAGATACGCTCGAATACAACCTCGGCGTCCGTCCAGACGATTACGTCTTCGTCCATCTGGACGATTTCGTTTATTTCATTGATGATCTTGGCGGGCTGGAGCTGACCATCACCGAGGAGCTGCCGGTCATCTGCAGCGACATCCCACCCGGCACCAACCTGCTCACCGGCGACCAGGTGATGTGCTACCTGCGCTTCCGCCGCGGCTCCGATGAGCTGGGCCGCAACCTGCGCCAGCAGGAAATCCTCCGGCGGATCATTCAACGCATGGCCAGCGGCGGAACGCTGGTGCGCCTGCCTGAATACTTCGCCGCATACCGCAACAGCGTGGAGAGCAGCCTGTCGCTGGACGAGATCCTCGACATGGTACCCTTCTTCCTGCGCCTCTCCGACGCCGACCACCTGGGATTCTTCCAGATCAAAGGCGAAGCGCTGATCCCCTGGAAGTACCCCAACCGCCTGGAACCCGAGGTTTTCCTGCCGCGGCCGGACGCCGTCCGCGCCCAGGTGCAGGATGCGATCAACTACATCCTCACCCCGGCGGTCAGCTCCGACCGGCTGATCACGCTGGTCTATGAACTGACCATCTCCCCAACCCCGACAGTCACCCGCACCCCGACCGCCACCGCGACCATCACCCCCACCCTGCCGCCGACCTCCTCGCCCACTGTGACGGCGACCTTTACCCCAACCCCGACCGGTAGTATCACAATGACGGTCACCGCTACTTCAACTTCCACTGAAACCGTAACGCCATAACCCGGTATTTATTCCGACTGTCCGCGGCCCTTCTCACGTGATTTTCACGGATAGAAAATCGCCCTTAGTTATGATAAACTATTCACACGATCGATTCCCCCACATCAGCCGGATAAGGAAGAGCATGGCGCCATGACGCAGGGATGGATCAAATGAAGCGGCTGGCTTTTCTGGGGTTGATTCTAGTCCTGGCAGGCGTACTGATCGGCAGCGCAGCAAGCTCCGCCAGTCCGGTGCGCGCCCAGGAAGAGACTCCTCCGGCCGATAAACGCGTCACGACCCTGAAAGTATCCTACACCGCCCACGAGTGGTGGCTGGTGCGCTGGCGCGGGAATGCGGTAGACTGCCGCTTGATCGTCGATCATGAAGGGCTTCCCATTCCCGATGAAATCCTGGTCTGGTGCAACAACGTCCTCTACAACGAATGGAACGCCACCAAACCCTGCGTTTTGACCGAAGGGCAAACCGTCGAGGACTGTCCGGGACTGTATCTGTTCGAGGCCGGCAGTTTCCCGGCAGAGAAAGAGGTCGAGGTCGAGCTGCCGCTGCCGAGCGTCTGGCTCTCGGTCGCCGGCTGCTCGCCCGAGCCGCCGGGCAACCGCTGCGACAGCCCGCCGAACCTGCTGCTGACCGGCGAGGAGCCGCTGCCGAACGAAACGATCATCAGCATCCAGGGGGTGCTGGGCAGCGAGCCTTTCACCTGCCACAACAACCCGTGCAACCTGCCCCTGCGCCCGACAGGCCCGCAGGGGGTAGAGATGGAATTCTGGGCTGAATCCAGCTTCGGCGACTCCTCGCCGCATTACACGGCGCTCGTGAGGGTGGTTCCGCACGGCGACTTCATGTCGCCGGAGCAGCCCTCCAGCGACCCGACGCTGTATTACGTCGACGTGATCAGCAGCCAGTGGCGCGGCGGCCCGCTGGCGAGCTGCTCGGACATCTGGCAATCCTTTCCGGAGGTCGGCGGTCCGCCGCCCTGGCTGACCACCCCTGCCGATCCGGCCGAGCTGTATTCGGACATTCCCCTCTATCATCTTGCCGGCGTGCTGATCTCCAACGGGCAGGTCGACGCCAGCAGTTGCCCCGACGGCGGGCTGCTCTCTCCGGTCGCGGCCAGCACCTGCGGAATGGAGCAGGCCCGCGAGAAGGTCATCGAATGGCAAAACCAGTTTAACCAGGATATCCTCCAGGCCGCCAAAGATACCGGCGTTCCGGCCCAGCTCCTCAAGAACGTCTTCAACCGCGAGAGCCAGTTCTGGCCCGGCATCTACAGCACCTACAAAGAAGCCGGCCTGGGGCAGATGACTGAAAAGGGGGCTGATACAGTTCTGCTCTGGAACCCGAGCTTCTTCAGCCAGTTCTGCCCGCTGGTGCTGCACCAGGATCGCTGCGTGCTGGGCTTCGGCAACCTGACCAGCGCCGAGCAGGCCATGCTGCGCGGCGCGCTGGTCACCAAGGTCAACGCAGCCTGCGCCGACTGCCCGGCCGGGATCGACCTGACCCAGGCCCAGTTCAGCGTGCGCGTTTTCGCCGAGGGGATGGTCGGCAACTGCCAGCAGGTCGGGCGGATCCTGACCAATGTCGCCGGGCAAACGCCGGGAAAATTGACCAGCTACGTGGATCTCTGGCGTCTGACCCTGCTCAACTACAACGCCGGTCCGGGCTGCCTTTCGACCGCAGTCCAACGCGTCTTCAATTTCCGCCAGCCTTTTACCTGGGAGAACATCTCCGCCCGGCTCGACCCGGCCTGCCAGAGCGCGGTCGATTACGTGGAGGACGTCAGCAAGACGATGAGCGGCGTCCAGCCGACGCCGACCTCGTGGGTCTACCCTGGCCAGACTCCGCCAGGGGCGACTGTAGTGGTTGCGCCGACCGCCACCCCGCGTCCGGTGCTGACCCGTACTCCGGCCCCCGGCGCGCCCACGCCCACCCGCACCCCCACTTCGCAAAGCTACCCCTCCCAGCCGACTTCCACCGTGCCGGGCTATCCCAGCGGGCCGACCTCGACCCTGCCGGGGTACCCGGGGGGAAGCTGAGCTGGTTATCATTTAACTCCACCATCCATGCACCGAGGAACCGCCCTTGTCCGCCAGCCTACTCTCCAGCCTGGAATGCCCGCAATGTGGGCAGCGTCATGACCCCGACCGCCTGACCAACACCTGCGGCGCCTGCCGGTCGCCGCTGCTGGCCCGCTACGACCTGCCTGCTGCCCGAACCGGCCTCGACCGGGACGCGATCCGCGCCCGCCCGCGCGGGATGTGGCGCTGGCGTGAGCTGCTCCCAATCCGCGACCCGGCAAACATCGTCACCCTCGGCGAGGGAGACACGCCCCTGCTGCGCCTGGAGCGGCTGGGAGCGGAACTCAGCCTGAGCCGCTTATACCTCAAAGACGAATCACTCAACCCGACCGGCACCTTCAAAGCCCGCGGGCAGGCCGCGGCGATCTCCCGGGCCAGGGAGCTCGGCGCCCGGCGGGTGATCATCCCGACCGCCGGCAATGCCGGCGGGGCGCTGGCGGCCTACGCCAGCCGGGCCGGCCTGCAGGCGCGGGTCTACATGCCGGCCGACACGCCCAGGGCAAACATCGAGGAATGCCGCATGTGCGGGGCGGAGGTGATTCTGGTGGACGGGCTGATCAGCGACGCTGCCCGCCGGGCTGCCGAGGATATCGCCGGCGGCGGCTGGTTCGACGTGAGCACCTTCAAGGAGCCCTACCGCCTGGAAGGCAAGAAAATCATGGGCTACGAGATCGCCGAGAGCTTCTCCTGGCGTCTTCCGGAGGTGATCCTCTACCCGGCCGGCGGCGGGGTAGGTCTGGTCGGCATCTGGAAGGCGGTCCAGGAAATGAGCGAGCTCGGCTGGCTGGAAAGCCCAACCCGCCCGCGGATGGTCGCCGTTCAGGCTGCCGGCTGCGCGCCGGTAGTTCGCGCCTTCGAAGCCCGCCAGAAAAGCTGCGATTTCTGGGAAGGCGCCCAAACCACGGCATACGGACTGCGCGTGCCGAAGAGTTACGGCGACCGGCTGCTGATGCAGGCCATCTACGACTCGAACGGGACGGCCGTGGCGGTCAGCGACGAGGAAATCCGCGCCGCGCAGGCTCAGCTCGGGCGCAGCGAGGGCATCTTCGCCGCGCCGGAGGGGGCGGCGGTCGTTGCCGCGCTGCCCAAACTGCTCGCCAGCGGCTGGCTGCGCCGCGACGAGCAGGCGCTGCTCTTGAACACCGGCAGCGGCCTGAAATACCTGTAAACGTTGATATTCCAGCTTTGATCAGAAGAGAGGGATGAAATGGACTTTTTGATCTTATTGCTGCAGACCCTGCATAACCTGCTGCGCTGGGCGGTGATTCTCTTTGGCGTGATCGCCATCGTCCGCGCCTTTAAAGGCTGGCTGGCGAAAAAATCCTTCGATCTGGCCGATAACCAGGCCGGCATGCTCTACACATCCCTCTTCGATGTCCAGCTGTTGTTTGGATTTCTGCTGTATTTCTACCGCGGCTGGGTCAACGTGCTTTTCGGCGATTTCGCCAATGCGATATCCAATCCAGGCACACGGTTCTTCGCCCTCGAGCACTTCCTGCTCATGCTCGCCGCGGCAGTAGTCGCCCACGTTGGGCGTTCCTCGGCCAAAAAGGCCAGCGAGGATGCCGCCAGACACCGCCGCCTGGCGATCTGGTTCGGCTTTTCTTTTCTGATTCTGCTGGCAGCCGTACCCTGGCCGTTCCTCAGCTACGGGCGCCCGCTGCTGCGTCTGTTCGGGCTGCAGTTCTAAGCCATTTTTTTCTTAGCCCGCAAGCGCCGCTGCCAGATCGGCGGTGCTCTCGAGGATCAGATCTGCCCCGGCGCGGAGCAGCTCGCCCCGCGTGCCGAAGCCGCACAACACCCCCGCCGTCTGCGCGCCGGCAGCTTTTCCGGCGCGGATATCGACGGTCGTATCGCCGACCATCAGGCAGGACCCCGGTTCCACTCCCAGGCGTTCAGCCGCCCAAAGGATCGGATCCGGGAACGGCTTGGTGTGAGCGCAGGTCTGGGCGGTTGCGACGGCGGCGAAGAAGGAGGTCAGCCTGTACTGCTCCAGAAAGGCGCGCGTCGAGGCTTCCCCGCGCGCGCTGACCACCGCCAGCGGGTAGCGCACCTGCAGAGCGGCGAGCATCTCATCCACGCCCGGCACCAGCAGGAAGCGGCCGCTGCGATCCCCCTGGCGCCGGCGGAGCGCGGAGAGCAGACGGGCGGCTTCGTCGTCCAGGTGCAGCCGGTCGAGAAGCTCATAGACCAGGTTGCCTGGGGTTTCCATTTCCATCACCAGCCGGCGGGCAAAGGGATGGACATCCTTCCTCGGGAAAAATCCCCTCAACGGGCGCAGCGCCCGCTCCAGCCGGGCGACCCACAGATTGTCGGTGTCGCTCAGCGTCCCGTCCACGTCGAAGCAGACGGCGCGGATGCGCTCTACGTCAAGCGGCACTTCACTCCACTCCGGCGAATTCGGCCTGGGTGAGCGATTGTAGCAGCCGGTTGGCTGTATCCCGGTTTGGAGCGATCACCCAGCTGGTTGTGAGTTCGCCGCGCTGGATGATCACCGCTCCGTCAGGGGTATCCTGCCAGATCAAAGTGGAAGAATTGAGCTCTTCGGTTGGCTCTCCCCAGCGCAGCCGTCCGTAGGTATCGAGAGCGTCGGCAAACTCATTCGCATCTCTGGTCGTATCCCACTGCCATTGCACGGCCAGGACAATCTTGCCGCTGATATCGTCCAGATAGACCGCATAGGCGTCGCCGCCCCAGCCCTCGGCGGCTTTCAACGCCTGACTCTCATCGATGCGGAAGGTCTCTTCCCGCCCTTTCGCAAGGATCAGGTAGGTATACCACTCGCCGACTACGCCGCGTTCAACCTCCCGCAGGCGAAAACCGGGCAGGGCGCTGTGATCCGGCATGAACACGCTGATTGGCGAATCATCGGGGTATCTTTCGGGATGGAGGATCTGCTCGGTGGAAACAGGCGGGTTGAAATAGGCCGCATCGATAACCTCGTAGCCGCCCTGCTCGAACAGATGCAGAACGAACTCGCTGCCAAAGGAATATGGAAAGGCGATATCCTCCTTGAGGAATTCCGGCGCGGTGTCATATATCGGGCTTTGCAGAGCCCGGTAGAAGTCATCGATCTGCTGGCGGTCGTCAGGGCTGCCGTAGGCGTACAGCCAGTATTGCTCGGTCAGCGTCGCATCGCCCTCGACCAGGGCCTGCACAGCGGCACAATATTCACTGTCAGCTTCGCACCTCTGCTCATCGAGGCCAAGCCCTGCGCGCAGATCATATTGCTGATCCTGGAGAGCGTGGGTGAATTCATGCGCGTAAGTCAGCCGCTCGGGCCCGTCGAAATCCATCCCCTGGACGATGATCATCTCCTTGGTTTCATCGTCGTAATAGCCGGCCACCTGTTCGGTGAGCAGGTCGATGTAGAAATTGTGCAGATCGAAATCGAAATCGATCAGACCGAATACCGACAGCACGCGCAGATCATCCTCCATGGTCTGTTCGTCATTCTCTTCTTCGAAATCCTGAATGAGCCGCTCGCGAAGCTGCTCCGGCGTCAGCAGAATTCGGGCGACCGGAACTCGTTGATCCAGGCCGCGCAGCCGCTCGACCTGGTCTTCGATCTCATCCATCTGGGCGGCGATTTCATCCGGGATTTCGAGCGTTTCACTGGACTGCGCCTGGGTGGCGGTCGGCAGCGGGGTCGGCGCGACTGGTCTGCCTGCGGCGGTTGTCGCGGTCGGCTGCCCGGTTGGAGCGGCGGTCGGGGATGAAGGCGGCGTCGGGCTGGCAGCCTGTTGATTGCGGAAGAGTAAAAACCCGCCGACCGCCGCCGCAGCGGCGCATGCGCACAGACTGACGATCACGAGAAGCACGAGCAGGGCAGTCAGAATATTTTTATTCATGGGCGCATTTTCAACCACACCTGAGGATATTGAAATTAAACCACACACCCCCTTGAAAAGATAGCAAAACCTGGCTTCAGCCGGGCAATAATCAGCGGCCGCTAATTGGCGTTAACAAAGTCGATCGCATATTGGGCGTCGAGGTAACCTGGATGCGCCTCAAGCGCCTTTTGGAACTCGACCAGGGCGTCTGGCTTGCGGCCGTCGCGGTATAAAGCCCAGCCGCGCCAGAGAAGCGCCTCCTCCGAATTCGGAGTGATTTTAAGCGCATATTCACTCAGCGCCATCAGGTCCTCGTTGCGGTTGAGGTTGAAATAGGCGAAAAACGGCCCGAATTGATAGCGCAGCATGCGCTGCGGCAACCCGATCTGGCGGGCGCGGTCGTAGGCGCCAGCCGCCTCAGCATAGGAATCAAAATAAACCAGGTTGGACCCAAGGTTGAACCAGGCAAAGGGATTCTCGGGGTCTTCCTGGGTTTCAGCGCGGGCGGCATCGAGCGCATTCTGGCGGTTGACCCGCTCGTCCCAATCTGCGCCGAGCAGGGCGCGCGCCTGTTCCTCCTGCTCGGGGGTGAAGAGCAGGAAGTAAATCCGATTGAAGGTCTGCCAGGAGCGATCAAGTACTGGGTAGGGCACTGACCTGTTTTCGCCGAGGAAGGAATCCTGCACGGTAAAAGCGCCGGCGCCGTCGTCGTATCCGGTGATCAACAGGTAGTGACCTGCCCAGCGGTCGTCGTTCGGCCAGAAGTTTTCCTCGAGGTAAAATCCCTCTTCGATGACGACCGGGAATCCGGCGGCGATGAATTTGCGCAGCAGATCGATGCTGCCGCCGACACGGAACTCGCTGCGCAGCCAGCCGGCGTAATTTCGAGTGAAGTAGAGCAGCTCGTCGATGTTGACGTTGCGGTCCTGGTCGATCGGTTTGATCACGCTGGAGACGGCGTACTGGTCGCCCTGCCAGCCGTAGTGATTCAGGTACATGGAGAGGGTGGCTGGGCCGCAGTTATTCATATCCTGCTTCTCATACGGGGGCGGCTCAAGCTGGACCCGGTCCGGCAGAGCAGTCGGAGTCGGCTGCGGCGTTGGCGAGACCTGCGGCGTTGGGGGAAACGTAACCACAGGGGATGGAGTTTGCTGCGGACTCCCATTTGCCTGGGCGGCAACGACATGGGCGGTTGGCAGCGCCTGAACCGGGCTTAATACACCGCGCAGATAGGTGCGGGCCACTTCCACCCGCCAGACCAGCCGGGTTTTGACCGCCGGGATCTGGGTAATCAAAATGGCCAAAAGCGCCAGCCCGATCAGGGCAGCATAGATCAGAGAAGACTTTTTACGACCTCTCGGTCGGAGATATTCGGGCATAGTGTATCGCCAGTAAAATGAAACAGCGCCTCACGCCGACGCGCTCAAGGCGCGCTGGCTTTGGCGATGTCGAGATGGTCGAAAAGACGGATGCTTTGCGGCGGCCAGTAAACCACGACCGCGCGACCAACCACATCGCTCATGGGCACAAATCCCCAGACATGCGAATCGGAGGAACGGTTGCGGTTGTCGCCCAGGACAAAAAGATGGTCCTCAGGCACGATCCACTCGCCGTCGTACGACGGCGGGGCGGCAATGTAAGGCTCGTCGATGGCTTCGCCGTTGATGTACACCTGCCCGCCGCGGATCGTGACCCGGTCGCCGGGCAGACCGATCACCCGCTTGATGTAATCCTCCGGCGGTTGGCGGTTGTGGTGAAAGACGATGATATCGCCGCGGTAAGGCTCGCCGAAACGGTAAGCCCATTTATACACGACCAGCAGCTCGCCTTCGTGGAGGGTCGGCTGCATGCTGATATTTTCGACCCGCACCCGGTCGGTGATGGTGCTGATGGCAAAATAAAGCACCAGCGCCAGTAAGATGGTCTTTATTGCTTCACTGAGGATTTCGCGGAACGTAGTCCCGGAAGTGGACTCGACCGGTCGGGTCTCGTCCCCGTGGGGAATGGATTCGGTGTGCTGGCTCATCAGGTCTGCATCTTATCACAGATTGATCTGATTGAGGAGTGCGGGCTGTTTGTAAGTCCAGCGTAACCAAATGGAGTGGGGACTGCGGAATCATCCACGGTCAGGCGGTCGGTTTTCCCTGGAAGCTGTTTCCAGCGCAGAAACATCTAGAGCGCGGAGAATCTCGATGAATTCTCCGCGTTCTTTACGATAAACAGCAGGTTTTTACCCCGAACTATTTATTTCCCAGGCTTTCCAGGCGGCCAAAGCCGCTGATGTTCTGGGTTACATCCGGCAGGCCGTAGTAGCTGACGTTGCCCGAGCCGGTAATTTCCACGTCCAGGTCGCGCTCAGCCCAGACTGTGGCGTTGCCAAAGCCGCTCACCTCAACCCGCGCCGTCTGGCTGCGCAGGTCGCCGCCCTTGAAGCTGCCCGCGCCTTTGATGATCACCTGCAAATCTTTGACCTCGCCGGCGAATTCGCTGTTGCCGAAGCCGGTGATGGTCACATCCAGGCTCTCCGCCTGCAGATCGGCGAGGGTCAGGTTGCCGCTGCCGCTCAACAGGACAGTCAGAGAATCGGTATTCAATTCATCCATGGTGATATCGCCGAAGCCGGAAAGGGTCAGCCGGGAGAGGTCCTTGACGACCAGGTCATAATGGATCCGGGTCATGCCGCCGACGTTGAAATTCTTTTCCATCTCGATGACCAGCCGGTTGCCGATCACCCGGGTGGTGATGTGATCGATCAGGTTGTCATCGGCCTCGATCGTGAGCGATTCCACGTCGCCCTGGCGGATGGTCATTGTACCGACGCCGCCGAACTCGAGCCGGTCGAAACCGCTCACCTCGCGCTGCTCGGTTACCAGGTTGCCCGAGCCGCGCAGGTCTTTGATTTCCGGGGTAGTAAAGGTGATGCTGCAGGCCATGGTCAGCAGCAGGATAAGGGGGATAATTAAAAGGACTGTTTTTCGCATGATTGTGTCTCCATTTTTATTTATTGTAGATATTTTATTTACGTTAAACGTTAAAAATGGTTTCAATCTGGCTGGCATCGATCAGAGGCAAATGTTGTTACAGTGGGGTGACTGCGTCATTCCAAAATCATCCCGAGGGATCGCAGCGGCAGAGGTGATCTCCCATCCGGCCTGGTCGGCCCTCACCCAACCTCTCCCGCAAGCGGGAGAGGCGATTACCCAAACGAGAAATGGTCTTTCTCCAATTTCGTAGGGCGGGCATCCCTGCCCGCCAGCAAGGTGTATTGCGAGGTTTCCTCGCTGCCGTGCTTCGCTCGCGGCGACGCCATCCATAGTCAACACGAGGAAGCCCAGAGACAGAGGTGATCTCCCATCCGGCCTCGTCGGCCCTCACCCAACCTCTCCCGCAAGCGGGAGAGGCGATTACCCAAACGAGAAATGGTCTTTCTCCAATTTCGTAGGGCGGGTATCCCTGCCCGCTAGCAAGGTGTAATGTGAAGTTTCCTCGCTGCCGTGCTTCTCTCGCGGCGACGCCATTCAATGTCATCACGAGGAAGCCCAGAGACAGAGGTTATCTCCCATCCGGCCTCGTCGGCCCTCACCCATCTTCTCCCGCAAGCGGGAGAGGCGATCGCTGAAACGCAGCGGCACTGGAAGCGGAGAGAGCGCGCCTGTTCGCTCCGCCGACCCTTCGACAGACTCAGGGATCGGCGGAGGGCACAGCCGCTGCATTCAACTTCCGCTCCATAGGTTATACTCAAGGATGGGCAGTTCGAATGCCCGCCTTACCGCCCGATCACCGTCATCCATCCAAGAGGTATCCCCATGGGTTTTCACAATCGCGGCTGGAAGAACTGGGTCAGCACAGCCGATGAAAGACCAAAGGTCACCCGCAGCTTATTGATCAGGGTGCTTTCCTACGCACGGCCATACACCTGGCAAATTACCGGCATGCTGGTTCTCATTCTGATCACGACCGGCCTGCACCTGCTCACCCCGCTGATCCTGCGCAACCTGATCGACGTGGTTTTGCCGGCTAAAGACATCAACCGGCTGGCCTGGCTGGCGCTGGCCCTGCTGGCGATTCCAGCCCTCAGCGGCGGCGTCAACGTACTTCAGCGCCGTCTGAACGCTGCGGTCGGCGAGGGGGTGATCTACGACCTGCGCGTGGCGCTTTTTGCCCACCTGCAGCGCATGTCGCTGCGTTTCTTCACCCAAACCAAAGTCGGCGAGCTGATGAGCCGGCTGAACAACGATGTGGTCGGCGCCCAGAACGCGATCAGCAATACCATCGTCAGCATGGTCACCAACGTGATCCAGGCCGCGGCGGTTCTGGTGGTGATGCTCACCCTGGAGTGGCGCCTGACGCTGATCAGCGTGGCCATCCTGCCCCTGTTTATCCTGGCGGCGCGCAAGATGGGCGAGCGCCTGCGCGGCATCGCCCGCCAGCACATGGACGCTAACGCGAAGATGAACGCGCTGGTCAACGAGACGCTAAACATCGGCGGGGCGCTGCTGGTCAAGCTTTTCGGCCAGGCAGCGACCGAGGTCAGGCGCTTCGAAAGCCGGGCCGGCGCCGTGCGCGATATCGGCGTGCGCCGGGCGGTGATCGGCGTTTCCTTCTTCGTCATCATCGGTCTGCTCAGCGCGATCGGTACAGCTCTGGTCTACGGGCTGGGCGGATATCTGGTCATCCGCGAAATCTTCACCATCGGGAATATCGTCGCCTTCGGCGCCTACCTGACCAGCCTGTACTCGGCCCTCTCCGGGCTGGCCAATGCGCCAGTCGAATTCGCCACCTCGGTGGTCAGCTTTGAGCGGGTGTTTGAGATCATCGATCTGCCGGTTGACATCCCTGAAAAGCCCGGCGCCATCCCGCTCCAGTCCGTCCGCGGCGAGCTGACCTTCGAGAACGTTTCTTTCCGCTACGAGGTCGATGAGCGGATATTGCTCCGCGACGTGCGCCGGTTCGGTCAGATCGATCAGGTAGAGGCGGCGCTTTCCGGCGGGCGGGGCGAGGTGGAGGAGGAAGAGGAGGAAATCCCCGCCGGTCCCAGCCAGGCGCGCGAAGTCGCCCTGGAAGAGATCAACTTCCACGTGCGGCCCGGCGAGCTGGTCGCCCTGGTCGGCCCAAGCGGGGCAGGAAAAACCACCCTGACCTATCTGATCCCACGCCTGTACGACCCGACCTCCGGCGTGATCCGCATCGACGGGCATGACCTGCGCGATGTGACCCTGGCTTCGCTTTCCGCCGCGATCGGCATGGTCACCCAGGAGACTCACCTGTTCCACGACACAATCCGCACCAACCTGCTCTATGCTCGCCTGGACGCAAGTCAGGCGGAGATCGAGGAGGCTTGCCGGGCGGCCAACATCCATGATTTCATCCGCGCGCTGCCCCAGGGATATGACACGGTGGTCGGCGAGCGTGGATACCGCCTTTCGGGCGGCGAGAAGCAGCGCATCGCCCTGGCGCGGGTGATCCTCAAGGATCCGCGTATTCTGGTGCTGGACGAAGCCACCAGCCACCTCGACAGCGAATCCGAGGCGCTCATCCAGGAGGCTCTGCGGCGGGTGATGGCCGGGCGGACCAGCATTGTCATTGCTCACCGGCTGAGCACCATTCTGGCGGCCGATCTGATCCTCGTCCTCGACCGGGGGCGGATCATCGAGCGCGGCAGCCACGCTGAATTGCTCGAACAGGGCGACCTGTACGCCCATCTGTACGAAACCCAGTTCAAATCCGAACGAATGGTAAACCGGATTTAAGCCATACAGCCACAAGATCAGATACAATCAGGAAGTTGGATCTCGTCCAAAAGATGGCTCTCCAGTTTTGAAAATCGGCAGCGAAGATCGAGCAGCAATGAGCGCGACTTCTTATCCCCACCCTGGCCGGCGGATTGCCGTCGTCGGCGTCACCGGCAGCGGCAAATCCACTCTGGCTGCCAGACTGGCGGAGATCCTCGGGCTGACCCACATCGAACTGGACGCCCTCCGTTTTGGGCCGAACTGGAGTGAGCCGCCGGACGAGGTTTTCCGCGAGCGGGTGGCCAAAGCCCTGCAGGCTCCCGGCTGGGTCACGGACGGCAACTATTCCAGGGTGCGCGACCTCATCTGGAAACAGGCCGAGACGGTCGTCTGGCTGGATTATCCATTCCTGATCTGCTTTTTGCGCCTGGTGCGCCGCTCGTTCCGGCGGGTTGTGCTGCGGCAAAAATTATGGAGCGGCAATCAAGAAACGCTTCGTGGCGTCCTGTTCGAGAAGGACGCTCTCTTCCCCTGGCTGTTCAAAACCTACCCCCGCCGCCGGCGCGAGTATCCTGTTCTTCTGGCCCAACCCGAATACGCCCACCTGCGCCTGATCCGCCTGCGCACACCCCAGCAAGCGAACGCCTGGCTGTCCTCCCTCGGCTCTTTGAGGGTCGGATTTGACTCGCAGGGCGTTCCTGATTAAACTGAAAGGCAGAAGGGGAACCTGCCCCTGGAGGTGCTGCCATGGCGAGGCTCTTTTACGGCCACGTGCCGGTTGACGGCGTGCGGATCAACTATTACCGCACCGGCGGCGAAAAACCGCCCGTCATCCTACTGCACGGATTTTCCGATAACGCGCTCTGCTGGAACCGCGTCCCGCTGTATCTCGAGCTCGAGTATGACGTCGTCATGCCCGACGCGCGCGGGCACGGCGGCTCGGGGATGGCGGAGACCGGCTCCAGCCCGGAGGTGCAGGCTCACGACGTCCTGCGGGTCATCGAGGAATTGGATCTCAAGCATCCGGTACTGATCGGCCACTCGATGGGCGCTCATGTGGCTGCGCTGGCTGCCGCCCAGGCGCCGCAGATCATCCGCGGGGTGGTGCTCTCCGACCCGCCCTGGCGGGATGGATCCAATCACACCTCGCCCGGGGTCGACGCCATGAAGCTGGACGATTGGAAAACCTGGATATCCAGCCTGAAGCAAAAATCCCTGGAAGAAGTCATCGCCCTGGGCAAGCAGCTTCACCCCAACTGGGATGAGAGCGAGTTCTTCCAGTGGGCGCGAGCCAAGCAGCAAGTCCGCCCGGAAACGGTCGAGTGGATTACGGCCAGCCCGCCGCTCTATGCCCAGATCGTCCGCCAGATTCGCTGTCCGGGTCTGTTGATCACCGCCGATCCGCGGTTAGGCGCGGTGGTCACGCCTGACGTGGCGGAACAGGTGCGCCAGTTGTGGCGTAAGGTTAAAGTCGTGCACATCCCTGGCGCCGGGCATAACATCCACCGCGAGCAGTTGTCATTTTACATGGATGCGGTCTTGCGTTTCCTGCGC
>CAZMCF010000008.1:0-64705 GCA_964564935.1 uncultured Anaerolinea sp. | reverse complement strand
TAGGGGCGGGTTCATACCCGCCCATACATGGATTCGCTCAGTTACTTTCTTAGTAGCCCGGGCAAATGGAAGAATAAATAGCCTGGCTTACGGTAATGGGTTATTCGCCGCCCAATCCTCGCCGATGGCAACGGCGATATCATAGGCCGCGTTGGGATCATAGCGGTTATAAATCCGCGGATTCTCCAGATTGAATAGCTGCGAGAGATAGCGCACGGTGTACGGCTTGCCGTTGTAGATAAAAATGGTCGTCACCGCGTAGATCTGGTCAGCGTTGGTCTCTTCGACCACGTTCAACCCTTGCCCGCGCAGCCATTCGCCGGTCAGCCCGGCCAGGCCGCCGGTATTGGTGCCGTTTTGGACTGAAATCCGCGCCGCTTCGGCGCCGGCAAGCTGCTTGAGGTCTTCGCCAACCGCCGCCGGACCGACCGGCACGCCGGTGGTGAAGATTTCATCGCGCAACAGGCGGATTTCGTCCGAAACCGGGATCAGAATCGACAATCCATCCGGCGACATGCCCATCTCGACCATTTCCGGACCGATGACCAACGACTTGATGTTTTGTTCCGGCACCTGCATGGCCAGCCAGGAAAGCTTGATCACCTCTTCGAGGGTCAGGTTGGTGCTGATGCCCGAAGCCAGATCGCGGTAGAGCACCGGCGCACGGGTGACCAGTTTGGGGAGCATATCGAAGCTGAGAATGCGGTCGCGAATGGCGCGAATCACCTGCTGCTGGCGGGCGGCCCGGTCGAAATCGCCTCCCTCGGTGTAACGGTTACGGGCATAGGCCAGGGCAATATCGCCCGGAAGGGTAACGATTCCCGGTTCCAGGTTAACCTTTTTATTCGAGCCAATGATCGAGACGGTCATCGGCTCTTTGATCTCCAGCTTGACCCCGTCGATCTCATCGATGAACCGGACGAAGGCGTTGAAATCGATCTGGGCGTAATAATTAATCGGCACGCCGAGGAATTGCTCTACCGTTTCGACTGCCAGGCCGGGTCCTCCGCCGGGCAGGTGGTTAATCTCGCCCAGGTAATAAGCCGTGTTGATCTTGCCGTAATCGAAACCCGGGATGTTGACCCACATATCCCGCGGGATGGAAAGCATCCCGGCAGTGTTGCTGACCGGATCGAGAGTCAGCAGAATCATCGTATCGGTGCGGGGAACCTCGCCGGCTTCCCAGTCGCGGTAATCCAGGCCCATCACCAGCAGGGTTACGCGGCTTTTGCCGTCCCAGGGCTCTGGGGTCGGTCCACCCTGCGGCTGCAGGACGGTATCCAACGGCACCAGGGTTGCGTTACTTGACCCCTGGCTGCCTCCAGCTTCTACCGGAATGCCCTCCAACGGAGTAGAGGTCCAGGTGCGGAAAATATCACGGGCGACGCCAAAAAGGACGATGCCGGTGATCACCGCCAGCACGGCGAAGGCGATCAGAATAATCTTGGTCAGACGGTCGGAAGAGGTTTTTGGCTTGACAGCCATCTGGTTGCGACGATTTGCCATATTTCGTTTCTTTGTAGGAGTACCCAATGGGATCATGCGCCTTGATGCTGCAAGATCAGTGCCACGAAGTCGCGATCGGCTTATTATAACCCCTTATTGGACCGGCGGAGGCGGGACGGGAAGCTGATCCACGTCCGTCTGAATCCATTTATCCCCCTCATCGATCAGCATCACCGGGATATCCTCGACGATCGGGTATTTACGTCCGCAGTCGCGGCAGACCAGCCAGCTCTCTTTGACCAGATCGAGCAAGCCGTCCCGCTCGCGCACGCAATGCGGGCAGCGCAAAATCTCAAGCAAATCCTGACTGACCATCGACCCTCCGTATCTGGAAACATGATCAGATGTACGCTTCAGGCCAGCCGGCCGAAGCGCAGCGGACTGGAATGAACGATGTAATTGTACCACGAGGTGCGCTGCGTCTGATCAGGCGGAAATTATCCCGCATCCGCCGTTCGATAGTACAATTGACCGGCTTGACGATCCAATAATCGAGGAAGGCTCATCTCATTATGCTCCGCCCGATCAGGCTCTTCAACGCAGAATTCCCCGCGCAATACTGGCTGATGTTCGGAGGCATGCTGATCAGCACCATCGGCTCCAGCATGATCTGGCCCTTCCTGTTGATCTATGCAAGCGAGCGGCTCGACCTGCCGATGACCGCTCTGGCGAGCCTGCTTTCGATTAACGCGGCGGTCGGCCTGGTTGCCTCCTTCATCGCCGGACCGATCATCGACCGGCTGGGAAGAAAGTGGGTGATGGTGATCAGCCTGATCGTCGACGGGGCGGGTTTTCTGCTGATGAGCCGGGCGAATACCCTGCCCGCCTTTGCCGCATTGATGGCCCTGCGCGGCGCGGCCAACCCGCTCTACCGGATTGGCGCCGACGCCATGATGGCCGACCTGATTGAGCCCACCAGGCGGATCGAAGCCTATTCCCTGCTGCGCCTGAGTAACAACGCCGGCATCGCCATCGGCCCGGCGATCGGCGGTTTCCTGGCAGCCTCATCGTACAACACGGCCTTCTACTTCGCCGCGAGCGGCCTGACGATCTACGGACTGCTCCTGGCTTCCCTTGCCCGCGAGACGCTGCCGCTGGCAGCCGCTAACGACCCCGAGCGCTTCCTAAAACCGGTTGGGGAGCGTTTTGGAGGCTACGGACGGGTGCTGCGCGACCGTACCTTCATTTCCTTCACTTTTGCCTTCTGGTTGACGATGATGGCGGCAGCCATGCTCTGGGTACTTCTGGCGGTCTACACCAAGACTAATTTCGGCCTCTCGGAAAGCCGCTACGGGCTGATCCCGACGACCAACGCGCTGATGGTGGTGTTCCTGCAGCTGCCGGTCACCCAGGTGACCAAACGGTTCAAAGCGATGCCCGTCCTGGCGGTCGGCGCTGCCTTTTACGCCGCCGGCGTCGCCAGCGTGGCGCTTAGCTCCAGTTTTTGGGGCTTTTGGACAAGCATGGTGATCATGACAATTGGCGAATTGATCATGATTCCCACCTCATCGACTTTCGTCGCCAACCTCGCCCCGGCGGATATGCGCGGGCGGTATATGAGCATTTACGGCCTGACCTGGAGCATCGCCTCAGGCGTCGGCCCCGTCCTGGGAGGGTTCTTGAACGACCATCTCGGCCCGCGCACCATCTGGTACGGCGGCGGTCTGATCGGCCTGGTTTCTGCCGCGCTTTTCCTGTTGTATTTTCTTCTGCGGCCGGATCTCAAGGCTGCAGCGGCTGCGCCTGCCCGGCCGCTAGAGCCAGAATCCTGAACCCGCGAGGCGCGCGCCTCAAGGATTGATCCCGCGCGAGTAGAGCAGCCACATCCCGCCAAAGTAGACCAGGAACAGCAGCAGCGCGTCCGTTTCCACCAGGAAGATGCGCCGCTCAATTTTCGCCAGGTTGCCGACCAGCCCCAGACCGGTCATGATCAGCCCGAGCATGCCCACCAGCAGGAAGGCCGGGTCGATTACCGACAGGAATCGCCCATCCAGATAGAACAAATCGGTCAGACCGATGGCGAACATGTTGAACATGTTGCTGCCGAACAGGTTGCCGATGGCCATATCGTCAGCCCCAAGTTTCGCCGCTGTCAGGGTGGTGACCAGCTCAGGCAGCGAGGTAGCCAGGGCAACCAGAGTGGTACCGATGAAGGTCGCCCCCAGCCCGGTGATCTCAGCGATCTCCAGGCTGGATCGCACCAGGATCGGCGTAACATAGACCAGCGCGCCGGCGGCGACCAGGAAACCAAAGATCGCCGCGCCCAGCCCGGGCGTCCCCTGAGGAACCATCTGGACGGCTGCCGCCTTTGGCGCCGCCGGGTTGCTCTTTTGCAGCAGGCGGACTGCCACCACGTAACCGATGAGGATCACCAGGCTGTCGGCTCCTATCCAGCCGATTTTCACATCGATATCTGCCATCACGAAGAACACTGCCAGGCCGATCAAGAGGGTGGCCAGGCTGCCGGTCAGGGCGTGCTTTAAAGCTGCCTTACGCAGGATGCGCTCGCGGCGGTGGACCATATCCAGGACTGCCAGTAAGACCATGTTGAACATATTCGAGCCGAAGAGATTGCCGGCCGCCAGGTTCGGCGAACCCTGCTGCAGCGAATTGATCGTGGTCAGCAGCTCGGGCAGCGAAGTGGCTCCCGCCAGCAGCAGCGTACCGATGAACATCCCGCTCAGCCTGGTGCGCAGGGCGATGGCGTCTCCGTACTCAGCCAGCCGCATCGCCGCCAGGACGATCACACCCGCGCTAAGGGCAAAAAAGACCCAGGTCATCCGCCTTCCTCCCCCGGCAAGGACTTTTTGGGATACCCTTTGACCATGGCGACCGGCCAGGCGGCGAACACGCCCGTGTTAGGCTGTTCCAGGTCGCCGACCAGCTTCTCGGTCGCTTCCAGGCAGCGCTGGACTGTTTCCTCCGCTTTCACCAGGGCCATCAGGGTGAAATGGCCCACCTCAGTTTTTGCTCCCACCGCGCCGAAGACGTAGCGCATGGGAATCTTCTTCCGGGCGCTGCGAAAACGATAGATGCCGGTGCTTTCGGTGATCGTCACACCGGTTATGCCGACTGATTCCCAGGCGTCGAGGAGATCGTCCAGCAGGTCAGGGTTGTCGAGAACAAACAAGATCATGTGCATGGCAGCTGTCCTCCGTTTTTCCGGCATGCGGGTAAAGACTATTGTATCAAATTGCCCGTTCAAATCCTGAGAAAATTCAATGACCACCGCTGGAGGACAACGGAACCCATCCATGATCGGGGTGGGGAGCAGATGATGAAATAGGGGAATTTCTGATACACTAAACTCGTAGTGGTTTTGATAAACCAGGGAGGCTGCTTCTATGAAAGTGAAAGATTTTATGAAACAGCGTGTGATCTCGGTCCGAAATGACGCTACGATCGGTCAGGCTGCGGCATTATTCCGCAAATATCACATCGGCACCCTGCCAGTTGTCAACCAGAACGGCCAGATGGTCGGCGTGGTCCGTCTGCGCAGGCTGCTAACCCTGATCATGCCGGACTTTGTCAGGCTGGTAGACCATTTTGAATTTGTACACGATTTTGGCGTTCTGGAATTCCGCCACCCGGATCCCGCCCAGTTAGCCCAGCCGGTGGAGGATATTATGGATGAGCCGATTTTTGTCCATGCTGATTCCGGGCTGGTTCGAGCCACTTCATTGCTGCATCACCATGACCTGAAAGACCTGCCGGTCGTGGACGAAAACAACATTCTGGTCGGCATTGTTTCCCATGTCGATCTGGGAATTGGCCTGATGTCTGAATGGGAGCTGCCCTCACTGCCTGATGAGTCCGACTGATGAACCTGCCCGCCATCCTTTCGACCGCTATCTTCATAGCCAGTCTGATTTTGATATTTACCGAAAAGATGAACCGCACGATCGCGGCTCTGGCCGGCGCGCTGCTCATGGTTGCGGTTGGATTGATTTTTGGTTTTTATACCCAGCCTCAGGCAGTCGGCACCCTGGATTTCAACACTCTTGGGTTGATGCTTGGCATGATGATACTGGTGGCCATGCTCGAGCCGACCGGATTCTTCCAGTATCTGGCCGTGTGGGTCGCGCGTTTATCCCGGGGACGTCCGATCCGACTGCTCATCCTTCTTGGTACGGTAACGACCATCATATCCATGTTTCTCAACAACGTGACCACCGTCGTCTTGATTGCGCCGGTGACCATCCTGATTTGCGAAATCGTCGGAATCAGCCCGCAGGCTTTTTTGATGACCGAAGCGCTGCTTTCCAACACGGGTGGTTTGGCCACCCTCGTTGGCGATCCCCCAAACATTTTAATTGCCTCGGCAGCCAATTTTAGTTTTGTGGATTTTTTAACCCACGTCCTGCCGATTGTGATAATCGTCTGGTTTGCCGCTTTAGCCGCGATTCGTTTTCTCTTCCGCAAGGAGTTGACGAAGGGAGCAGAAAATGGAGAAGTCTTATTGCTGATGGATCCGCGCGAGGTGTTAAGTGATCGAAAATCCGCGATTAAATCACTTCTTGTGATCGCGGTCACAATCGGATTCTTTCTGATTGAGGAACCGCTCCATCTCGAGCCGGCCTTCGTGGCCCTGGCGGGCGCCGGGGTTGGTCTGGTTCTGGTGCAACCAGATATCCAGGAGACCCTCAAGCGGATTGAGTGGGATGTGCTCCTGTTTTTTGCCGCCCTCTTTGTGCTGGTGGGCGGAATGGAGAGGGCGGGTGTGCTCCATGCACTGTCGAATTTGATTGTTCACGCAGAAGGGCTGCCGCCAGTAGCCCTCGGCCTGTTGATGCTGTGGTTCATCGCAATCATGTCGGCGATTATTGATAATGTGCCCATAACCATTGCGCTGATCCCCGTGGTGATCGATCTCGGCAAGGCGGGCATCAATCCCCTCCCTCTGTGGTGGGCGCTGGCGATCGGCGCAGGTTTGGGCGGCAACGGAACGATCATCGGATCAACCGCCAATGTCATCGTCGCTTCATTGTCCGAGCGGACGCGCCATCCCATTACCTCCAGAGTCTGGAATAAACGCGGTTTACCGGTGATGCTGGTAACCTGTTGTGTAGCGAGCGTGCTGTACGTGATTTTTTACGCGGTCCTTTCCCGCTGAGTCCGGGATTGCCCGACCGCTGAGACGATTCGATTAACTCCGATATCCTCACCCGACCACTCCAGCTTTCTCGAACGACAGGCCAAATCTGGTATAAATATCCAAGAACATTGCGGTTACGCGGGGCGTCTGAAGGGCATAGAGTCAATCCATGATCATTCCAGCCGTACTCTCAACAGCCATATTCATCGTTTGTTTGATTTTGATCTTTACGGATCTACTCAATCGCACCATCGCGGCGATAGCCGGCGCCGTGCTGATGGTAGTCGGCGGGATGCTGTTGGGATTTTACAGCGAAGACCAGGCGATCGCCTCGATCGATTTTCAGACATTGGGTTTGCTGTTGGGGATGATGATCCTGGTCGCCCTGCTGGAGCCAACCGGATTTTTTCAGTACCTGGCGGTGTGGGTCGCCAGGCTTTCGAAAGGCCGGCCGGTAAGGCTGCTGGTGCTTCTGGGTACAGTTACCACGGTCGTGTCCATGTTCCTGGATAATGTGACCACCATAGTCCTCATCGGGCCGGTGACGATCCTGATATGTGAAATTCTGGGCATCAACCCTCAACCGCTGTTGATGGCTGAGGCGCTGCTCTCGGATACCGGCGGCGTTGCCACGCTGGTCGGCGATCCCCCTAATGTGTTGATTGCGTCGGCGGCGGAATTATCTTTTAATGACTTTTTGACCCATTCGTTACCGATTGTATTTTTTGCCTGGCTGGCTGCCCTGGCGCTTCTTCGTTATCTCTTCCGCAGGGAACTGTCGGAAACTCCTCCCAATCGCGAGGTGATTCTTCAACTGGATCCAAACGAGGTTCTGGAAGACCGCAAGTCCGCTTATAAGGTGCTGGCTGTGGTTGCCCTGGCGGTTGTGCTCTTTCTGCTGGAGGAACAGCTCCACGTCCGCCCGTCCCTGATTGCCTTGGGCTGCGCTGCGATCGCCTTTGTCTGGCTGCGGCCAAACGTGCGCGAAACCCTGAAACGGATCGAATGGGATGTGCTGATGTTCTTTGGAGCGCTGTTCATCATGGTGGGCGGGATGGAACAGGCTGGCGTACTGCATAGCCTGGCCAATTTCATTTTGCAAGCCAAAGGGCTGCCGCCGATCTGGCTGGGCATCGCTCTGATGTGGATCGTGGCGATCCTCTCCGCCATCATC
Organism: uncultured Anaerolinea sp.; assembly: GCA_964564935.1. Taxonomy (GTDB): domain Bacteria; phylum Chloroflexota; class Anaerolineae; order Anaerolineales; family Anaerolineaceae; genus Bellilinea. The sequence goes on along the minus strand of CAZMCF010000008.1, from coordinate 56,930 downwards.
GACAATATCCCGATCACCATCGCATTAATCCCGGTGGTGCTCGAACTGGGCGCGGCCGGGATCAACCCCATGCCGCTCTGGTGGGCGCTGGCCTTTGGGGCCGGGTTCGGCGGCAACGGCACCATCATCGGCTCGACCGCCAACGTGGTCATCGCCTCCCTCTCTGAGCGCACCCGCCATCCCATCACCTCCAAAGTCTGGAACAAACGCGGTCTGCCGGTCATGCTGGCCACAACCGGTCTGGCATCCATCCTGTACGCACTCTTTTATCCCTTTCTCGCGCGCTGAACATTCGGAGTGGTCTTGAACGATGCGGGGGCATCCCACCTGGGGAGCGGGCCAGCTTGCCCGGCCAATCATACCGGGCCGATCTCTGAGATGCGCGCAGGGCTTGTCGAAAGGCAGCTGATTGGCCGGCTCAAGATCGGGCTTGATTTTACGCCAGCCGGCATATCTGGTATAAATATCCCAATCATGATTCCCGGCAGGCGGATGCAGCCTGCCAGCGGACGGAGGCTGCCATGACGCAAACACTTCGCTGGGGATTGCTCAGCACGGCGCGGATCAACCGCCGGCTGATTCCGGCCATCCGCGCGGCGCGCGGTCACAGCCTGCGGGCGGTCGCCAGCCGCGACCTGGACCGGGCCCGCCAGTACGCCCGGGAGTGGAAGATCCCCGCCGCGTACGGCAGCTATGAGGAGCTGCTCGCCGATCCAGAGATCGACGTGATCTACAACCCGCTGCCCAATCACCTGCACGCCGAGTGGAGCATCCACGCCGCGCAGGCCGGCAAGCACGTCCTGTGCGAAAAGCCGCTGGCTCTCACCGCCGAGGAGATCGACGCGATGATCGCGGCCGCCCGCGAACACCAGGTGATCATCGCCGAGGCGTTCATGTACCGCCATCATCCGCGCACCCAAAAAATCCAGGAATGGATCCAATCCGGAGCAATCGGCGAGGTGAGCCACATCGACGCGGCCTACACCATTCAACTCGGCCGCCCGGATAATTACCGCTGGCAGCCGGAAGCGGGCGGCGGCTGTCTGTGGGACATCGGCTGCTATCCGGTCAGCTACGCGCGGATGGTCTTTGGCGTCAATCCCGTCGAAGTCCACGGCAAAGCCGAAATGACACCGGGCGGCGTGGATCAGTCCTTCACCGGTCTGCTGACCTACCCGGGCGGCGCCACGCTTAATTTTTATTGCAGCTACGTCCACGAGCATCATTCCCGGATGGAAATCTTCGGCAGCGAAGGAACCCTGATCGTGGAGAACCCGTATTCCGCCGGGCGCGGCGACGCGCTCTATCTGCTCAAGGACGGGCGCAGGCGGAAAATCCGCACCGGCCTGCCGGGCGAGCTCGCCCAGGGCGAGGTCGAAGACCTCGGCAGGGCAGCGCTGACCGGCGCAGAGCAGCGCCTGCCGCTCAGCGAGAGCCGCGAGATCAATCAGGCGCTCGTCGCTCTGCTCGAATCAGCCCGAAGGGGCGAACCCGTCCGGCTGTGACCGGGCGCATGGTACAATTTCCCATCATCCTGCCCGCGAGGTGCGCCCGTGAATTATGAAGCGGTGATCGGCCTGGAAGTCCACGCCGAGCTGCTAACCCGCTCGAAGATGTTCTGCGCCTGCCCGGTGGTCGACTCGACCAGCGCCCTGCCGAACAGCGCGGTCTGTCCGGTCTGCGCCGGGATGCCGGGAGCGCTGCCGGTGGTCAACCAGCGGGCGGTCGAGCTCGGGCTGCGGGCCGCCCTGGCCCTGGGCTGCCGGATCAACCCGGTCAGCCTGTTTGCCCGCAAGAACTACTTCTACCCCGACCTGCCAAAGGGCTATCAGATCTCGCAGTACGAATACCCCCTGGCGGAAGGCGGCAGCCTGTGGATCAGCTCTGGGCAGGGCGAGCGGGATGTGCGCATCCGTCGGGTGCACCTGGAAGAAGACACCGGCAAGCTTTCCCACGTCCGCGCCGAGAGCGGCGAGACCTATTCGCTGGTCGATCTCAACCGGGCGGGGGTGCCGCTGCTGGAAATCGTTTCCGAGCCGGACCTGCGCGGCGTGAAGGAAGTCCGCGCCTACGCAACCGCCCTGCGCAGCCTGCTGCGCTACGTCGGCGCAAGCAGCGGTGATATGGAAAAGGGCGCAATCCGCTTCGAGGCCAACGTCTCCCTGCGCCCGGCCGGCAGCCGGGAACTGGGCACCCGGGTGGAGATCAAGAATCTGAACAGCTTCCGCGCCATGGAAAGGGCGGTGGCTTACGAAATCGAGCGCCAGACCGCCATTTTAGAAAGCGGAGGTCAGGTGGAGCAGGAGACCCTTGGCTGGGACGAAGCCAGCGCAGCCACCTACCCGCAGCGGAGCAAGGAAGAAGCCCACGATTACCGCTACTTCCCTGAGCCCGACCTGCCGCCGCTGGTGATCGAGCCGGACTGGGTCGAGCAAATCCGCGCCGGCCTGCCGGAACTGCCCCGCGCCCGGCGGGCGCGCCTGCAGCGCGAGTACGGTTTATCGGCGGACGAGGCCGAAATCCTGACCGGCGACCAGGCGGCAGCGGATTACTTCGAGCGTACCGTCCGCGCCGCGGGCAGGGAAGTCCCCGCCCGCATGGCGGCGAGCTGGGTCAGCGGCGAGCTGTTCGCCTGGCTGAATCAGAGCGGGGAAAGCATCGAGCAGGTCAAAGCCCCGCCCGAAGCGCTTGCGGATCTGCTCCGCCGGGTTGCCGGTGGGGAGATCAACCTGACCACTGCCAAGGCGGTTTTGACCGAGATGCTGCGCAGCGGGCGGAGCGCCGGCGAGATCATCCAGGCCGGCGGCCTGGGCCAGGTTTCGGACGCAGAGGAAATCGCCAGGCTGGTGCGGCGCACCCTGGAAAGCTGCCCGGAGCAAATCGCCAGCTACCTGGCCGGCAAGGAGAGCCTGGCCAACTGGTTCTTCGGCCAGGTGATGCGCGCGGCAGGCGGGACGGCCAACCCCCAGGTGGTGCGGGCTGAGCTCGAGCGGCAGCTTGGCGCACTGCGCCGACGCTGAGCGCGCGGCCGATCCGCAGAGTTGGCTTCTATTGTGACAAATTGCACAATTGGGGGATAGGTATCACACAAGAGAGGCGATTTTCATCATCTTGACGGGGGGTGCAAGGTTTGCTACCCTTGTGAAGTACCACGGCCTGCGGAGGGTCCGATTGCACCCAACAACCCAGTTGCCCACCGTCCATCAGGCGGACGCCAAACCGCGGCGTCAGCCTCTTTTTTCGTTTATCAGGCAGCCGTTCTCATTCATTCAATCCAATTCAAATACTGATTAACAGGAGAAACGTCGATGGCAGAAACCACCAATGCGTTTGAAATGGCTCAGCGCCAGTTCGATCATGTCGCCGAGCTTCTCAAGCTCGATCCGCAGGTGCGCGAAATCCTGCGCTGGCCGCTGCGCGAATACCACTTCCGCATCCCGGTCCGCATGGACGACGGCACGATCCGCGTTTTCCAGGGCTTCCGCGTGCAGCACAACGACGCCCGCGGTCCGAACAAGGGCGGCATTCGCTTCCACCCGGCGGAGACGATCGACACCGTCCGCGCCCTGGCCACCTGGATGACCTGGAAATGCGCCGTGGTCGATATCCCGCTTGGCGGCGGCAAGGGCGGCGTGATTGTCGATCCCGCCACCCTCTCCACCAGCGAGAAGGAGCGCCTGGTGCGCGGCTACATCGGCCAGATGTGGAAGAACATCGGCCCCCGCCAGGACGTGCCCGCTCCGGACGTCGGCACCACCCCGCAGATGATGGGCTGGATGATGGACGAGTACTCCAAACTCTCCGGCCAGTACACCCCGGGCGTGATCACCGGCAAACCCCTCGGCGGCGGCGGCTCGCAGGGCCGCACCGAGGCGACCGGCTACGGTGTGATCTACACCGTGCGCGAAGCGATGAAACACCTCAAGATGGACCCCGGGCAGTGCAAGGCGGCGATTCAGGGCTTTGGCAACGTCGCCCAGTACGCCGCCATCGGCTTCACTGAGATGCTCGGCGGCAAAGTAGTCTGCGTCTCTTACTGGGACCGCGACGACCGCACCTCCTACACGGTCAGCAAAGAAGACGGCCTCGATCCGCGCTTCCTGATGAGCATCACCGACCAGTACGGCTCAATTAACAAGGATAAAGCCCGCGCAGCCGGTTACGTCATCGAAGACGGCGAAGCCTGGATCAGTAAAGATGTGGACGTGCTCATCCCGGCGGCGCTGGAAGGCCAGATCAACGCCGAGACGGTCAAGCGGGTCAGCCCGCGGGTTAAGCTGATCGCCGAGGGCGCCAACGGCCCCACCACCCCCGAGGCCGACGAAGTGATCATGCAGCGCGGCATCTTCATCATCCCCGACTTCCTCTGCAACGCAGGCGGCGTGACCGTCTCGTACTTCGAGAGCGTGCAGAACGACATGAACTTCTACTGGACGAAAGAGGAAGTGCTCTCCAAGCTGGACACCAAGATGACCGAGGCCTTCGCGGCTGTGCTGGAGATGTCGGTCAAGGAAAAAGTGTACATGCGCGACGCGGCGTATATGGTGGCGATTGCGCGCGTAGTCAAGGCGATGGAATTGCGCGGCTGGATTTAGACTGATTCTCCCTCCGTGGTTGCCCGCCCTCCCCAACCCGGGGAGGGCGATTTTATTCGGGGAAGTACTCGCCCTGGCATTTTTCGCGGGCAGTCCCTCACCCTGGCCGCCAGCCTCCATTCCTAGAAACACGAATGCCCTATTCTACATAAGGTGTAAGCTATGTCTCCGAATACCTGTAAAGTATGTCTCCGATCAATACACCGGCGGGAGAGGGTTTTGATCAATAGCGCGCCAATGTGGTGACCGCAGGAACCTGGTCGAACATCCAGAAGGCCAGCGGCAGGCCCAGACCGAGCGAGAGCCCGGTCAGCAGCCAGGCCAGGATCAGCCAGACCAGGCTGAACCACCAGCCGATCAGCAGGAAATACAGCGCGCGCAGCAGGAAGGGATGCGCCGGCAGGGAGGTTTCGCGGTAGATCACCCGGCCGTCCACAACCGTCACCCGGCCTTCGGTTGGCGCCGGCTTGAGGGTCATCACCTGCGGCAGGCGGTTGAGCAGCCACAGCCCGAGCGGCAGCCCGATGATGGTGACGTTCAATACCCAGGCGAGGACGGTGACGATTCCGCCCAGCCACAGGCCGACGAAGATAAAGTAGAGGATGCGGATCAGGCAGCCGGGTCCGCGGTCGCGGGGATGGACGACGACAGGGGTTGGATCAGTCATGGTTCTGGCAATCCTTTCATGTAATTGAATTACGAGTTACGCGCTTTCAATCCATATGTACGCAGGATCGCCGGTTAAGTTGCGCAAAAACAGCCGCGCGGTTGGGTTCCGCGCGGCCGGTTATGACGCCGATTCTCTTCAGGCAGGCTCGCCGATGTCCTCGTACCACAGCTCCGGGCGGCGCTCGATGAACTCCTGCATCAACCGGATGCATTCCGGGTCGTTAAGCACTTCCAGCTCGACCCCGTGCTGGCGGAGAGCATCCTCGGCGCCCTTGAACGTCCGGTTCTCGCCGATCACCACCCTGGGAATTTTATACAGGAGGGCTGCGCCGGTGCACATGGAGCAGGGCGAGAGGGTCGAATAGAGCACCGCGCGCTGGTAGTCGCGGGCGCTCAGCCGGCCGGCGTTCTCGAAAGCGTCCATCTCGGCGTGCAGGATCGGGCTGCCCTTCTGCACCCGGCGGTTGTGACCCCGCCCGACGATCCTGCCGTCGATGACCAGCACCGACCCGATCGGGATGCCGCCTTCGCGCTGCCCCTTGCGGGCCTCTTCGATTGCCGCCCTCATGAAACGGTCCATGCTCATGTTCTCCTGACTGCCAATATATATCCTATTAATATCAATTTTATCATATTAATTCGAGGGTGTTCAAGAGCCCATCGCGGATTTATTCCATCCCTGCAGGCCAAATGGACCCGGCATCCTCCCTGTCCGCCCGGCGCAGGGCAGTTCTCCCCTGTTTCTTGATATAATAAGACACATATTATCCAAATAATCGTCCGCTGGCCGACTCTGTTCGGGCCGACGGCACCCGGAGGCCGCATGGATCAAATCCGCACCGTAAAAGAAGTGATCACCCCGCAGATGGTCATCGAGGGCGCGGGGGTGCTGCTGCGCCGCTCGATCGCCCCGCGCGTTGCGAATCTCTACGATCCCTTTCTGCTCTTCGACCACTTCGCCTTCAACGATCCCCGGGAAGGCCCCATCCTGGGCTTTCCGATGCACCCGCACCGCGGGATCGAGACGGTCACCTATATGCTGGAGGGCAGCGTACGCCACCGCGACAGCCTGGGCAACACCGGGGTGATCGGCGCGGGCGACGTGCAGTGGATGACCTCAGGGCGCGGCATCCTCCACGAGGAGATGCCCCAGCGCGGACCGTCGGGCAGCATCTACGGTTTTCAACTGTGGGTCAACCTGCCCGCGGCGCTGAAGATGAGCCCGCCGCGATACCAGGAGGTCTCCGCCGGGAGCATCCCCGCAAGCGAGGCCGGCGGAATCCGCGCGCGGGTGGTGGCGGGCGAGGCATTCGGCGTAACAGGCCCGGTGAGCGAGATCGCCGCCAGCCCGCTCTACATGGAAGTAGAGTTAGCGCCTGGCGCGGAGTTCGTCCAGGCTGTGCCGGAGGGTCACACCGCCCTGGCCTATATCTTCGAGGGCGAAGCCTACTTCGCCGGAACGCTGGTCTCGGCGGCGCGGCTGGTCGTCTTCAACGAGGGCGACCGGGTGCTGGTCAAGGCGGATCACGCCCCGGCGCGCTTCATGCTCTTTGCCGGCGCGCCGTTCCGCGAGCCGATCGCGCCCTACGGGCCGTTCGTGATGAACACCCGCGAGGAGATCCTCCAGGCTCTGGACGAGCTGCGCAACGGCACCTTCATCCAACCGGGGGGCGGCTAACCTTATACAAACTATACGCAATCCTGAGGGAAAGCGGGATAATAAACAAAAGATCATCAACAAACCTCAGGAGAGTGGAATGAATACCGAAAAGAAATACCAGGGGCTGCGGCGTTTTAACCTGATCATGGGCTTTCTGCACCTGATCCAGGGCGTGTTCATGTGGGTGGTCAGCAACGACACCGCCTACCCGGTCTTTACCAATTTTCTCAAGTTCGACCCCGAGCTGAGGACATTGATCCCCAACCCGACTTTGATCGGCGAGCTGCGCTTTGGCCCGTTCGTGGCGATCTTCCTGCTGCTTTCGGCGGTCGCGCACTTCTTCCTGGCCAGCTTTGGCTACAGGCTCTACGTGCGCAATCTGGAAAAGGGAATGAACCCGGTGCGCTTCTATGAGTACGCGCTGAGCTCGTCAGTGATGATCGTCCTGATCGGCATGCTGGTGGGCATCACCGACCTGGGCGCGCTGATCCTGATCTTCGCGGTCAACGCGACGATGAACCTGTTCGGGATCATGATGGAGGTTCACAACCAGTACACCAAAAAAGTGGACTGGACCGCCTTCATCTACGGCAGCATCGCCGGGATCGTGCCCTGGATCGTGATCGTGCTCTACTTCGTCGGCTCGATCAACTCGAGCGACGCCAAGCCGCCGGCCTTCGTCTACGCCATCGTCCCGTCGCTGTTCGTCTTCTTCAACATCTTTGCGGTCAACATGGTGCTGCAGTACAAGAAAGTCGGCCCGTGGAAGGACTACCTCTTCGGCGAGCGGGTCTACATCATCCTCAGCCTGACGGCCAAGACGTTATTGGCCTGGCAGATCTTCGGCGGCACGCTGCGGCCGTAATCTCCACAGGAGGAAAGGAACGAATGCAACGGCGGGGTTGACCCGCCCTTTTTTTGTCGGGTCGATCCTTCGCCGGAGGCTCAGGGAAAGCGGGCGGAGAAGCCCCCCTCGATGAAGAGGCGCTCGAAGAGGCAGGCGCGCAGCCAGGGGTCGTCCTCACCCTCAGGAGGTGGCGGGGAAAAGCGCATCCTGGCGACTGCCCTAACCGCGTGCACCGTCCCGGCGGCGGCGAGGATGAAGAGGATGTGAAAGCAGCCGCCTTCCATGGACGCCAGCCCATTACAGTACATTCAACCGGCAGAGAGGCTCTTGCCGGGCATGCCGGACGGAGGAATTTCAGCTTAATCGACCGGGCCGCTCTAAACTTTAAGATTCATCCACTGCGTTGGCCCGGATGACCCGGGCGTACCACCTGGCGCTGGCCTTTGGGATGCGCCGTTGGGTGGCGTAATCGGTGTAAAACAGGCCAAAACGCTTGGAATAGCCGAACGACCACTCGAAGTTATCCATCAGCGACCAGGCGAAGTAACCCCGCACTGGCACGCCGCAGGCGACAGCCCGCTGGAGCTGCTGCAGATGGCGGCGGAGGTAAGAAATGCGCTGCTGGTCGTCCACCTGGCCGTCCGCGCCGAGCTGATCCGGGAATGCGGCTCCGTTTTCGGTGATGTAGAAGGCTGGAAAACCGTACTCGAAGCGCAGCCGGGCGAGCAGGTTGTACAGCCCTTCCGGGTAGACCTCCCAGCCCATCTCGGTCTCCTCGCCGCTGTGGAAAACCGTCCGCGGCAGGTTTTCCTCCTCGGGAATATCCCCGGCGCGGAGGATATTTCGAAAATAGTAATTGACGCCGAGAAAATCCACCGGCGCGGCGATCAACTCCAGGTCGCCGGGCTGGATCCATTCGGCGGCGGACCGGTAGAATGCGAGCATATCGGCGGGATAGTCGCGCCCGGCCAGCGGATCGAGAAACCAGCGGTTGACCCGCCCGTCCAGCCAGCGGGCAGCCTTGCGATCGGCCAGGGAGGGCGAGGCCGGCTCCATCCAGGCCAGGTTGAGGGTGATGCCAACCTGCGCGCCCGGGCTGTTGGCGCGGATAAGCGGCAAAGCCTGCCCGTGGGCCAGCAGCAGGTGATGCGCCGCCGCGAGGGCTGCGCGCTGGTCGCTCCGGCCCGGCGCGTGGCGGCCGTCCTCGTAGCCTACGAAGGCGCTGACGTACGGCTCGTTGAAGGTGATCCAATTCTTCACCCGGTCGCCGAGACGGCGGCTGACCGCGTCGGCATAACCGCAGAAAGCGTCCACCGTGGAGCGGGCCGGCCAGCCGCCCAGGTCCTCTAAACGCTGGGGCAAATCCCAGTGGTAAAGGGTTACCCAGGGCTGGATGCCCGCCTCGAGGAGCGCATCGACCAGGCGGTCGTAGAAATCCATCCCAGCCGGGTTGAACGGGCCCAGGCCGTCCCTCAACACCCGCGGCCAGGAGATCGAGAAGCGGTAGGCCCGCAGGCCGAGCTCCTGCATCAGGCGGATATCTTCCTGCCAGCGGTGGTAGTGATCGCAGGCCACGTCGCCGGTATCGCCGTCCTCGATCTTGCCCGGGGTGTGGCAAAAACGATCCCAGATCGATTCGCTCTTGCCGTCCTCGTTCCAGGCGCCCTCGATCTGGTAAGCGGCGGTGGCTGCGCCCCAGATAAAATCCTGCGGAAAGGTCGCTTTGTTCTCCATGCTCATGCTTCTCCGAGTTCAACGTTGATGTCCACCCGCACCGTCCCCGCCGGCGGGAGCGGGATAATCTCGCCGTCGATCTGCGCGCCGTCAACCCAAAGGCAGACCCGGTTGCCCGGGCCGACCCGCCTGACCCTGATGCGATAATCCACCCCGCGGAAGATTCGGCGGGCCTCGAACCCGCTCCAGTCCGGCGGGATGACTGGCGCTACCCGCAGGCCGTGATACTCCGGGCGGATGCCGAGGATCCACTGGGTGACAGCGACGTAGCTCCAGGCAGCGGTGCCGGTCAGCCAGGAGTTCTTGGCCTCGCCGTGGCGGGCGGCGTCGCGGCCGGCGATCATCTGGGTGTAGACGTACGGCTCGCAGCGGTGGATCTCGCTGAGATCCTCGCGGGCGGAGGGGTTGATTCGCAGGTAGTAGTCGTAAGCCCGTTCTCCGCGCCCTACGATCGTCTCGGCGATGATGATCCACGGATTGGTGTGGCAAAAAATGCCCGCATTTTCTTTATAGCCTGGTGGATAGGAAGAGATTTCACCGAGGTGAAGATAATAACGGCTGAAAGCCGGCTGGTGGAGCATAATTCCGTGGGGGGTGGCGAGGTGCTCGGCGACCGAGTCGAGCGCCTGGAGCGCCCGGCCGTCGCCCACCCCCAGTCCGGCCATGATGCAAATCCCCTGCGGCTCGATGAAGATGCGCCCCTCGTCGTTTTCGCGCGAGCCGAGCGGGTGGCCGAAGTCGTCATAGGCGCGGCGGAACCAGGCGCCGTCCCAGCCGGCCTGCCAGACGGCCTTTTCCATCTCCGCAGCCGCCTCGAGGTACTGGTTCGCCGGCGGCAGACCGGGCAGGCTGAGCGCCCCGCGGCTGCTCTGACGATAGAAATCCACCAGGGCGGCCATCTCTCTGGCCGCCAGGATGAACAGCCCGGCGATGAAAACCGATTCGGCCACCTTTCCGTCCTTGTTGATGGTCGTCTGGAAGGACTGGCCGGGGCGGTCGGAAAAGCAGTTCAGGTTGAGGCAGTCGTTCCAATCGGCGCGGCCGATCAGCGGCAGACGGTGCGGGCCCAGACGGTCGAGCGTGTACTGGATCGACCGCATCAGGTGATCCATCAGGGGCTGCTCGGATCCAGGCTGGTTATCGTAAGGGACCGGCTCATCCAGGATGCCCCAATCGCCGGTTTCCTTGACGTAAGCGACCGCAGCCAGAACCAGCCAGAGCGGGTCATCGTTGAAATTCGAGCCGATTTCGTGGTTGCCGCGCCTAGTCAGCGGCTGGTACTGGTGATAAGCTCCGCCGTCAGGAAGCTGCGTCGCCGCCAGGTCGAGGATGCGTTCGCGCGCCCGCTCGGGGATCATGTGGACGAAGCCGAGCAGGTCCTGGTTCGAGTCGCGGAAGCCCATCCCGCGCCCGATTCCGCTCTCGAAGTAGGAAGCAGAACGGCTCATATTGAACGTGATCATCACCTGATAGGCGTTCCAGATGTTAACCATGCGGTTGGCGTGCGGGTCGGGGGTGGCGACGGTCAGCCGACCGAGCAGCCCGTCCCAAAATTCGGACAGGGCCGCGAACGACCTTTCCACCTCGCCCGGATCGAGAAAACGGGCAAGGACCGGCAGGACCGTCCGGCGGTTGACGTTCAGCGAGCCGGGCGGGTCGAACTTGGCCTCAGCCGGGTTTTCATGATAGCCCAGCAGGAAGATGATCTTCTTTTCCTCGCCAGGCGCCAGGCGCAGGCGGACATGCTGGGCGCCGGCAGGCTGCCAGCCGTGGGCAATCGACCCGCTCAGGCGGCCGGATTCCACCCCGGCGGGCAGTTCCCAGCCGCGGTAGGAACCGAGAAAGGCCTGACGGTCGGTATCGAATCCCGCCAGCGGCTCGGAGCAGGCCAGGTAGGCAAAGTGATCGCGGCGCTCGCGGTACTCGCTCTTGTGGATCACCGCCGCGCCGGGCCTGCCGATATCGGCAGCCAAATCCGGCCAGACCTCGACTTCGCCGATCGAATAGTTGCGCTGGAAGTTGGTCGCATCGTCCAGCGCGTCCCACAGGCAGAACTCGACTGCCGCGAAGAGGGAGAGATCGGCGCTCTCGGCGCGCCGATTGACGAGCGTCCACTCCCAGACCTCGAGATGGGCGCCCAGCGGGACGAAAAATCGCAGCCGCGATTCGATCCCGCCCAGACTGGATTGGATGAGCGTGTAGCCCATCCCATGGCGGCACTCGTAGGAATCCAGTTTTGCGCGGACGGGCATCCAGGCTGGCGACCAGATGCGCGCTTCGGGCAGGCGCGGGTCGTCGTCGCGCAGGTAGAAGCAGCGCCCGCCCATATCCAGGGGAGCATTGTTGTAGCGGTAGCGGGTCAACCGCCTCAGACGGGCGTCTTTGTAAAATGAATAGCCCCCCGCGGTATGGGAGATAATTCCAAAGAACGATTCATTTCCAAGATAATTGATCCAGGGCAGCGGCGTGTCCGGCCGGGTGATGACATATTCACGGCGCGGATCATCGAAATAACCATAACGCATACTCGCTCCTTAATATCAACGATAAAGATTTCCCTCCCACCCATGACGGCGCGAGCAGCTGCGCTTAGCGGCGTTCTTCGGACACCTTCCAGCAAGCGACAAAATGGTCTGGCTCGATCTCGATGGGTTCCGGCCGTTGCTTGCACTTTTCAAAGGCCAGCGGGCAGCGATCGTAATAGGGACAACCCATATGATACCCGATCTGCGCCGCTTTGGATTCGGCAATTGCCCTGGTGGACCATTTTTGGTCAAGCCGGGGGACGGAATCGATGAGCATCTGCGTGTAGGGGTGGCGCGGGCGCTGGAAGATCTCATCGGTTGCGCCCATCTCGGCGATGCAGCCGCGGTAGAGGATCACCGCCCGCTCGCTGATGTAATTCGCCAGGGAGAGGTCGTGGGTGATGAACAGGATGGACAGACCGAGCAGCTTTAGCTCCGCCAGCAGGTTGAGCACATCGATGCGGGTCGAGGCATCCAGCATGCTGATGATCTCATCCGCGACCAGGAATCTGCTGTCCAGAAGCAGCGCGCGGGCGATGAGAAAGCGCTGCAGCTGCCCGCCGCTGAGCTGGTGCGGGTATTTATTCAACACGTGCTCGGGATTAAGGCCGACGTCCCAAAGGGTTTTATCCACCTTCGCCTGCCAGGTTTGCGAGTCCAGTTCGGGGAAGAACTGCTGGTGGACGATCCTGAAAATGCGGTCGGCTTTGAAGATCGGGTTGAACGAAGAGAACGGATCCTGGAAGACGCCCTGTACTTTGCGGTAGTAATCCTTGAGGGCCGGTCCCTGGAGGGTGGAGATGTCCACGCCGTCCAGCACGATCCTGCCGGAGGTAATGGAGATCAACCGCAAGATCATTTTGCCGATTGTACTCTTCCCGCTGCCGCTTTCGCCGATCAGGGACATACACTCGCCGTCCTTGACCGAAAAGCTGACGCCGCTGACCGCATGAAGCTCCTTGCCGCCAAAGGTGCCCACGCGGTAGATTTTGGTTATTCGCTCGACGCTAAGCATGGCTGACTGTCTCCCTCCAGCAGGCGACGTAGTGATTTTGATCGACCTCAACGAAAGGAGGAATTTCGACGCATTTTTCAAAAGCCGCCGGGCAGCGGTCGCGGAAACGGCAGCCCTCAGGCGGGTGAAGTAACAGCGGAGGTTTGCCCGGAATGCCGGACAGCGGGGTCTGGCTGTACTTCACCCCAATCTTGGGCAGCGAAGAGATGAGCAGTTTCGTGTACGGATGGCGGGGGGACTCGATGATCGTCCGGGTTGGCGCCTTTTCAGCCAGTTGACCGGCGTACATGATCAGGATGCTGTCGGCGATCTGGTAGAGGATGGAGATGTCATGGGTGATGACGATGAGGCTTTTACAGCAGCCCTCGTCGCGGAAGCGGACCAGCATCTCCGCCACGGCTTTCTGGCTGGCGACGTCCAGCGCGGAGGTGATCTCGTCGGCAAGGAGCAGCGACGGATAAAGCAGGGTGGAGACGACCATGACCATGCGTTGCTTCATCCCGCCCGAGAGCTCGATCGGATACATATCGAGCACCTCGTGCGGCAGGTTGACCAGGTCGAGTTTCCATTTCAAGTCCTCGTATATTGAACCGGGGTCGACTTTTCTGGAGATCAGCAGATCATCGACCATCCTGCCGATCTTGCGGATGGGATTCAGAGCGTTCATGGCGTACTGGGGAACAATGGAGATTCTCTTTAATCGAAATTCGTTCATTTTTTCCATGTCCCCAATCGGCATCTCCTCTCCGTCCAGCAGGACCCGCCCGCTGATCTGTTTCATGGGCGGGGCCAGGGAAATCAATGAATGGGCCAGAGTGGTCTTGCCGCAGCCGGATTCGCCCGCCAGGCCCATGATCTCGCTATCCCGAACGGTAAAAGTGGAGCTCTCCAGCGCACGGACGTCCCCGCGCAGCGTCTGGTAGTAAACGGTCAGGTTCTCGACTTGTAAGCTCATCCGTTACATCTCTCTGAGTTTGGGATTGAATATTTCGTCCAGGCCCACATTCATGCTGTACAACGCTCCGACGATCATGGTAATGGCCAGACCGGGCGGAATGAACCACCACCATGTTCCGAGCTGGAGGGCGCCCCACAGGACGGAATACTGCATCATCAACCCGAGCGAAATGGCGTTGGTTGGTCCAAGGCCGATGAAATCCAGGGTCGCCGCGACAAGGATCGCGCCGCCGAATTGGAGGATGAAAACCAGAAGCAGGTAAGACATCATATTGGGGGCGATTTCCGAGAAAATGATCTGCGAGGATTTCATCCCGCTCAATCTGGCCAGGTCGATGAATTCGCGGCTGCGCAGCGAAAAGGTCTGCGCGCGGATGGCGCGCGCCGCCCACGGCCAGGCGGTCAGTCCAATGAAGATGCACTCAGTGAAAACGCTGCGCACCTCAAGATACGCCGCAATGATCAACAACACTGCCAGAGTGGGAATCACCAGGACGATATTGGTCAGGGAGTTGAGGATTTCATCGACGATCCCGCCGCGGTAGCCGGCGGTAAAGCCAATTAACATGCCAAGCAGGGTGCCGATTCCCCCGCCGAGCGCGCCTACCAGGAAAGTAGCCTTCAAGCCGTGGACGAATTGGGAGAACACATCCTGGCCAAAAAAGGTGGTGCCGAACCAGTATTCCTTCGAAGGCGGCTGGGGGCCGAGCGGGTTGGCGTACTCGAACGGCTGATTTTTGGTCAGCTTTGGACCTGCGAGCGCAAGGATCAGAAAAATCAGAATGATGGCAGTGCCGATCACCAGCTTGCGGTTGCGGAGCGTAAAGTATAGAAATTCGTTCTTTTTATTCTCGCTATTCATGTTGATTCCCCGGTCATGCCCCGCCGCGTGCGCGGATCCACGATCACATAGACGATGTCGATCACGAAGTTCGCGATTAACACCCCGATGATGATGAAGAGAAAACAGCCCTGGATCAGGAAGTAATCCTGATTTTGGATGGCAGCCAGCAACAGGTAGCCGATCCCGGGATATGAAAACACCACTTCGGTAACCAGCGCGCCGGCTACGATCACTCCCAGCTGCAAAGCCAGCCCGGTGATCTGGGGGAGAACCGCGTTGTTGAAGGCATAACGGCGGATCAACCGCTTCGACGCGCCGAGAGCTTCCAGATAGTGCGAATAATCCGACTCGAGCTCATAGATGATCATATTGCGCATGCCGATCGCCCAGCCGCCAAACCCGACAATGAACAGGGATAAAAAGGGCAACAGCCAGTGCATCAGCACGTCGCCAATGAACCTCCACGAGAGGGCCGGGCTGAGTGAGAAGCTGTACGCGCCGGCGATGGGGAAGATCCCCAAAACAATGCCAAACAACCAGGCAAGCAGGATGCCCAGCCACATGTACGGTGTTGCGGTGAGAATGTAGCTTATCGGCGAGATGGTGTTATCCAGCCATTTGGAGCGGGCGGCGATGGCCCCAAACTTGTTTCCCGCGTACCAGCTGAGCAGGATGGAGGGGAGCAGAAGGAACAGGTCGTACGGGACCGCGCGCGTGATCACCCTGGTCACCGGGGTTGGGAACAGGTACACGCTGATGCCAAGATCGCCCTGAAAGAGCGATTTCCAAAAATTCAGGTACTGCTGCCAGAGCGGCACATCCAGACCAAAGAGGTGGGCGTAGTAGTCATACAGTTGCTCCATGGCCGCTGCATTGGTGCTGACCGAAACCCTGGCGAGCATGTTGGCAACTGGATCGCCTGGCATGAAGCGCGGGATCATCCAGTCGATGGTCACCGCCAGGAAAAAGGTAAGCAGATAGATGACCAGTTTTCGGCCAAAGTATTTTCGCATGCAAACTCCCTGAATCGATCCGCCGGGCGGAAGATACCGCCCCTCCCAGGGCGTTTATCAGGCGCGGAGGGGCGGTATATCCACAGGCGGAGGTTACTGCCCGGCCAGTTTGAGGTTAATGAGCGTCTGCAAACCGCCCAACTGCCAGTAGCCGGACCAGGTGGACGGCAGGGTCTGGTTGGGTGAGGATTCGGTCGGCCAGTTCGTCCAGGTGGCGTTGCTGAATTGCGCCCATAGACCGTTATACCACAGTGGGATCATCGGCATCTCGGTCAGCATGAGCTTCTGGATATTGGAGCAGGCCGCTTTCATCCCTTCGATGTCCGAGGTCGGGATTCTGGCCAGCGCATCGACCGCGTCGAAGAGCTCCTTGTTTTCATAGCGCCCGAAATTGCCGCTCTGCATCTGTTCCTGGATCGGATGGCGGAAAAGCAGATTGTAGAGAGTCCAGGGTGTGTTGCTCATCGAAGCCCAGTTATTGAGGGTCATATCAAAGGTGCCGCCCTGCAGCGCCGTGTTCCAGGCGCCATAATCGGGCGTGGCGGCTTTGATATTGATGCCGGCCGCCTGGGCGCTGGAGGCGATGATGTCGATCGCCGCCATCCAGTCGGTCCAGCCGCTCGGGCAGGTCACTTCCAGAGCGATCGCGGAGCCGTCCGGCGCTTCGACGAAGCCGTCATTGTTGACATCTTTGTACCCGGCGGCAGCCAGCAGTTCCTTGGCTTTGGCTGTGTCGAAAGTGTAACCGAGCTCAGCCACCACGGCCGGGTCGGCGAACTTCTCCAGGGAGGGCAGCAAACCGGTCGGGCTGGCGGGTTTGACCAGTTGGGCGTAGGCGACATTGACGATGGAGGGAACATCGATGGCAAAAGCCAGCGCGCGGCGGAAGGCCGGATCGTCCATCGGCTTCTTGGTCGTGTTCAGGAAGAGGACAGCCGTGTTCGCCGAAAGCATGTATGGAGGGCCGGCATAGTAAGTCTGCACGTAGCCCTTATCGGCCAGGGTGGCCACGCCGGGCAGGAAGTTGTTGCTCAGATCCAGTTCGCCCTTGATGACCATGCCGAGAGCGATGTTGTTGCTGGAGGTGCGGATGTCGACGATGTATTTGGGGGCTGGCTTGCCGAAGACACCAATGCCCCACCAGTTCTCATTGCGCACCCAGATATTGCGGTCCTCGGCGTGGGTCAGGTACAGGTACGCGCCCGAGCCAACCGGCTTCTCATTGGTGCCGACGGTGATGTCCTCTTCGCTGCGGCTTTCCCACAGGTGCTTGGGCACGATGGGGATGTTGTACAGGTTGTTCTCGAATTCCTGGTAGAGCGGATCGGAGAAAGTGAACACCAGGTGGGTGGCGTCGACCGCCTCTATGCCGGTCAGGTAATTCCACATGTTGGAAAACCAGATCGCGGCATATTTCTGACCCAGCTCGTAGGTAAATTTGACATCCTCGGCGGTCAGCGGTTTCCCGTCGCTCCAGGTCAGACCCTCTCGCAGGGTCACTTCAAAGGTGGTTGCGTCCTTCCATGTGCCGCTTTCGGCCAACCAGGGGGTCATCACACCCTTGAGGGGATCGTAGGCATACAGGAATTCATAGACGAAGCCGATCGTGCCGGTGGTGTTAGCCAGGCTGCCCGGCTGGAAGGGATTCCAGGTGGAGGCAGGACCCCAGGCCGCGCCGCTGACGTAGATGGTTTCGTTGCGCGGGAATTCGGCCGGCGCGACTTCGGCGGTGGGCGCTTCGACGGGCGGCGGGGGTTCGGTTGGCGGAACCGTGGTCGGCGCGACAGCTTTGGTGGGTTCTACCGGCGGGACAGCGGGGGTTTCGGTGGCAGCCGGACCGCAGGCAGCCAGCAGGATCGCCAATGTCAGTACAATGGACCAGATAAACAGCTTTTGTTTCATCTTCATACTCCTTTGGTGCGATTGAGAAAATTCGGATCAATAGATAGGGGAATTGGGACTTGCACTTGATCGACTTCACCTCCTCCTTGCCGGATACAGGGCGCATGCATTTTGGGAGCGCTCCCAATCGGGCATAAAAAAACCACCGAAAAGCTAACCTCTCAATTTCGCCCCGCAACTCTCCCGGACGACCAGCTCGGTTTCCATGATCACGTAACGGGGCGGATCGATGCCGTTTTCGATCAGGTCGATCAGGACCTCGACGGCCTTGGCGCCAAATTGGACCACCGGCTGGCGAACGGTGGTCAACGGGACGGCGGAAAGATTCGCCAGCGGCAGGTCGTCGAACCCAACAAAGGCAACGTCGTTGGGAACCCGTAGGCCTGCGTCGCGGACGGCGCGCATCGCGCCAACCGCCATGATATCCGAGGCGGTGAAAACGGCTTCCGGCCGGGCAGGCAGAAGAGCCTGCATGGCGGCGTAACCGCCCGCCTCGGTGAAATCGCCTTCAACGATGAGCGCAGGATCAATGGCGATTTGATGGGAGCTCAGCGCTTTGATATAACCTTCTTTTCGGTCGATGCCCACGGTGCTGCTGTTTGGGCCGGTAATCGTGGCGATCCGCCGGTATCCCAGCCCGATCAAGTACTCCACGGCCTGGCAGGCGGCCTTAACGTTATCGATATCGATGTAACTGACGTTGTCGGAGCGGAAAGGCCGCCCGGCAACCACGACCGGCTTTTTGGCGTCGACCATCCGCCCGATGATCGCCTGATCGCCGTGATGGCCGGATTGAATGACGATCCCATCCAGAAGGCCGCGGCGGAGGATGCGCGGGAAGATCTGTTCCTCGTCCTCCTTGGTGGAGACCAGGAAGAGAGCCAGGGTGTAGCCGTACTGGTTGCAGGCCTGAGCGATGCCTTTGGTCAGATGAGGATAATAAGGGTCGGTAAAGAAGAAGGAGACGGAGTGCGGCAGGAGCAGACCGATCGTCCAGGAGCGCTGCGAGGCCAGCGTGCGGGCGGCGGCATTCGGGTGAAAACCGGTGTTCTGGATCACTTCCAGCACGTGTTTCCTGACGTGATCGCTGACGTTCGGGTGGTTATTGACCACGCGGGAAACAGTAGAGCGCGACACACCGGCTTGCCTGGCAATATCTTCCAGGGTCAGATCGCTCACAACAGAACTCCATCTTGAATCAAGGGGGCTTTTGTGTTACTATTTTTTTTGGGAGCGCTCCCAAATTCCGACATCATTATACAAATTATTTTGCCGGGTGTCAACTACCTGATCAGCATTGATCCGTCATCCATTAACAAAAATCACCTGCTAGAGGAGATCCCCAGCGCATGAATACCCATCCCTTGCCCAACATCCCCTGGGAGGAACGTCCGGCGGGCTGCGCCGATGTGGTCTGGCGCTACAGCGCCAACCCGATCATCCCCCGCAATCTGATCCCTTCCTCCAACAGCATATTCAACAGCGCGGTGGTGCCGTTTCAAAACCGGTTCGCCGGCGTGTTCCGCTGCGACAATAAAAAGCGGGAGATGAACCTGCACCGCGGTTTCAGCGAGGACGGCATCCACTGGAGGCTGGATCACGAGCCAATCGAGTGGCTTTGCGCCGATCCCGAAATCGGCCAGTTCCAGTACCGCTACGATCCGCGCGTGGTCTGGCTGGAAGACCGCTATTACGTGACCTGGTGCAACGGCTATCACGGCCCGACCATTGGGGTGGGCTACACCTTCGATTTCGAGACCTTCCATTTCCTGGAAAACGCGCTGCTGCCGTATAACCGCAACGGGGTGCTCTTTCCGCGGCGGATCAACGGTAAGTACGTGATGCTCAACCGTCCGAGCGACAACGGGCACACTCCCTTCGGCGATATTTATCTGAGCCAGAGCCTGGACATGATCCACTGGGGCGAGCACCGCTTCGTGATGGGCGCCAGGGACGGGTGGCAGAGCACCAAGATCGGCGCCGGGCCGACGCCGATCGAGACTTCCGAGGGCTGGCTGCTCTTCTATCACGGCGTACTGACCTCCTGCAACGGGTTCGTCTACAGCTTCGGCGCGGCGCTGCTGGACCTCGACCAGCCCTGGAAGGTCATCCGCCGCGGCGCGCCCTACCTGCTCTCTCCCCAGACCTATTACGAATGCGTAGGCGACGTGCCCAACGTCGTATTCCCCTGCGCAGCGCTTTATGACCCGCCCAGCGGGCGCATCGCGATCTACTACGGCGGCGCCGATACGGTAACCGCGCTGGCTTTCACCCGCCTGCAAGATGTGCTAGACTTTCTATATCACCATTCTGAAGGATAATCTCTGGGTTGGGGATAGAAAGGAGAGGCAGCATGAACTACAGGCCATTTGGACGCACCGGCTGGCAGGTATCCGAGATCGGATTAGGCGCCTGGGCGATCGGCGCGGATTGGGGGAAGGTGAGCGACGAGGACGCGCTCGAGGCGCTGCGGACGGCCATTCGCGAGGGGGTCAACTTCATCGACACCGCCGACGTGTACGGCGATGGGCGCAGCGAACGGCTGGTGGCGAAAGTTGTCAGCGAGTTTTCAGAGCGGATTTATGTGGCGACCAAAGCCGGGCGCAGGCTCAACCCGCACACGGCTGAGGGCTACAACCGAGCCAATCTGACCGCCTTCGTTGAGCGCAGCCTGAAGAACCTGGGGGTCGAGGCGCTCGATCTGCTCCAGCTGCACTGCCCCCCGACCCAGGTCTATTACATGCCCGAGGTCTTCGGCGTCCTCGACGACCTGGTCAAGGCCGGCAAGCTCCAATATTACGGGGTGAGCGTGGAAAAGGTCGAAGAAGCGCTCAAGGCGATTGAATATCCCAACGTGCAGAGCGTGCAGATTATATTCAACATCTTCCGCCAGCGCCCGGCCGAACGTTTCTTCCCCCTGGCGAAGGAAAAGCGGGTGGGTATTCTGGCCAGGGTGCCGCTGGCCAGCGGGCTGCTGACCGGGAAAATGACCCGCGACACGCAATTTGAAGACAGCGATCACCGCAAATACAACCGTCGCGGCGAGTCGTTCGACGTCGGCGAGACCTTTTCGGGGGTAGATTTCGAGACCGGACTGGCAGCGGTGGAAGAACTGCGCGCGCTGGTTCCGCCTGGAGCCAGCATGGCTCAGTTTGCCCTGCGCTGGATCCTGATGTTCGACGCAGTCAGCCTGGCGATCCCGGGGGCGAAGAACCCCAGGCAGGCCCGAGACAACGCCGCGGCGTCGAGCCTGCCAGCCCTGGACGAGCAGACCATGGCAGCCATCCGCGCCATTTACGACCGCTATATTCGCGAGCAGGTGCACCAGCGCTGGTAGCAATATCCGCAAGGTGATCCTAACCGGCAAATCAGATATAATGCTGGAAATTACAGCTGTCTTACCGATTGCACAGGGAGAAGAGCGATGTTGGAGGATATCCGCTCCTGCACAACCTTGAACAACGGCGTGCAAATGCCGTGGCTGGGTTTTGGGACCTATAAAGTAATGGAAGGCGAGCAGGCCTATCAGGCGGTGCGGTACGCCCTGGACGCCGGCTACCGCAGCATCGACACGGCTGCCCTGTACGAGAATGAGGCCAGCGTTGGACGGGCGGTGCGCGACAGCGGCATCCCCCGCGAGGAGATCTTCATCACCACTAAAGTGTGGAACGACGACCAGCGCGCGGGGCGCGTCCTCCAGGCATTCGAAGAGAGCCTGGCGCGGCTGAAAATGGATTACGTCGATCTGTACCTGGTCCATTGGCCGGTGCCCGGCAGGTATATCGAGACCTGGGCGGTGCTGGAGGAGATCTACAGGTCAGGCAAAGCCCGCGCGATCGGGGTAAGCAACCATCTCATTCACCACCTGGAGGCGATCCTGAAAACCGGGTCGATCGTCCCGGCGGTGAACCAGGTGGAATTCCACCCGTATTTACAGTCGAGGGATTTGCATGCCTTCTGCCGCCAACGCGGGATCCAACTGGAGGCTTGGGCGCCGCTGATGAAGGGAAAAGGGTTGAGCGAGCCGGCGATTGTGGAGATCGCGGCAAAGCACGGCAAAACCGCGGCCCAGGTGGTGATCCGCTGGGAGCTGCAAAAGGAAGTGGTGACCATCCCCAAGTCGGTTAACAGGGAACGAATTTACGAAAACCGGGACGTGTTCGATTTCAGCCTGGACGATGAGGACATGCGGCAGATCGACGCGCTGGAGCGGGATTACCGCTACGGGATGCATCCAGACAGTTTTACGTTTTAGGTGGCCTCATCGTAAAAAGGTTGCCCCACCCCGGCGGTCAGCCAACAGAAACGCAGTTCGGTTGTATTCCCGCTTGTTCCCTGACCGGGAAGAGCAGAAGGCCTGGAACCCTAACGGTCAGCTGTAAGGAACGAAATCGCCCGGTTCTGGTCGCCGTTCAGATACAATTCAAGGTGGTGCCCCGGGCGGTAGTCTGCCACGGCGATCAGTTTAACCGCCTCCATCAGCTCTTCATTCACGGCAAGAAAATCGCTCAGGCGGTTCGGGGTGTCTTCGAAAAAGCTGCGGTTGAAGGTTGTCTTGGGATCATCGAGCGGCAGCGCCACCGGATAAATCTGAGCCTCCATTAAATCCTGGAAAAAATGAGTGCCAAAGGAGGGCTCCGGCGCCAGACCTGTCTCGCCGCCGGCCATCTCGACCAGCGCGCCGGCATTGAACACATCCGCGTAGTTGACAAAAACCCCCAGATCCAGATTGGTCGTCCCCCAGCGTCCCGGCCCCACGCAGATAAATCCCTTAGCGGGCAGGACTGCGTTCAATTGCGAAACGATCCGCGAGACCTCATTACGCTGCCGCTCCGAGGTCAGCCCAAAATAAGCCTTTGGAGGCACATAAATTACGTAGCGGACGTTATCGAGGTAGCCCACCGGCACCATGAACTGGCACGAGAAAATGATGCTTTCCTCGCTCAAATCCGATGGGACCACGCTCGGCACCACCAGCTGCAGCTGCGACTGCGGGCGGCATTGCAGCAGGGTAATGGCAACCCGCGGTTTCAGGCCGCCGGTCTCCTCGACCCGGGCAGTAAACTCGACGTCAACCGGCACCCGGTAGTACTGTTCCAGCAGCTTGAGCATGGCCGAAAGCTGCGAGGGAAAATTAGTCCGCCGCAGAAACTCATCGAAGGTGACCGCCGCGCCTGGCAGGTCGTCGGCCATCACCCGTCCGCGGGGGGTGGTGAAGTAACCGTCCGCCTCTATCTGGACCAGAAAGCGCAACAGCGGGTAGCGCAAGTCGAGCAGATCCTCTATCTGAACGGTCTTGAAGGCATTATCGTGCAGGTCGATCACGTCAGCGAATTTCTGCGAATAGTAGCGGATTGCCCGCGGCTCGTCATCCGGCTGAAGGGTGGGGTGGCTTAACGCGACCAGGCGCGGATAATCGTTGCCGCCGCGCTCGACGGCGTGAGTCCCCAGTCCCCAGACGATCCGGGCAAACCCGTCCTCCCGGCGGATTTGCGGCGCCCAGCGATACAGGTTGCGGCTGAATGCCACGCCTGCGGCGAAGGGGTAGTAGTAGCGGTCGAACACCTCGCCCTGAACCGGTTGAATCAGTACCGCCATGCGCTCGTCGTAATCCTGCAGGCCTTTGCTGCGGCGGTAGAGAAGCGCGTCCGGGTTGAGAGTGCTGGCAAAGGTCAGAGCGATTGCCCGGGTCAGCGCCGCCATGTTCTCGTCTATCGTTCCCTGATTCGGGTAGAAAAAGCTTTGATATTTGCCGGCAAAGGAGGTGCCGAAGTTATCCTCCAGCTGGCTGGAAGATCGGACGATCAGCGGTTGACCGGAGAACTCCTCCAGACGGGCGCGTAATTGATCGACGACCTCTGGCGGAAAACTCCCGGCCGCGAACTGCTCGCAGATCAGCGGATAATCGCGATAGATCTGTTCTTCCGGCTTGTACTTCTGGTTGTTCCAGTGCATGAGGCCGTTCATCGCCATGAAGATATAGATCAAATCCGATCCCAGGAAGACTGACGGCGGAATGCGAATAGCCGCCTTCAGCTCCTCATCCGCCTTCTCCTGGAGGATGCGCGCAGCCAGGATCAAACCGGCGGCCTTGCCTCCGATCTTGCCGTTGCCGATCCGCCGGCGGTGGATCTCTTCCAGGTCGCCGATGGTCAGCAGATCTTTGGCGATGTTGATATACGCAAGCTGGTCGCTGATCAACCGGCGGATCAGGATGACCTTTAGTTCACGCAGCCGCGCTTCGAGGATATGGCGCTCCTCCGGCGGGACCTTCTCGATGGCATAAGCCTGCTCGAAGAGGACGTTCTCAGGGGCGAGCTCGAGGTCGAGTGCGGTAAGGATTCCGTCGATCTCAGACACGGCCGGCGGGGAGGGCTCTTCGAGTGGTTCCGGCCGTTTCCAGATCTGGATCGAGCGCAAGAACGGCTGTTTGACCATCAACCCCGCCCCGCGCGATTCGCTCACCTCGCGATCGTCGACGATCTGAATGTCCAGGTTGAAGCAGGCTGGCTGGGCGTTCTGGCATCCCAGTTTCCGCCGCGATTCGGCCACTGTCGTCTCCAAACTGCTGCCCAGCGCGCTGAGCGCGGCGCTCTTGCGGCCTACCCAGGCGATCAGGTTAATCCCCCGCCTGCGGGACTCGGGAGACAGGCGCTGGGATTGCGGCAGCAGCGGAGCCAGCTCCGGCTCGTACTTTACAATCGCCTTGATCGTTGGATCGACTTTACCCAGGTATTGCCCAATCTGAAGGACGAGATGATCCCGAAAGATTTCACAAATATCGCAGCGCCCCTGGCGCAGCGCCTGCCGGGTCTGCTCCACATCTCCAGAGAATTTTTGGCAGGCGCAGCCGTAGACCGCCTCATTGACGAGGATGTCGGCAAGGGATTGATCTTGAGAGAATGTCATCCTGCCTCCTCTCTGAATCGCTCGTGAAAGGCGCCGGCTTATATGCAAATCATCTACTGCGATTGCGCCCAGGTGGCTAAAAACTCCCGGGGGGAGTGGGGCTATCCGGTTCCTCAGCCTTTGTGGCCATTGCCTCCTTTCCAGGCAGGAGCACTGCCGTTCTCCCACCACGGCAGCGGGCGGTCGTAGCCTGCCAGCTTCAGGCCCGTCAGAGCGGCCGTGTTAAGGTCCAGCGCGCGTAAATCCTCCGTCGAGAGCTCCCGGATCGAGTTGTGCCCGGAAAGCATCGTCAGGATTTTGATTTCTTCATTACAGGCTTTGATGAAATTCGCCAGCCTCTGCCCGCCCTCTACTGGATCGAGCCGGGCGGAAAGCTCCGGTTTCTGACTGGTGATTCCGTAGGGGCAGTTGCCCTTGTGACAGGCGTAGCACACCCGGCAGCCAAGCGCCACCTCAGCCGCCGAGCCGAAGCCGACCGCGTCAGCGCCGAGCGCCAGAGCCTTGAAGGCATCCAGCCCGTTGCGGATGCCGCCCAGGGCGATTAACTTCACCTTCTTGTACACGCCGTAATCCTTCAACGCCTGGACCGCGGGAGGAATGCAGGCGATGGTCGGGATTCCGGTGCCCTGGGTGACGATGTCCGGAGAGCAGCCCGTCCCGCCCACCATACCGTCGATACTGATCGCGTCCGCGCCAGCTTCGATGCAGGCTGCCACATCCTGGTACGGACGCGAGGGCCCGAGCTTGAACAGGATCGGGAACTGATAATCGGTCACATCGCGGATGAATTCGACCATGTGCTTAATGTCATCCAGGGTCTGCACATCATAATAGCGGCAAGGGCTGAGCGCATCCGAGCCCTTAGGGATGCCGCGCACGCGGGCGACCTCGTCGGTGACCTTGGCGCCCAGCAGGTGCCCGCCCATGCCCGGCTTCGCGCCCTGCCCAATCTTGACTTCTACCGCGTCGCCAGCCCGCAGGTAGTCAGCCGAGACGCCCCAGCGCCCGGTCGACCACTGGATGACCAGGTAACCTCCTGGCTCCCAGCGCTTGTTTTGCTCCTCCGGGTCAGTAAAGCCGTGAGAGAGGTACACTTCCTCCGGCAGCAGCCCTCCCTCGCCCGTGTTGGCGGCGATGCCGGTCATGGCAGCGCCGATCGCCAGGGCAAGCTTGGCCTCCTTGCTGAGCGCGCCAAAAGACATGGCCGGCCAGACGAAGGGCTTCTTCAGCACCATCGGCTTCTTGCAGGTATCTTCGCCGATCACCACCTCCATGTCGCACTCTTCGCGGTACTTGTCGCGCGGAGCGGGACTGGCGATCTGGCTGGGGACGACGGTGATCATGTCGAAGTTTGGCGTCTGGCCGGCGGTTCCAAACCCGCGCAGCAGGTAGTCGCCTGTCTGGGCTTTATAGTGGACTTCCTCGATTGCCGAAAAGGTCCAGGGGTAGCGGGTGTAATACTCCGGCTCGGCCGGGTTGATCCGGATGGCGTTGACCGGACAGAACTCGGCGCAAATCCGGCAGCCGACGCAGGCGTTGTAGTTGACCACATTCATCTCGCCGCTGGCCAGGTCGAGCGCATAAACGCCATGCGGGCAGACCTCGGCGCAGGTGGCGCACTTGCCGGGCATTTCGGCATTGATGCAGATTTCCCGGTTTACGCTGACACAAAATGCTCCAACGATTGGCATCCCATCCTCCTTTTAGTGGTAGAAGGGCTTTTCCGAAGCGGCTACGATCTTACGAAAACGCAGCGGATCGGCCTGAATCGCATACATCTCAAAATAGGCTTTCAGCCGGGCAATATCCTCATCATCCAGGTCGACCAGGCGGGTGTTGCGCCCCAGCGATTCGTACTTACCGCCGATGTAGACCGAACCGCGAATCAGGTAATTGGCAAAGTTTCTGCCCGCGTCGCCAACCACGATCAGGTCGCCCTTGAGCATATACGTGCCGGCTTCGTCGCCGACGTTACCCTGAATGATGATCGTGGCGCCCTTGTTCATTGTCGCGGTGAAATCGCCAGCGTTCCCGCGGATGACCACCGTACCGCCGTAACAGTATTGAGCCGCGCCGTAACCTGCGTTCCCGTCGATGATGATCACTCCGCTGTTCATATTATCTGCGGCGTAGTTACCGGCGTCTCCGATCACCCGGATTGTCGCTCCTGCATTGAGCGCGCCGAGATAATCGCCGGCGTTGCCCTCGACAACCACCTCGCCGTGGCTCAAACCCGCGGCCAGCCCGTGAATATGCTCTACGCCGCTTACCTTGATGGGCGTCCCATTCAGGCTCTCCCGCAGAATCGTATTGACTTCCCGTAAGGTTTTCGATTTTGCGCTGATTGTATCCATTGTTGCTCCTCCAGCCATAATCCCCTGACCTTAGCAGCCCGTGCAGCCGCGCGGATTTTGGTCGACCCTGCCAGTCTGAACCGGCGTGCGATACAGGCGCACAAACTGCTGGATCGCCTCGGCCCGCTTCTGCGGATCGGCTAAGCCGTCGAGCATCAGGATTTCGAGGTCCTTGAATGCCTGAGCCCGCTCGCGGCGGTCCTTTTCGCTGGCAGCCGCCTCCAGCGCTTTGACATCCACCTCGGGTGTAGTCTCCAGCAGGCCCATATGGACCGCGTTGCGGGCGAACACATCTCCCGCCAGGGTGCGGATAATCAGGGTCGAAGCGTCAGCCGGCGCTCCCAGGCTGCCAACCGCCAGGTCAGCCGATTCGCCCAGAAAATCGTCGCACTTGCCGCAGCCCGGGCGTGTGTAATGCTCGGCCTGCTGGCGCGGCACGGTGCGCATGCTGCCGTCCCACAGAACCGCCCGCATCCAGGCTCGATCCGGTGAGATTTCCAAACGACGGACCTGCTCGCGCCCAACGCCCATCCGCTTGACCAGCACTTCCTCGACCAGCTCCGGCCTGTATATGCCGGTGCAAAAGACCGCCACGCTCAAGCGGATTGCATCCTTATAGGGCTGCAGGCGCGGATTGGGCGAATTCTTTAGCTTGCGAATCGCCTGTGCAGTGCACGGCGTGCCGACTACGGCGATGCTGTTCATGCCGTAATCGAAAACCGCCTCGTTGAGTTTGTCGAAGACCGGCGCCCAAAGGTATTGCGGGCCGACCGTGGAAACGATCTGTTCAACCGTCGAAACCACCCGCGCCACCGGCTGAAGAGTCCACGGGTCGAGATCAAGCATCACCACCCCATCCAACAGCCCGGCCGAGCGCCCGGCGCTGAGAATGGCGCGGATGACATCGTTGGGCGAGCCGGAATAGACCGGTCCACGGGCGCGGGCAGCGCGGATGGTGCGCGCTTCCAGCGGAAGCCAGCGCTCCAGGCGCGGGCAAACCTCTTCGCAAAACCGCTGGCAAAACGCGCAGCTATCCAGCGTGGTTTTCGACAAACCAAGGGTTTTTGTTCGTTTCTCCAATACCGGGTGGCTGTCCCCTTGCCAGAGCAGAACCTGCTTCGAGCAGGCTGCGGTGCACAGCCCGCACCCGGCGCAGTTGTCCAGCTCCCATACTTCTGCTTCCAGGCGTTTCATCATACGATCCTCCTTGAAAAATCTTCCTGCCTCTTGGTTATCAGCGTGTCAAGCCTGCCCTCAACGCGCCTGCGTCGGGGCGCCGGTTCTCAGCGTTCCACCACCGGGATGCGCCTGCCAGCCGGCATGCGCCCTCGGTCAACCGTGTCGCGCTCCAATTCTCGAATGAAATCTTCCAGCACTTCAACCACCTTTTGACCATCGTTCACCGAAAAATACTCCAGCCGCAGGCGGCGGGGATCGACACCGTGCTGGGCTAACTCTTTGCGCAGCACCTCGACTCGCTCGCGGGCGTAGAGATTGCCCATGCCGTAATGGCACTCGCCCGGGGCGCAGGCGCCAAGCAGTACTCCATCCGCGCCGTTTAAAAATGCCCAGAGGATATGGTAAGGGTCGAAGCGGGCCGAGCAGTTCATCCGCAGGATGCGGCAATTTGGCGGCGGCGCCAGCCGGCGGTGACCGGCAGCCTCGGCGGCTCCGTAGGCGCTCCACTCGCAGGCCAGCATCAGCACCTTCGGATCGTCCGGCGCGAAGCGATCCGCTTCCAGTGCGGCGCTGATCTGTACCGGGATCTCCACGTTATCCCAGCCCGGCAGGGTGATGGCCTTGACCGGACAGACCACCACGCAGTTACCGCAGCCGATACAACGCATATCATCCACCTCGGAAAGCGAGAGAACGCCGTCGCGCCTTTCGAGATGGATGGCCTCCACCGGACAAACCTGCGGGCAGTTGCCGCAGCCGGTGCACAGCCCGGCGTCGATCTCAGCAACCGGCGCCTCGACCCGGATGCTCTCCTGGGAGAGAAAGCGCAGCGCCCGGGCTCCGGTCAAATAGGCCTGGAAGAGCGCCTCGGCGGTATCAGCCGGGAGCTGCGAGCTGCCCAGTACGTAGATTCCCGGATCCGCGTAACGTCCCGGGCGCAGGCGGACGCGCGGCTCGGCCAGAAAGCCGTATTCATCTTTGGGCAGGTCCAGGAGCGCCGAGAGCATGTCGGTATTCTCCACCGGCACCAGCGGCATGGAAAGCACCACCCTCTCGTAAGGGACCTGCACCGGCACGTCGGTCAGCGAATCCTGCACATCCACGGTGCGGTCGCCAATCACCGGCGGGGTCTCTTTACGGTAACGGAAGAAAGTAACCCCGGCTTTACGGGCTTTGACCAAATCCGCTTCGCCCGAACCACCCACCCCGCCCAGGTAAAGGTCGCGGAACAGCACGGTCACATTGGCATGCGGATTGAGCTGCTTGACCTGCAGCGCCTGGCGGATGCCGGCGTTGCAGCAGACCCGCGAGCAGTGTTCCATCTGCGACTCTTCAGCGCACAGGAAGAACACCACCTCATCCAGCCCCAGCGGAAGGCCTTCGCGGGTGACCCGCGCTAATTCCTCGCCAAATTCCTGCTGGGTTTTCACCCTGGAGCGGTCGAACCACTGCAGGCTGCCCAAATCTTTAGGATGGGCCAGGTTGGCTACCACAATGGTTCCAACCGTCAGTGAGCTGGTCTGGCCGCCCTGCTGCAGCCAGATGACGTATTCGCCGGGGTGTCCGTTGACCGCGGTCAGGCGGGTGTTGAGCATCACCCGGATGTTCGGGTGGTTCAGCACGGCCTGCTTGCGGGTTTCGGCTGCGCGGCGCATGTTATCATCCATGTCAAAAGTCGTCCCGCGAATGTCGCTGCCAGGCTCGACCAGCGTCACCGGAATACCGCGCTCGGCGATTGAGTGGGCAACGGTCAACCCGCTGATCGTGCTGCCGATCACCACAGCGGCTTTGGTAACCCTGCCAAAGTGAGGGGGAACAGGGCGGGTCACGCTCAACCGGGCCACGCCCATGCTGATGGTACTGGCCGCCATATCCTGAGCCGCCATGGGTTCCCTGTCAGCTCCGGCCGCTGCCAGCTCGCGAATGTTCACTACCGAAACATTGGCGGGGTCAATCTGCAGCGGCTGAACCGCCCGCTGAAACAATTTTTCGACCAGCCGCGGCGCGCAGCCAGCGATCAGCACTCGCTCGAGCTGGTGTTCCTGGATGGCGGCGCGCAGGCGCTCCTGCCCGCCGGCGCTGCACGGATAGGCGTCATGAACCGCAAAGCAGACCCCGTTTAATTCTCCGGCCTGGCGGCTGAGCGCGGCGACGTCCAGCGTGCGGCTGATCTGCCCGCCGCAGCCGCAGACGAACACCCCAATCCGCGGAACCACATGCTCAACAGGGAGTTCAGCTTCTGGCATAAGCCCTCCTATTCCTGCTGCTCCTCTGAGCCGGACTGAGATTTCAGCAGGGAGAAGACGTCATGAACGAAATCCGGGCGGAAGTCCAACTCGCCGCTGACCCGGTAATAACCGCGCCGGTAACCTTCCAAAGTCGGCTCGATGTTGTGAAAGCCGGCAATCTCCTCGAACTGGAACGCGCCGGTCGGACAGATCAAGACACAGGTTCCGCAGCCGATGCAGCGGGAAGAGGCGATCTGGAACGGCGCGCTGACCTTTTTGGAGATGCCGCGCTCGATGATCCCGATTGCGCTGACCCCTACGATCTCGGCGCAGGCGCGTACGCACAGTCCGCACAGCACGCAGGTGTTCTCCTCCGGCAGACGGAAGCGCACCCGGGTAACGCCGAGCTTTTCCGCCAGGCTGCGGATTTCGGGAGAATCGCCGGCGGTTGCCATGAGCAGCTCAGCGGTCATCCGCCGGCTGCGGCGGGCAGCCTCGCTCTCGGTCTGAACAACCGCGCCTTCCTCGCAGGGATAAACGCAGGAGGCAACCAGCCTTGGCGGGCGCGGCGGGTTGGCGACCTCCACCATGCACAGGCGGCAGGCGCCGTAGGGTTTAAGCGCGGGGTGATAGCACAGGGTCGGCACCTCAATCCCGATCTCGCGGCAGGCTTCGAGAAGAGTGCGGCCCTCGGGCATTTCTACAGGCTGATCGTTAATGGTTAATCGCACCATGCCGCCTCCCTATCGCACGGTGATTGCGTCGAACTTGCACAGGCTGTAGCAAACGCCGCAGCGCGTACATAATTCGTCGTGAATGATATGCGGCTCTTTACGCGCCCCCTCGATCGCTCCGCTGGTGCAGTTGCGCAGGCAGACCATGCAGCCGTTGCACTTCTCAGGGTCGATGGTGTAAGTGATCAACGGCTTGCAGACATGCGCCGGGCAGCGCTTCTCGTGGATGTGGGCGTCGTACTCTTCGCGGAAATAGCGTATGGTGCTCAACACCGGGTTGGGCGCAGTCTGACCCAGCCCGCACAGCGAGCCGCGCTTGATTTCGGTTCCCAGCTCCAGCAGATATTCGACGTCGCCGGGCTGTCCCTCGCCGGCGCAAATGCGCTCGAGAGTGGCCAGCATCGCCCGCGTGCCAATCCGGCAGGGCACGCACTTGCCGCACGATTCCTGCTGGGTGAAGGACATAAAGTAGCGGGCGAAATCGACCATGCAGGTGTCCTCGTCTGCGACCACCAGCCCGCCCGAGCCGACAATTGCGCCGAGCGACGTGAGCGATTCGTAGTCGATCTGCACGTCGAGGTGCTCGGCAGGGATGCATCCGCCCGACGGCCCGCCGATCTGAGCGGCCTTGAAGCGCTTGCCGTTGCGAATCCCGCCGCCGATGTCGAAGATCAGATCACGCAGGGTGATGCCCATCGGCACCTCGACCAGCCCGGTGTTGTTGATTTTGCCGACGATCGAGAAGATCATTGTTCCTTTACTTTTTTCGGTGCCAATCGAAGCGAACCACGATGCCCCGCGCTCGATGATCAGCGGCACGGTTGCCCAGGTTTTTACATTGTTGATATTGGTTGGTTTTCCCCACAGCCCGGATTCGGCCGGGTAGGGCGGGCGCGGGCGCGGCTCGCCGATCCGGCCTTCAATCGAGGCCATCAGCGCGGTTTCCTCGCCGCAGACGAAAGCGCCGCTGCCCAGCCGCACGTGGAGATCGAAATCGAAGCCGCTGCCAAGAATATCCCTGCCGATCAGTCCATATTCCTCGGCCTGCTTGAGAGCCAGACGCAGGTGCTTGACCGCCTGAGGATATTCGTTGCGGATGTAGACGTAGCCGTGATGGATTCCCATTGCGTAAGCGCCGATGATCATTCCTTCGATCACCCGGTGGGGGTTGCCTTCCATGATCGAGCGGTCCATGTACGCGCCGGGATCGCCCTCATCGGCATTGCAGATCAGGTAGCCTTCGCCAACCTTGAGCACGTTCGACCGGCACAATCCCCACTTCGTGCCGGTCGAAAAGCCCGCCCCGCCCCGCCCGCGCAGTCCAGAGTCCTTGATAGCGCGGATGATCTCTTCTGGCTGCATATGAAAGAGCGCTTTTTCCAGCGAGGCGTACCCTCCTCTGGCGATATACTCGTTGATCTGGCTCGGATCCAGTGTGCCGTGCATATTCAGGATCAGACGGTATTGATTTTTATAAAAGGGCACGTCAGCTTCATAAGGGATTTTCTCGCTGCTGCACGGATCGGTCACCAGAAGCCGATCGATGACCCTGCCTCCCAGGATCGTCTCGCGGACGATCTCGGGCACGTCCTGCGGCTTGACGTGGCCGTAGAGCAATCCCTGCGGTCGGAGCATGACCACCGGACCTTTTTCGCAGTAGCCCGGGCAGCCGGTGGCTTTGACCTCCATTTGCAGGGTGGCGCTGACCTCCTGGCGGGCGAGCTCCTCGCGGAAATTCTCAAAGATTTGCTCGCTGCCATAGACCCGGCAGCCCGTCTCGCCGCAGACTGCCACAACCGGGCGCCCGGGGTCCACGCCGGCCTGCAGCCGCTCGCGGAAGGCGTCCAACTCTTGGGGGGATTTCATCCGGCTCATCTCAGCCGCCCCCATCCTCACGCAGCAGGCGCTTGAGCAGGGTGTCGGTTTTGGCGACCGTCATCTCACCAGAATATTCA
This sequence comes from uncultured Anaerolinea sp., assembly GCA_964564935.1. Classification (GTDB taxonomy): domain Bacteria; phylum Chloroflexota; class Anaerolineae; order Anaerolineales; family Anaerolineaceae; genus Bellilinea. Next base: position 23,810 of record CAZMCF010000008.1, on the reverse strand, counting down.
CCGTCAGTAACCACAATGGGACCAAGCGCGCAAGCCCCCAGACAGTTGACCGTTTCCAGGGTGATGCGGTGGTCTCGGGTGGTTTCTCCGGCTTTGATGCCGAGTTTGGTCTCCAACCGGTCAAGCACCTGCGGGCTGCCGCGCACGTGGCAGGCCGTACCCATGCAGACGTGCAGGCAGTGGATCCCTTTAGGCTTCAGGCTGAAAGCGTGATAAAAAGTGGCCACCGCATAAGTCTGCGAAAGCGGGACGCCAAAACTCTCGCTCGCCAGCACCAACGCCTCGGGGGGCAGGTAGCGGTATCGCTCCTGGATTGCCTCCAGCGCGGCGATGAGCGAGCCGTCCCCCAGGGCTTCATCTTTGATGATTTCATGAATATCTTCGATCGAAATTTCCATGGGCACGCTCCTGCAGACATGGGTCGAGATCACGAACAGGAGAATTAGCCAATTCATTCACAGTGTGCATGGATTCTGGCGCCTGTTCCCATCCCCTGCGCCGCCTGACTATGAGAGAAATTTCTAAATCGAGAGGCCTGGCGCAGATAAAGCGGCGCCCTCCTTTTCAGGCACCGCTAACGCCAGTAAGCAATTTGTGAAGATTGCCACGAAACCAGTGTAGCAATTCTTACGTCAAATCCGGAAAAAAGAAAACAGAATTTACATGAAAATCACGTTAAGAGATGGGCGGTCAGACCTCTTCTGGCACAACGAGCATATACCCAAACCCCGGGCTGCGGACGATCAAACGCGGATTGGACGGATCCGCTTCGATCTTCTTGCGCAGGGTATAAATATAGGCGCGCAGATACTCCTCGTCGCGCCGGTATTTTTCCCCCCACACGGCGGAAAGCAACTGCTCGTGCTGCATAACCTGGTTGGGATGGCGGGCCAATTCGTGCAGCAGGTTATATTCTGTCGGCGTCAGATGGATTTCCTCCCCGCGGATGAAAACCCTCCGCCTGGCCAGGTCGATGCGCAGCTCGCCGCATTCCAGGGCGGCTTCCTGCGGCACCTGACCTCCGCTTTGAGCCCGCTTGAGGATTGCTCGAATCCGCGCGATCAGTTCTTTGGTATTAAACGGCTTGGTGATGTAATCGTCGGTGCCGCATTCGAAGCCGCGCAGCCTGTCGATATCGCGCACCTTGGCAGTCAGCATCAACACGGGAACATCGGTAAATTCGCGCAGCCGCCGGCAGACTTCGAAGCCGTCCATCCCACCGGTCAGCATAATGTCCAATACGACCAAATCCGGTTGTTCCAGAGCCGCCATGGCGATGGCGTTCTCCCCGTTCATCGCAGCCAGCACCTCGAATCCGGTCGCGGTCAGCGCTTCGCGCAGCAGCCGAACCACCTTCGGTTCGTCGTCCACCACAAGAATGCGTGGTTTGTTCATACGCACACCTGTTGCTACTCTCCAATATCCGTCTTTTGAGTACCGGTCGGGTTACCCTGCGTCAGCGGCCCTGTCTCCGGTTTGAAAACCGGGAGGGAAAAGTAAATAGTGGTTCCCTGCCCGAGCTTGCTGTCCGCCCAAATCCGCCCTCCGTGCATTTCGACGATTGAGCGGGCAATAGGCAGCCCCAGTCCGGTGCCGGGTACATTCATTGTGTGCGGCGAGCGGACCCGGTAGTATCTCTCAAAGAGCGGAATCAAATCCTCAGGAGAGATGCCAATACCCTGGTCGGCGGTGCTGACCACAACATCGGTCTGGCGAGCCTCGCCCCGAATGACGATCAACCCGCCGTTTGGCGAATACTTGACCGCGTTATCGAGGATGTTGCGGAAGACCTGCTTGATCCAGCGCGGATCGACATTAACCAGCGGGAAATCCTGAGGGAAATCGACGATCAGCCGGTGGCATTCTGTGCGCCGCTGCACCTCGCCGGCCACGTCGCGGGCGATGATGCCCAAGCGCAAAGGCTGCGGCTCGATCGGGATCTGGTGCGCCTCGATCATGGTCGAATCCAGAATGCTCTTGATCATTGCCTGCATCCCGTCGCATTCTTCGTCGATCAATTGCAGGTATTCTTTCGCTTTAGTCGGATCCCAGGCGATTTCGTCCATCAACAGCATGGTTGTGTAGCCTTTAATGGTGGTCAGCGGCATGCGCAGCTCGTGCGAGAGAGTCGCCAGCGCCTCAGAGCGCAGCCGTTCGGCCTCGCGCGACTGGTGGATCGCGTCGGCGCGCGCTTCCAGGCGTGAGGTTTCGATGGCGAAAGCGAGCAGATCAGCCAGCTTTTGGACGAAGGGCAGGTCATCCTGGCAGAAGCGCTGCGGGCCGTCGAAGGTTTCCAGGGCCAGCACGCCGAACTTCTGCTGGCGGGTGGCGATCGGTGCTGCGACCGAGCTGAGGGGTTTGAGCTCGCGGTTGATCGCCCTGGCGAAGAGAGTCCGATTGGCCTGGCGCATATTCGCCATTGCCCTGGCAATTTCCTCTGGCGTTTCGAGGAGGAGCGCCTTATTTTCATCGTACACACGCCCGGTGATCGATTCGCCTGCCTGCAGGCCAATTCTTTTGAATATCTGGGCATCACATCCGTACGACGCCCATGGCCGGAACAATCCCGAAGATTGATCCCACAGCATCACTGCCCCAAAATCTGCCTGCGGGATTACCCGCACAATAATCCCCAGACTCGCCTCAAGGGTTTCGCCGAGCGGGCGGCGCTCCTTGATGATTCCCACCAGCTCAATCAAGGCCTTGTATTCGAGCGCAACTCGATCGCCGTTTTTCAACAGAAGATCATTCATCAAATCGCCACACCTCTCCAGGTCAGCATGAGGATGAACGTCAGCTACCATGATATACGACATCCCGGGGAATTGCAAATTTTTTGAGAGGAAAAGGCATTTTCTTGTGCAGAAACAAAACACAACGATTGCACCCAATTGCACCCGGCTTTTCCGGGGCTGCGAAACCAAAGCAATTTACCCCCGTATATGGGGGTAATTATGGGAAGGCACACCACATCTGGCGCCCCCGCAGGGATTCGAACCCTGAACCTCCAGATTCGAAGTCTGTCACTCTGTCCGTTGAGCTACGGGGGCAGGTGCTGAAATTATACTCTAATTTCCACGCGCACTGCTTATTGCAGGCGCAGCACCGCGTTCGCCGCCGCCTCCAGCAGACGCCCGGGTATCACGCTCAGCGCCACCACCGCCGCCGCCGCCCCCAGCGCCACCAGGCTCAACCACCCGTCGCGCCGCACCCGCGGCTCTCCGCCGCGCATGAACATCAGCACCACCACCCGCAGGTAGTAATACGCCGAAACCAGCGAGGTCAGCAGACCGACCAGCGCCAGCCCGGCATAACCTGCGTCCACAGCCGTCTTGAACAGGTAAAACTTACCCCAGAACCCCAGAGTGATCGGCACCCCGGTCAGCGAGAGCATGAACACCATCATCGCCACTCCCAGCCAGGGATACTTCTGCCCCAGCCCGGCGTAATCCTCCAGCTCCAACCCTTTACTCTCGGCCTGCTCCAGCGAAACCACCACCGCCCAGGCGCCGAAGGTGGTCAACCCGTAAGCAATCAGGTAAAAGATCATCGCCGACACAGACTGGCCTGAAACTTTTTCGCTGCCGTACGAGACAAAAGCCATCAGCATGTATCCGGCGTGGGCGATGCTCGAATAGGCCAGGAGACGCTTGATGTTGCTCTGCACCACCGCCAGGACGTTGCCAACGATCATGGTCAGAGCAGCAATGACCCACAAGGCCGGCGTTAAGGTCGCCGCCAGACTGGGGAAAGCGGTCAGGAAAATGCGCAGCAGCACGGCGAAGCCGGCCGCCTTGACCGCCACGGACATGAACCCCGAAACAGGCGAAGGCGAGCCCTGATAGACGTCCGGCGCCCACTCGTGGAACGGCACCGCCGCTACCTTGAAGCCGAAGCCCACCAGCATCATTGCCGCTCCGGCAGTGAACAGGGGAATATTCGCCGTCCCCCCCTGCAGCGCCGCCAGGATGCCGTCCAGGCCAATGCTGGCGGTCGCTCCAAAAATCAAAGCAATTCCGTAAAGAACAAAGGCCGAGGAAAACGCGCCGAGCAGGAAGTATTTGAGCGCCGCCTCCTGCGATTCTTGACGCGGGTGGGCAAAACCGGCCAGTATGTAGAGCGGGATGGAAAGGACTTCGAGCGCCAGGAAGACCACCAGCAGGTTGTAAGCCTGGGTGATCATCATCATTCCGCTGATCGAGAAGAGCATCATCACGTAATATTCGCCGCGCTCCAGCCCCATCCGCTTGAGATAGTCGTAGCCGAGCGCGATCGCCACCAGCCCGCTGACCAGGAAGATCACATTCAGATACACCGCGAATCCGTCGAGCATGACCAGCCCGCCGAAAGCCAGCTGGCTGCTCCCGCCCTGAGCCAGGGTCAACCCGAGCGAGACTGCCAGCCCGAGCGCCGCGAGCAAGGCGGTCAGCCCCTTGCCCTCTTTGAGGATCCACAGATCCACCACCAGGAGAAGCAGCGCCCAGCCAACCAGGACGATGATGGGAAGAATGGAGTATAAATCTGCCTGGGTCATCTTTCGCTCCTAATGGACAGCCATCGCCGCAGTCTGAACCAGGGCGACCAGCCGCTCGACGCTCGGGTTGATCAACTGGAAGAACGGCTGCGGATACAGTCCAATCCAAAAGATCAAGATCAGGATGGGCAGCAGCGTGATAATTTCTCGAGCATTTAAATCTTTGAGCGCCCGATTGGCCTCTACCTTGACCGGCCCTAAAAAGACCTTCTCGAACATGACCAGTAAATAAACCGCCGCGAGGATCACACCGCCCGTTGCGACGCCAGCAAACCACGGCGAGCCCAGCGCCTGCGCGCCAAAGGACCCAAGTAGAATGGTGAACTCGCCGATAAATCCGTTCAGCCCTGGCAGTCCCATCGAGGACAGAGTGACAATCAGCGAAAGCCCGGCGAAAACCGGCATGACTTTCCAGATTCCGCCGAAGGCGCTCATCTCGCGGGTGTGGCGGCGCTCGTAGAGCATTCCGACGATCAGGAACAGCGCGCCGGTGCTCAGCCCATGGTTGATCATCTGCAGCACCCCGCCGGAAACACCCTGAATGGTCAGGGCGAACACACCCAGCATGACGAAGCCGAGGTGGCTGACCGAGGAATACGCCACCAGTTTCTTCACGTCCTTCTGCGCCAGGGCCACCGCCGCGCCGTAGAGGATGCCGATCACCGCAAGAGCCGCCATCCACGGCGCCGCCTGAACCGACGCCTGCGGGAAAAGCGGCAGGTTGAAGCGCAGAAAGCCGTACGCGCCCATTTTGAGGAGCACCCCTGCCAGAATGACCGATCCTGCCGTGGGCGCCTCGACGTGGGCGTCCGGCAGCCAGGTGTGCAAGGGGAACATCGGCACCTTGATGGCAAACGCCAGTCCAAAGGCCAGAAACAGCCAGAGCTGGACCGAGGCGAACAAATCACGGCTGGCCAGCAGGTCCTCCCAGGCGAATGACCCCGCCGTCCAGCCGATGAACAGGATCGCCAGGAGCATCAGCAGCGAGCCAGACATGGTGAAGAGGAAGAACTTAACCGCAGCGTAGATGCGCCGCTCGCCGCCCCACACACCGATCAGAAAATACATGGGGATCAGGGTAAATTCCCAGAATACGTAGAAGAGGACCAGGTCGAGCGCAAGGAAGACTCCGTTCATACCCACTTCCAACAGCAGGAAGAAGAGCATGAAGCCCTTGACCTTCTCCTCGACAGCCGACCAGGTGGATAAAATCGTGATCGGGGTCAGGAAGGTCGTCAGCAGGACCAGCAGCAGGCTCATCCCGTCGACGCCCAGGTAGAAGTCGATGCTGATTCCGGGCAGCCGCAGCCAGTGCTCGCGGACGACCAGTTGGATGCCGCCGTTGCCGCGGTCAAATTGGGCCAGCACCCACAGGGCGATGGCGAAATTCAGCAGCGAGGTGAGCAGAGCCGTCCAGCGGATGGCATTCTTCTGTTCACGCGGGATGAACAGGATGACCAGAAACCCCAACAGGGGGAAGAAGGTCACCAGAACAAGCGGATGGATCCCAAAATTCATAACCAGTCCTCAGGGTAAAAGTTCAGTCCCGCCAGGAGGTCCGGGCCAGGATCACACATAAAATCAACGCAGGGCGAGGTAGGCAATGACTAAGGCCACGCCGATTAAAATCGTGAGCGCATAGGAGCGAACATAGCCGTTCTGCAGGCTGCGCCAGAGGCTGGCTGTCCCGCTCACCAGCCTGCCCATCCCATTGGCTGCCCCGTCGATCACGGTCTGATCGACCGGGCCGGCCAGAAAGTCGGCGAGAGCGTAATATGGGCGGACGAAGACCGCCTGATACAGCTCATCGACCCACCACTTGCGCTGCATCCCGCGGAAAAGCGGTCCGAGCGGGCGGGCGAGCGGGTCGGGGGTTTCAGCGCTGGTCAGCGGCCTGCGCCCGTAGACGAGCCAGGCCAGGAGGAGCCCGAAGAGGGCAACGCCAAGCGAGGTCAGCGCGACCGTCCAATTGAACCCGCCTGGCTTGCCGCCGTGGAAGGTGTGCTCCAGCCAGGTTTCCAGCCAGTGACTGCCGGGCAGGTTAAGCACCCCGCCGCCAAGCGAGAGCAGAGCCAGAACCACCAGCGGCAGGGTGACGATTAACGGGCTTTCCCGGGCGCCTTCGGCCGCGCTGCTGCGAGCTTTACCGAAGAAGACCATCATCAACTGGCGGCCCATATAAAAGGCGGTCAAGAAAGCCGCCGCCAGCAACAGGGCGTACACCGCCGGCTGACGCTGGCTGGCCGAGAGGAGAATTTCATCCTTCGAGAAGAATCCCGCCAGCGGAGCGGTCCCCGCCAGGGCCAGCGCGCCGATCAGATAGACCCAAAAAGTGAGCGGCATGCGGCTGCGCAGACCGCCCATGTTGCGCATGTCCTGCGGGTCGAATTCCGCATGCCCGCGGGCAGCGGCGTGTTCGTGCCCGTGCTCCACGCCGAGGATGACGCTGCCGGCTGCCAGGAAGAGCAGCGCTTTGAAGAAAGCGTGGGTGACCAGGTGAAACATGCCCGCCACTGCCGCGCCCATCCCTACTGCCGTTACCATGAAGCCAAGCTGGCTGATGGTCGAATATGCCAATACGCGCTTGATGTCGTTCTGACCGACCGCGATCGTCGCCGCGAACAGGGCGGTCAGCCCGCCCACCCAGGTGACCATATCCTGGGCGAGGGGTACCTCGACGTAGAGCGCCTGAGTACGGGCTACCAGGTACACTCCAGCGGTGACCATCGTCGCGGCATGGATCAACGCCGAGACCGGGGTCGGGCCGGCCATGGCGTCCGGCAGCCAGACGTAAAGCGGCAGCTGGGCCGATTTGCCCGTCACGCCAAGCAGCATGAACAGGGTGACCGCCAGCACCGCGCCCGGCGCTGCGGCGGCCACCTGGGGCGCCCTGGCAAAGATCTCGCTGAAATCGAGCGTGCCAAAGTGGTAGAAGAGCAGGAAGAGCGCGATCAGCAGGCCGAAGTCGCCGATTCGATTGACAACGAAGGCTTTTTTAGCTGCTTTCGCGTTGGCGATCCCGCCTTCGCCCTTCTCGAACCAGAAGCCGATCAGGAGATAAGAACACAGCCCGACCCCCTCCCAGCCGACGAACAACATAAGGAAGTTATCGGCTGAGACCAGGATCATCATCGCGGCGATGAACAGATTGAGGAAGACAAAGAAGCGGCGGAAGCGGTCCGGGTCGCCGTTGTGGCGCACGTCGGCGTGCATGTAGCCGATCGAGTAGATATGGATCAGCGTGCCGACCCCGGAAACGACCAGCATCATCACCGCCGAGAGGGTATCGATCCGAAAAGCCCAGTTGATGTCAAAGGAGCCGATCTGCAGCCATTTCGCCAGCAGCAGCGCGCCGCCTTCCGGGCTGCGCCAGAGCCCGTAAGCCAGCAGCGCCGAGACGACAAAGGAGCCGCCGGCGGCCAGGCTGGCAATCGCGCCGATGCCCTTCTCGCCCAGCCGCCTGCCGATCAGCAGGTTGAGCAGGATCCCGATGACCGGTAAAAAGACCACCCAGGGCGCCAGGGCGAAGAGAGGATCGATCACAGCGGTTTCGCTCAGGCTCATCGCGGCTTATCCTTTCAGGCTGGACATTTGATCCACGTCGATGGTCTTCTTGGCGCGGAAGATCGCCACCATCAGCGCCAGGCCGACGGCAACCTCGGCGGCGGCTGTGGTCATCACGAAAAAGACGAACAGCTCGCCATCCAGCACCTGATGGAAGGAGGCGAAGGAAACAAAAACCAGATTGGCGGCGTTGAACATCAGCTCGAGCGACATGAAGATGACCAGCGGGTTGCGGCGGATGACCACCCCGATGATGCCAATCGCAAACATAAAGGCCGATAGGCCGAGATAATACATCATGGGCATGGGCGTTCCCTCCTACTCCTTACCAAGTTGGGCTGGCTCGCCTTTTGGCGCTTTCGCGCCGCGGGTGAGGAAAATCGCGCCGATTACCGCCGCCAGCAAGAGCACCGAGGTGATTTCAAAGGGCAACAGGTAGCGGTTAAAGAGCAGCATGCCGATCGATGCGGGAGTGGCGAAAGTGCCGCCGGTCAGGCGGATGCTGCCGCCGGGGTCGCCGCGCATCACCACGTAGAGGACGATCTCGGCCAGGAAGGCGATGCCGATCAGCACCCCGACCAGCCGCTGCCCGCGCAGCGCATCGATGAAGGGCAGCTGCTCGCCGCCGAGCAGCATGATCACGAACAGGAACAGGACCATGATCGAGCCGGCATAGACGGTCACCTGGGCCAGGGCGATGAACGCCGCGCCAAGCGAGAGATACATGAAGCCGACCGTCAGGAAATTCAGGACGAGGAACATGGCAGCGTACACGGCGTTGCGGCTGATCAGCATCCCCACCGCCGACGCCACCACCACCAATCCCATGATCCCAAAAACGATGATTGTGCCTATCGCCATCCAAACCCTCCCTCAGTCCGTGGGATCCTGCATTTCGGGCACCGCGCGGGTGTAGACGCCCGCCGGCGTTTTCTGCGGAGTCGGCTGCCCGCCTTGCGGAACCGGCTCGAGGAGCATCTCTTTGGTGTAGATCGACTGGCTCCGTTCGGTGAAGGACAGTTCGTAGTTATCGCCGAGGACGATCGCTTCAGTCGGGCAGGCATCTTCGCAGAAACCGCAGAAGATGCAGCGTATCATGTTGATCTCGTAAGTGCTGGCGTACCGCTCGCCCGGCGAGTAGCGTTCCTCGTCCGAGTTTTCAGCCGCTTCGACGAAGATCGCGTCCGAGGGACAGGCCGCGGCGCACAGCGAGCAGCCGATACATTTTTCCAATCCGTTCTCGTAACGCTTAAGGACGTGCCGTCCCTTAAAACGGGCGCTCACCGGCCGTTTCACCTCTGGATACTCAATGGTGACCGGTTTCTTTGTGAAGGAAAGTAACGTGGTCAGCAGACCTTTCAGCATGGGGTTAACCTCCTACCAGGACGATCACGACGGCAGTGATAATCACGTTCAACATGCCAATCGGAAACAGGATTTTCCACCCCATTTGCATCAATCGATCGTAGCGGATGCGCGGCAGCGTCGCGCGGATCCAGATCATGCCAAACAGCCAGACGGCCACTTTGATCAGCAGCCAGTGCGGTCCGCCGGCGAAGATCCAGCCGACGACCGACAGGTTCGCCAGGAAGCTGAGCGGCGAGAGATAGCCCCCGAGGAAGAGAGTCGATCCGATCATCGCCACGGCAATCATTTTGATGTATTCGGCCATGAAGAAGAGGGCGAACTTCATCCCGGAATACTCGCTGTGGTACCCGGCGGTCAACTCCTGCTCGGCCTCGGGCATATCGAACGGGGCGCGGTTGACCTCGGCGATCGAGGCGGCGAAGAAAATAGCGAAACCGGCCGGCTGGAGGAAGATATACCACAGCTTCTCCTGGGCGCGGACGATATCGACCAGGCTCATCGAGCCAGCCAGCATGATCGGCCCGACAAAAGCCAGACCGAGAGCCAGCTCGTAGCTGATCATCTGGGCAGTGGAACGCAGCCCGCCGAGCAGGGCGTATTTGTTGTTCGAGGACCAGCCCGCCAGGGTGATCCCATAGACCGAGATCGATGTGACCGCCATCAGATAGAGCACGGCGATGTTGATGTCGGCCAGATACCAGGTGTAGGTGCGCGAACCAATGGTGAAGGTCTCGCCCCAGGGGATCACTGCGGTGATGATCAATGCCGGTATCACCGTGATGACCGGAGCAAGGATGAAAATGAACTTATCGGCGTAGGATGGGATCAGCTCCTCTTTGAAGATCAGTTTGAGGCCGTCCGCCACCGGCTGAAGGATGCCGAACGGGCCAGCGCGGTTAGGGCCGATGCGGGATTGAATGCGGGCCAAAACCTTACGCTCGTAAAGGGTGGTGTAGGCGAAACCCGCCGTCATGAACAGAATGATGACGAGAGATTTGATGACCCATTCCCAAATCATTCCAGCAGTGACCATGCACCCCTCTCCTTTACGCCTCAGCCGCCAAAGCGGGCTGAACCAGCGCAGCCGCCTGGGGAGCGAATAACGGAATTCCAACACTGCGCGGGACGAGTCCCACGCCCAGCGGAACGGTCTCGTCCAGGCGCAGCCCGGCTGCGACAATTCCCGTGCTCAGGTGAATCTCAACCTGCCCGGCATCTTCCAACCCCAGTTCTGCGGCGGTCCGCGGATGCAGCCAGACCTGACGCTCCGCCATCCGCTGAGAGAGCAGCCGGGTGGGGAGCAGCGTCGCGCCGCGGTCGTACAGCCGGGTCACCGGAACGAGGAGCAGATCACCTTTTTTCCTGGCTTTTGGTTTGGCCGGGGCAGCCGGCGCCGGGGCTTCTCCCTCTCCAGCCAGAGCCAGGGGCGAGCCAAGCCCCTGGTGATTGTCGTAGGCCGTGCCGCCGTAATACACATCCGCCCGGCCGATGATCGGCCACTGCTCGCCGGTCTCGCTCAGGCGCTGATAGCTCAGTCCGGCGAAGGTCTCCAGACCGGCAGCCATGCGGAGGAAGACCAGCGAGGCAGCCCGGCCTTCAAGATCAAGACCCAGGCGCTGACCGATCTGGGCGGTAATGGCATAGTCTGGGCGGGATTCGCCGCGCGGCGGCAGGGCGGGATAGTAACGCTGGACGCGGCGTTCGCCGGAGGTCAGCGAGCCCTCGCGCTCGACCCAGGCCTGGGCAGGGAGAACCACGTCCGCGCGGCGGGCTGTCTCACTCAGGAACAACTCCTGGACGACGACGAAGCCGGCCTGCGATACGGCTTCGGCCAGAGCAGGGTCGTCGCCAGCCGGGTCAGCCGCGGCGATCAGCAGTACGCCGGCCGAACTCAATTCGGCGGCCAGATCGTCTGCCGGGCGAAAGCCGGTTTCCCAGGCGCCCTGGTCGTTGGCCCGCTGCCAGACGCCGACCATGCCGTTGTTCGGCGCGTCGACCCTGCCGAAGCCCGCCAGGACGGCCGCCGCGGTTTGGGCAACTGCCCGCGAGCCTGCCAGTCCCAAACCCTCGCCGCCAAAGAGGATGACCCGATTTTCAGCGGCGGCAAAGGCGGCCGCTGCTGCCTGCAGATCCCGGGGCGGGCGGGTGTCAGGTAGAAAAGCAGCCAGAACCGCCGTCTCCTCGCCGTAGGAATAGCGCACGGCGTGGGCAGCGTATGAATCCAGGCGGGTGGCGCGCGGGTTGGCGACGATTAACGCTGCTCCGCGTTGGGCAGCCTGCTTGACCCGCAGCCACCAGAGCGGTGCTTCCTGGTGCAAATCGCTGGCGATGACGAGGATCGCCGACCCCTTGCCCATCTCGGCAAAGTTACTGCCGGGGGGCAGGCCGTAGCGGGCGGTCAGATCGCCGCCGGCCATATCCGCGTAGAGCAGGGCCTTCCCGTTTTTCGCTGCGGTCAGCTCGCGCAGATTGAACAGGTCCTCATTGGAGAGCCGCCCGCCGGCCAGGGCGACCAGCGTATTGGCCTCTTTGATCTTCGCTGCAACCAGATCGAGCGCCTCGTCCCACGAAGCAGAGACCAGCTCGCCGTTCCTGCGCACCAGCGGGTGTTCCAGACGCTCGCGGCTCTCGGTAAAATGATAGCTAAAGCGGCCCTTATCGCAAATCCAGATCTCGTTGACCAATTCGTTTTGGCGGGGAAGGATGCGCTTGATCACCGAGACCCCGCCGGCTTTGTCCTCGCGGCGCACATTGAGGGTTAAATTGCACCCGACCGGGCAGTGCGGACAGATGGAAGCGGAAGGAGTCAGCTCCCAGGGGCGGGCGCCGAAGCGGAAATCGGCGGTGGTCAGCGCTCCGACTGGACAGATATCGGTCGTGTTGCCGGAGAAGATCGAATCGAAGCCCGGCTCAGAGTAGGTGACGATCTCCAGGCTGCGCCCGCGGTTGTAAAAACCGATGACCGGATCGTCGACTACCAGATCCTGAAAGCGGACACAGCGCGCGCACTGGATGCAGCGCTCGCGGTCGAGGACGATCAGCTCGCCGAGGGGAACCCGCTTGGCCAGGCGCTTCTTATCCTCGAAGCGGAAGCGGGATTCTCCCGGCCCGTAGCCCATGGTCAGGTTTTGCAGGGGACATTCCCCGCCCTTATCACAGATCGGACAGTCGAGCGGGTGAGAGGTGAGCAGGAATTCAAGCACGCCTTTTCGGGCTTCTTCGACCTGCTGCGTCTGGGTGCGGACGACCATCCCCTCGCTGACCGGTACCGTGCAGCCGGTCTCCAGCTTTGGGCCGTATTGGATCTTGGGGGTGCCGTCTTCGTTCAACGCTACCTGTCCGGTAGCCCGGTCGATCAGCGGGCGGCCGATTTCAACCAGGCACATCCGGCACATCCCGACCGGCTCCATCTTGGGGTGGTAGCAGAAGACAGGGATGTCGATGCCGGCTTTCTTGGCAGCGTCGACGACCACCGTCCCGACCGGGACGGTCACCTGCCTGTCATCGATGGTCAGCGTTACCATTTTGGGCATACACACCTCGCGAACTCGAGCCGGGCGCGTGTTCCGCGCGCCTCAGCCATTGAGCTGCCTTTCTTTGACATAATCCTGACGGAATTTTTGAATTCCGGAGACGACCGCCTCGGTGGAAAATTCGCCCAACGCGCACAGACACTTGTTCTGCATCTGACGGGCGACGCTGTACAGCAGGTCCACGTCGTTTTCGTCTCCATCGCCGGATGCGATCCGGTCGGCCAGTCTGGCCATCCAGTAGGTGCCCTCGCGGCAGGGGGTGCATTTGCCGCAAGATTCATGCTTGAAGAAGTGAATGGTTTTCTGGGTCAGCCAGGCGATGTTGACCGACTCGTCGATGACGATCACCGAAGCCGAGCCGAGCGAGGCGCCCAACCGGGCAACCGATTCATAATCCATCGGCGTATCCAGGACAGCCTCGTCGGCGGCGATTAACGCTGACGAAGCCCCGGCAGCCATAATCGCCTTGATCCTGCGGCCCTCGGGGATGCCGCCGCCGTGCTCGTAGATCAGTTCGCGGAACGTTGTCGCCAGGGGCAATTCGTAGTTGCCTGGCCTGTTGACGCAGCCGGAGAGGGAGAATATCTTTACGCCCGGGCTTTTCTCTGTGCCAAACTCGCGATACCAGGCGGCACCGTTCTGGATGATCGGCGGCAGATTGGTCAGAGTCTCGACGTTATTGATCACGGTCGGCTTTGCGAACAGACCGGCCACAGCCGGGAAGGGCGGGCGCAGGCGCGGCTGGCCCAGCCTGCCCTCGATCGACTCGAGCAGGGCGGTCTCCTCGCCGCAGATGTATGCCCCGGCGCCGAGATGAATGTGCAGGCGTAGAGAAAAATCGCTGCCGAGGATCTTCTCGCCGAGCAGACCAGCGGCCTCAAGCCCGGCGATCTTTTCCTCAAGTTGACTGGCGATTTGCCAGAACTCGCCGCGCAGGTAGATGTAGGCATGCTCGGCCAGGACGGCGTAGGAGGCGAGCATCACCCCTTCCAGAAACTGGAATGGGTTGCCTTCCATGATCTCGCGGTCTTTGAAGGTACCCGGCTCAGATTCGTCGGCATTGGCGACCACGTAATGCGGCCAGATGTCACCCGGGCAGAAGGACCACTTCATTCCGGTCGGGAACCCGGCTCCGCCTCGACCGCGCAGGCCGGAATCCTTAACCACCTGGGTCACTTCAGCCGGTTTCATGGAGGTCAATGCCTTGCGCCAGGCTTCGAAGCCGCCGTGGCGGCGATAGACATCCAACTGATCTATGCCGGGCGTATCGCGGTGGCGCAGCAAGATGTACTGACTCACGGCTGGACCTCCTTCTCCTGGAGGGCCTGCTGGCGGAGGGCTTCGATCACCGCAAGCGCAGTTTCAACCGTCTGATTTTCATGGTAGTGGATGCCGCTGCCGCTCTGGACCTGGAACATCGGGGCGCGGTGGCAGGCCGCCAGGCATTTGACCTCTTCGATGACAAACAGCCCGTCTGGCGAGGGCTCGCCGACTTTCATCCCCAGCCGTTCGCACAGCCCGGCCAGGAATTGGTCTGCGCCGCGCAGCGCGCAGGGCAGGTCGGTGCAAACCTGAATGTGGTAGCGCCCCTGCGGCCGGTCGTAATACAGGCTGTAGAAACCGACGATCGAGGCCACTTCGGTGATCGAAATCTCGCAAATCTCAGCGATATCCTTGAGCGCCTGGGCGCTGACGTAAGCGGCTTCGCGCTGGGCCAGATGGAGCAGCGGCATCACCGCCGAGCGTTTCTGCTCGGGGGGATAATTGGCCAGAATTTTAGCGATCTCGTCAGGGTATTGAGCGAGTAAGGCGTTCAACGGTCGGCATCTCCCAAAACGATATCAATGCTGCCGATGATCCCGACCACGTCAGCGATGAAGTGGTTGCGGGTCATGATCGGCATGGCCTGAAGATTGGCGAAGGAGGGCGTGTTGTAGTGGATCCGGTAGGGTTTGGGACCGCCGTCGCCCTCCAGGTAGACGCCAAGCTCGCCGCGCGGGCTTTCAATGGCGGCATAGACGTATTCGGCCGGCGCGAGGAAACCCTCGGTCCACAGCTTGAAGTGATGGATCAGCGCCTCCATGCTCACCCCGATCTCCGAGCGCGGCGGGGGGACAAACTTGCGGTTATTGCTGCGCACCGGCCCGCCAGGAAGCTTATCCAGCGCCTGGCGGATGATCTTGACCGACTGGCGCATCTCCTCGACCCGCACCAGGTAACGGCCGTAGACGTCTCCGGTGGTCTGAGTGGGCACGGTGAAGGTATACTGCTCATAGCCGCTGTAAGGGCGGACCTTACGCAGGTCGTGAGCCAGGCCGGTGGCGCGGATGACCGGCCCGGTCAGTGCGTATTGCAGGCACTGCTCGGTGTTGATCACCCCAATCCCCTGGGTGCGGTCGATGAATAATTCGTTGGTGGTGAGAATGCGCTCGTACTCATCTACCCGCCGCGGGATGATCTCGAGAATCTCGCGCACGGCCGGCTCGAAATCCGGGGGTACGTCGCGCCACAGCCCGCCGGGACGGATGTACGTGGTCATCATCCGCTGACCGGAGACCATTTCGAAGATGTTCAGGATCATCTCGCGTTCGCGCATGGCGTAGAGAAAGACTGACATGGCAGCCAGGTCGAGCGAGCTGGTGCCGATCCAGACCAGATGGGAGGATATGCGCTGGAGCTCCGCCAGGATCACCCGCAACGCCTGCGCGCGCTCCGGCACGTCCAGACCCACCAGTTTTTCAACCGCCAGGCAGAAGACCAGGTTGTTGCCCAGCGGGTTGAGATAATCCAGGCGGTCGGTCATCACCTCCGCCTTCTGGTAGGTCTTGGCCTCCATGTTCTTTTCGACGCCCGTGTGGAGAAAGCCGATATCGGGGATGCAGTTGAGGACGATCTCGCCATCCAGCTCCAGCAGCAGGCGCAGCACGCCGTGGGTGCTGGGATGCTGCGGACCCATGTTGAGCAGCATGGTTTCGCCGGTCATCGCCCGGTCGCTGACCAGATGACGGAGCTCGTCTACGGATACTTCACGAATGTCGGGCATGCGCGGACCTCCGGAGGTTACTCTTGAGCGTAGGGTTTACGCTGATCAACCGCCTGCTGGTTGAAAGTGAACTGGACTTCCTCATAGCCAAGGGGGTAGTCCTTGCGCAGGGGATGCCCCTGCCAGTCGTGCGGCATGAGGATGCGGCGCAGGTCGGAATGTCCGTCGAAATGGATGCCGAACATATCCCATATTTCGCGCTCCTTCCAGTTGGCGACGGGATAGACCTTTTCCATCGTTTCGATGTGAGGAGCGTTGCCGACGAGCGGGACGCGCAGGCGGAGCAGGGTGTTATGACTGAGCGAGTAGAGCTGGTAGACGACATGGAAACGGGGTTCCTGCTGCGGCCAGTAGTCGACCGCGGTCTCATCGACCAGCATCTCGAATTGAAATTCATCGCGGAGGGTCTGGGCAACCTCAAGAATGTGCTCCGGTCCGACGATCAAAGTCGCTTCGCCAGCGTAGTGGTGAACGTCAGCTCCAAAACGGGTCTGGATCGCGTCTACAGCCTTGGTCAAATGATCGTTCATAAGCTATTTTGCTCCGCAGGCCGGGATTAATTCCAATCCTTCAATTTTTCGCGCTTGATCTTCTCGTGAAGGGTCATTACCCCGTGAAGCAGCCCCTCGGGGCGCGGCGGGCAGCCGGACACGTAGATGTCGACCGGCACCACCTCGTCCACCCCCTGAACGATGGCGTAATTGTTGAACACGCCGCCGCAGGAAGCGCAGTCGCCCATGGCGATCACCCATTTCGGATCAGGCATCTGGTCGTAGAGCTTGCGCAGGACGGGAGCCATTTTGCGGGACACCCGCCCGGCGACGATCATCAAATCCGACTGGCGCGGGCTGGGCCGCATCAATTCCATGCCGAAACGGCTCATGTCATAGTTCGAGGCCTGCGCCGCCATCATCTCGATCGCGCAGCAGGCCAGACCGAAAAGCATCGGCCACATCGAATAGGTGCGCGACCAGTTGATGACCTGTTCAAGGGTGGTGGTGACCACACCCATATTTCCGGTTTTTTGTTCTAATCCCATTCCAGAGCTCCTTTCTTCCACGCGTACAGGTGAGCTACCTCTAAAATTGCGAGAAAGATGAGCATACCGATCAAGCCAAGCGCCCCTAACCGGCGGACGACCACTGCCCAAGCGACCACGAAGATCACTTCAATGTCGAAAAGGATGAAGAGCACGGCGATCAGGTAATAGCGGACGGAGACACGGCGGCGGCCCGAGCCGTAGGGCACCATGCCCGATTCGTAAGGCGCGGCTTTGCGCGTGGTCGGGCGGCGCGGTCCAAACATGGTGCCGAGGGCGATGACGAAGAAGCCGACAAATACCGCCAGGGCCAGGATGGTTATCAGGGGCAAGTACTGCTCGATCATCGCTAACCTTCCAAAGTCAACTTAGATGGTCTAAATTGTCGCTAGTATAACACAGGGAACGGCTGGTGGCAAATTTCACAAGGCCCCAGGCCGGTAATCGACCGTACCAATAAATGATGCCTATTCTACTTATTAATCTCGTAAATGTACACCCCATCCCGGCGATAAACAGGCACCAGACCCGGGCAATTTACCAGGGAATCCGGCTGGAGGCTGCCCTGACCTTGATGAACGTATAAGAAAGTAGCTCCCGCCTCTTCGACCAGCGACCAGAAATCTGCGTCGCAGGCAGTCAGCCGGCTGGCGCGCTCCGCCCAGTTGTTGATCTTTTCCACATATTCTTTGCTCCCGTATGCGTAAAACACCGGCGGCAAAAGCGTATCCCGTCCGGCGGCGGGCTGCAGCCAATACCCCCCATCCACTCCGCGGTAGATGGAACCCATCCACAGAGCTGTATTGATCAAAAACCGGGCGTCTTTGGGCGTGTTGCTTTCCACCCAGGTAATTGCCTCAACGTCGGCGGCGTCGGTGAAAATCGTAACGGGGTTGAGCACGTCGCGGGTGTTCCAGGCGCCCCAGCCAGTCAAGGCAAGCAGAGCCAGAGTCAGCACGCCCTGCAGGGTCAGGCGCAGCCAGGCCAGTCGCAGACGGGCGAGCAGCCCCAGTCCGCTGTCAACCAGATCGCCAATCAACAGGGCGGCGGGTAGGAAGAGCACGATTGCCATGTGATCGGGGCGGAATGGATCCAGGCGCACTCCCCAGGGCAGGGTGAGCAGGGCCAGCAGCAGCGCCCAGCCGGCCAGAAGGCGGGCTGAGCGCTTGAACAGGGCAGCGATCAGCCCTGCCCCGGCTAAGATGAGAAGAATTTCGTTGTGGCGCGGACCAAGCAGATAGAGGATGTATTCGCCGTAGGATAGCTGGCTGGCATCCAGCGGCGAGATCACCCGTAGGTTGGCCTGCGGGCCCGACTGCTCCCAGACGCGGATCAGCCAGGGCGCCGCCAGCGCCAGTCCGAGCAGCGCCGCCGAGGCAGGCTGCCAGAGTCCGTCCAGAAGGGGCCTATGCGCGGTCGCCTCTTCGGGAAAAAGTTCAGGTTCTTTGCCAGCCGGCCGGGGGCGCGACCGCCGGCGCCCGGCCAGCCGGGTAAGCAGGCCGAATGTCAGGAGCAGAGCCATGAATAAACCGAGCAGAAGTAGGGCGGTGATATGCGAGAGAGCCACTCCGGCGGTCAAGAGAACCAGGCGCAGCCAGTCGCCGGCGCGGGTCGAGCCTTTCGAAACCTGGACAGCGGCAGCCATCGCCAGGGGCAGGACGACCAATCCGGTGAGCAGGGTGTAGCGCCCCCAGGTCAGGTAATAAGCCGGCATGTGGAAGGCAAAGCCGACCAGCAGAGCCGCCAATACTGCCGGGCGGGTATCCTGCCAGAGCGCCTTGCCCAGTCGATAGACCGAGAGCGCAACGAGGGCGTTGATCACCTGCCCGAGCCAGAGCAAGGTTTCCTGCGGCAGGCTGCGCGACCAGAGTGAAAAGAGGGCTGCAATCAGGTGAAAGCCGTAGTGATAAGAAAATTTTACAGGAATATAGGGGTCAAGCGCGGCGGGCAGCCCGCCCCTTTCCAGAATCAGGCGGACGATCAGGGTGTGATGGACCGAATCGACCCAGGCGGGCAGGGTCAGGCTGCGGGCCTGAACCAGCCGCCAGATAACCAGGGCGATGAGGAGAAGCAGTCCGAGCAGGCTGCCGGCCAGACGCAGCCAGCGGCGCGGGCGTAGGACATCGGAGCGCGAGGGAAGGCGGAACAGCAGCCCGAGCAGGAAGACGACCAGCAGGGCCAGAGCGGTCCAGGTGAGAACCCCCTCGCCCACCCAGGATAAGTCGAGGTAAAACGCCGCCAGGCCGAACAGCGCGGTCAGGGCGATGGAAAGGCCGACCGCGTCGGCCAGGCGCTCAAAGAAATCGGCTTTGCCCCCGGGGAGCCAGGCCAGCCAGGCCGCTCCGGGCAATGCCAGGACGATCAAGGCGGAGAGGAAGTGCCAGGCGAGGTCAACCGGATCGGCGGGCATGAGTAAATTATAAGCGCTAAACCAATCTGCTTTTCGTTCTGTGGTGTTTATTTACGGGTAAGCGGTCGGTTCCGGTGTTATCGGGGTTGCCGTTGGTTCGGTCGTTGGTGATTGACCGGGATTTGGCGTATTGATTGGGTACGTCGATGTCGATGTAGGCTGCAGGGTGGCGGTCGGTTGGGCTGGATAACCCGCTCCCGTAGCAGTTGGCGGCGTCGGCGGGGTTGACGTGACAGTCGGCAGCGTGGTGGGTGAAGGAGTGGGGGGATTGGCGGGGCTGGTCGGCGTGTTGGTCGTGGTCGGGATCGGGGTTCCGGTAGGAGTAACCGACCTGGTTGGGGAGAGCGTTATGGTCGGAGTAACGCCGGGTGGGTTGGGACTGACGGTAGCCGACGGCCCAGGGCCAGGAATGGTCGGAAAGAGGACGAAAGTTGGCAGGACTGCCGCCGGCAGGGGCGTGACGAGCGGTACCGGGGTGTTCAGAATGCTGAAGATATCCGGCGGGGTGGAGATATTATTGCGGTCCTCGAGGGCTTCGCTGACCAGGGAAAGGTCGACCGGCGGAAGGGGGATGGCATGCAGGTCGGGGCTGTAATCAGCCTGAAGCTGGGAATGCAGCGAAATAGCCAGGCGCTGGATCCCGCGGATCGCCAGCCGCTCGGGGGCGAGCAGGAGGAACACCAGCCCGCTGAAGGCCAGCATGATCAGCAGCAGAACCGTCAGGCGGTTGATCGAATTATATTGAACCCAGTCGCGTTGCAAGCGCCAGCCTCCGGCCGCTGCAGGGCAGGGACGCCAACCGTCCTGTCCAGGCGAGCGGCTCATCAGGATATCCTCAGTATAGCCAGATCAGATCGGATTAAACCGCCGCGATCTTTACAACCACCCTACAAATATGCAAGGATCGCGCCATCTAGCGCAGCCCGTGGGCTTCCAGCAGGGTTTCATCCGCCAGAATTTCCTCGGTCGGTCCGTCGGCTACCACCCGCCCGCCGTCGAGGATCACCGTGCGGGTCGTGGCAGCGCGGACCAGGGCCAGGTCATGCGCAGCGACCAGCAAGGTCTGCGGCAGAGAAACGAGCAGCTCGATCAGCTCGCGCCTGCCGCGCGGATCCAGACCGGCGGAGGGCTCGTCGAATGCCAGAATCCGCGGCTGCATGGCGAGCACGCTGGCCAGGGCGATGCGTTTCTTCTCCCCCAGGCTGAGGTGGTAGGGCATCCGCTGCGCGGCCGCCGTCATGCCGACCGCACCCAGCGCAGACTCGACCCGTTCGGACACTTCGCCCTCGGGCAAACCTTGATAGATCGGACCGTAGGCGACATCTTCATAGACAGTCGGTGAAAAGAGCTGGTCATCCGGCGACTGGAACAACAGACCGACCAGGGCGCGGATGCGCTTGAAATTTTCTCTGCTGCAAGGCAGCCCGCAGATACAAACCTGGCCCTCCCCGCGCAGGATGCCGTTGAGATGGAGCAGCAGGGTGGACTTGCCCGCACCGTTCGGCCCAACCAGGGCCAGGCGCTCGCCGGGCATGATCCGCAGCGAGACATCCCTCAGGGCTGGCTGTCCGTCCGGGTAAGTGAAGGAGAGGTTGGCGATCTCGATTGCGGGCTCCACAGGGACTCCTCAGCCGGCAATCAGCCAGGCAAGCAGAACAAGACCGGCGTAGAGCGTCAACCCGCTGATCAGAGCCAGCCAGGCGCCGGCATCCAGCGATCTGGAGGGCTGGCTGCGCACCTCGCCGTCGTAGCCCCGCGAGAGCATGGCTGCGTAGACCCGTTCGCTGCGCTCGATGGAGCGCAGCAGGAGGCTGCCGGCCATCCCGCCGGCAACCCGGGCGCGCCAGGCCAGGCGTCCTCCGCCGCGCAGCCCGGGGCGCGGAGGAGCAGCGCTGCGCGAATCGCGGGCGCGAAGTAGCCGCCCGGCGGCATCGACCATCACAGTCAGATAGCGCGCCATCAGGCCGATCACCGCCACCAGCAGGCGCGGAACGCGCAGCATGCGCATCGCTTCCAGCACGCGCGGGACGGGCGTCGTGGCGGTGAAGATCAGCGCGGCCAGGATGGAGAGCCAGGATTTGAGCGCAATGGTCAAAAAGCGTTCCAGACCGGGCTGGCTGAGGGTAAGCTCGCTGCCCAATAACGAAAAACGGAACAAAGGCTGGCCGGGCAGGCTGAAGAGGACCGGCAAAGCCGCCAGCAGGAAGGGCAGGGCCAGCAGCGAGCGGCACAGCAGGCGGGTCAAGCCAACCCGCGCGATAAGCCCCGCGCTGAGCGCCAGCGAGAGCAGGATCAGCAAAACTGCCCAGGCGCCGTCGGGCAGCAGGGCAACGGTAAGAATGAACCCAATCGTCAGGAGCAGTTTCAGGCGGGCATCCGCCCGGTGGAGGAGGCTGGCCCCCTGGCGGTAGGGGTCGAGATTAATGGAGCTCACGCCTGACCGGTTTTTCCGGCCCGGCGGCGGCCGCGGGCGAGGAGCAGGCTGACAGCCGCGACCAGCAGCAGGCCGATCACCCCGGCCAGGATGGTCGCCAGGGCTTCGTTTTCAATCCCCGGCAGGAGATAATCCGGGATCAACTGATAGAGCGGCGAGCGGGCAGCGGCGAGGAAACGCTGCCGTTCGGCCACCCACTCCAGCCCGTCGGGGTGGGTGGAAGCCAGCGGCGAGGCGACCGCCAGCCCGAAAGCCAGCAGCATCCCCCCGACCCAGACCGGGCGGTCGGCCCTCTGACTGCCCGGCGGAGCGGCGACGAGGTCGCGGCGGGCAGCGGAGAGGAAGGCCAGCGCGCCAGCAGTGATCAGCCCTTCGCCGATCCCGATCAAGACGTGGACGGCGCCCATGGCCGGCACAGCCAGGTTGGCCGGGGAAAGCCCGGAGATGGCCAGCTGCAAGCCGCAGGCGAGGGCCGCGGCCACGGTGGAGCTCCAGGCGGCGGCGAATCCGCCGGCGACGAGCGCCCAGCGTTTCCCGCCGGCCAGATGCTGGAACAGTCGCTGAACGGCGTAGGCAACCAGAACGCCAATCACGGCCATGTTGAACATGTTTGCGCCCAGGGCCAGCAGTCCGCCGTCCTGGAAGATCAGAGCCTGGACGACAACCACGCTGGTCATCACCAGCATGGCCGGCCAGGGTCCAAGCAGGACGGTCGCCAGAGCCGCGCCGATCAGGTGACCGGAGGTGCCGCCGGCGACGGCGAAGTTGAGCATCTGTCCGGCAAAGATCGCCGCGGCCAGCACGCCCATCAGCGGGAGGGCGCGCTCGTCCAGGTCGCGTTCGACCCGGCGCAGGGCAGCGGCGATAAAGGCAGCCGAGATCAGCCAAAGGACGAGCGCCAGCGGTAGGGAGAGGAAACCATCCGGGATGTGCATGGGCTCGGGTGAAAACAGCATGGCTCCTCCAGTCAGATGAGGTCAGGTCGAGCGGGAAAGCTTCGTTTTTGTGAAGGTTTGATAGAATAAGATGTGCACAGACTTATGCTATGAATTATAAAGGCAAAGATTTGCATTTGCAACAATTTGCAATTATAAGGTGAAAGGAATTGGCATGAGAGCTTCATCCGTGCAGACGGCGATCCTGGAGACGTTGACGGTGGACGCCCCCGCCCACCTGACCGCCAGCGAGATTTACGAGCGCATCCGCGCCAAGCTGCCGGCAGTCAATCCTTCGACGGTCTACCGGGCGCTGGAACGGATGGCAAATGCGGGCGTAATTTCGATCTCAGATATGGGTACCGGCGCGGCGGTATATGAAATTCTGCAGGAGGGCATCCACCACCACCTGGTCTGCCAGGTGTGCCGGCGGGTGATCACCCTGGAGCACGAGGAAGTGCAGGCGTTCTTCGACGCGGTCGAGCGCAGCCATGATTTCAAGATCGCCACCAATCACCTGGTGCTGTTCGGCCTGTGCGCGGAATGCGCCCATAAGGGCGAAGCATCCGCGGATTGACCTAGAATTGCCTCCGTCTTCACCGCGGATGCTTCGCCCTTACTAGATTGTCGGGGTCAGTAGACCAATTTACCGGATTGGCGATTATGTAATCATGAATCCGTCTCATCTCCAAATCATTTCGTATGATGCGTTCGTAATAATTTCGCTGCCAGACCGGTTTTCCGGGCGTAGAACGCAGTCGATTGATTTGGCGTGCAGTAGTAGATTTATAGTTTTGAATAATTGCACCCAGGGATCCTCTTATCGTTCCCTTTGGTAGGGGCGAAGCATCCTCGGATCGATAGTGGCTTGTGCCCTTCTTCATTACGGATGCTTCGCCCCTTGTATGATAAATACACAGTAAGATATTGAGATCGGACAGGGACACGGC